>DBRJ01000027.1:0-76257 GCA_002305915.1 Pelotomaculum sp. UBA1371 | reverse complement strand
GCGTGAACTGTTTGTTCTCGTGCCCTCTGCTTCGTATCTGTGAGCTGCCGGCAGCAGAAAAACCTCCGTTTTTATATCCGCCGGGTTTACTCCAGGACGCTTCCAGAAAGCGGCTGTTTCGTTCTCAAACAAATCAATGCAGACCATCCAGTCCGCGTTTTCCAGGGCCTTGGCCTCGTGAGAAGCATCCGGCCCGGCTACGGAAGGATTTTCAGCCCAGCAAAAGACACCTTTAATATGTCCTTCCGCCAGGGAGGCATAGGAAGACATGTGGGAATGGTCTTTCCCGTCTGACTTAGGCAGCCAGTCATAGCAAAAGTCATTTTCTGTGGTGGCTTTTTCCCCGTACCAGGCCTTGAGCAGGCTGGCCAGGAACTTTGGTTTGTTGGACCAGTAGCCAGTCTTGGGCGTTTCCACCTCCAGATAGTCCTTATACGTGGGATGTTTTGTTGCATCGGGAACATTAAGATAGCCCGTGATATTATTCCACAGCATTCCCATGTCACAGGCGCCCTGCACATTTGATTGCCCCCGCTGGGGGTTAAGGCCGCCACCGGGCATGCCTACATTACCCAGCAAGAGCTGTACCATGGTAGTTGCCCGCGTGTTTTGAGTTCCGTAACTGTGCTGGGTGATTCCCAGTACGTAAATTAAATTGCCTGCCACATCCGGTTTACCCGATTCGCAATACATAGCGTAAGCTTTCTGTAGAATATCTTCCGGGGTTCCCGTAACATTACTGACCGTTTTTATGTCGTAGCGGGAGACATGCTTTTTCATAATTTGCCAGACGCACCGGGGATCCTGTAAAGTGGGGTCCTTCCTAATGTTATCGCCGTCTTTCTGGTAAGCCCAGCTGGCATTGTTATAGGTCAGTTTGCCGTTTTTTTCCTCTAAACCGGAAAAAATGCCATCTGCAAAACTATAGTCAGGACTGATTAAGTAAGAAGCGTTGGTATAGTTAAGCACATACTCGCGTTGGTAAAGATCATTTTCAATGGCGTAGTTTATCAGACCGTAAAGAAAAGCGATGTCTGTACCCGGACGTAAAGGAACGTAAAGATCTGCCTTGGACGCTGTTTTAGTAAACCTCGGGTCAACGACAATCATCTTGGCTCCTTTTGCCAGGGCCTTGCCAATGTGGCGCATGGCAATGGGGTGAGCTTCGGCCGGGTTGGATCCAATAATTAAAAATATGTCTGTATTGCGATAATCAGTAAAACTATTAGTCATTACTCCCCTACCAAAAGTGTTAGCCAGACCGGCTACGGTTGGGGCGTGTCAGAGACGGGCGCAATGGTCAAGATCAATTACGCCCAGGGACCGCATGAGCTTGTTTACTAAATAATCTTCTTCGTTATTAATATTGGCGCTGCCCATCTGACAAATGGCCAAACAGCGGTTAACCGTAACACCGTTAGCGTCCTTTTCTTCAAAGTGTTCGTCCCGGGTCTTTTTTATCCTTTTAGCGATTTCAGGGATAGCCCAGTCCCAGTCTTTGACTTCCCACTTGTCGCTGCCGGGGGCACGGTAAAGAACCTCCGTTAACCGCCACGGGTTGGGTACACGCTTGCGCTTTTTATCTATAATGTTATAGACATCCGGGAGAGCTGCCCCTTTGGGACATAAAGACCCTTCATTAATGGGACTGTCAGGATCCCCTTCAATAAAAACCACTTTGTCGTTTTCATCAGAATAAACAATAGTGCTGCAGCCACATCCACAATAAGGACAGCCGGAAGAAGTTTCTTTGGTTTTCTTTAATTTAAAAGGAGCCAATTCAAAACTAGGCGAATTCTCTTTAGCTGAAGCAGGTCTAGCGCTAACTCCTTCAAATAAAGTCACTCCGGCAGCGCCTACTCCTAAATACTTCAAGAAATCACGGCGGCTAATACCTTTTTTCATATTAGCTAATTGCAACCTCCTTTACTTTAAAATTATCAATAAGTAGTATTTCAGTCATCCCTCCTCTTTTCCTCAGAGTTGTTGAAGTAAAAAACTTTGTCCAACATTGAGGATGAACAAAGTTTTATATAGGGAGCAGTATAATTACGACAGGGGTATTGAAACCGCACAAGTAATCGTACCGTTAACTCCAAAAAAACTATGTTCTCCTTTCCACAATGGGAGGCATATCTGTTTCCGGATATACCCTACAGACCAGGAAACCTATCAAATACAACTCAGGTAACCTGGTTCGGAGATTTTTTATAAATATTTAATAATAATTCCGATTATAACAGTAAACTTGACCTGTATGTATTATTCCGGTACTTATTTTTTAACCAATTAATTCTTTATGTTTGAATATAAAGTAATCTTTATTAATAAAAAAACTTTGTCCCAACACAAAAGGTGGACAAAGTTTTCACTAGCTGCCGGAGGTAATCACTTGAACAGACAGCAACACATTTCAGTGCTTGCTTTCCTGGCAGCGTTTCAGCAAAGACTATGTTCTCCTTTCCGCGATGGGAGGCATAACCGTTTCCAGATATACCCTACAGACCAGGAAACCTATCAAATATAATTCAGGTAACCTGGTTCGGAGATTAAATTAGAAGTTATTGTTAGTAATTCGCTTTAAAAACGTAAATTCCTTTTTTTTTAAAAAATTTGCGGGTGAAAAAGCCAATATTATACTTGAAACGTAAAGCTTTTTTTAAGTCATTGGCATGTGGACAACATCAAATTCCGCAACATTTTGGAGAACTAAAAATATACGTTATGTATTTAACAAAGTGGCATTGTCAGGCTGGTATTGAAACAAGCGTATACGTTAAGACCGGTGCTGGCTGAAAGCAGTGCCTCTGAAAGGAATAGAAAAAAACTGAGGAATTCCATTGTCACCTTTACTGTAAGAACGTGGCAACCTTAAAATATTTATTTTTTATTTATTATAGAAGGAATTCAGAGAGTTTTTCAGAACCCGGACGACCAGTTGTTCATGACCACCGTCTACGATGATGTGGCTTTTGGTCCTCGGAATTACAAGCTGGCAGAAGAAGAAGTAGAGAAGCGGGTTCAGCAGGCCCTGGAGATGGTTGGAATTCTTCATATAAAAGACCGGGCGCCCTTCAAGTTGTCCGGCGGCGAAAAACGTGCTGCGGCCATTGCGTCCGTCCTATCCATGCAGCCGGATATTCTGGTAATGGATGAGCCCAGCTCTGCCCTTGACCCCAAATCCAGGCGGAGATTGATAAATCTGCTCAACAAATTTGAACATACAAAAATCATCACCAGCCATGACCTGGACATGGTCTACGACCTATGTGCGAGAACCATCGTAATCAAGAATGGTGAAATCGCAGCTGACGGACCTACACCGGAAATTCTGATGAATGCCGGCTTGCTGGATGCCTGCGGACTGGAAATGCCCCTGGCAATGCAGGGCTGTCCTGTATGTGACGGGAAAATAAGAAAGCTAACAGGATAGGCCGTTTCTTTTCAGAGACTGCCTGATTTTTTCAATAACGATTGCATCTGTGGGAAAAGCCAGGGGAGGTAAGTTATCAAGGTCAAAAAAGTCTACTTTATCCAGGTCTTCCCTGGCTGTGAGCTCACCGCCGGTAACTTTAGCTTCAAACCAGATTCCCACGGTATGCGTTTCAGGATTGTGGAAGTTGGACTGCACCGAACAGATACCGGTGATTTCGATGTCCAGGTTGGTTTCTTCTTTAAACTCGCGAATAATAGCTTCGTAAACATCTTCATCATACTCTACGTAGCCGCAGGGGATGCACCACAGGCCCTTGTAGCTGCTGTTCCGCCTGCCCAGCAGGAGCCGCCCCTGCTGATCCAGTACCACCGCGGCCACTCCGACGATGGGATTTTCGTAGAAGATATAGCTGCAGTTCCCGCAAACCAACCTGTTTCTTTCCCCGCAGTTACGATAGGATAATTTGCCTCCGCATTTTGGACAATAGAAAAACCGCTGTTTCATAGGTTCCCCCGATTTTTATTTTTTTTATATATAATAACCTATAAGCGGTTTAAATCAAATTGTCCTCATGGACGGTATTCCCTGTGAGAATATTCCTGGACACCCCCGTTCTTTCTGCTGCATCTATGACTGCTTTAGCTACCACAGAGGAGACGTTATCTTTAAAAATCGAAGGTATAATGTTTTCCGCCGTAAGTTCACTGTCCTGGATGATCCCGGCCAGAGCAGATGCCGCGGCTACACACATTTCATTGTTAATCGTTCTGGCGTGGCAGTCCAGGGCGCCCCGAAAAACACCGGGGAAGGCGAGGGCATTATTAATCTGGTTGGGATAGTCGGATCTGCCGGTAGCGATAACGCCTGCAAGATCAAAAATACTCCCGGGATCTATCTCCGGGTCAGGGTTGGCCAGGGCAAACACCACAGGTTTATTTGCCATTTTGAGGATATCTTCCCTGTCCAGCAGGCCCGGTCCGGATACGCCTATAAACACGTCGGCGCCCTGGATGACCTCTTTTAGGGTACCATGCAGGCACTCTTCATTGGTATTTTCGGCAATCCAGATTTTAGATGGAGAGTCGGGCAGAGAGTCACGGGCGATGGCTCCTTTCCGGTCACACACAATCAGGTTGCAAAACCCGGCGTCCTTTAGGATTTTTACTATGGCGGTACCGGCAGCGCCGGCCCCGCTAAGGACGATTCTGACCCGGGTGGTTTCTTTACCGACCACCCTTAAAGCATTTAACAGGCCGGCCAGGGTAACAATTGCCGTACCATGTTGATCGTCGTGAAAGACAGGAATATCCAGTAAATCTGATAAAGAGTCTTCAATTTCGAAACATTTGGGGGAGGCAATATCCTCCAGGTTAATAGCTCCAAAAGCAGGCGCAATAGCTGACACAGCATCGATGATTTGCTTTGGTTCACGCACATTGAGACATATTGGGAAAGCGTCAATATTACCAAACTTTTTAAACAATACCGCTTTACCTTCCATTACGGGAAGGGCGGCGCCGGGGCCGAGATTGCCCAAACCCAGCACGGCTGAACCGTCGGTTACAATGGCTACAGAATTTCCCTTCATAGTTAATTTGTAAGCCAGATCGGGTTCGCCGAAAATTGCTTCCGACACACCGGCCACGCCCGGTGTATAAATCATGGATAAATCTTCCCAGTTGGCAACAGGTCTTTTAGCCTTGATTTCAATTTTGCCTCCCAGGTGTTTAGTTAAAACCCTGTCTGCAACGTGGATAATCTGTACACCGGAAATGGCCTTCAAGGCATCAACCAGTTCATCCAGGTGGTTCCGGTCGCGCAGGCGGACCATCATTTCCCTGGTTACGTATTGCGGTGATGCGGAGACAAGGTCTATTGCCCCCAGGCTTCCACGTTCCCGGGCAATCACCGCCAGGACATTTGCCAGTGTTCCAGGGCGATTGGCAAGTTTCAACCTGATTGTAATATTCAGCGACATCAACATAAATAAGGCCTCCGTTTAAAGTATTTGAATTAGCTAAAGGTTCGTAGAAATAAAAGAAATAATCCGGCTGCCTTCAAAGAATGAATTCTTTGAGCTTATTATCTGACGGACAGCTCTGGAGATACACTGAAAACAAAACAGGCTGCCTTAAACTTCTTAGCCTCTTGACTTTTAGATTTAAAACAGTTACAATTACATCTGCACATTAAAATACATCGGGGCGTAGCTCAGTTTGGCTAGAGCGCTACCTTGGGGTGGTAGAGGTCGCACGTTCAAGTCGTGTCGCTCCGACCAGTAAAGTCAATGAAAATGGGGTTTTGCAGATACTGCAGGACCCCATTTTATTATAATATATTGATGGATTTAGCATCTTAACCTGGCTAAAATATTATTCACACGAGTTTAAACTGTTTTTCAACTGCAACTAGGTCTGGTAAAATAGATTTTATAAGACATGCCTTCGTTTTTTTGAAATGGGTTTTGTTTTAGAATCCATTTATTAAAACAAGTTTTAAGCTTTAACACATATAAAAATTATATAAAAAATGAAAATTATTGTAACGGAAGGTAGTTTTGTGATTATGGCTAAAGATAGAACCCCTGTCACCTCTGCGATTCGCCTGTTACGCAAGGAAAGGGTTCATTATACTGACCATTTGTATGAATATGAAGATAAAGGCGGAACAGCTGTTTCAGCACGGGAACTTCAATTAGACGAACACAGTGTGATTAAGACCCTGATCATGGAGGATGAAAACAAAAATCCACTAATTGTACTGATGCATGGTGAATTGCAGGTATCTACCAAAGGATTGGCCCGACTTATTGGAGTAAAAACCATTTCGCCCTGTACCCCTGAAACGGCCACAAAACACACAGGTTACCTGACTGGGGGCACCTCGCCATTCGGTACCCGCAAGGTTTTGCCTGTCTACATGGAGGAGACAATACTTGATCTGCCCAAGATTTATTTGAACGGCGGTAAAAGAGGTTACTTGATCGGCTTGGACCCGAAAGAGGTCTTGCGCATCCTCAAACCCGTTCTAGTTAGAGTTGGGATTAAATAAATAATGGTAGCCCCTACAGGAAAGGAAGGTGACTTTAATGGCGCCGGTTAAAAAGACGAGAGCCGTTAAAAATGTTACGGGTGCTGTCGCAGAGAAGGCCTGGAACAAACTGGCTTCTGAGCGTTATGTAGAAACTAGTCTTTTACGCCAGGAGATAGCCCTTTCATGGAAAAGGTGCCTGCAAAGTAATGTCGATCCTGTAATGAGCAAGATTAGTTTAGTTACACCTGATCTTAAGGTTTTAGCAGAACAGCAACGGGATTTCCTAAGAGCTGCCAGGCCGCACATGAAGAAGCTGTATGAGTCTGTAAAAGGAATGGGTTTCATTGTCTTGCTTGCTGATGCCGAGGGGATAATCCTGGACCTGTTCGGCGACAGGAAAATGTTTAATCTGGCCGAGTCACTTTCTCTTGTTCCGGGCGCCTCCTGCTCCGAAAAGGTCATTGGGACAACCTCTCCAGGGGTGTGTCTTGTTGGCCGGACCCCCATCCAGATCTTTTCCCGTGAGCATTACTGCCAGCTTTATCATGATTGGTGTTGTTCAGCAGCACCGGTTTTTGACAGGCAGGGTAACCTGCTTGGTACCCTCGATCTTTCCAATAACAATGAAAAACTTCATCACCCGTTAATTCTGGGCTTGGTGGAGACCACAGCCAGGGCGATTGAAATGGAGTTGGATTTTCGCCGGGTACATGCGGATTTTAATAAATCCTTCCACTATTTTAAAGCTATAGTTGATAGTGTGCCGGAGGCTCTACTTTTTTTCGACAGCCAGGGTACCATAACGCATATTAACAACACCGCCTCAAAGATACTTGGTGTTTCGTCCCAGGGTTACGTGGGACGACAAATTGAAGCTGTCGTGAGTAACTACGAAAGCGTCAAGCAGAGGTTAAAAAATAAATGCTGCTGGACCGAATTGCAGTTTGACACTCCTAAAGGACCTGTATATGTTAATGCCCATTTTAAACCAATTAAAAATGAGAATTCTGAAGATGTCGGCGTCGTGGGAACATTGAAAGAAGTAAAGGAAGCTACCGGTGGGGGCAGCATTGCCGCTTCCTACACCTTTGATGATCTGATCTATTGCAGCAGGGAAATGGAGGAATTGGTGCGGAATGCAAAAAACATTTCTTTTAAAGATACTACCACATTAATCCAGGGCGAAAGCGGTACCGGTAAGGAAATAATTGCTCAAGCCATTCATAATTACAGTCCCCGCCTGAAAAGACCCTTTATTGCGGTTAACTGCGCTGCGCTGCCTAAAGACTTGATTCAGAGCGAACTGTTCGGTTATGAAGAAGGCACCTTTACGGGAGCAAAAAAAGGTGGAAAAGCCGGTAAATTTGAACTTGCCAACGGCGGCACAATTTTTTTAGATGAGATAGGGGATATGCCCTTAACAGTACAGACCAACCTTTTAAGGGTTTTACAGGAAAAATACATCGTGAGAGTTGGGGGTTCCCGGATCATTCCACTGGACGTACGAATTATAGCAGCTACCAATAAGAATTTGCTCAAGGAAGTAGAGAACGGCAGCTTCAGAAATGACTTGTATTACAGGCTGTCTGTGTTTGTTTTAAATATTCCGCCATTAAGGGAAAGAAAAGAAGACTTAGAAGTATTATTGCAATACTTTATCAGAAAACATGCTTCTGCACAGAGCATAGCGGAATCTATAATAGTATCGCCTCAGGTTAGGCGTATTATTTCAGCCTTTGACTGGCCGGGAAATGTACGGGAACTTGAGAATACGGTAATTTATTTTTTGAACAGTATGAAGGGCAGTACGGTAACGGTTAATGATTTGCCACCCGGTCTTAAAGCCGGCGCGGATGTTGCGGTAAATTTAAAAACACTGGAAGAATTAGAGAAACAGAATATCATCGAAACGCTCAAGCAATGCAACAAAAATATAACACTCGCTGCCGGCAGCCTGGGCATCACTAGGGCCACTCTTTATCGTAAAATAAAAAAATATAATATAGTCTGATGTTTTTAGTGTAAAAAAATTAAACAAGACATTAACAAGGACTGTAATAAGTGTTTTAAATCTATACAGGGAAATTCAGGATTGGGCATATATATATCATATATATTGTTATGTGTTTTATGTTTTTTTGTCAATTAAAAGAACTCTTTATCATTTGCTACTTGAATCTGGCTGGCGTATAAAATATATACACTCATCGCACAATTTTTCCTTATTAACCCCTCCGGCTTAAGTGCTGAATAGGATTTACAGGTAAAAAACCGCCTATTTTAGCATAACAGTAGACTTTCATTCCTTTGTCCTGTCTTATTATCATTTGGCATAAAATTTGCGGTTATATAACCATAGTCTAGCAGATAAAAGTTTTTTATTTGCCTTTGTCAACACTCTGCTGATTTACAATGGTTCAATTCAGTACCTGTAGAGATCATACTAAAAAGGAGGGTCTTTATGAATTTCCCGGCTTTGCTGTCACCAATTAAAATTGGCTCAATGGAGGTAAAAAACCGTTTTGTGGTGCCGCCCATGGGGTCAAACTACGCCAATCCGGACGGTAGTGTTTCTCAACAGTTGATTGACTATCATGTGGCCAGGGCAAAGGGCGGCTTTGGATTGATCATTGTGGAAGTAACGGCTGTCGAGCCTGCCGGAAAGGCGATTCCCTTCGAGCCTGGTTTGTGGAGCGATGAATTTATTCCCGGCTGGAAAAAGCTAGTGGACGAGGTGCACAAGTATGGAGCCAAGATTGCCGTGCAGCTTCACCATGCCGGCAGACAAACTTCAAAGGATATTATTGGTGAACAACCGGTTGCTCCATCGGCTGTCCCTTGCCCGGTAATGAAGGAGATACCCCATGAGCTTTCAACCCAGGAAGTCTATGAGCTTATTGGAAAGTTCAGGGATGCGGCGGTAAGAGCCAGGGATGCCGGTTTTGACGCGGTGGAAATTCACGGCGCGCACGGTTACTTAATTGCACAATTCATGTCGGCTTATTCTAACAAAAGAATTGATGAGTTCGGCGGCAGCTTCATCAGCAGGATGAAATTTCCCCTTGAGATTATCAGAAGTATAAAACGGGAAGTCGGAAACGGTTATCCGCTAATCTTCAGAATGAGCGGTGACGAAAAGGTACATGGTGGAAGGGCTATTGATGAAACCAGGGCTATAGCAAGGCTTGTGGAGCAGGCAGGCGTCAATGCTGTTCATATATCAGTGTGTACTTACGGCAGTATGCACTGGATGTTCGTACCGGGGGCCATCCCGCCGGGATTTAACGCAGTTGCTGCGGAAGAAGTTAAAAAATCAGTTAAAATTCCGGTCATCACAGTGGGACGGATCAATGATCCCTTTTTGGCAGAGGACATCCTGCAAGCCGGCAAGGCGGATATGATTGCTTTGGGCAGGGAATCACTGGCTGATCCCGAGTGGCCGAACAAGGTGGCTGCCAATGCACCGGAGGAAATATCTCCCTGTATTGCCTGCCTGCAGGGGTGTGTAGGCTATTTATTCGACCCGGAGCACTTAAAAATCAGTTGTTTGGTCAATCCCTTTACGGGCAGGGAAGGGACTCTAAAAATAGAAAAAACTGAAAAACCCAAAAAGGTTATGGTCGTAGGAGGCGGGCCGGCTGGTTTGGAAGCGGCCTGGATTGCCGCCAGGAGAGGCCACCAGGTGACTCTGTATGAAGAACAAAAGGTACTGGGCGGCCAGTTCAGGATAGGAGGCATTCCCTCCACTAAAGACGATATACTACGAGCAATTAAATATTATATTACAATGGGCAAAAAATATGGTGTGGAGTACAAACTGGGTGTAGAGGTCACCCCAGTATTGGTGATAAAAGAAAGCCCCGATGTGGTGATCCTGGCAACAGGCGGTGTACCGTTGCTTCCTGACATTAAAGGAATAGATAACCCCAAATTCGCGAAAGCTGTCGACGTGCTCGACGGAAAAACAGGTGTGGGAGATAAGGTTCTGGTTGTCGGCGGAGGCATGGTTGGGGCTGAGACTGCGGATTATCTCGGCGAACATGGCCGCAAAGTAACCATAATTGAAATGGAATCGGAATTAGCAAAGGATATGCCGGATGGGCCCAGGATATATTTAATGGAGCGCTTAAAAGAGTATGGTGTTTCTTGCCTGACCGGCGCTGTGGTTAAAGAGTTTTTAGATGATGGTGTTGTTTATCTAAAAGACGGCCGGGAAGAAAAGATTGCGGGCTTCGACAGCATCGTACTGGCCTTAGGGTCAAAGGCTTACAATCCCCTGGAAGAAAAACTAAAAGGAAGGGTAGCTGCTGAGCTATATGTTATCGGAGATGCCGTAAAAGCAAGAAAAGCGATCCAGGCAATTGAGGAAGGCGCAAGGATTGCTGTAACAATTTAAAAATCTTTAGTTAAACAGCCGCTTTACCTTTGCTGGTGAACCTTTGCTGGCGCAGGTAATTGGTTGTAAGGACCCATTAAGTATCTGAAACTAAAGGTTCCGGGACCGGAATTCCAGCATAAAAAATCCGCAACACTTTGCTCATAACAAAGTGTTGCGGATTTTTCTTAATAAGGGATGATTTTTTGCAGGTGTATACAGGTATCCGAACCTCATGTGCAATTGAGATTGGGCAAGGGAAATTCGGTAAAATTATCCATTTGATGGTATCATGAGTATTTTCACATTCTTTTAGACTATTCTGCAATTAGATTGATTAAGTCTTCTAGAAAGGATTAAAATCATTCGTGTCGAATGGATATCTCGAAAAGAGATTTTAACAACGGACATACGGGACAGTATCTTGAAATAATAGGAATATGTTCTTACAGTTTAGTTTTGGCGACCGGGCACGTACAATGACCGGCTGTTGTTTAAAAAAAGAGAATTCGGCCGTGCTTAAACAGTCTCGCCATACACCATGGATCAAAATGAGGTGATTCTTTTGATCTCAAGCCGCCTGGCGGGTTTTATTGAGAATATCTGTTTTGAAAGGTTGTCTCATGCTGCTGTGCAGGCAGCCAAGCTGGCATTCCTGGATTGGCTTGGTTCAGCCGCTGCCGGCGGGCTGCAGGAACCTTCGCAAAGGATGCTGGCTGTGCTCAGGAATCAGGGGGGGGCTCCCCAGGCAACACTACTGGCAACCGGGGAGAAGACTTCCTGTTTAAGTGCAGCCCTGGGTAATGGCCTGGCTTCACACATTGTGGAGCTGGACGACGTACACCGGGCTGCAATCATCCATGCCGGTGCTGCTGTTATTCCGGCGGCTCTGGCTGTAGCTGAAATGACCGGCGCAGGGGGCCGTCAGCTGCTTGAGGCTATCGTTGCCGGGTACGAAGTAGCAATCCGGATCGGTGAGGCTGTTACCCCTTCCCACTATTACTTCTGGCATACCACCGGGACCTGCGGTACGTTCGGGGCAGCTGCTGCGGCCGTTAAACTGCTGGGCTTGAGCCGGGAACAGATGGTCTGGGCGCTGGGAAACGCCGGAACCCAGGCCGCCGGTTTATGGGAATTTTTGCTGGACGGCTCCATGTCCAAACACCTGCACCCGGGAAAAGCGGCCCAAAACGGCGTACTGGCAGCCTTGCTGGCAAAAGAAGGTTTTACCGGCGCAGCATCAATTATTGAGGGGGATAGGGGATTTTGCCGGGCCACTGCTTCTGCTTACGATCTGGATAAAATTACTAAAGGTCTTGGTTGTTCCCCCTATAAGATTGAGGAAAACTCCTTTAAAATCCACGCTTCCTGCCGCCACACCCACCCGGCGGTGGATCTGGTTCTGGAATTGGTCGCCAGGCACCGCATCAGGTCTTCTGATGTGGCGGGCTTGACCGTCCGTACCTACAGCACAGCTTTAAGTATAACCGCGAACCATCAGCCGGATACTGTCTACGCAGCGAAGTTCAGTCTGCCCTTCTGTGTGGCCCTGGCCTTAATCAAGGGAAGCTGCGGTCTGACGGATTTTACTCCGGAAACGCTGGCGGACCCGGATATCCGGCAGTTGATGTCCGTTGTATCGTTGATTCTAGACGCCGGCCTGGATGCAGTCCACCCCGCACGCTGGCCGGCTGAGATAGAAATTAAAACAAATTCCGGCCTGTCTTATTGCGGACAGACAGATTTTCCCCGGGGTGACCCGGAAAACCCACTATCAGCCGGTGATTTGCTCCAAAAGTTTTATGACCTGGCCGCAGGCCCGTGGGGGGAGCAAAAGGCTGAAATGCTGGGAAAAACCGTTTTAGACCTGGAGCATGTGGAAAACTTGGCTGCTTTGTTCTAGTATACTTTGACTTAACTTCAGGAGGTGAAGTTCATGCTGATTCACGAGGTGCTGGTTGTGGGCGGAGGTCTTGCAGGCCTCATGGCTGCACTGACAGCAACAGAAAAGAGTGATGTTGCAGTCTTGAGTAAGATTTATCCCACCCGTTCCCACAGCGGGGCGGCCCAGGGTGGTTTTAACGCCGTCCTGGGAGAGGACGACAGTATAGCTGCTCATATTTTTGATACTGTGAAAGGTAGCGACTACCTGGGCGATCAGGACGCAATAGAGGTGCTTTGCTCCGAAGGCCCGGAATTAATCCGGGAATTGGAACGCATGGGCGTGCTCTGGAGCCGTAACCCTGAGGGCGGTCTGGCCCAGCGTTCCCTGGGAGGCGCAGGTTTCCCCCGGGCTTGTTTTGCAGCAGACGTTTCAGGGCATGTAGTGCTCCATACTCTTTTTGAGAAAGTACTGGAGAGGGGGGTAAAAATTTATCCCGAGTGGCACCTGCTGGAACTGCTGGTTGAGGAGGGACAGATTGCCGGGGCGCTGGTCTATGACCTGGCCAGGGCAAAACTTGAGATTATTCGTTGCAAAGTGGTGATCCTGGCTACCGGAGGTTACGGGCGGGCTTTCGCTAAAACGACCAACGCCTATGCCAACACGGGGGACGGAATGGCAATTGCCTACCGGGCAGGCGCCCTTCTTTCAGACATGGAATTTGTCCAATTTCACCCTACAACGCTTTTCGGAACCAATATCCTGATATCCGAAGCAGCCAGGGGAGAAGGGGGATACCTTAGGAACAAGGACGGGGATCGCTTCATGGCCCGTTATGCGCCTCAAAAAATGGAACTGGCCCCGCGGGACCTTGTCTCCCGGGCAATTTTTAAAGAAATAAGAGAGGGGCGCGGCATAGAAGATAAATATGTGCACCTGGATTTAACCCACCTGGGAGAGGAACTGCTGCAGCAGCGCCTGCCCCAGGTAAAGGACCTGGCTGCACGCTATGCCGGTATTGACGCAGCCTGGACCCCTATTCCCATAGAACCGGCCCAGCATTACAGTATGGGCGGCATACGAACCGATATTTGGGGGATGACTAATATACCCGGTCTCCTGGCGGCAGGTGAAGCCGCCAATGTGAGCGTCCACGGGGCCAATCGGCTGGGAGGCAATTCCCTGCTGGAAACAGTGGTTTTTGGCCGGCGGGCCGGCCAAACGGCAGCTAAATTAGTAGGGAAGGAGCACTGGCCATCCCTTTCCCAAACAGCAGTCTCCCGTTATCTGGAACCCTGGAACTTCCTGCTTGCCGGGCGGGTACAGGGCAAACAGGATGACTGCCCCTTTAAGATCCGGCAGGAGGCGACATTATTGATGACCCGCCAGGTGGGTGTTTTCAGGGATGGCGCCGAACTGGAAGATGCAGTTAAACGCCTGGCGGAGATGAAGGAGCGCTACCGGAGACTGACTCCTCCTTCTGGGGAACAGCCCTATAATTACGGTTTGATTCATTATTTGGAACTTGGGTACCTGCTGGATTTGTGTGAATTAATCGCCAAGGGAGCGCTGCGCCGCACAGAAAGCCGGGGTGCCCACTTCCGTCTGGACTATCCCGGGCGGGACGACCGGAACTGGCTTTGTCACACAATTTCGCGCTGGGGAGAAAAAGGTCCGGAATTTAGCGACGGACCGGTTTCGGTTACACTCTACATACCGCAGGAAAGGGGGTACTGATAATGAGCCTGAGCTTAAAAATATGCCGTTTTGACCCGGAAGTGGACAGGGAGCCATATTTTCAGGAATTCCGAGTTGAAATAGCAGGGCATCAGACCGTTTTGGATGTTTTACTGGAAGCCTGGCGGCAGGACCCTGGACTTTCCTTCCGCCGCTCCTGCCGCAGCGCTATTTGCGGTTCATGCGCCGTTACTATTAACGGCACCCCCCGTCTCGCCTGTCAGACCCTGATCCGGGAGATTGCCGGGAACAATGGGCGAATTACCATTCAGCCTTTGGCCTATTTCAGACAGTTGAAGGACCTGGTTGTTGACCTGGAACCTTTATTCGATTCTCTAAAAGCTGTGGTACCGTGGTTAATTACCCGGTGGGATCACGATGGATGCATGGACCCGGGAGTTTCCCGGAGGATGGAAAGTCTGGCTTCCTGTATTCTTTGCGGTGTTTGTGACGCAGCTTTTTATAATCCCGGGGGCACAAAGCCGGCGGCGTTTGTTAAAGGACTGCGGCTGGCGCAGGACCCCCGTGATGTTCTGAATGCGGCCCGTCTCCGCTTAATGCAGGTACCTCCTGAAATCCTGAAGCTCTTTGTTAAAAAAATGCCCAAGGTTTGTCCGAAAAAGGTCAAAATTCCGGAAATCTAAAACCGGTACATAATTTATGCCTTTTTAGCCAAACTATAGCTGTTTATAATTTGACAGGGGGTGTAATACTTGCGAGTAGAAGTTGATCAGGAATTATGTATCAGCTGTGGTGCCTGTATTGATTTATGCCCGGATGTATTTGACTGGAACGAGGATGACAAAGCCCACAATATAGTAGAAGAAGTACCGTCGGAATTGGAGGAACAGGCTCATGAAGCCGTGGAATCCTGCCCAACCAGTGCTATAAGCGAAGAATAGTACATTGAACAAGGCAGTGCGCTTTCCGGGAGGTGTAAAGTTTGGGAAAAGGGGACAAGAAAAAAATCAGTATTAATGCCAATCCAGCCGGTACTCTGGAAATAGAGGAGTTCAAAATACGTATGGCTGAACAGTTCCATAAGACCCGGCCCCTGGAGAGAAACGCAAAAAAGAATAAATAAATTAGCAAAAAAACACCCCTTGTACATGGGATAAGGAGGTGTTTTTTTTGTAATCATTTTCCTGCCCCACAAATAATTTTTCCCGGGTAAAATCTGTTCCAAAATGGGATTCAGCTTTTCATGTTTTTCATCTCTCTTTCCTTAATGTATAGAATGAATATATGTAATACCGGTAGAGCATTGCGCCTCTGCCCAAAACAACTAATTAGCTGCTATGGAAAATTTTACTTTTAATATTTACTGCGAAGCAAGTAGATATTTGAGATAATAACTCATATTATGTAAAAAAATCTAGTTTTGAAAATAATTGAGAGAGGGGGGATGTATAGTGGAAAAAGAAATTTTAGAAGTCATGAAAGAAAAGCCGGATAACGATGCATCTAGGGGTAAGAGATCTGTCGATTGCTGCTGTCCTAGCTTTATCTTATTTATTTTTAAAGAAATAAACTGCGCGCAAATATTTAACGGAGCCTGTGAAGATTGGAGACCGGGCAGTCCATGTGTAAAAAATGTATATAAATAAGAGATAATTAACTTTTCACTGGATAGATGGTATGTCATATTGTTTTTAATTAGTATTTAAAAAAGGGAGGAAAAAAGATGGTTAAAGAAGCTCTAGAAGCCATCAGTGAAAAAATGGGTGATTTAAGCTGCAATTCAAGAGTTGATTGTTGCTGCCCCGCCTTTATCTTTTTCGTTTTTAAAGAAGTAAATTGTGTACAAATATTTAACGGAGCCTGTGAAGATTGGCGGCCAGGTGATTGCGCAAACCAGAGTAATAGAAAATAAAGCTCTTTTTGCCGGTTAAACGCCGGCACTTTTTATTTTGTTTAAAGGACTGATAGGCTCCGGGTTGGGTTATATGGGCCTTGACGGCATGCTCATACAGGCAAAAAAGCTAAAAAATTTGCAGGGAAATGCTGAACGGAAAGCGAATATCTTGTGTCTCTGGATAATCAGAATCAACAAGGGGATTCTAACCTGGGAGAACCCGTAATCTTAAGGAATACCCAATATTTACCAGTAGGAGGGTCTTTATTTATTTGCTGATTGGGAGATATATGTATAAAAACAAGGTGTTTTATGGAAAGATAACAGGGAACAGGGTAACCCCCCTGATCGGGGATCCTTTTCAGAGTATTCAGACCGGCGCAGGGGATTATTTAATGCAGGAACTTGAAGTGATGGCTCCTTGCACTCCGACGAAGGCTGTTTGTGTGGGGATTAATTACCGGGATCACGCAGAGGAATTGAAACTCGCAGTACCCCGGGAGCCTGTTTTGTTTCTGAAACCGCCTTCTGCAGTAATTGGTCACGGTGCAAACATAGTCCTGCCGCCTTCCAGCAGTCAAGTAGATTATGAGGCCGAACTGGCCGTGGTTATCGGTAGAACCTGTAGCCAGGTAGGGAGCCGGGAAGCCGGGGAATATGTATTTGGTTACACCTGCGCCAATGATGTCACTGCCAGGGATCTCCAGCGCAAGGACGGGCAGTGGACCCGGGCTAAATCCTTTGACACGTTTCTGCCTCTCGGTCCGTATATTGTTACTGACCTGGATCCCGGTGACGTTTCAGTTACCCTGCGCTTAAACGGGGTAATCAGTCAAAAATCTTCAACCAGGAACCTGGTCTTCGGTATTCCGGAACTGGTGAGTTTTATATCTAAAATTATGACCCTTCTTCCTGGCGATGTCATTCTCACAGGGACGCCGGGTGGTGTGGGGCCTCTAGCGAAAGGTGACAGGGTAGAAGTAGAAATAGGGGGAATCGGTACATTAAGTAATAATGTTACTTCGTAAAACCTGGTGTTCTTAAGTGTTTTTAAGGATTGTTGCAAATTCAAGAACAATGGTGGACAGGTTTAAAAATTTGTTGACAAGCTAAGATAATATGCTAAAATTTAATTTGGTTGGAATTGACCAGTCCTTGCGGAAACATTGGGGTTTGTTAATTCCATATAATCTTGTCCTAAAAGGAGGCAGATAAATGAAACATTTGGGCCGCCATGTATTGGCTGAAATTTGTGGGTGCGACTTTGACATTCTTAATGACATTAACAAAGTTGAAGAGATTATGGTAAACGCTGCGCTGGAAGCAGGCGCTGAAGTCAGAGAATGTGTGTTCCACAAATTCAGTCCTCAAGGGGTAAGCGGTGTGGTTGTAATTTCTGAATCGCACCTCGCTATCCATACCTGGCCGGAACTGGGCTACGCGGCAGTGGACGTGTTCACCTGTGGTGAAAGAGTAAATCCCTGGGATGCATGTAATTACCTGACCGATCATTTTAGCGCTAAAAATATGACAGCCAAAGAAATGAAACGGGGGATCATGCCTGAAGCTTATCTGAAGGAAGCCGCAAATCTCTAGGAGGGATATTTATTAGTACCAACAAAAAGAATAATTAGTAAGCCTTGCAATGAAGCTAGTGTTGCAAGGCTTGCTGATTTTTAGGATAAAGTTTTCATTCAGGTTACTAAAAATTACTGTTTAGGAGGAAATAAAGAGGCTGTAACGAATATATACATAATAGCACGAAGGGGGAGCCTGGCAGAGATGTTAAGCAATATTATCACTCCTATAGAGGGTGAAATTGTCTCAGTACACAATTTGATTAAAAAGCATCTAACAATTAAATCAGGGTATCTCGGAAGGTACGCACACTTGGAGCTTTCTTCAATCAACAAGAACATCCGGCCGGTACTGGTAGTCCTTTCTTCCCGGATTTTCGGACTGGCCCGGGAAAAGTCCATAGCTCTTGCCGGAATCATTCAGTTTATTTATATGGCATCAAGTGTTCACCGTGGAATAACGGAAAACGACTCCGAGTATCACCGGGGAAATATTGACCCGAGGGACGGTTCCCAATTTCCGGTACTGGTTGGGGACTATCTTTATGGCAAGTTTTTTTTCTTCCTGACTGAAGCGTGCATACTCAAACTGCTCGACCCCCTGGCGGATATTATCTGTCAGATTCATGAGGGCGGGATCCTGAGAAAGAGATTGACCAGACAGGTTGCATCGCCAAAAGCACTTTACGAAGTGGTGCGTAAAGAAACATCAGAGCTTTTTGCCGGGTGCTGCTCCCTGAGCGCCCTCCTGACAGGCGCGCCGCCGGATGTCCGGGAATCCATGCGGAACTACGGATTAAACCTGGGTATGGCTTATGGCCTTCTGGAACAGGGCATCTCCAGGGAACACGTTACCACTTACCTGGGGATGGCGCACAACTCTCTTTCCCTGTTACCATCCGGACAGGAGAGGACACTTCTGGAAAAACTGGTCAATAACTTGTACCGTCAGGGATTGCCTGCCCAGCGTATGGTTATTTGAAACCTGGCAGAACGAAAGATTTTTAAGAGCCAGGCTGGTTATAAAGTATGAATCTTTAAACGCCGGTAAATATCCTTTAACCGGTGTTTTTAAAGGAAGGTGCAAAATGGCATATCCTGATTTGCGCGCCTTCATAGCTGAACTGGAAAATCGGAAACTGCTGAAAAAAATCACGGTTGAAGTCGATGCCGAGCTTGAGATAACTGAGATCAGCGACAGGGTAGTCAAGGCCGGCGGCCCGGCACTGTACTTTGCTAATGTTAAGGGTTACAAGATGCCGGTGGTCACCAATTTATTCGGGACCATGGAAAGAATGAAGCTGGCCCTGGGTGTGGAGGATTTGGACCGGATTGGAAATGAACTGATTTCCATTCTGCAGCCTTCTGAATTGCCTACCACTTTTTTAGACAAGCTGAAAACGATTCCCAGGCTGGCAAAGCTATCATCCTATTTACCGAAGGTTGTTAGAAACGGCCCATGTAAAGAAGTGGTCCATTTGGACAATCCCTCCCTGGCGGGGCTGCCCGTTCTGAAGTGCTGGCCCGGTGATGGCGGGCCGTTTATTACCCTGCCCCTGGTTTTTACCCGGGATCCGGAAACCGGGCGGCGGAATGTCGGTATGTACAGGATGCAGGTTTATAATGAGACAACCACCGGGATGCACTGGCATATTCACAAAGATGGGGCGGCTCACTGCGCCAGGTTACGCGGTAGTACGGAAAAAATGCCTGTGGCTGTGGCGCTTGGTGCCGACCCGGCTTTAATCTTTGCAGCTACAGCCCCGCTTCCGCCCGGAATTGACGAGGTGCTTTTTGCCGGTTTCCTGCGTAGGGAACAGGTGGAACTGGTCAAGTGCGAGACCGTGGATCTGGAAGTTCCGGCCCGTGCCGAAGTGATTCTGGAAGGTTATGTTGATCCCGATGAAACCAGGCTGGAAGGACCCTTCGGTGATCATACAGGTTATTATTCCCTGGCCGACCAGTATCCTGTCTTCCACCTTACCTGTGTTACTCATCGCAAAGAACCCATTTATCCGGCAACTATCGTGGGGCGGCCGCCGATGGAAGACGCATTTATAGGAAAAGCTACCGAGCGGATCTTTCTGCCTTTAATGAGGCTGACACTGCCCGAAATAGTGGATGTGAATATGCCTCCCGAGGGGGTTTTCCACAACTGCGTAATCGTTTCCATCAAAAAGCGTTACCCCGGCCATGCCAGAAAAGTTATGTGCGCTCTGTGGGGACTGGGCTTGATGATGCTGGCCAAGCTTATTATTGTTGTAGATGAAGATGTCAATGTGCAGGACGTTTCAGAAGTCATGTGGCGCGTCTTTAACAATATAGATGCCGGCCGGGACGTCATGATTGTGGAGGGTCCCCTGGACGCCCTGGATCATGCCTCACCCCTGCCCCATTTCGGCTCCAAAATGGGCATTGACGCCACCCGTAAAGGACCTGCCGAGGGGTACCAACGACAGTGGCCCGGGGATATAGTGATGAGCGAGAAGGTCAAAGGGCTGGTTGACGGGAAGTGGAAGAGTTATGGTTTTTAGCAAGCTGGGTATTTTCTTGAACATGATCAAGTTTGAGCATACCCTCTTTGCTCTTCCCTTTGCCTATGTAGGCGCTTTTCTTACTGAAATGAAAATACCATCAACCCATGATTTACTCTATATCACCCTGGCCATGATCGGCGCCCGCACTGCGGCCATGTCTCTCAACCGGATTATTGACCGCCGCATTGATGCCAGAAACCCGCGCACAGCCGGAAGGGCTTTGCCCAGGGGATTGCTCAGTGCCTCAGAAGTGTGGCTTTATGTTTTTCTATCCTTTTGTCTATTGTTGTATTCCTCATATCAACTCAGCCCCCTGGCCTTCAGGCTCTTTCCGGTGGCCGTGCTGGTGCTGCTGGTTTATTCTTATACCAAGCGCATTACCTGGACCTGTCACCTATTGTTAGGAGCGGCTCTGGGCTTGGCGCCCCTTGGAAGCTGGATTGCCATTGCCGGACGCTTCGACCTGGCTCCGGTACTGCTGATGTTGGGAGTCCTTTTTTGGGTCGCCGGTTTTGATATTATTTATGCTTGTGATGACTATGAATTTGACCGGAGGGAAGGGCTTTATTCCATACCGGCATGCTTCGGGATTAAGAGGGCGCTGGATATTTCCATATTTTTCCATATATTGGCACCACTGTTTTTTATAGCTGCCGGCTTAATCCTGGATGCAGGAGTTTTCTACCTGGCAGGAGTAGTAATAGCCGTTGTAATTTTGATTTACCAGCACCTGCTTGTGAAGCCGGATGATTTCTCCCAGGCCGGTATCGCTTTCTTTAATTTAAACGGGACGCTGAGTGTTATTATGCTTTTATTTACTTTCCTGGAAGTTATATGCCCATTATAATTGTGTTGGTGGACTGTCAGGGTTCTGGGCAGGAAAACGCCCGGAATATTGAACAGATGTTTTCTTCCCGGACGCTTTATTAAAGGCAGGCCTAATATGGTTTTAAACTGATTATAAAATGGTTGGCTTGTGTGTTTGAGTGGATGCGGGTTGACCAATCTTGGGCTTTTACTTGCAGCCTAAAGAATGTTCAGAAGTCAGTGATAAAAGTCCTTTAGGTTATTAGGCCGGGCTGCAACAGCCCGGGTTTCCCCTATCCTTCGGGGTTGACGGCCTGGAAAACAACCGTGGTGGAGGAGAATCGCCCATGACGCAGGAGCAGCAACCGGCCAGGCTAAATCCAAAACAGCTCTTCCAGGCTTGTAAGTGATTTTAGCATGGCGGCTGGGCGAATACCAGTGGAGCGTTGGAATATCTAGAACATTATTGAGGAGGGTTAATAGTGTCAGGACTGCGCCTCGGGCAGGTGGAATACATTAATTACCTGCCTGTATACTATGCCCTGGAAGAGGGGATTCTGCCTCTGGAAGCTGAACTGGTTAAAGGTTCGCCCACCCGTTTGAACCGTCTTTTTCTAGACGGAGAACTGGAAGTCACTTCGCTATCCTCAATAGAATATGCCCGTAATGCTGACCGTTGTTTAATTCTTCCCGATCTGTCCATAAGTGCGGACGGCCGTGTTGCGAATATCCTGTTTTTCAGCAAGATGCCGGTCACTGAACTTGAGGGGAAGAAGGTCTGTCTCACCGAAACGTCAGCCACTTCCGTTGTTTTACTCAAAATTCTTTTTGATCACTACTATCATGTGGATGTGCAGTTTGAAACCGCTCCATCGGACTTTGACAGGATGATGCTGAAAGCTGACGGCGCCCTTTTAATTGGAGATGAAGCTATTCTAGCCCACCAGCGGGTAAAGGAAAAGCATTTGCCCTACCAGGTTACCGACCTTGGGGATGCCTGGAAACAATTTACAGGGGAAAAAATGGTCTATGCCATATGGGTGGTCCGCAGGGATTATGCTGAGGCGAACCCGATGAAAGCAAAGGAGTTGGCGAAAACCCTTCTGGAGTCCAAAAAAATAGGTATGAGCCGGCTCCCAGAAATTATTGCCCTGGCCCAGAAGAAAAGCCCTTTGCCGGTTTCTGTAATCAAAGATTATTTCAAAAGAATCCGCTATGAATTTGACGAAAGCGACCGGCACGCGCTACTCACTTTTTATAATTATGCTTATAAAAGCGGCTTGATCGAAGACAGGGTCAGGTTGCGTTTTCTGGGTGAATGAACAGGGGGATTGGATCATTAAAGATGCCTGTTATTATCCGGCGCAAGGGTTCAGGGGCGGATATTTTACAGTGCTGCATGCCGTAACTGATTAAAACACATAGGGACTGTAGCGAATTAAAATGTAAGCCGGGTCATACCCGGCTGTTTGATTTTAATATCCCAGTAACTCATAGACCTTGTCGTCTACGTAGTTGGAGCCTTTAAGCCCGTGGTCTTCCCGGAATTTTTTGACTGCCTTTTCCGTGCCTTCTCCCCAGAATCCATCGGGGTTCCACTTGAGATAACCCAGCCTTTTCAGGGAACGCTGGACTTCCAGAACACCCGGTCCCCGGTCTCCATGTTTGAGTACGGTGGGAGGGACGCCCGGAGCCCCGAAAGGTGTTCCAATGATGGTTACAGATGTACCAACTGCAACAGCCGGGTAAATCTCTTCCACGTGGGCATTGTACATCCGGATACACCCGTGGCTGGCAAAACTGCCGATACTGCCGGGATTATTGGTGCCATGGATACCATATTGACCATAGGGGATGTTCAGTCCCAGCCAGCGTGTGCCCATAACGCCGGGAGGGTTCATGTATTTGGAAATGATTTCCCAGTTACCCACGGGTGTAGGCGACTCATATTTACCCATGGCAACCGGGTACTGCTTGTACGGCTCGCCTTCATTAAAGAGGGTCAGGGTCAGTCTGTCCATGTCAATGATAACGCTGACCCGTTCAGGTATGGCCGGTATTTTTTCTCCATAGAGCTTCTGGTCGGTGGCGGAAACAAGTGCCTGGAGTGTATACAGGTTGACAGTGCCGTCCGGGTGCAGGTCCAGGAATTCCTGGGCTGAGGCCACAGCCTGGGCTGTCTCCAGGTCGTAGACACCGTTTAAGTCTCCTTTGTAGTGACCCAGCATTTGAAGCCGCTGCTGGAGATCCATTACATCTGTGCCTGTAAAATGAGGATCTTGAAGGAACAAGGTGCGCCCCTGTATATGATCCAGATGGCCTGTATTGCCTGGAGACGCCTGACTGCCTGGTATTAGGGCAAGAAAGTAAAGAAGAAAGGCGCTGCAGGCAACAATCCATTGTATTTTTTTCAGGTTTCAACACCTCCCAAAACCTTGCTTTATTCCGATCTTCAGGTAGCAGGAGCTCTTTTTGATACCTCGGGCGGACGCGTCAGGCTACTTTTCTTTTTGGGCGGCCTGGTGTGAATCAGCCCGGTACTTCTGCCGGCCTTCTGCTCCCGTCGTTCCATTTAACTCCCGGGACGTTCAGGCCGGGGGTTTTGCCTCTGGCGGTGTAGGAGGTATGCAGGAGTGCCCTGGCCTTAGCGCTGAGGGGTTGGCCGAGATAATCCTCGTATACCTTTTTAACGGCAGGGTTTTCATGGGCCTTCCTCAGTTTTTTACCCAGGTCAATCTTAAATAAAGACTCAGCCCTTTGGCGCCGGTGTTCCACGGCAAGTTCGCGGTGATCCTGCTTTCCGAAAATAGGCTGTCCCCCGCCTCCCACGCATCCCCCGGGGCAGGCCATGATCTCGATAAAATCAAAGTGTTCCCCTGCCTTGAGTCTTTCCAACATCCTGCGGGCGTTGCGGGTTCCGTGAACCACGGCTACTTTCAGTTTACCTCCTTTTTTTAAATCGATGGTCGCTTCTTTAATCCCCTTCGTTCCCCTTAGTTCCTTGAGCTGAATCACCGGTTCCGCTTCGCCGGGGTTGGTAAGGGCGAAGGCGGTGCGCATGGCCGCTTCCGTAAGGCCGCCGGACCCGCCGAAGATGTTTCCCGCGCCGGAGGCAATCCCCAAGGGCTGGTCATATTCTTCATCAGGCAAATCTTCAAATTTGATCCCGGCCTGCCGGATCATTCTGGCCAGTTCCCGTGTGGTCAGGACATAGTCCACGTCCCGGTGGCCCCGGGTTATCAGTTCCTCACGTGCTGCTTCAAACTTCTTGGCAGTACAGGGCATTACGCCCACTACAATAATTTTGGCCGGATCCAGGCCCTCTTTTTCGGCAAAGTAGGTCTTGGCCAGGGCTCCGAACATTTCCTGGGGGGACTTGCAGGTTGAGAGGTTGTCTAAAAACTCGGGGTAGTAGTGCTCGCAGAACTTGACCCAGCCCGGACTGCAGGAAGAAATCAGGGGCAGCCGCTTTTTCGATTTGAGTCGCTCCAAAAGCTCATGGGATTCTTCCACAACTGTAAGGTCGGCTGCGAAGTCGGTGGAAAAGACACGATCAAAACCAAGCCGCCGCAGCGCCGCAGCCAGTTTACCGGTCACCACCGTTCCCACAGGCAGGCCGAAGGCTTCGCCCAGGGTCACCCGGATACTGGGCGCAGTCTGCACAATGACGAATCTATCCGGATCATCCAGTGCCTGCAGGACTTCATCAATGCTTTCTTTTTCCGTCAGCGCGCCGGTGGGACAGGCCATGACGCACTGACCGCAGGCAATACAGGCAACTTCTGCAAGGCCTTTTTTGAAAGCGGGGCCTATAACCGTTCTCAAACTTCGGTTTTGGGCCGCCAGGGCAGATACGCCCTGTTCCCTGCAGACGGCTTCGCAACGCCGGCACTTGATACACTTGTTATAGTCCCTGACAATAAAGGGGTTTTTATCGTCCACAAGGTGTTCAATGCGCTCCCCGCCAAGACGGATTTTTCTCAGACGCAAGCGATCCGCCAGGTTCTGGAGCTCGCAGTTGAGGTTCCGCACACAGCTGGCGCACTCCTGTTTGTGTTCAGTGAGCAGCAGTTCAACTACACGCTTGCGGGCGTGTCGCGCCCTGGGCGATTCTGTGTAGACTTTCAACCCTTCCTCCACGGGGCTGACACAGGATGCCAGGAGGGATCTGTTGCCGTTTCTTTCCACCTCCACCAGGCAGACCCGGCAGGACCCCGGGGCGCTTACCCCTTCCAGGTAGCACAGCGTGGGGATATCATACCCGGCGTTCCTGGCTGCCTGCAGGATGCTTGTTCCTTTTTCCGCCACTACCGGGCGATTATTAATCATTAGTTTAACTTTTTTCATAATGAATATAGTTTTTACAGGGTGCTTCATTTAATGCAAGAGTCTTTTTATAAGAAATTGAACAAAATGGAAATAAAAAAAAGACCCGCAGGTCTTTTTTTGTTAGATACCCGTGCCGCTGGCGCGGCACCAGCAGAGGTAGAAAATGTCTATTATTAGAGTAGTTCCCCATGCCGCTAGCGGCACCACAAAGGAAGAAAATGTCTATTTTCAGGGTAGTTGTCCATACACCTTATTAAAACTGCCGGGCGTAATCCACGGCGTTTTTAAAGATAGCCAGTCCGTGGGGAACAGTATCGGCGGGCATCCTGCGCCAGTTTGGGTGCTGGGTACGCTCAACGTACCTTTCCGGATGGGGCATCATGCCCATGATTCTTCCCGTTGAGTCGCAGATACCGGCAATGGCGTTCAGGGAGCCGTTGGGATTGGCCGGGTACAGCACCGTGGGCCGGCCGTCGGTGCCGGCGTAACGGAACACCACCTGACCCCGGTTTTCTATTTCCTGCAAAGTCGCCGGGTTTGTGAAAAACTTGCCTTCCCCATGGGCGACCTGCATGCTGATCAGGCTGCCCTCCAGCCCGCGGGTAAAGACGCAGTGGCTGCGCTCCAACAGCAGGTTGACCCAGCGGCACTCGAAATGGCTGTCGTTAGCTATCAGGGTGGTCTTAATTACACCCAGGTTCCGGTCGGGCAAGAGTCCTGTCCGTACCAGCACCTGGAAGCCGTCGCAGATTCCCAGCACGAGTTTGCCGGCTTCCACAAAGGCTTCCAGCTGTTCCTTCAAAAAGGAGGTCAGCTCCACCGCCAGGATTTTGCCGGAGTGAACATCGTCTCCGTAGGAAAAGCCACCGGGCAGTACCAAAATTTGGTATGAGGCTAGCTTTTCGCTGCCTTTCCGGAGCTGGTTTACGTGAACCAGACGGCAGTCTGCTCCTGCTTTCTCAAAGGCGTAAAAAGTTTCTTCATCACAGTTGATTCCATCTGTCCGGAGCACGCATACAAGGGGTTTTTTCATGAACGGAAGACCTCCTTCATTGGGCGCTGCCAGGCCTCTTTTAATTCCTCCAAATTGAGGGTGAAAAGAGTTTCTCCCGACTGCTCGGCTGTAATCAAAGGTTCCGGGACTGTTCTCCCGATGACTGCCCAGGGGATATCCCCAAAAATTGTTTCCGGGTTGGCGCCGTGCGGAATCTCTGCCAAAAAGCAGCCGGCTGTTTCATTAAATAAGAAATACTCGGCTTTTTGCTCCCCGGTAATTCGTATGGACGCGCCAAGGCCTCCACCGAAGCACATTTCGGCCAGCGCGGCGGCCAGCCCGCCTTCGCTGAGATCGTGGCAGGCCAGAAGTTTACCCCCGTGAATGGCTCGATAAACGGCTTTGAAAACCTCCATCAAAGCTCCGGGATCAATTTTCGGAAGATTGTTTCCCACTGCTCCCAGGAGATCGTAGTAGACTGAACCGGCCATCTCATCTGTGTTCCGGTGTCCCACCAGCACAATTTGGCTGTTTGACTCTTTAAAGTCCGCCGAAACGGACCTCGAAACGTCCGGCATCCGGCCGAAGACAGAGATGCATAGAACCGGGGGGATCTTGATAACCTTCCCGTCCCTTCCCCTGTAGGTACTGGAAAGGCTGTCTTTTCCCGAGATGAAGGGCATACCTGTGGCGCGGGAAAAGTCCACGCAGGCGTCAACCGCCAGATCAAGGGCACCCAGTGATTCTTCGTCCGGGAAGGGCCAGATGAAGTTGTCAATTAAAGCCATCTCCTCCGGATTGGCGCCGGAGGCCACTGCATTGGCAGTTGCTTCAGCAGCTGACCACAGGCTTCCGTAATAGGGCTGGATCACATTTAAAACAGGGTTGAGCCCGTGTGAAATGATCATTCCGTAAGGTTTTCCGAGAATGGGGGCCATGATGGCTGCATTGTTGGGCCCGTCTTCAGCCACCCCGGCAAAGGGTGGGAGGGCGTTTGTCCCCTGCACACCGTGGTCGTACAGACGGATAATGGGCTCTTTTGAGCACACGTTGAGGTGGCTCAGCACCTCGGCAAAAAGTTTATTCCAGTCGCCCGTTTCCTTGATTACCGGCTCAGCATAGACAGGCTTTTTCCAGGCTGCTTTCATGACCCGCTGGGGCAGGCCGTTGTGCAGGAATTCCATATCCAGGTCCATGACTGTTTGGCCTTCATAGGTGGCGGTAAAATGGTGATCATCTGTGAACTCGCCCAGGACTGTGGCTTCCACATTGTAGTCCCGGCAGATTTCCAGTAGGCGCTCCCGGTGAGCCGGGTCAACTGCCAGCACCATTCTTTCCTGGCTCTCCGAAAGCAGGATTTCCCAGGGTGCAAGGCCGGGGTACTTTAGCGGCGCCCGGTCCAGGGCGATGCGCGCCCCGGTTTTCGAGCCCATTTCACCTACCGCAGAAGCAAATCCCCCTGCGCCGCAGTCGGTAATGGTCCGGATCAGGCCTTCGTCCCTGGCAGCTAGAATGGCGTCAAACATGCGTTTTTCCTCGATGGGGTTGCCGATCTGAACTGCGCTGGCATTGACCTCCATGGTTCTGTCCGTCATTTCCCCACTGGAAAACGTAGCCCCATGGATGCCGTCCCTCCCGGTTCGTCCGCCCAGGGTTACCACCAGATCCCCTGCCTTTGGCCAGCTCTTTCGGCTGGTTGCAGCCGGGAGGATGCCGTAGGCGCCCACAATAACCGTGGGCTTGGCGCGGAAGTCCGGGTGGAAGTGAAGCGAACCGTTGTTGGTGGGGATGCCCATCCTGTTTCCGTAATCTCTTACCCCGGCTACCACTCGTCTCAACAGGTAGTGGGGATGGAGGCAGCCGGCAGGGATCTTGTCCTGGGGTGTCCCCGGCGGGGCAAAACAAAACATATCAGTGGAGGCCAGTACTTTTGCCCCTAATCCAGTTCCCACGATGTCCCGGAAAACGCCGCCGCTGCCGGTCATAGCACCGCCGTAGGGCTCAATGGCGGACGGCGAGTTGTGCGTTTCCACTTTACCGCAGATGGCCATGCCGTCGAAAAATTCTATGACGCCGGAGTTATCCACGAAAGCCGACAGGACCAACGGGTGCGCAACTTCTTCCGTGGCGTCCTTCAAGCGCTTAAAAAGCGGCTTTTTCTCCTTTCCATCTACAATCAGTTTAGCCTTGAATGTTTTGTGGACGCAGTGTTCAGACCAGGTCTGGGCGATAATCTCGATTTCACAGTCTGTGGCGTCACGTCCTATGCGTCTAAAGTACTCCTGGACGACCTTCATTTCCTCCAGGTTCAAAAAAAGCTTGTCCCTGCTCAGGTCGAGCAGTTCTGTGTTGTTCATCTTCCGGATGGGAATCACTTCGGTACGACCGGGTGTTCCCTGGATAATCAGGGTTTTAGGACTTTCCCTGACGACGTATTCCACCGTTGCGTTAACCAGAAGGCTGTTCATGATCCGGTCAAGATCGGCTTCGGTAATGTTTTTACCGTAAAAACCGTAGCTCCAGCTGGAGTCGGCGGCAACAAGGCCCTTGACTCCCAGGTCCTCAGCCGATTTAATCAGGGATGCGGCCTCCGGGTTCATCACCCCTGGTTTGTAGGCGACCTCCAGTACCACGGCAGCATCCTCAAGGACGGGGCCGTTGATCTGATATTCTTGAAATATATCCTCGGCCAGCAGTTTTTGGGCCAGGTAGACGGCATCCTCGCTGCTAATGCCTTCGAAACGAAAAACCCGGGCTGTTCTGACTTTTTCTACGCTTTGGATACCAAGGGCGTAGTTGATATCATAAAGGACTTCTTCTCCCTTGCTGTCGGTTATTCCCTGTTTGGTAATAACCCGCACCTCTTGGATCATTAAATCACCCTCCTGTTCAAATGGGATAGCAAAAAAGAGGCATGGTAGTAATGTATTGAAAATATATGACAAGTCCATTACCAGATCCTGCCCGGCCAAAAAATAAATAAAAACCGCTGTTAATACGGTTCGCGTGATTTTAATTCCTTTCGTCTATATTATAATATAACGCTTGCTCTTATGACAAAGGTTTTTAGCGCCAGTGTTATGGTACAATATCTTTGCAGAGTGTTTATAAAAATGCCTACCCATAAGAAGCAAAGCCTTACGATACTTGCTTTTAGGGTGTTGCTGCCATATAATTTTAAAATAGTAGATTATGAAACCTGCTGGGACAATTTGGAGGGATCGGAGCCGTGGTTACAGATTTGCTGAGGTTGCTGCCGTCAGTAGACGAAGTGCTCAGGGAAGAAAGGGTGGTCCGGGAACTGGAAGGGCAGCCGCGCAGTGTCGTGGTCCAGGCCGTCCGGGAAGTTTTGGCCAAAGAGCGGCGGCGACTCCTGGCAGGGGTTAGGCCGGAAGATGAAAATAAGGGAAAAGAGTTTATCCTGGAGCAAACCGTTCTGGAAACCCTCGGGGCCGTCAGGCAGTCTGTTCGCCCCAACCTGCGCCCGGTTATCAATGCCACAGGGGTTGTGCTGCATACAAATATGGGCCGCGCCCTCCTCAGCGAGCGGGCCAGGCAGGCTGTCAACGATGTGGCTTCCCGTTACTCGAACATCGAGCTTGACCTGGAAAGCGGGCGGCGAGGTTCCAGGTATGCTCACCTGGAAGGGCTGCTGAAATCACTGACGGGTGCCGAGGCGGTCCTGGTGGTGAACAACAATGCGGCGGCGGTGCTCCTGGCGTTGAGCACACTGGCCAGGGACCGGGAAGTAATCGTATCCAGAGGCCAGCTTGTTGAAATCGGGGGTTCTTTCCGGGTACCGGAGGTAATGGCCCAAAGCGGGGCGCGGCTGGTTGAGGTGGGAGCCACAAATAAAACTCATCCGGATGATTACCGGAGGGCTATCAGCCCGGATACTGCCCTGCTGCTCCATGTCCATACCAGCAACTACAGAATTATCGGATTTACCCGGGAAACAACGATCAGCGAGCTTGTTGAAATAGGCAGGTCATCTTCGCTTCCCGTGATGTCGGATTTAGGCAGTGGTTTTTTGTTTGACCTCAGCGGCTACGGACTACCCCCTGAACCCACAGTACGGGAAGTGGTGGAAGCCGGGCCGGATGTGGTCACATTTAGCGGGGACAAGCTCCTGGGCGGCCCCCAGGCGGGCATTATTATAGGAAGAAAAGAGCTCGTTGAAAGGATGAAAAAAAACCCGTTAACAAGGGCCGTCCGGATTGACAAGATGACAGTGGCCGCCCTGGAAGCGACTCTGCGGGAATATCTCGATCAGGACCGGGCCATCCGGGAAATTCCCACCTTGAGGATGCTTACCGGGACCCGGGACATCCTGCAGCAAAGGGGTTCCCGGCTGGCTGAGCTGCTGCGTGAGGCCGCCGGAAAAAAAGCGGAAATCTGCGTGGAAAAAGGTTTTTCAGCCGTGGGAGGCGGAGCGATGCCCACAGCGGAGCTTCCTTCGGTGCTGGTGGCGATACGTCCGGCGCAAGAGTCAGCGGGTGAACTTCAAATCAAACTGCGCCGGGGTGACCCGGCGGTCATGGGCAGGGTACAGGAGGATAAGCTGCTCCTGGATGTCCGGACCATCGGTGACGCTGAACTGCAGCAGCTGGTAGAAGCGGTGGCGGTTGCTCTCGGCGAAGGAAAGGGATGAAATGAAACACCTTATTATTGGAACAGCGGGGCATGTAGACCACGGTAAGACAGCCCTGGTCAGGGCCATGACCGGAATTGATACAGACCGGCTGAAAGAAGAAAAAGACCGCGGGATATCCATTGAGCTGGGCTTTGCCTCCCTGTCCCTGCCCGGGGGGCGGAAGGCGGGTATCGTCGATGTGCCCGGCCACGAACGCTTTATCAAGAATATGCTGGCGGGGGCAGGCGGCTTTGATCTTGTTCTCCTGGTTATCGCCGCCGACGAGGGAGTTATGCCCCAGACCCGCGAACACCTGGACATTATCCAGTTGCTCCAGGTTACCAAAGGAATTGTTGTGCTGACCAAGATCGACCTGGTGGATGAAGAGTGGCTGGATCTGGTAGAAGAAGAGGTGCAGGAATTTTTAAAGGGCACTGTGCTGGAAGATGCGCCCGTAGTCAATGTTTCTTCAGTTACAGGCCAGGGTGTCCCGGAGCTTCTGGAACGGATTGACAGCCTGACCCGGGAAGTCCGGCCCAGGGTTGCAGCGGGTCCGCCCAGGCTGCCTGTGGACCGGATTTTTTCCATAACCGGCTTCGGCACGGTGGTCACCGGCACGCTGGTGTCAGGAGCGCTCCAGGTGGGTGACCTGGTGGAAGTACAGCCCCAGGGGCTGGCTTCCAGGGTGCGTTCGCTGCAGGTACACGGTGAAAAGGTTGAGGCGGCGGAGGCCGGCCAGAGGGTGGCCGTCAACCTGGCCGGCCTGGAGATGGACCAGATTGAGCGAGGCAGCGTGGTGGCCGGGCTGAAAAGCATTTCTCCTTCCCACCGGCTTGATGTGCGCCTGCTGCTCTTGAGAAGCGCAGCCAGGCCGCTGAAAAACAGGGCCCGGGTGCGCTTTTTCCTGGGAACCCGGGAAGCGCTGGGCCGGGTGCGTCTTTTGGATCAGGAAGAATTGAAACAGGGCTCCCTGGCCTACGCCCAGCTGGAGCTGGAAGAGCCGGTTGTGGCAGCCAAAGGTGACCGTTTTGTAATCCGCTCTTATTCGCCCATGCATACCATCGGGGGCGGCACTGTTATTGACCCTTTGCCCGGGCGCAAACACAGGCGCTTTCGCAGCGAAGTTCTGAATGCTCTGGCCGCCCGGGAAAGGGGTACGCCGGCTGAACTGCTGAGCCAGTATTTGCCGGGCTTGCCGGGGTTGCCGGGGGCGGCCGAAGTGGCAAAGGGTACCGGCCTGGAGGAGGAAGAGATTCTGGCGGCAGCCCGGGAACTGGAACGGGATGGCCGGGTTAAAGTGATCTCCGCTGAGGGAAGGACGTACCTGGCAGCAGATGATGTTTACCGGCGTTGGGCTGCTGAGATTAGTAAGCTGCTCCAGTCCTACCACCGGGAATACCCCCTGAGGGAGGGCTATCCCAAGGAGGATCTGCGTTCCCGCAAGTTCCAGGCTATACCAAATAAGGCTTTTCAATTACTGCTGCTGGAAATGGAGAAGGACGGTCTGATCAGGGTCAGCCCCCGGGCAGTAGCGCTGCAGGCCTTCGACTGCAAGCCCGGCCATGAACAGCTGAAGCAGATTGACAAAATTCTCGGGATCCTGAGGGAAGCTGCCTTTCTGCCGCCTTCCTGGGCTGAACTCTGCAGGAACGCGGGAATTAGTGAGGCTTACGGGCAGGAACTTCTTCAGTACCTGCTGAGGACAGGTGTAATGGTCAAGATTGCGGACGACCTGTATTTTCAAAGGGATGTCTTGATCCAGGCCCGTGAAAAGGTGGTAGGACTCCTCCGGGAAAAGGGTGAAATCACAGTGGGTGAAATCCGGGACCTTTTACAGACCTCCCGTAAATATGCCCTGCCGTTGCTGGAGTACTTTGACCGTGAAAAAGTGACCCGGCGGGTGGGTGACAAGCGTTTACCGGGCCGGGCCATGGAACAGGCCTAGAGATAATTGCACCCGGTTCGGTAGTATTATCCTGATTTAGATTGTTTTTACCAGAGGCAGAGGCCGGTTTGGCTGCCCAGGATGCGCTCAAAGACTGAATTATCCAGTTCCGCAAACCCCTTGACAATATACCGGCAGGCAAAGATACTCTTGCCTTCCACCAGATGGCCGCCGTAAAGGCGGCTTTTGTTGTCCGGGGACAATTGGGGAGTGTTCAAGGATTTTTCCGCAGGATTATATTAAAACACTGGAGTCCTTACCTGGGGGGCTTTTATTGTTGGTATTCCGCCTTTGGCGCCGTTAGTGGATGTTGTCTTGTTCCGTTGCTTCAGATATTGGTTCACAATCCTGCTTCAACCTCCTTTGGTTTAATTGCTTCCTTTTGTGGAATAATAGGCCCGACGCGGCAAAGGGGGGTGAGTTTGTGGGCAAATATGACGTTATTGTTGTAGGCGGGGGGCCGGCCGGTGCCGTAGCGGCGAGGGAATGCGCCCGGTGGGGTCTGGAAACCGTACTCTTGGAAAAGGAATTTCTGCCTAGACCTAAAATTTGTGCCGGGGCAATTTCAGCAGCCGCAATGAACCTGCTGGATGTTCCCATACCCCCGGAGATCATTGAGGCGCGGTGTTCTGTTTTTCACGGTTTCTACGGCGCCAGACAAATTACAATAGAGCTTGAGCAGGATTTCCTGGTGTTGGTATCCCGGGATATTTTTGATTTCTGGCTGGTCAGCCTGGCACAGGCTTCCGGAGCAGAAGTAAAGCAGGGGGAGAAGGTCATAGCCGTAGATCCCGGCGCTGGCGGGGTAACCGTCCGGACCTCCGGACGTGTCTACACCGCCCGGGTTGTGATCGGGGCGGACGGTGTTTACAGTACGGTAGCCAGGGCTGTCCGGAAACCCTTCTTTAAGAAAGATCTGGCTTTTTGTGTTTGTTCGGAAATCGGGACGGTAGAGCGGGACGTACCATGGCAAGAAGGTGTTGAGGTCTACTACGGGCTTACCCCTGTGGGGTACCGCTGGATATTTCCCAAGAGGAACCGGGTTTCAACCGGACTCGGTGTCTGGCCTTCCTGCACAAAAACTGTCAGGGCTGCGTTTTTGGATTTCCTGCAAGAAAAGGGGCTGGTTGTTGACAGGCGAATCAGGGGGGGGCATATTCCCCTCGGTGGAATTTCCCGCCCCGCAGTAAACGACGGGATCATCCTGGCGGGTGACGCTGCCGGGTTTGCGGATCCCTTTACCGGGGAAGGTATCCGCTACGCTATTGTTTCCGGCCGGCTTGCTGCCGCGGCGGCGGTATCCCTGCTTTCCCGGTCTGTACCTCCGAACCGGCAGAACCTGGGGGTCTACGAGCGAAATTGTTATCACAGTTTCGGCGCTGATTTGAAGGCAGCACTGTTTATCTCCAGACTATTCCAGTACTTCCCAAGGGTTTTGCTGGGGATGTTTTTTAACAGCAGGGAACCCTTTGCAGAATCACTGCAAATTCTACAGGGTCATACGGACTACCGGCAATTGTACCGCTGGCTCCTCTGGCATACACCGGGGTTGCTCCGGCGTTCCATTTAGACCGCCGGGTTCAGGCGTAAAGCAGGTACTATATTAAACACCGGATAGAGGCGAATTATCCGGAATTTTGAGGCCGGGCCAGGGCGGAAGCAGTGTACATTGTAGGACCATTTGTTCAGGCGAGGCGTTAATTAAAGGGCAGAAGTTATTTCGTGTTGTCAAAGTTTTGTTTAAGGACATGAAGCTCTGAAACAATGGCTGCACATATTTTAAAAAGGTATGGCATACCCTTCTTAAAAAAGGAAGGGTGGGAACTTATTTGGCTTTGTATTCGGCGCGTGCCGGCCTGTTCGGTAAAAGGTTTACCCTGGTCCTGGCTGCAGTGGTGCTGGCTGTTCTTGTTGGATTCAGGCTTTCGGCCGCCCGGTTAGAGCAACACTATATTTCAACCCTGGCCTGGGCGGTTGCCGGCAAGCTGATTGTGATTGATCCGGGACACGGGGGCGAGGATCCCGGGGCAGTGGGTGCAGCTGGTGTTTATGAGAAGGATATTGTCCTTGAGGTATCGAAGAAGCTGGCTGAAATTCTTCGTCAGGCAGGGGCCGAGGTGCTGCTGACGCGGGAGAACGACCGCGATCTCAGCGATCCCGGTAACCACAGCTTATACCAGTCCAGGGTTCAGGATTTAACCAAACGTGTGGAAATAGCCAATCAGAGGGGTGCGGATCTCTTTCTCAGCATCCATGTTAACAGTTTTCCGGACAGGCGGGAGGGGGGCGCCCAAACCTTTTCGCAACCAGGTTCCCTGGAGGGAAAAAAGCTGGCGGAGTCTATTCAGAAAGAGTTAAACCGGTTTTTAGTCAACCCAGGCCGTGCAGCCAAACAGGTTGATTACTTTGCAAACCGCATGGCTAAAATGCCCAGCGCTATAGTTGAAATTGGTTTTGTCAGCAATCCACAGGAAGAAAAATTGATGGTCGATGCAGAATATCAGCAAAGGATTGCTTATGCTATTTATGCCGGGGTCGTCCGCTATTTTGCCGAGCCCAGCCAGGCTGTTGCTCCAGGGTCCCGCATTTGAACCCGGGGAACCACGCCCCCGGAAAGCTCAGTTTTTCTTAACACCCCTGTTCTACTGTACGACACAAGTAATTGTGTTTTCAAGTGCACCTGGCCGGCCGGTTTCTGTAACGTGACACACCCCGTGTTGGGGAAGGAAGTTTAGCTGGAAGAAAAGTAACAGATTGTGAAGTATGAAGTATGATCTTGAACCCCCCTGGAAAAAATAGAGACAGTGATTTACCTACAAGGGGGTATACCAATGTTTTCGTTGCGCTCAATTGCCGGCTTCGGGGCGGCCGCGCTGGTTTTTTTAGCCCTTTCCAAAATTGGCAGGTCCAGGCCGGAAGTCTGTGAAAAAACAGGCGAGTATGTAAGAGGCGCTGCGCGAAGGGTTGAGGGAATCATTCACAGGCGCGGGGCTCACGAAGTAAACGTCATGGATGATGTAATTTAGAAAAACTGCATTATCTATTCAGGTAAAGCGCTGCTCCGTGTTCTCTTTGAACTATGGGACAGGTTAAAATGCCTGGCGTCTTGACTTATTCAAGGCGGCAGGCGTTTTTTCGTATTTTTGCAAGAACAATGTCTGATTCAGATGCGGGATTATTTGTTAAAATATTTTCTTTAGGGGGCTTCCAGCGGTGTCATGTTAAAAATTTACCGTTTAATGGTATAACTTGAAAGGGTATAAATCAATATTTAACAGGAAGTATTTTTTTTCAGTCTGATATTTTCCTTGATTAGCCCCTGTATGGGATTTGTTATCCTTTTTTCCTCCCGGCAGATTATAAAAAGTGATCAAATATGGAAGTTTATCGAAAAAAGGGCATCTTCTAAAAACTATTCGTCGTATAATAGAAGTAATATTACCCATTAAAGGGGAGGTCCTTCATGTCTATTGCCGGGATTATCATAGCAGTTGTTTTTTTTACTGTCGGGGTGCTGGGTACGGTGTTGCCGGCCTTGCCGGGAGCGACGCTGATCTGGCTGGGAATGTTAGTTTATGGATTTATTGTTAAGTTTCAAAATTTACCCTGGACTTTCTATGCCGGCCAGGGTCTGGCGGTTGTGCTGATTTTTCTGGTGGATTACCTGGCGGGAATCTGGGGTGCCAGACGTTATGGAGGTTCCAGGGAAGCCATACTGGGAAGTATTTTGGGCGGATTATTGGGAGTACTTCTGCTCGGGCCTTTCGGACTCATCTTCGGTCCCTTCATCGGCGCGGTGGCAGGAGAGCTGTACCGCAGAAGTTCCTTTGATAAGGCCTTTCAGGTGGGGTTTGGAACGCTTATCGGTTTTTTAGGCGGGACAGTTCTCAAACTGATGGTGGAGGCCGTCATGATCATCTGGTTCTTTATGACCATACTTTAGACATCACTGATAAAAATGCCATTAATATATTAAGGAAGATACTATGTTAAAGAGTCCCCGCCCGGCAGAAGGGCGGGGGCTTTGCTGTTCTTAACGCGTCATTCCCAGTTCGGCGGCCAGGGCTTTAAAAGCCGGCAGTGAGTTTAGAATAATCTGCTTGTCAATACAATAAGCCATCCGGAAGTAGCCGGGCTTCCCGAAACCGCTGCCGGGTACCAGGAGGAGATTGTATTTTTGGGCTTTTCTGATGAATTCCACATCGTCCGGAAGCGGCGATTTTGGAAACAGGTAAAATGCCCCCCGGGGTTTAATCATTTCAAAGCCCAGTTCTGTTAAGCTGTTGTACAGAATATCCCTTTTTTCCTGGTATTCCTGGATATTCACACTTTCCTCCTGCAGCCCGGTAACCAGCCGCTGCATCAAGGCCGGTGCGTTGACGAAGCCCAGGGTGCGGTTACAGAAGATCAGGCCTTCTTCAAGCAGGGCGCCGTCTTCGATCCGGGGTGAAAAAGCGATATAGCCGATACGTTCCCCCGGCAGGGCCAGATCCTTACTGTGCGAAGTTACAACGATACTGTTTTTAATTTGTTTGAAGACACTGGGGAGTTTGATTCCGTCATAGACAATCTTGGCGTAGGGTTCATCCGAGATTACATAGATGGGTTGGCCGGTGAGCTTTTCCTTTGTTTCCAGCAGAGCCCCCAGGGCTGTAAGGGATTCACCGCTGTAAATTACGCCGGTGGGGTTATTGGGTGAGTTAATTAATACCGCCCTTGTCCGGGGGGTGACGGCCGCGCTGATGGAATCCAGATCAAGCTGGAAATCCCGGGCAGAGGGGGCTATTTTAAACAAACCGCCATGATTGTCGATATAAAATTTGTATTCGACAAAAAATGGAGAAATTAGAATGACTTCATCACCGGGATCCAGAATCGTCTTCAGCACCACATTCAAAGCTCCCCCGGCGCCGCAGGTCATAATAATATTATTCTCAGAAAAGGGAAGGCCGGAGTTGTCTGCCAGTGCGTCTGCAACTGCACGGCGTGTCTCGGAATAACCGGCGTTGCTCATGTAACGGTGCATACCAGGCACCGGTTCAAGGGCCAGTTTCTTCAACTCTTCCTTAAAGGCAGCCGGAGGTTCTACATCGGGATTTCCCAGTGTATAATCATAAACATGCTCCGGACCGTAGATTTTCCTTAGTTTTTCCCCTTCCTCGAACATCTTGCGGATAAAAGAAGCGTTTGCTAAAAAATCCTTTATTTTATTGGAAATTGCCATTGGGGTCACTCCTGTCAGGTGTAGTGTTGGTGTTATTTTACATCATTTTTGATAGTATTTCAAAGTATTTAATTGCCCCGGGCGCCCGGCAAAGAGTGACAAAACCTTTCATATAAACACCCTGGATAAGGAGGCAGGGTTATTCTATAATGGTTTTAGCCGGCGGTTAACTCGAAAAGAAGAGAGGTACACAAATGACAGCATTATCATGCTTAACCCCCGACGGGCAGGTAACAATACCCCGTTCTATGTTGAAGTCCCTTGGTATTGGAGGAGGCAGCAGCGTTTTAATAAGTGTAAATGATGGTAAACTTATCTTGATTAAAGCAAAAGATTGTGAAGGGGTTCTAAAAAATCCTGAAACAAGGCTCCACTTAAAGGTTTAACCCTTTAATTTAAAAAGTTTGCAAAGTGATTGCTCGACAAACGGTTCTTTTTAGAGCCGTTTTGTTGTTCACAAAAGAATTCCGGCAGCATACATTTTCAGTAAAAAAGAAAGAGGTGTTGGTATTGCCTCTTGTAACAGCAGAAATGGTTTTCTCCCTTTTCGGGTTAAACGACCGGGTCCAGGTTGACTGGGGCAGGGTGACCGGCGCCGGGGAAGACCTGATTGCGGCTGCCGGTTCCAGGGTTTCTCTTTTTACTGCCTCAAATACGGGGTATGTGCTAAGCTCCCAGGTTGATGCGGGCGGTCAGATCCTCAGCCTGGCCGCGGGGCTGCCAATTTCAAGCGGGGCTGCCGAAAACATTGTCCTGGGGCTGGAGGACAGGGTGGTGCTCTACGGGAGCCGCCAGGGAGCCCTTGTCCATCTGGCGGAAACTCAGCCCGAACCCGGCGCCAGGTTTGCGGACGTTGCTCTGGCGGACCTTGACGGTGACGGCAGGGAGGAGGTCATCGCTGCTCCGGAAGGTATGTCGTCCCTTTTTTTCTACCGGCTCTTCGGCCAGACAGATGCAGAACTGCGCCTTGAGCTCCTGGCAATCAGGGTTTTGCCCGGCCCGGCCCAGATGGTCGCCATTTTCAGGAGAGCGGAGAATTCCACGCCGGTTGTTGCGGTTGCTTACCGGCGCAACAGTTCCTCCGGTCTTCTCACGCTGATCTTTACCGAACGGGGCTTTGCCGAGGGACCTGCCCTGGCGGAACTACCGGCCCTGGTAATGTCGCTGACAGCCGGAGATTTAAGAACAGGGCCGGGGGAAGAGCCGGCCTGGGGCGGCAGCGACGGGTTCCTGCGAATTTTAGAGGCGGACGGCGCTCTCACTTCGGTGTTTACCTCGGATAACCTGGGCAGCGGGATACCCGCCCTGACGGCGGGCAGGCTGGCAGGAGAAGGCACGGTAACACTGGTTGCAGGTACTCCGGAGGGATATCTCTTCGGCTACAGGAGCCCCGTGGAAAACAGTGCGCCGGATTGGGCGGTGCGGGCCGGCAGCCCTGTAAACGACCTTGCTGTGAGTGGAGAGGGGCGCCTGGGATTGGGGACTGCCGACGGCGGTGTGCAGGTTTGGGTGTTTTCAGGGCATAACAGTCTGATTCATACCGTCCGGTCCGGTGAAACGCTTTTCACTATAGCAGGCAGATATGGAACAACAGTGCAGGCAATCGTCGATGCTAATATGATTACAGACCCTGGTATGATTTTTCCAGGACAGAAACTGAGAATTCCTTGAAAGCATTTTCCGTTGGAATATAGACTCCCTGCGGTATTGACACCCCCGGGGCTGGAGGATATACTTTTACAGTATAATATACCTGCCAATTCCAAAAGGAGGAGTATTTGTTGAAGTTGCGCCTTGGTTTACCAAAGGGCAGCCTCCAGGAGGCTACCTTTCAACTATTTAAACAGGCCGGTTTTAATCTGACGGTGCGCAGCCGGTCTTATTTTCCGGCGGTAAACGACCCTGAACTGGAAGTGGTCCTGATGCGAGCCCAGGAAATCCCCCGTTATGTCAATGATGGTGTTCTTGACGCCGGCTTGAGCGGCCTTGACTGGATTATGGAAAATGAGGCGGACGTGGTGGAGGTGGCTGACCTGGTTTATGCCAAAAACACCTCGAACCCCATCCGTCTGGTCATTGCGGTGTCCAACGACAGTAATATCAATACGATTTACGACTTGAAAGGAAAAAGAATTGCTACGGAACTGGTGCGGGTTACCCAGAATTACTTAAAACGCAACGGCGTGGAGGCCTATGTTGAATACTCCTACGGTGCTACGGAAGTAAAGGTGCCTCACCTGGTGGATGCCATTGCCGACATCACGGAAACCGGCAGTTCGCTGAAGGCCAATAACCTGCGGGAAATTGCCACCGTGCTACAGTCAACCACGAAACTCCACGCCAACAAAGGGGCCTGGCAGGATCCGTGGAAAAGAGAAAAGCTGCAGAGCATTTCGGTCCTTCTGCAGGGGGCGCTCCGGGCCCGGTCCAAAGTGGGCCTGAAAATGAACGTGCCGCAGGAGAAACTGCAGGAACTTCTGGATGTGCTGCCGGCCATGAAACAGCCAACGGTCGCTCAACTGGTTCAGAGCGACTGGCTGGCCGTGGAAACAATTCTGGAAGAAAAGCTGGTGAGGGAACTGATTCCCCTGTTGAAAAAGGCCGGCGCCCAGGACATTATCGAATACCCCTTAACAAAAGTAATCCCGTAAATAAATTAGCAGGACCGGTAAAATAGAGGGGATAAATTGCTTACTTGTCAAGCGTGTTTAACCGGACCCGGCGGTTTTCCCGCCGGGCCCCGGCAATGAAAGAATGTTTTGCAAATCAAACATGGCTAGAACTCCCGGGGTTTGCAGATTATCTCCCGGACCCTGGTATCGAAGAAGTTCTGGGAATGAGCGGGTCTGATTACGGCCGCAGTGTCAAGACCCTCACCGGTACCACCCAGGGAGATGATATCGACTCCGGAGGGAATCAACCCCGCATCCAAAGCCATGACGCTGACCTCCACGCAAACTTTCAGGCCCTGCCCCAGAATTCTCAAGGCACTTGCCACAATTTCAGCCGGGTATACCCCTCCGAATTTAATCCTGCAGGCCCTGTCCAGACCGGCCATGAGGTGGGTTGTCGTCAAAACCCGGATTCCCCCTTCAGTAAGCCGGATTCTAGTTTCTGCTGTTAGTTCATCTTCGCCGGGTTTGTAAAAGCCCACCTGGTGGGTGACGCAGATAATTTCCAATTCATGGTTTTGCTCCAGGAATAAAGCCGCTGATTTTCCGGAGCAGGAAGCCACCACAAGGTGTTTCACGCCCAGTTCTCCGGCTCTTTTCAAGGCTGCAGCAATAGTTGCTTCGGTGTTTGCTCCGCCCTGTTCGTTCCAGTACATTAAATCACTTCCCTTCGATGTCTTCTTCAATATTCTAAACCAACTTCCAGGCCTTCTGCAAATCAATCCTCTAAATACAGCCAATTATCATGGGGAATACTTAATAGAAAAAAGGGAGTTTAAAAAATGGATAAGGAGAATTATGACCTTGCCGTTATCGGCTGCGGCCCGGCCGGGCTCTCTGCTGCAGTCAACGCCCGGGTCAGGAAAAAGTCAGTAATCCTGTTGGGAGGGGAACTCTGCACGCCAAAATTGCAAAAGTCACCCCTGGTCAGCAATTACCTCGGGCTTCCGGAAATTAGGGGAAGCGAGTTGAGGGAAAAGTTTCTTGAGCATGCCCGCTTACTGGACATCCCTATCCAACAGGTTAAAGTTGAGTCAGTTAGCCCGGGCAACGGCGGCGTCTTCTCTGTACAGGCCGGGAAAAAGGCTTATCAAGCCGGGGCCGTGATTATCGCCACAGGTGTAACTGTAAATGAACTGTTCAAAGGAGAGCGGGAGTTTACCGGCAAAGGAATAAGCTATTGTGCCACCTGTGACGGGCCTTTATTCAAAGACAAGGATGTGGCGGTGTTTGCCGGTGCCTCCGGGGCTGTGGAAGAGGCCAATTACCTGGCAGCCTTTTGCCGCAAAGTTTACTTTATTGCCGGCGCCGGTCAAAGGAGTGACGTTGACGGGCTGAAGCCGGGGATCGAGGTCATACACGACCAGGTGCTGGCTGTGAAAGGAAATGATTTCCTTTCACTAATTCAGCTGGAAGGCCGGGAACTGCCCGTGCAGGGATTCTTTATTTACAGGGATACGTATTTACCGGACCGTCTCCTGGAGGGACTTGTTTTAGAGGACAACCATATCCGGGTGGACCACGATTATAAAACGAATATCCCCGGTGTTTACGCGGCCGGTGACTGCACCGGAAAACCCTACCAGTTGGCCAAGGCTGCAGGCGAGGGACAGGTAGCGGCGCTGAATGCCGTCCAATACCTTGACCGGCCGGGTTAAATTCACAAACAAAATATAATAAATTATCCACTCCTGGAGGATATTCCCTGCCTTTGTCCAATTACTTATTACAAAAGGGGGGATCTTAAGTGGATAAAAATTACGGACAAATTCCTTTACCACATGACTACAATGAAAACGCGATGCATTTGCTGGTGCAAAGCCCGAGGGTACTTTACGCTTACTGGGAATTGTCCCCGGGTCTGAAAAATGTATTCAGTGAGAAAAAAGGGGTACAGATCAGGTTAAATGCACAGGGCCGGGGGCCGTACTGCACTACGGATCTCGACCTGTCCAAAAGGAGCCACTACTTTTCCGGGGTTGAGCCGGGCCGGTCCTATAACTGTGAAATCGGCATTGTCAACAATGGGAATGAATTTTATCCGCTTTTACGATCAAATTCGGTTGTTGCGCCCCTTGAACGGCCTGCGGAAAAATACAGCCCGGGCCAGGACCCTGATCCCGTTTCCCCTGCAACCTTCAGCTCAAGCTCCTGGTCTTCCGGGGACAAAAAATAACCGGTTTTCGGGCCGGTTATTTTTGTTGAGGGCATTATTCGGTCCCTGTGGTTTGGGACATATTAATTATGTGCGTGACCAGTGTCAGTTAAATGACAGCCGAAAGATTTTCAAGCACAAGTGGGAGAATTTCAACATGATGGTGATGTGCGGTTGCAAAAGCCCTTATTCCCGATAATAGGAAAAGGGCTTGCCATATTGTTCAAGGTATACCTGGTCCAGGCCGGACAGGATTCATTAAACTTATTCGTTATTGGAAGCGGGCGGTGTTTCTAATTCCGGTGTTTCTAATTCCGGTGTTTCTAATTCCGGTGTTTCTAATTTTTTGGCGTTACTGACAACCGGGGCTTTAAAGGGGCCGCCGAGGTCGGTGATGGTGAAGTCACCCTTCATTTTCATGTTCATCTTAAACTCCTGGGGCTCGCTAACATCCGGCTCTTCATCCCGGGGAATCTCCATGGTCAGTTGCAGCTGGGCGTCAAAGTAGATAATGTCGCTGATTAGCGTTTCCTTGTTAATCAGGACGGAGTAGCTGTAATCAATTAAGGCATTTTCAAATACTTCCATTAATTGTTTCTGCATGTCCTCAGGGCTTTCTGAAGCTGGATCCTGGGACATTCCCTGCATAACCTGCTGTAATATCTGTTGATATCCTTCTTTAAATTTGTCCATGTCCAGGGTGGCGTTGACGACATAATAATCCGTATCATTTACAGTCACATCGTTCCCGTAGTTCAAAAATATGCCCATTTCCTTCATCAGTTCGGCAGCCTTCAGGGGGTCCGACTGGATATCCTGCTGTTGTTTCCAGAATTCCGGGGAGAAGGGCAGATCCTGCACGAGCCAGTCCTCCTGCTCAGGCAGCTTCATATACATTTTTTCCTGGTTCATGAATGTTTCCATAACCATTTCCGGGATTTTTTCTCCGGTCTCCGGATCGACAATATTGGAATCTATCGTTTGTTTCATATATACAGAGAAGGGTTCGTTTTGAATCTGGCCGGTTAATTTCGAGGTCATATTTTGGGGGGCTTCCCCAACAGCTTCCCCGTCCGCCCTTACGTCCATGTCAATCTTGAAGAGGCCTTCCATGGCGTAAGTGTTATAGGCTTTGCTTGCCTCTGTCGACTTGGCCAGCAAATCGGACACCGTCATGCCGTCCCTGGTTTCGCTGCGGGTCAGTGTAACCAGCCGTTGCTCCCCGTCCCAGTCCACCACAAAGCCAAAGGCTTCGCTCACAGCCCGGAGGGGGATAAAAGCGCCGTCATTTGTTTTAAACGGTTCCAGGGGCAGTGTCAGGTCGACGCCGTCCAGTGACGCTTCCTTTTTCCCCAGGGTCATGCTTAAGTTCACACCGTTTTCCGTAATGACAAATTCGCTGTCCGAGGTCCACTGGACATCGGCGCCGGCAAGACCGGCGTAAGTGTCCAGGGGAATCATGCTGACGCTGTCCACAAGGGACACGCAGGGCGGCGACACCGCATCCCCGTTCACCTGCAGTTGGACGTTTTCAGAAGCAAAGGCAGGAACCGTCGCGAATGCCAGTAACAGTACAAATGCCAGTGTAAGAATAAACTTCCTTTTCAAATGATCACCCCTGTTCAAGTATTTTAGATACATTTCTCCGCTGCTCAGGCGCAAACCTCCTTTTCTTTTGAACTTGAAATAAAGAACCTCTAATAACATAACACATCAGGACCAGGCAATGTGACAGGATCCTGGGGTAATGCCTAATAAAGAAATAATGGCCAAAAAAGTAAAATACACTTAGCCGTCGTTTACGATCTCAAGGCAAGAAGGGCGTATATTCTGTACGATAGATTGGGTGTCGAATAAGAATAAGATCTGTCCGGGCTGCAGGGTAGTTTTGCTGAAATGTTAAAGCCCCTCTTTGGTACCCGGCACCCGGCTTTTATTGGTAGCTGTACTAAGAATAAAAGGGAAAAGCGGCGTCAGGCCGCTTTTCCCACTTATTGATTCCCCTGAAAAACATACCGGTTAAGGCAAAAAGACCGGCCAAACAGGGCAATGAATAGCGGAGGTAAGCTCAGGTTGTTGCCGCGGCAAAGAACCACAATACATTAGAAGATAATACAAGCAAAGGGTTGATTACCCGGAGGATCTGGAGTAATATTCAACCTGAAGGTCACCTGTCAATTAACACCGGCATAGTAGGAGAATGCGGCATCAACCAGCTGGTTTATTCCCGCCTTTTTCGGGGAACACTTCCATGCTCAGTTTTTGCAAGCTGTCAGGGTCTGCAATATAGTAACTGATCCCGTTTATATATTCAGGCCTGCCCGGCAATTTATACACTTGCATCTCATCAGGTTTCAAATCCCGGACAAATAAGGCCAGTTTAAGCATATCTTTTAAAGCTAGGGAAGTCTCCGAGCTTTTTTTAAACTCCAGGTATATACCTGCATAATCCAGGATACCCGCTTGATTCCTTACCTTTGTCAGCAGGGCCTGCAAAAGCTGTTGTTGTCTATCGATGCGGGCCAGATCGGCCATGGGCTCATCCCGGCTGGTAACGTATTCATATGCCTGCTTTCCGTTCAGGATTTGCCTGCCCGGAATATAATGAAAGTGTTTTGTTTTTAACTCCTTTTGGATATCAATTTCAATACCGCCTAAAACATCTACCATCCTTGCAAAGGCGGCAAAATCTATGCTCACATAATGATCCAGCTTAATTCCGAGGAGTTTTTCCACCGTTGTTATTGTCAGAGGCATTTCACCATAAGCATGGGCATGGGCGATTTTTTCCGTACCGTGACCGGGTATGCTAACTCTTGTATCCCGGGGAACAGAGAGAAGACTTACCCGGTGCCTGTCCGGGTCTACGCGGGCGATAATAATTACATCGGCGCGCCATGGTTTGGGCCGGATATAGCCGCCGATGGAGCTGGCCTTATCAATGCCCACCACTAAGATATTCCAGGGTTCTGTGAGCCGGGGCAGCTTCGTGCTTCCCGGCGGGGGCGGCGCTTGCAAGTTTTCACCTTTGCTTTCAGCCGGCTCCCGGGATTCCGGGGTTGCAGGATCCCGGCTGATCCTGTTTTTGATCAGGCCCAAAGCCGAAAAATCAATCCGGAGAGCAGTAATTAACAACAGTAAAAACAGCAGAATACAGAAAATGCTCTTTTTTCGGCTCACTTATCCTGCCTCATTTTATAATTTGATGCTTGTAATCTATTCAGCTTTGCCTGGTTTAGTGAGTTTAAATTGGGAATTGTATTAATATGGAGAGGATTTACGGATTTTTGAAAACCCCGGAATTTCCGGCGTTTTAAAACAAGGAGTCTTTGGGGCAGAACAGAACCTGTCTTTGCCGGACTTGGGCAAGCCTGTTCAAGGGGGGCGAAGTTGCCAGGCGGGGATTATCTTTACGGGGGCTATTCTCATTATAGCGGGAACTGCAAGGGGTTGCGTTGCCGGTAAACTCCCGTCCCTTCCAGTCAATTAAAATGATTTGACCGCCGGTGTTTTTTGCGATATAACCCTCCCACCCCGAAAGCCTGCCACTGATCCGGGCAGGCTTCCGGATGAAACAGGAAATGATTACAGAGCAACGCCCTTACTTTTTCTTCTGAAGAAAACAAGGTAGATTATTTCAAGGATCCCGACGGTGTTAACTATTAAAAGTGCGATATACCAGACCAGTTGCCTGTTGCGGGCGGCATGCCAGAGGGCTATGCCTTTCCAGACAACTGCCCAGGCAATTAATAGATAGAATAGAGGACTGTCCGTCTGTAAAATTTGCATTACTTCATTCATTTGTTTTCCTCCCCAATTAGGTTTTTAAGATTTGTAGCACATTATTCACTTATTTTTTCTCCCCCAGGTTGTTTTTTAATGTTTCAATGATGCTTTTATAGCGTGGTTGTTCTGCAAAAGCTGCAAAGGCCGGATTTGACAGGACACCCTGCAGCATGCTTTCTTTGATTACCTTTTCATTCCGCGGGGGACTGGTACCCAGGTCGAACTCTGCAAACCAGCCTTCAATTGCGTCAAAGAAAGAATCTCCGTGCAACGAAAAGGGGAAGAAGCCGGTGGTGCAGATTTTTGCATATTTCTGTAACATGTCAAGGGATTTTTCAGTATTACCCTGTAAGCTGTATACCTGTGCTGCGCTAAGATAGATCTGGGCCATAACGTTCGGATGTAAGTGTTCCAAATCATAGACTGCCGCAACAGATAAAGCCCGGTGTAAAATTTCCCCGGTTACCTTGCTGTTGCCGGCATTCAGCAGCAAATAGGACGGCGTGGCCCCAATCAGGGCAAGCAGATGCTGATACATGCCGATTTGCATTACTTCTTTTGCCTTTATTACATTCCCCATGATCTGATATGCTTGGGCCACAATCCCGTAGTCTGTTGAAACCGGTCGTATTGATTCCCCAAGTAAATTTAAAACCTCCTGCGGCTGCTGCAACATAAGATAACAAACTGCTGCCAAAGAAGTTGCATCCCTGGAGAGCCACAGGTCTTTACTTTCCGTTCTAATTCTTATGCATAACTCAACCGCTTCTTTTAATATAGCTTCCTGCATTTTCTTATCTTCTGCGAGCATATGATGATTGGTCAGCAATACTGCCATCTGCAGCAGCAGCGGAAAACAGGAATAGTATTTTTTAATTATTCTCCGGCATTCTCCCATGACATCGTCAAAGGGTCGGGCAGCAAAGGCGGCTGACAAACGGTGGTATAGTTTTTTGATCTCCTCTTTCGTCAACTGCGGCGCGTAACTCATCAATTCGTCAATGCTGATATTGAAATAAGCTGCCAGTTGCGGAAGGAAGGTGATGTCGGGATAGCTCTGCCCTGTTTCCCATTTTGAAACAGATGCTTTAGAAACACCGATATAGGCAGCAAGTTCTTCCTGGGTAATGCCTTTTTCCCTGCGTTTTCTAACAAGCATCTTTGCAATATTGATTTCTTTCATCTGGCTATGACCACCTCATTTATAATTGTACGGATTTTCATCCAATATAACAATGGATTGGTGGTTGATTACGGTTAAATAAATCAACCAGAAGGAAACCTGCCAATCAGCACAAACAACCCTCAACAGGAATTTATTGGCAGGCCAGGTAATCATAATCTGTTATGAAATACACAAGTAAAAAAGGAAATCAGGTATTGTCCGGGAATAACAAATATTCAGCACCTTTCCATGAGAAGTGTTACGGCTGACTGTGGGAACTGTTGGAACTGTTCAGGTTTGTGCTATGTTGTGAGCCAAAAGGAAGCGGGAGAACCGTCCCCTTGCTTTTTTGCCCCCTTGCTGCTTGCTTCGGAAAGCGAAAATATCATTACATATTAGAAAAATAATATAGAAAAAGAAAGGGGAAGATCATGTTTCAGGTCGTTCTTACTGTAGCTGCGGGTAAAAAGTTAATTGCCAGGGCGGTAGCGGCTCATCCCGCCGTTCAAACGGCCCTCCGCTCAGGGACTATTGTCATTATCGCTGGAACCACAAATGGTTATATTGCTGAGGAACTCCTGGCGCCCTCCGGCCAATTGGAGAAATTTAACCGCCGGCGCTTTTTCCGCGGCATAACCCTCCCTCCCGGGATGCCCTCCACGGACACGGGCAGGATTCCCGATGAGGCAGGATTCCCCGGTGATGTAGTGATTACCAGGGGTGAATGGCAGCAGGGGAAAACCATTTTCGATGTTGTAGACGACCTGAAGGAAGGTGATGTTATCCTGAAGGGGGCAAATGCTTTAGATTTGTTGAACAGGCGGGCTGCTATACTTATCGCCGATCCCCGTGGCGGCACAATTCTGGCTGCTTTGCAGGCTGTTATAGGAAGGCGGGTACGCCTGCTGTTGCCAGTGGGCCTGGAAAAGCGGGTCCCAGGCAATCTGGAGAAGCTGGCTGCCAGGCTCAACATGCCGGGAGCTGGAGGACCAAGACTCCTGCCTGTTTCAGGTGAGGTTGTCAGTGAAATCGAAGCCGTATCGCTGCTAACCGGCGCAACCGCCGAACTTGTAGCAGCGGGCGGAGTTTGTGGTGCAGAAGGCTCAATACGCCTCGCTGTCAGTGGAGAACCAGAAAAGGAAGAACATGCCAGGGAAATATTGGCGTCTGTTGTTAAAGAACCCTCTTTCGCACTCTGATCCCTTTACCCGGCCTGAAAAAAGAGTGATGTTTTGCTGCAAAAAGAGAGGGATGTTTTATTGTTCAGAGGGGTAACATGGGGAAGTAAGGGAGATATAACTCTTGCTTCTTTTTATTCCGGGGTTTACCGGGTTTTATCGTAGCGGCCTTCTAAGAAAGAGTTGTAATGTTAGCTCAAGAATTTGATCAATTAAAATCCTTTCAAAACGGTTGTGGCAGGGAATTGAACGGCCGGTGTTCAAATATACAAATAATAAAAGAATAAGACCAGGGATCCCGGTCACTTTCTCCTACCTGATTAGCTTATTGTATATTTGGAGGACAGTTTTTTGGTTAATTTACCCGCTAAAGAGAGAAAGGCAAAGTATGTTCAAGATACATTTAATTCCATAGCCAGGAACTACGACTTGATGAATACGCTTATGACCTTTGGTTTGGACAAGTCCTGGCGCAGGCTGGCAGTAAAACGCGCAGAATTGCCAAAGGGCGGCACAGGTCTGGATGTCTGCTGCGGTACCGGTAAGCTGACAATAGAACAGGCACGGGCTGCAGGTCCGGCGGGAAAAATAACGGGACTGGACTTTTCCGAAAACATGTTGGAAGTCGCCCGGCAAAACATAAGGGACTTTGAGTTAAGGGACAGCATCCAGTTTATCAAGGGGGACGCCATGGACCTGCCCTTTGAAGACAATACTTTTCACTGCGCCACCGTGGGATGGGGGTTGCGCAATGTCCCCGATATTTTTAAAGTGGTTCAGGAAATGGTCCGGGTTGTCAAACCGGGAGGAAAGGTGGTATCACTGGACATGGCCCAGCCGGAAATACCGGTTTTCAGGGAGTTTTACTGGTTGTGTTTTAACAGGGTAATTCCCGCAATGGGTAAGCTGTGCTCCGGCAATAAAAAGGCCTATAAGTATCTTTTTAATTCGGCCAAGGGTTTTGTGCATCAAAAGGAGTTGGCCGGTATCTTTGCCGAAGCCGGATTGCTTGAAACGCGCTATCTCAACTTGTGCGGCGGTGTAGTGGCCATAGTTGAAGGCAGGAAACCGGCCACCTGTTAGCCTAATCTTTAGCTTCAACCTGTTAAATCATTTAGAAGAGTAATTAATGATGTTAATATTGAGATTAAGGGGGTTGAAGCAGGAATAAACACCTGCGTTCAAGGTACATCATATTAAAAGTTTTAATGCTTATCCGGATTGATTTTAGATGGCTACGGACCTGGATTACTTAAGATGTTAAAAATATACCCTGATCAGAATTCATATGAAGGGGTGGTGAGTATAAAAGGTAGTTAAATAGATATGAGACAGAAAGCCAGGATAAAGTAGCCCAGCGTAAATGTGCCGGGAAGAATTTAATAATTAAACCACCGGTACATCGGCTGCAGTAATCCCCGGTTAATTTCGCAAGTAAATATTAATGAGGAGGTTATCAAAATAACACAACATTTTATCAAGAATATAGATTTTTCCAAAGTTTTGGAAATGGCCTCACTGGTTGAATATCAGAAGGGACAAGTGGTTAGTAGAACACTGGCCCAAGGGAAGCCTGTAAGTATTACATTATTCGCTTTTGATGAAGGGGAAGAAATCAGTTCACATTCTTCCAGTGGCGATGCTCTTGTTTACCTGCTTGACGGTCAAGCGGAAATCACTGTTGGGGGAGAAAAATTTAACCTTAAAAAAGGAGAAACTATTGTAATGCCGGCCGGAATTCCCCATGCTTTGAATGCTGTCAAGCAATTCAAAATGCTTTTGATTGTGGTATTTAGCTTACAATAATAATTCAAAAGGGAAGCAGAAGAACCGGACCCCTGCTTCCCTGTGCTTCTCTGCAAATAGAAAGTCAAGGCATGCCTTGACTCTCACTTATCTGTGTTCATCCTGCCCTTGTTTGTACGGTTACCTTATAAACCGCCAACTGCCCTGGCCAGAAACTCCTTGCGCCTGTCCTCGCTAAACTTTTCGATGGAATCATAAATCTTAAAATGCAGATAAACTAAATTTACAGCTTGTCAGATTTTGCTGCCTGGCTGAAGCGGCTGTTCACTTCTGTTGCCGGGGCTCTCTTCGCCTGGTAAGGTTATAGAGTTTATCCCGAGACGGAATTTTTGCCCTTTTCTCCAATGAATGTCCGGTGAAAAAAAATGATGATATATTTTAAACTGAATCAAGTGGCAACATTTACAACCTGTTTTGTCATTAAAATAAGAATGGCTTCAGAGAATCTCGCTTTTCGGTAATCAGTAAAGGGATTTTTAAAGTGCTCTATAATACATAAGAAATAATATGGTTGGGGCAAGGTGTATGTAATTATGGCTACTAAAAGGGCGGTGCCTTCCTGGCTGTATAACGAGTGGGCAAAGGCCGGTGTGGATTACAACGATACGGCAATTGCTGCTGAATATGACAACCACCATGCAAAAATCCGTGATTATGAAAAAGACGCCCGGCTGGTGATGCAGCGGCTGGACTTACAACCGGGGCATAGGGTAATTGACCTGGGCTGCGGCACCGGCGCCTTCGCCATCCCGGCGGCCAGGATCTGCCGGAAGGTCTATGCCGTGGATATTTCCCGGGCCATGCTGGACAGGTGCGCGGAAAAGGCCAGGGCAGCCGGTCTGAATAATATTGAAACACATTGCGCCGGTTTCCTGACCTATGAACACAAAGAAGCCCCTGTGGATGCGATTGTCTCCGTCGCTGCGCTGCACCACCTGCCGGATTTCTGGAAGGCCGTTGCCCTTAAGCGCATCTACAATATGCTCAAACCGGGGGGCAAGCTGTATCTCTTCGACGTGGTGTTTTCTTTCCCGGTTGAATCGTACCAAAGCGAATTTGACAAATGGGTTAAGGGGATGCGCGAAAAGGCCGGTCAGGATATGGCTGAAGAAACAATTTTACATATACGCGACGAGTACAGTTCCTTTGACTGGGTAGTTGACGGAATGATTGAGCGGGCGGGTTTCAGGATAGAACAAAAGCTTTCCGAGTTTCCTTATTGCCTGACTTACGTTAATGTTCGCCTGTGAGTAGCCTGGGGCGCGAGTGGATATCCGGCGGCAATCAATATCAATGTTTATCTACTGCATAAAATCCTCTAATAAATAATCCCGCAGGGAGCTGAAGCGCAAAAGCCGAATTATTAGGATTTCGCTGCCTTTTGGTAGTTTTAGGGGGCTTAGGTTATGAGCGGAGCGCGAAGAATAGTATCTTTAGTGCCTTCATTTACAGAAATTGTGTACTTCCTGGGCCTGGGAGCTCGGCTGGCCGGGGTAACGGAGCATTGTGATTTTCCCGGGGAAGCTAGAACCAGGGCTAAGGTGGGCGCATTCGGCCGGCCCCTGCCGGCCAGGATCCTTTCCCTTAAGCCGGACCTGGTCCTGGCGGACGCGGTTCTGCACGGGTCATGCGCAATGGAGTTGCGCAGCGCCGGGCTCGAAGTATTGGCCTACACTCCTGTCAGCGTGGAGGATATTTTTTGGGTTATGGACAAAATCGCGCAGCTCTGCTGTGTTGGAGATGCCGGGGGAGAGCGGATCAACAGCTTGAGGGAGAGGGCGAAGCAGCTTAGACGCGCTACCGGCCGGAAAAGGCCCAGAGTTTTTCGCCTGATGAGCACTGATCCTCTAATTACACCCGGACCCGGTTCCTTTCAATATGACGCTCTGCAAAGAGCCGGCGCGCGCCTGATGGCTTTTCAGACGCAGGAGCCCTACGTAAAAGTGTCACCGGAGCAAATCGTCGCCTTCGATCCTGAAGTGGTTGTGTTTTGCGGTGTAGAAAAAGGGGAGAGGCAACCCCCGAGATGCCTGGGTTGCGTTGCTGCCAAACCCATCTGTCAGAGAACACTGGACGATCTCACCAATGGGGAGTGGGAGCAGACCACAGCATTCCGGGAGCACAGGGTTTATCCCATACCCTGCCATACCATTTGCAGGCCCGGTCCCAGGTTGATTGACGGAATGGAAAAGTTGCACAGTATTTTTTTCTGTTTGCAGCCGTCTCCCCAATCATAATCCAAAACTAATACGTTTGTTTTACTAACGATATTATGATGAAGGCCGCCCAATCCGGAGCGGCTGTTGCTTTTTGATCCCTGGTTCAGCATAACTTATAATCTTCTATTGACAGGGTTAAAGTCCGGAATTATATTTAGTTAGCTAAATAATTTAGATACTAAACTAAGTTGAGGGGGCTCATTCTTGAATAACAATGTTAGCGGGATTTCCCCGCGGCTGATGGATTCCTTTTTACAATTCGAAAAAGTGCACTGGCGCCGGAGAACCCCGGCCGGCCTGAAACACAGCGAATTATTATGGAGATGATGGAAATTTGCTTAGACTGATCAGGTTTTTAAAACCATACTCATTTCAGGTAGCTTGCGTTTTAACCCTTGTTCTGCTCCAGTCGCTCTTTGAATTATATTTACCTAATTTAATGTCTAAGATTGTTGATAAAGGTATTGTAAACGGGGATATCGATTACATTACGAGAACCGGCGGGGTTATGCTGCTTGTTGCCGGATGCTGCGCTTTCTGCGCGGTTTCTTCAGGGTATTTTGCAGCCAGGACCTCATCCGGTTTCGGCAAGATTTTGCGCAGTAAGATTTTTTCCCATGTGGAGAATTTTTCGCTTCAGGAATTCGACAGGATTGGAACACCTTCCCTCATTACCAGAACCACAAACGATGTCACCCAGGTCCAAATGTTAACCCTGATGATGCTGCGTATTTTCGTCAGTGCGCCGGTTATGTGCGCCGGCGGTGTGATCATGGCGGTTTCTATGGACCCGACACTGTCGTTGGTTCTGGTTGTTGCCGTTCCGGTACTGGCTGTGATTATTGCTATCATTACCGGGAAAAGCTTACCGTTATTTAAAGCGATGCAGGGCAAAATTGACAGGATTAACCTGATCCTGCGGGAGAATCTCAGCGGTGTTAGAGTAATCCGCGCCTTTAACCGCACTGATTATGAGCGGAAGCGTTTTAACGAAGCAAACCTTGATTTGACCGCCACTGCTGTAAGGGTTCACCGGATGATGGCTACTTTGATGCCGGTTTTGATGCTGGTGATGAATCTGACTGCCGTGGCGATTATCTGGTTCGGCGGGATCCGCATTGATGCCGGATATATGCAGGTGGGCGCTTTGATGGCATTTCTGCAATATGCCATGCAGATTATGTTTTCGCTGCTGATGGCCTCTATGCTTTTTGTGATGATACCCCGCGCCGCAGCTTCAGCGGATAGAATTAATGAGATTCTTGATACCACGCCGTCCATTCGGGACGGGGTGCAGGCCAGGGACGGCGGCAGGGGCGGTCTGGTGGAATTTAAAAATGTTACCTTCAGCTATCCCGGTGCTGAAAAACCCGCTCTTCGTAATGTATCTTTTAAAGCCAAATCCGGCGAAGTAACAGCGATTATCGGCGGCACCGGGGCGGGCAAGACAACTCTGATCAACTTGATCCCGCGTTTTTACGATGTCTGCAGCGGGAGCATTATGATTAACGGTGTGGATATCCGGGAGATGACTCAAAGGGACCTGAGGGCTAAAATTGGTCTGGTTCCGCAAAAAGCTGTGCTCTTTACGGGGACCATAGCCGATAATATCAGATACGGCAAGCGGGATGCCACGGATGAGGAAGTCCGGCGTGCTGCAGATATTGCCCAGGCAACCGGGTTTATCTCCGGCTTGAAGGAAGGCTTTAATTCTTCTATCACCCGGGGCGGCACAAACATTTCCGGCGGTCAGAAGCAGCGGCTTTCCATTGCCCGGGCGCTGGCCGGAAAACCTGAAATCTACATTTTCGATGACAGCTTCTCGGCCCTCGACTACAAGACTGAGGCCGGGCTACGCAGGGCCCTTAAAAAGGAAACGGCCGGAGCCTGCGTATTGATTGTATCCCAGAGGGTCTGCACCATTATGGGCGCGGACCGGATTATCGTTTTGGATGAAGGTGAAGTTGCCGGGATTGGCAGACATAAAGAATTGATCGAAAGCTGCAGGGTGTACCGGGAGATTGTCTCCTCACAGCTATCCGGGGGGGAAATTGCATGATTGAAAAGCACGGAAAGTCAAATTCCTCCGGAGAAAACTTAAGGGGGTCCGGCTCTGGAACGGGTGGCGGGAGAGGCCACCGGGGAGGTCCTCCCATGGCTATGCCCATTGAAAAGGCCAGGGATTTTAAAGGTACGCTGAAAAGGCTGACCGGCTATTTGCGGCCATGTAAATACCAGATTCTTTTTGTATTTCTCCTTGCTGCCTTAAGCACGGTTTTTAATATTTTCAGTCCCGTAATCATGGGCAAGGCCACAACCAGGCTCTTCGAAGGGCTGATGCTGAAAATGAACAATGTTCCCGGAGCCGGCATAGATTTTCAGTATATCCGGCAGATTGTTCTGATTCTGGCAGCCCTTTACCTGCTCAGCTCCTGCTTTGGTTATGTTCAGCAGTACCTCATGGCGGGTATAGCACAAAAAACCGCTTATGACTTACGTAAGCATGTGGACGTCAAGATCTCCCGCTTGCCTTTAAAATTCTATGATTCACACGCCCACGGAGAGATCTTGAGCCGGGTCACCAACGATATCGATAATATCGGCAGCACACTGCAGCAAAGTCTTACCCAGTTGATTACAGCCGTGTTCTCCCTTGCCGGCATTATCATTATGATGCTGTCTATAAGCCCTTTTATGACGATTATTTGCGTTGTAACGATACCCCTTTGTCTTATCGGGACAAGGGCAATCATATCCCGTTCCCAGAGATACTTTAAAGAACAGTGGAAGGAACTCGGTATACTCAACGGTCATGTAGAGGAGATGTATGCCGGGCATCAGATCATAAAGGCTTTTGGGCATGAGGCCGAGTCAATCAACCAGTTCGAACAGATTAATGAAAGACTCTACGGGGTGAGCTGGAGGTCGCAGTTTATCTCCGGTATGATCATGCCCCTGATGCAGCTGATCAACAATGCCGGATATGTATTCGTCTGTGTGGCCGGAGGAATTCTTGTCACCAAAAAAACCCTGGAAATCGGTGATGTTCAGGCTATGATCCATTACTCGAGACACCTCACCCATCCCATAACTCAAACGGCCAATATCGCCAATATTATCCAGTCCACAGTGGCTTCAGCAGAGCGGGTTTTTGAACTTCTGGATGAAGATGAGGAAATTCCCGACAACGATGACGCCGGGATAATCGAATCCCCGAAGGGACAGGTGTGCTTTCACAATGTGAAGTTTGGTTATCAAGAAGGAGCTACTCTAATTGAGAATATGAATATCGACGTCAAACAGGGACAGACTGTTGCCATTGTAGGACCTACGGGCGCGGGTAAAACTACTCTTGTCAATCTGCTGATGCGATTTTATGAAATAAGCGCCGGTAAAATTACCATTGACGGCGTTGAGATCAGGGAGTTGAAGAGAGAGGCGCTACGCGGTATTTTCGGTATGGTACTTCAGGAAACCTGGCTTTTTAACGGCACGGTCAGGGCAAACATAGCCTACGGCAGGGAAGATGCCACCTTTGAGGAGATAGTCCGGGCGGCGCAGGCAGCGCACGCCGACCACTTTATCAAAGCCCTGCCCGATGGTTACGATACCGTCCTCAATGAGGATGCCTCTAATATTTCTCAGGGTCAGAAGCAGCTTTTGACCATTGCCCGGGCGATCCTGGCCGAACCGGCAATTCTCATTCTGGACGAGGCCACCAGCAGCGTTGACACCAGGACGGAGGCGGCTATTCAAAAAGCGATGGCCAACTTGATGAAAGGAAGAACAAGCTTTGTTATCGCCCATAGATTGTCCACAATTAGAGGTGCGGATTTAATTCTGGTAATGGATAAGGGCAGGATTGTTGAAAAGGGCAACCATAATGAACTCCTTGCCAGGGGCGGTTTCTATGCGGACCTTTATAACAGTCAGTTTGCAGATGCTGTAGCGGCAGTTGCCAACTGTTCATAGCTTTTTCTTAATCCCGCGGATAATAAATATAAATTGTTTTTTGTCGAGATATAGGTTTAATTTAATATTTTGTTCAAATTGAAACCTGCTTCTGTTAAATACTTCCTTGATTTAACTCTTCTTTCCTGTTAACCTGTACACAGGTGACCTGATTGAAAAAATCTTTTTAAGGGTCCCCTGCCCGGAGAGGGGGTGAAAAACCTTGGAGTTTGATTTTAGAGAAGCTTTTAGCCGGATCGGTTGCAGTGTTGTACAGGAAACGAACAAAAGGCTGAATGATCTTATGCACAGTAATCCTGATATGGATGCCCCAACAAAGACCAACAGGATTATAAATGAGATGATTAACGATAATATTAAGGTTACTCTGGGGGTGCTGGAAGAATACCACCAGGCTTTAATGAAGCACCTTGGCGAGAAAAAAATCTAGTTGTTCCGTGATTTCTGCACTCCGGTTTAATGGTTAAGGCATTATTCAGGTGGGGCGCGTGTTTTTTATAAGGACGGTGCACGCCCAGATATAAAAAATAGTCCCGGCGCCACCGGGACTAATAACCTTTTTGCGCCTACGTTCTTTCGATTTCCGGATCTTCTGATTGAGATTCTTCCGGATTGGAAAATATATCGAAGAGAGGGCACCTGTTATCAGGATTACTGAAGCTTTGCTCTTTTCCCGGCATGGAGCATAATCAACCTCCTTGTTGGCCGGAACTACAGGATTCAATTGAAAACGGTTCCCTGAAATCGCAATTCAAATGAGTGACTGCCCGGCCGATTTTGCAGCTTAATTCGTCCTCTTCGTAGCTGTCAAAGGTGTCAAAATGCCGACAATCAAAACATGGCCATTTCTCCAATTGCATCACCTCAAAAATAGAATATCCAGACGGCCTGAATTCATACTGGAAAGTTTACTATGTTGCAGTATCTGAGGCCATAAGTTACAAATTACTATCGTTATCCAGGTTTTAGGAGGCGTGTTTTTATGGATGGAAAAGGCAGTCTACCCGGCCGGCACGAGATACCGGATGAATTCAAATGGAGACTGGAGGATATTTATCCCAGCAATGAAGAATGGGAAAAAGACTTTCAACAGATCCAGGCTATGGTGTCTGAGGTGGAGACTTTCCGGGGGAGGTTGGGCTTGTCGGCCGGAACCCTGCTGGAAGCGCTGGAACTGGACGCCCGTTTGCGGGAATTGATTGAAAAGGTCTTTGTTTATGCGCGGATGCGGCGTGACGAGGATAATACCAACCCGGTCTACCAGGCCTTGACGGACAGGGCGGAAAGCCTTTCCGCGCGGGTACAGGCGGCTCTTTCCTTTCTGGCGCCCGAAATCCTGGCCCTGCCGGAAGAGGTTTTGGAACGCTACCGCCGTGAAGAAAGCGGTCTCGCCCTTTATGATTTTGTTCTGGAGGAATTGATCCGGCAAAAAGAACATGTCCTTTCCCCGGCTGAGGAACAGATTATTGCCCTGGCAGGTGAAGCAATCCAGGCTTCGGATTCTATTTTCAGGATGCTTAACAATGCCGATATTTCCTTTCCAACGATCCTGGACGAAACAGGAAAGGAAGTGGAAATTACCCACGGCCGGTACACCCGGTTTCTGGAAAGCAACGACCGCAGAATGCGCAAGGATGCCTTCAAGGCCTTCTATAGTTCCTATCGCGGGCTTAAGAACACAATTGCCGCTACGCTTAACGGCAGCGTCAAAAGGGATATTTTTTACGCCCGGGTGCGCAAGCACCCCTCTGCCCTGCAGGCTTCGCTTTTTGAGGACAACATCCCTCCGGAGGTTTACGATAACCTAATCCACACGGTGCGGGACCACCTGGGCCTGATGCATCGTTATACAGCCCTGCGCAAAAGGCTTCTGGGAGTCGATGAACTACATATGTACGATTTGTATGTACCCGTAGTAAAGGATATTACGTGGGAAATTTCTTATCCTGAAGCCGTCGGTATAGTCCGGGAGGGACTGTCCCCTCTGGGCAGGTCCTACGTGGAAACCATGTCAAAGGGACTTGAATCTGGCTGGATAGATCTGTATGAAAGCAGGGGCAAATCCAGCGGCGCTTACTCCTGGGGTCCCTACGGCGTCCACCCCTATGTTTTAATGAACTACCAGAATAATCTGAGCAACGTTTTTACTCTGGCCCATGAACTGGGGCACGCCATGCATTCTTACTACTCGCATACTGAGCAGCCCTATATTTACGCCCACTATAAAATTTTTACGGCGGAGGTGGCTTCTACTGTTAATGAGTCCCTGCTGATGGACCACCTGCTAAGGACAGTTGGCCAGCGGGATAAACAGCTTTACCTGCTCAATCACTATTTGGAGCAATTCCGCGGGACCGTGTTCCGCCAGACCATGTTTGCCGAATTCGAGAAGATAATTCACGAAAGGGCCGAGGCCGGGGAAGCGCTCACGCCTGATTCTTTGAATGAGCTGTACTACCGGTTGAATATTGATTACCACGGGCCCGCAGTGGTTGTTGATCAAGATATCGCCCTTGAATGGGCCAGAATTCCGCACTTTTACTCGGCCTTTTATGTTTATAAATACGCTACCGGTTTTTCCGCTGCGACGGCTATTACCCGGCTTATTTTAACCCAGGGCGAACCTGCGCTTGCCAACTACATCACCTTTTTAAAGAAAGGCGGATCCGACTATCCCCTGAACCTGTTGAAAACAGCAGGCGTCGACCTTTCCACACCCCGGCCGGTGCAGGACGCACTCCGGTTGTTTGGCCAACTGCTGGACCGGCTGGAGGAACTCACAGTCTAGTTGCGAAAATCACTATTGACAGCAGGTCACAGGATTGGTAAAATCCATTTGTGTATTGAATATCTTTAAAAATGACAATGACAGGGAATAGTAGGCGTTATTGTTTAAAGCCTGGTTCAGAGAGCCGCTGTTTGGTGCAAAGCGGTCGAGGGCAGATGTTGAACTCTCCCTGGAGTAGCCGACCGAAATCCAATGGAAAGTAGGCCCGGACGGATGCTTCCACCGTTAAAAGGAAGGGGATATCGGATCATTTATGAAGCATCCCGTATCCGCAAAGGGAACGGCCACAAGGCCGTTAAGTTGAGTGGTACCGCGGAAGACAGGCCTTTCGTCTCAGAAATTGAGGCGAAGGGTTTTTTTGTTGTATTGCCTGTAGCAGGCGCCTGATGCTTTGTGTCCGGCCGTCTGCGCGATGTTGAAGGGGAATTGTTCATTTCTTCAAATTCAAGGAGGTAAAGACAGGGTGCGCAGGTTAAGCTTATTGGATACCTCGCTGAGGGACGGACAAAAGTCCCTCGGAATAAATTTGAATGTTAATGAAAAACTGGAGATCAGCCGTCAACTTGTTAAACTCGGGGTGGATGTGATCGAAGCAGGTTACCCGGCTGCTTCCCCCGTTGAATTTGAAGCTGTCAGAAAGATTGCCCGGGAGGTAAAAGGGGTTGTCATCTGTGGTTTTGCGGGGGCTAATGAGCGGGAAATAGATTGTTGCGCCGCTGCCTTGAAAGAGGCCGGACGGTCCAGGATTCACACGGGAATAGCAGTATCACCGTTATACATGGAAAAGAAACTGCAGCTTACCCCCGGCCGGGTTGTTGAGCTTGCTGTGGCTGCCGTAAAGCACGCCAAAAAATATGTAGATGAAGTTCAGTTTTATGCAGAAGATGCTTTTCGCAGTGACCGCGCCTTTCTGGTGCAAGTCCTGGAAAGAGTCATTGAAGCCGGGGCAACAGTAATTAATATCCCCGACACCCTCGGCTACGCCACGCCGTGGGAGTGCAGCGAGATGATTTCCTACGTCATGAACAATGTCCGGAATATTCAGCGCGCCGTACTTAGCGTTCACTGTCATAACGATCTGGGCATGGCTACGGCCAACTCCCTGGCGGGAATAAAGGCCGGTGCGGGCCAGGTGGAAGGCACCATCAATGGTATCGGAGAAAGGGCCGGCAATACCTGTCTGGAAGAAATTATCATGACCCTGTATAGCCGCCGGGGCAGTATCGGCATCCAGTGCGGGGCGAAAACCCGGGAGCTTGCCGCTACAAGCAGGCTGGTTTCCCGTCTGACTGGTGTGCCTATTCCCGCTCACAAAGCAATTGTAGGTAGCAATGCTTACACCGGGAACCCTGCGTCCCTGGGAGAGATTGGGCCCGGGGAAAACGCGCCCTTTGTAATAATTGCGCCGGATACGGTAGGCCTGCCGGAAGACGACGGGGTTTTGCAGATCCAGTTGGGCCCGCAGGCGCTACAGCAAAGACTGGATAAACTGGGCTATTCCTTGAATAAGGAGGATCTGGACCTTGTTTATCAGTATTTTTTACATTCAGCGGATTCGAAGGGAGCTGTTTATGATCAGGAACTGCGCGAGCTGATGGGTGAAGCAGGGGTGGAGCAAAGGGGCATTTTAATTAAAAATATATCCATCACCACCACCGGCGCTTCCCGGGCTACGGCTACCGTAACTCTGGACCTGGATGGCGATACGGTTACCGAAGCAGCCTGTGGCACGGGACCGGTGGACGCTGTATTTAAGGCTGTTGATCTCCTGGTAGGGGAGCGGGTTTGCCTGGAAGACTATATGTTGAAATCGGTGGGCCGGGGCCGGGAGACCCTGGGTGATGCCACGGTGAAGGTGCGCTACGGGGATAACGGACTGGTTATCGGCAGGGGCGTCAGCAGCGACGTTATTGAAGCCAGCGCCAGGGCTTATGCCAATGCTTTGTCCAAGGTTAAAACAATGATCCGGGAAAATGCCGCCCAGGCCCGGGTTTGAAATGCCGGGCGGAAATTGTTTTTGGACGTCTTATAGTTTGCAAAGAGGATTTTTAAGGAGGGATTGATCTGGCTGTTGTTGAAATTAGCGTAGTACCCATCGGGACAGCATCAACCGGCCTGAGTGAATATGTGGCCGGGTGTTTGTCCGTGCTGCAAGGGGCTGAAGGGATTACCTGGCAGTTGACTCCCATGGGCACGATCCTTGAGGGCGAACTGGATCAGGTGCTGAAAGCAGCCCGGCACATGCACGAGCAGCCCTTTACAGCAGGAATTCAGAGAGTTGTTACTACTATTCGCATAGATGACCGCCGTGACCGGGAATTAACTATGAACGGGAAGGTGGAGGCGGTCAAAACCAGGCTGGAAAAATAAACGGGGGAAGTTTTTGTGGATTATTTTATTGAGCTATTAAACAGCCTGAAGCGGGGGGTCATATCCCCGGTCTATCTTTTTCACGGGGAAGAAGCCTATTTGCGTGAACAAGCTGTATTGCGCTTTAAGGAATACCTCCTTGAAGGCGGCCGGAGTGAGTTCAATTTCGACCTGATTGAGGGCGAGCAGGCTACTCCTGCGGAAATTGCGGCAAAGGCTGAAACCCCCCCCTTTTTTGCCGGAAAGCGCCTGGTAGTGGTCAGGAACCCCGCCTTTTTTAAGGCCGGCAAAGGCTCTTCCGGGGGAAACCCTGCGGAAGGTGGAGACGAGCCTGTTTCAAAGGGTAGGGAGGCGGCCTTGCTGGATTATTTGAAGCGACCCCTGTCTTCAACCTGTTTAGTCTTTACCACGGGTGAGCCTGTGGACAAGCGCAGACGACTCTATCAAGCCATCAAGAAGAGCGGCCGGGCTGTGGAATTCACCTTCCTCAACCGGCGGGAGTTGGCCCGCTGGTTGGCCCAAAGGGCAAGGGCGGCAGGGACGAAGTTTGGAGCCGGAGCAGCAGAGCACCTACTGGATGTCGCCGGGCCTTCCCTGTTGCGATTGGTGGCTGAACTGGAAAAGCTGTTCTGCTATACCGCCGGGCAGGAGCTCATTACCCTGGAGGATGTCCGGATGGTGTGTCCGCCCAGGGTGGAGGAAAGCATTTTCGCCATCGTGGACGCGGTAGGTGAAAAACAATGCCGGAAAGCCCTGGCAGGGATTAAGGACCTGCTGGCAGCCAAAGAACCCCCGTTGAGGATTCTGGCCATGATCAGCAGGCAGTTCCGTCTCCTTCTCCAGGTGCATACGCTGCAGGGACAGGGTTTTCCCCCCGCTGAAATTCCAGCAAGATTAAAAATTCACCCCTATGTTGCCCAAAAAGTAGGGATTCAGTGCAGGAGGTTTAACCGGCCCTTCTTAATCTGTGTCTTTGAGTCCCTCTCGGAACTGGATCTGGCGCTGAAGACCGGACGGCAGGAGTTTTATCCTGCGATGGAAAAACTTTTGCTGGAACTCTGCGCTAACTAAAGGAACAAAAACCACCCTCTGCCCGGGTGGTTTTAAGATTATCCCTTGTTACAGGTGGATGTTACAGGTGCCTGACACCAACTTATCAACTTATTTTGCCTGAGGTGCCTTGCCTGAGGTGCCTGACACCAACTTATCAACTTATATCACAAAGTGCCTGACACCTATGATACTGTCAATTAGGATTTCTTTTTTATTGCCTTGGAAAAACTTTTGCTGGAGCTCTGCAGTAATTAAACGAACAAAAACCACCCTCTGCCCGGGTGGTTTTAAAATTATCCCTGTATTTTGTTAAACCGCTTGCTCAAGCGGGATTTTTTTCGGGAAGCTGCATTTTTATGTAAAACGCCTTTCGTGACAGCTTTGTCTATTGCGACCACGGCTTTGCGAAGCTTGATGCCTGCATCTTCCGGGTCAGCCTGCTTCAAGGCTTCTTCAAACTTCCTGATTGTTGTCTTCAGGGCGGATTTAATCCGGGTGTTGCGCAGGGTCCGCATCCTGGTAATTTCAACCCTTTTTGCTGATGATTTAATGTTCGGCATGTTGTTCTTCACCTCCCAACGGCAACCATTTTATCATGCACCGGATAAAAACGCAAGGCTTTGCGGTATATCCTTTCATATTTTGGTTAAAGCTATTCCTAGTATAAAAAGATGGGGGTGATCCTGGAGATGCAATGGTTGGGACTGATCATCAGGTTTGTCGTTTCAGCACTTGTGTTAGTTGTTGTGAGCTGGCTTTCCCCTGGTTTTGTAGTGCACGGGGGTTTTGTAGGAGCCTTGATCGCCGCTCTCGTAATTGCCGTACTCGGTTATGTGGCGGAGGCCCTCCTGGGGGAGCGCATATCGCCTCAGAGCAGGGGTCTGGTTGGCTTCCTCACGGCTGCGGTCGTAATTTATCTGGCTCAATTTATTATCCCCAGCCTGCTCACCGTAACGCTTGTCGGCGCATTGATTTCCGCATTTGTGATCGGACTTATTGATGCCTTTGTACCCACGGTCCTGCGCTGACGGATGAACACATAAACCCCCCCCTGCAGGCATAGGATTTACTGTACAAGTCTGCCGGGGGGGGTTTTTGTGTTCTCTGCTTTGACCTGCCGCCACAGGAAGACATCCGCAGTTTTAATCCGCCGGATGTTCCTGCCGGTAGCGCTTTTTTTAACAATAGTGATTCTTTTTTATTTTAGAGTTATTCCTCTGGAGGTTATTTGCTCAAGGTTTCAGGATACAATTGAAAATATTCCGCACAGGGTACTGGCCCTGTATCAGGGGGATCCTGAAAAAATACTCAAAACTGCTATTCCGCTGCTTGACTGGGGCAGTTTCGAGGGAGATACCGCAAATCGTCCGGCATCCAGAATTCTTTTGGATGCCTTTGCTTCCGTTGCGGGTGTTAGATTCCACAGTCCGGCGGTAATCCTGCAGTCTCAAATCCCCTGTCTTGCTGCAGTAACACTTCCGGATCCAGCCGCGGACCAATTAGAGGCGTTTATTCCCGGCGCTGTTCCCCCGGTAAAGACAACAACCGTCCTGTCGGAAGAATACCTGGTGGGTATTTACAATACCCATACCGGTGAAACCTACAGCCGGACAGACGGGTTGGAAAGGTTGGAAGGAAAACGGGGCGGGGTGGTTACGGTAGCCATGGCCCTGCAGGGGGCGCTGGAGGAAAAACACGGCATAAAAGTGGTGCGTTCGGACCGGATCCATGACGCCAATTACAACACGTCCTATCTTGAGTCAGAAAAGACCCTCCGGGAAATGCTGGCCGGGTATCCCTCGTTAAAGGTTGTTCTGGATATTCACCGTGATTCGGGAAAAACAAGGGAGCAGAGCCTGGTCCAGATCGACGGCCAGGCGGCAGCCCCTATTCTTTTTATTGTGGGCTCCGATGCGCGCCGCCCTTTTCCGAACTGGCGGCAAAACTATGACTTTGCAGTCCTGCTTTCAGAAAGAATCAACCAAATGTATCCCGGGCTCTCCCTGGGGGTCAGGGTGAAGGACGGGCTTTATAACCAGTTCCTGCATTCCCGGGCGGTCCTGGTGGAGATGGGTACCACGGAAAACTCAACGGAAGAGGCGGCCCGTTCCGCACGGCTGCTGGCTGATGCCCTGGCCGATATCCTGGCCGGCGAAGCGACTGTGCCGGAAGAGCCTGGAGAAGAGCCTGGAGTTGAAGCAGTCTGGCAAGAGACCTGGAACGGCAGGCAGGAACCGGGAAATTTACATTATGGCACAGGTATAGGTTAAACCGGTTTTTATCAATACTACTAGTAAAAAACTCGGCTGTATAACTACTGGAGTGATTCTTGTGAACCGCACTTTTTATTTGCTGACCCTCTTCTTCTTTGTTTTAGCTGTTAGCACCGGGGTTTGTGTTGTCCTGAAGGAATTTAACCGGATGGTTTGTCCGGCGGCTCCGGTCCGGGCTTTTAACCTGGAAGCAGGCGGAAGCCAGACATGCCGTATAGAGTTTTTGCTGGAGGAGGCGGAGTTGAAGCTGCCGGTTGATTTAAACCGGGCCGGAGATCTAATGAAACAATATCAAAGGGACCTGGTGGAAGGAAAATGCCTTGCGACTGTTGCAAAAGCCGGAAAAGTGACCGCTGGCTGGTGTTCAACGCTCCGGGAGGCCGGAAACAGGTTTGTTTCCGATCTTTTGTCCAGATCTGCGGCAGCCGCCGGATCTTTTCAGGAGCGGCTGCATACCAGGAAGGCCGGTGAACGTTAACAATTGCGGCTCCTGTCCCGTGGTGTTATAATTATATAGTTGTTTGCCATACAAGTAAGGAGGGCACACCCTTAAATGGAGTGGGACAAGGATAGAATAAGAAATTTTTGTATTATTGCTCACATCGATCATGGAAAATCCACCCTTGCGGACAGATTGCTGGAGTATACGGGTGCTTTGAGTGGACGTGAAATGACCGAGCAGGTACTGGATCGGATGGACCTTGAACGGGAACGGGGAATAACCATCAAAATGCAGGCCGTACGGCTGATTTACCGGGCCGGTGATGGACGGGAATACCAGTTAAACCTTATCGACACCCCGGGGCATGTGGATTTTTCTTATGAAGTATCACGCAGCCTGGCCGCCTGTGAAGGGGCCTTGCTGGTGGTGGACGCTGCCCAGGGCATTGAGGCCCAGACTCTGGCCAATGTCTACCTGGCTCTTGAAAATAATTTGGAAATAATTCCGGTAATCAATAAGATTGACCTGCCCAGTGCGGAGCCGGAAAGGGTCAAGCAGGAGATAGAGGATGTCATCGGTCTTGATGCGTCCCGGGCGGTTCTGGCCTCGGCCAAGAGCGGACTGGGCATTGAGGAAATCCTGGAACGCATCGTGGAGAGCATTCCGCCGCCCGCCGGAGCGGCAAAGGCGCCCTTAAGGGCGCTGATTTTTGATTCCCACTACGATCCCTATAAAGGTGTGATTGCCTATATTCGTGTTGTGGACGGTATGGTGTCCAAGGGCATGCAGGTTAAAATGATGGCCACGGGCAAGGAATTCGAGGTCAACGAGGTGGGCATTTTCCGCCCCGCCCTTACTACGGTGGGTGAACTGCAAACCGGCGAAGTGGGCTTTATTGCGGCCAGCATCAAAAACGTAAAGGACTGCCAGGTCGGTGACACCGTGACGGAGGCTGCCCGACCTTCCCCCGTTTCCCTGCCCGGCTACCGTAGAGTGACTCCAATGGTTTACTGCGGCCTCTATCCCGTGGACTCGGTGGATTACGAAGACCTGCGGGATGCCCTGGAGAAGCTCAAACTCAACGATGCGTCTTTAATCTATGAGCCCGAGACTTCGGAGGCGCTGGGGTTTGGTTTTCGCTGCGGTTTTCTGGGTTTGCTGCACATGGAGATTATCCAGGAGCGTCTGGAGCGCGAGTATGCTTTGAGCCTGATCACAACGGCACCCAACGTTGTCTACCGGGTGACCACCACTGCCGGGGAAATCCTTGAAATTGAAAATCCGAGCAAACTGCCCCCCACGGGCAAGCTTCAGTATATCGAGGAACCTTTTGTCAAGGCTACGATCATGGCGCCCAGGGATTATGTTGGTGCGGTTATGGAACTCTGCCAGGAGCGCCGGGGCGTTTTTACCAATATGGAGTACATGAGTGTTAACCGGGTTCTGCTCAGCTACGATATCCCCCTCAGTGAAATTATCTACGATTTTTTTGACCAGTTAAAATCCCGTTCCAGGGGTTACGCTTCTCTTGACTACGAAGTAGCCGGTTACAGGCAGTCTGATCTGGTGAAGCTGGATATTTTAATTGCCGGAGTGGTCCTGGATGCCCTTTCCGTCATTGTCCACAGGGACAAGGCCTACTACAGGGGGCGGTATTTTGTGGAAAAGCTGCGGGGACTGATTCCCCGTCAGATGTTTGAGATTTCCATCCAGGCCGCCATCGGCAACAAAGTTATTGCCAGGGAAACGGTCAAGGCGGTGCGCAAAGATGTCCTGGCCAAATGTTACGGCGGTGACATTACCCGTAAGCGCAAGCTCCTGGAAAAGCAAAAGGAAGGAAAAAAACGGATGAAACAGGTGGGAAGTGTGGAGATTCCCCAGGAAGCCTTCATGGCTGTTTTAAGCGCTGAGGACTAAAGATAATTGTTTAAATGGCGATTGTTTATGTTTATATATGACAGACAGGGAAGGAGGCGGAGCCGGTGAGTTGCTATTTACGCCATTTGAAGCCCCTTCTTGGTGAACTTGGTATAGCCCCTGAAACCAGGGAAGAGCGAAAGCGAGTTGACCTGGCGATAAGGGCGGTGGTGGGTAAAAGTGCGGATAATCCCTGCAACGAAGTCTGGAAAGAGGTAAAGGCCTGGCTTCAGGATGAAAGAAAAAAGCATTCTCTAATGGTGGAATTGAAGAAGCTCCGGTAAAAGATGGATAATTGAATGGAAATCGTTTTTTAAGTACCGGGTTCGAACCCAAGGAGTGCTGGAGAACAATGACCATTGGCCTATACATCCACGTCCCTTTCTGTGTTAGAAAATGCCTGTACTGTGATTTTACCTCATACCCCTATCATCCTTCGGATGCACAGACTTACTTGCAGGCCGTCCGGCGGGAAATGCGCCTGTACGGGAAAATCCTGTCCACTGAAGAGCGGAAAGTGTCCAGCCTGTTTGTTGGGGGCGGAACCCCCACCTGCCTGCCGGCAGACGGGCTTGCAGCCATGATTGAAGATGTGGGTTGTGTTTTCAAGCTGTTGCCGGACTGCGAAATAACAGTGGAGGCAAACCCGGGAACTATCGGCCGGGAAGGACTGACCCAATTAGCTGCAGCAGGTGTTAATCGCCTGAGCATCGGTGTCCAGTCTTTCCAGGACGGACTTTTAAAAATGCTCGGGCGCATTCATGATGCCCGGGCGGCATTGGAAGCAGTGCAGGCAGCCAGGAAAGCAGGCTTTCAAAATGTAAATATAGACTTGATTTTTGGTATTCCAGGTCAGTCTGCCGGGAACTGGCTGGAAACACTGGGCCGTGCCGTGGAGCTGTCCCCGGAACACATTTCCGTGTACGGGCTCCAGCTGGAAGCGGGGACACCCCTGGAGCGGGCGGTAACCCTGGGTAAACTGGCAGCCTGTCCGGAGGAACTGGAGTTATCCATGTACAGGACCGCAATTGACTTTCTCACAGGTCATTATTATGAACATTACGAGATATCAAATTTTGCCAGACCGGGCAGGTGGTCCGCTCACAATTTAAAATACTGGCTGAACCGTCCTTATCTGGGCATCGGAGCAGGCGCCCATTCCTGCTTCCGGGGTGAGCGTTTTGCCAACGAGACCTCTTTGAATTTGTATTTTGAAAAGGTTTTCCGGGGAGAATATCCCGTAAAGGATAGGGAAGTATTATCAGAGAAGATGGCTATGTCGGAATTCATGTTTCTTGGATTGAGACTGCTCCGGGGCATTGATCTGAATATGTTTAACCGGCGTTTCGGGAAGCGGGCTGAAGATGTTTACAGCATTCAAATCGCCCGGCTTTTAGAGCAGGGGTTGATTGAGGCCCGGGACGGTTGCCTGCGACTCTCGGTAAAGGGACTGCCGTTAGCCAACCGGGTTTTCCGTGAATTCGTTTGAGTTTTGAAACACGGACCATTGCTAAAAAAAACTGGTTTTGACAAACCTTTAAGCTGTTTCTCTTGACAATAGATGTAGTTGGTGCTATTTTTTATTTAACAGTATATTAGCACTCAGCAACATAGAGTGCTAACAAAAAGGGGGGGCCGGCATGAAAATGGATGACCGCAAGCAAAAAGTGCTTATGGCTATAGTCCAGGACTTCATTGCTACAGCAGAGCCGGTTGGTTCCCGGACCATTGCCAAAAAATACAGGCTCGGAGTGAGTCCGGCCACCATCCGGAACGAGATGGCGGACCTGGAGGAACAGGGTTACATTGAGCAGCCCCATACTTCTGCCGGTCGCATTCCGTCACAGCAGGGTTATCGTTATTACGTGGATTATTTAATGCAGAGGAAAGAGCTTTCGGCAGAACAAGAGGACTTGATTAGGCGCCAGTTTGAGAAAAAAGTGAGGGATGTAGGCCAGGTTATTCAAAAGGCGGGACAGCTCCTGTCTCACCTCACCCAGTATGCTTCCATAATCATGTCTCCACAGATAGGAGCCGGCAGCTTTAAACACATCCAGCTTATATCCATGCGCCCTTCCCAGGCTATGGTGATTGTGGTGATGGATAACGGGACGCTGCACCACAGGGTTATCGAAGTGCCTGAAAGCATTACTTCCGCTGATATGGAGACAATATCCGGGGTCTTGAACGCCAAGCTCCAGGGATTGACAATTGAGAGTATCAAAGTTACTCTGTTGAAGGAAATCTACCTTGAGCTGGCCAGGCACAAACATATCCTGGACCTCGCTATGGATCTGCTTCAGGAAAGCCTGATGTTGAGGAACGAGGATAAAATTTACCTCGGCGGGGTATTTAATATGTTAAACCAGCCGGAGTTTCACAATATTGAAAAGGTTAAAACCCTGCTCAGTATTATCGAGCAGGAAAAAATGTTGTGTGAACTGCTCTCCAATCAGGGGGATACCGGGGGCGTAACTGTACGCATCGGTGATGAAATCAAGCACCGGGAGATCAAAGAGTGTAGTATGATTACCGCTCCCTATTCTATTTGCGGCAAGCAGGTGGGATCTATCGGGGTACTTGGGCCTACTCGAATGGAATACGCTAAAGTTGTAAGCATTGTTGAATCCATGACAAGGAATCTTTCCCGGGCTATGGAGCGAATGATTTTTGGCCCGGGAAAATGAGGGGGAACCGTATTTGAGTTTGAAGAGGGAAGCGACGACCGGGTCCGAAGTAGATGAGAGTCTGGCCGCGCTGATGACCAACTCCAACGCCATCCGGGCTATTGCCAGCGCAGTGGAAGGGACACTGGGCCCCAAAGGTTTGGACACCATGCTGGTTGATAAGTTTGGCGAAGTGGTTATCACTAACGACGGGGTAACTATTCTGACCATGATGGAGGCAAACCATCCCGCGGCCAGAATGTTGATTAATATTGCCAAGGCTCAACAGGCCGAGGTGGGTGACGGGACAACCACGGCCACAGTAATGGCCGGGGTCCTGGTCAGTTCCGGGGTGGAGCAGGTGGCCAAAGGCGTGCCTGTGGCCAGGGTTATTGAGGGTCTGCGTACCGGCTTGAAAAGGGCGCTGGAAGTAATGCAGGAGCAGTCCCGGCCCATCAAAGGCCTGGATGATCCGCTGGTCCGCCAGGTAGCCCTGGTAGCCGGCCGGGGCCACGCCGATATTGCCGACCTGGTAACCCGGGCGGCGGTGCTGATTGGGGAGGAAAAGCTGAAAGACAGATTCTTTAAGTTTTCTGATTCTATTGTCGCCGAGGAAGGTGCGGAGAATCAGGTTTTTATGGGAGTAATTATTAATAAGGAACGGATGAACCGGCAGATGCCCCAGGAATTGGAGAGGGTCAAGGTTCTGGTCATTGATGATGCCCTGGAACCCGAGGAAATTGACGATGAGGCCCTGGGAACAGAGGCCGGCTTTACCCGGTATTTAAAGCTTCAGGAGGAGTTTAAGGATAACCTGAAAAAAATCCTGGATCTGGGCGTAGGTTTGGTCCTGGCCGACCGTGGGGTTGCAGATCCCGCTGAAGAAATATTGACTGACGAGGGTGTCATGGTTATCCAGAGAGTTGCCAATAAAGAACTGCGTAAGGCAGCTGAGCACACCGGCGCCAGAATGATCAAGCGCACCGGGCTGAAGAGGCCCGTAGCCGAACTAGAACGGTACCTGGGGAGCGCCGACCGGGTTTATAACGATGAAAAACTCGAACAGGTGTGGGTTCTCGGAGGTAAAGGCAAGCCCATGGCCACCGTACTGGTGGGCGCTGCGACGTCCGAAGTGGTGGGTGAAAGGGAGCGCATTGCCAAGGATGCGGCAGCCTCGGTTCAAGCGGCAATCAGGAGTGGAGTTGTGCCCGGGGGTGGTTCTCTGGAGATGTGGGTAGCCCGTGAGGTGGAGAAAGTGCGGGAAGGCATCCGGGGCATGGCTGCCTATGGTGTGGAGTGCGTTGTGGAAGCTTTGAAGAGACCCATGGCCCAGATCGTAGCCAACGCGGGTTTCAATCCTCTGGAAAAGATGGGCGATGTGATTGCAGCCCAGACAGAAACAGGCAAAAATTCTCTGGCTGTGGATTGTGACTCCGGAGAGGTTGCGGATATGTACGAAAACGGAATTGTCGATCCCGCCAGTGTGAAGGTTTATGCGCTGAAGGCGGCTGGCGAAGTGGCCGAGGCCATTTTAAGAATTGATACAATTATCAAGAAAAGGGAAGATAAAGCGGACTCTTCAAATGATACTTTCAAGGTTTAAGTGAGGTGACCGGCGTGAACATTGAGGATAAAAACAACCACACTAAAAAAACCGGGGATAATGAGATTTTTTTAAACAACAGTGACTCTGCAGCCGGAAAAAACCAGGACCCGGTGACTCAGGTCCAGGCAGGGCGGGAGTATGAGGAGACTTTAAAGGAAGCAGTTGAAGAGCCGGGAGGAGATGATTTATCCATTCTTCAAAAACAGCTGGAGGAGCAGAAGAACAGGGCGGAGGACTTCTATAACCGTCTGGCCAGACTGCAGGCTGATTATGAGAATTTCCGGAGAAGAACCCGCCAGGAAAAAGAAGATCTGTGTAAATATGCGTCGGAGCAGCTGGTGCTGAAGTTGCTGCCGGTGCTGGATAATTTCGAGCGGGCCCTGGAGGCTGAGGGTGATTCGCTTAAAGATTATAAATCCGGTGTAGAAATGATTTACCGGCAGTTTCAAGATGTATTATCCCTGGAAGGAGTAGAAGCTATTCCGGCCGTCGGAGAGCCCTTTGACCCGGTTAAACACGAGGCTGTATTCCGGGAGGAGTCTGAAGAATACCCCGAAAACACTATTATTGAAGAACTTAGGCGCGGGTACGTTCTGAAAGATAAAGTTATCCGGCCGTCTATGGTTAAAGTTACTAAATCCTTGTAAGCAACATGAAACTTAGTTCAGGAGGTCGAATAAAATGTCTAAAGTAATAGGAATTGACCTTGGCACGACAAACTCCTGTGTAGCTGTTATGGAGGGCGGCGAGGCGGTGGTCATCCCCAATGCTGAAGGGGCCAGAACCACACCTTCTGTTGTGGGGTTCTCCAAGACCGGAGAGCGGCTTGTGGGCCAGGTGGCCAAAAGGCAGGCTGTGAGTAACCCGGACCGGACCGTCAGTTCAATTAAGCGCTACATGGGTACGGACCATAGAGAAAACATTGAGGGCAAGAATTATACTCCACAAGAGATCTCCGCAATGATTCTCCAGAAATTAAAGGCTGATGCTGAAGCCTACCTGGGCGGAAAAGTGGATAAAGCGGTCATTACCGTTCCTGCCTATTTCAGCGATTCCCAGCGCCAGGCCACCAAGGACGCCGGTAGAATCGCCGGCCTCGAGGTGCTGCGGATCATCAACGAGCCCACAGCGGCTGCCCTGGCCTACGGACTGGAGAAGGGCGAAGAACAGACGGTTCTGGTATACGATCTGGGAGGGGGTACTTTTGATGTATCCATCCTCGATCTTGGCGACGGCGTGTTCGAGGTTAGAGCCACCAGCGGCAACAACCGCCTGGGCGGTGATGATTTTGATCAGAGGGTCGTAGATTACCTGGTCACCGAGTTTAAAAAGGATACCGGGATCGACCTGCGCAATGACAAAATGGCCATGCAGCGGTTGAACGAGGCTGCTGAAAAAGCAAAGATCGAACTGTCAGGGGTGGCCACGACCAATATCAACCTGCCCTTCATTTCTGCGGACGCCAACGGCCCCAAGCACCTGGACATCAATCTCACCCGGGCCAAGTTTGATGAAATGACAGCCGACCTGATTGAGAAGACTATGGGACCCACCCGCCAGGCGCTTTCCGATGCAGGTTTGCAGCCTAAAGATATTCACAAAATATTACTTGTGGGCGGCGCAACCCGCATGCCCTCGGTACAGGAGGCCATCCGTAAGTTCCTGGGTAAAGAACCCCATAAGGGAATCAACCCCGATGAGTGCGTTGCCATCGGTGCAGCCATTCAGGCCGGGGTGCTGGCCGGAGAGGTAAAGGATGTTCTGCTGCTGGATGTAACGCCCCTTTCCCTTGGGATTGAAACCCTTGGCGGTGTGTTTACGAAATTGATTGAACGGAACACCACCATCCCCACATCCAAAAGCCAGATCTTCTCTACTGCGGCAGATGGCCAGACTACCGTGGAAATTCACGTGCTCCAGGGTGAGCGGTCCATGGCCGGTGACAACAAAACCCTGGGCCGGTTTACCCTCACCGGTATTCCGCCTGCGCCAAGGGGGGTGCCGCAAATTGAAGTTAAATTTGATATCGACGTGAACGGAATCGTAAACGTTGCGGCAAAGGATATGGGCACGGGTAAAGAGCAGAGTATGACCATTACCGCCAGTACCAACTTGAGTGATCAGGAAATCGATAGAATGGTCAAGGAAGCGGAAAGACACGCCTCCGAAGACAGCAAACGCAAGGAAGAGGTGGAGATCCGCAACCAGGCCGATAGTATGGTTTACCAGGCTGAAAAAACAATTAAGGATTTCAAGGACAAAGCCGACCCTGCTGCTGTTGAGAAGCTGCAAAGGGCTACCGACGAACTCAAGGAAGCCGTAAAAGGCGGTGTCATTGAAACAATCAAGGCCAAATTGGAGGCTGTCACCGGACCGCTCTACGAACTGACAGCGACGATGTACCAGAAAACCGGCCAGGAACAACAGCCCGGAACTGGTGCTCCCGGGGACGGTCAGGCTGGTGGAGAGGCTCCCAAAGACAATGTTGTAGATGCCGATTTCGAAGTAAAAGATGATAAATAGAAAGTGACTTTGGCTTTTATTCAAAACCATACTGTGATATCCTTTTAGAGGGGAATGAAGGTTCCCCTTTCCTTTGTTGTAGTTTAGAGAGGTGTGGCAGATGGATAAGAGAGACTATTATGAAGTGCTGGGCGTTTCCCGGAACGCGACGTCCGATGAGATTAAAAAGGCTTACCGGAAGCTGGCCCGCAAGTATCACCCTGACGCCAACCCGGGTGACAAGGATGCCGAAGCAAAGTTCAAGGAAATCAGCGAGGCCTATGTTGTTTTGAGCGATCCTGAAAAAAGGGCCGGCTATGATCGTTTTGGCCATGCAGGTGCAGACGGGCAGGGATTCGGCGGGTTTGAGGGTTTCGGTGATTTCGGCGGGCTGGGGGATATCTTTGAGATGTTCTTCGGCGGCGGCGGACGCACTCGCAGGCGCACCGGTCCGGAAAGGGGTCAGGATATCCGGACAGACATGGAAATTAGTTTAGAGGAAGCTGCCTTTGGTTTGGAGCGGGAAGTGAAGGTACCCCGGGTTGAGACTTGCGGCACCTGCGGCGGCAGCGGGGCCGCTGCCGGAAGCAAGCCCAAAACCTGTCTGGCCTGTGCGGGGACCGGCCAGGTGCAGTTTACCCAGAGTACACCCTTTGGACGTATTGTCCAGTCCCGGACCTGTGATCGCTGCCGGGGCACCGGTCAGGTTATCGAGAAACCTTGCCCGACCTGCCGCGGCGCCGGTTCTGTGCGCAAAACGCGCAGTATTAAGGTCAAAGTGCCGCCCGGTGTGGACAACGGTTCCCGGCTCCGCCTCGCAGGTGAGGGAGAGGCCGGGACCAGGGGAGGTCCCCCGGGTGATCTTTATGTTTATATCCACGTTAAGCAGCACAAGCTTTTCAGGCGTGAGGGCGATGACTTGATTTGTGAAATACCGCTTTCATTTGTCCAGGCGGCTCTGGGCGATGAGATCGATGTCCCAACCCTGGAAGGGAAGGAAAAATTAAAGATACCCGAGGGTACTCAACCGGGGACCGTTTTCAGGATCAGAGGAAAGGGTGTTCCCCATCTAAGTGGTTTTGGCAGGGGCGACCAGCATGTCCGGATTAAGGTAATGATTCCCGGCAAGCTTAGCGAAAAACAGAAGGAATTACTCCGGGAGTTTGCCCGTCTTGACAACGGCGAGTCGGTACAGGGAAAGGGACAGGCCGGGGACAAGAGTTTTTTTGAAAAAATGAAGGACGCCTTCATGGGCTGAGTCCAAAGATAAGGAGTCTTTTACTTGGAATGGTTGGAGATTGCTGTGAGCTCTCCCCCCGCCGG
>DBRJ01000038.1:20941-25243 GCA_002305915.1 Pelotomaculum sp. UBA1371 | reverse complement strand
CTGGCTAAACTCTATCGCGGAAAAAGAAAATGTAAACTTTTCTCAAATTATCCAAAATGCTTTAATAAATCACCCTGGTCTCAAGCAGCCCTAACCGGCTGCTTTTTGGTGAGGAGTGGAATGTGTTAGAAATCTATAAATCACCTTCTGCGTAGTAAAGTAAACATATGGTGCTGGAAGATCACATCCTTAGCCGGGGTTCTGCACTGACGGCAAAACTGGCTGCAATCACTATTTGGAATCCCCGGTGAAGAATAATACTGGATGATACCTTGCGGGTAAACAATATTTCCTGATGGGTTGGCGCCAGTGATCTATGGCAATGATTATGGAGGGGATGCAGGTAAGAAATGGCTGTTGAATTAAATACGGCACGGGACATAGTCATTCTGGTGGACTACCAGGTCGATATTATCGGTTTCGAATACCCTTTCCATTTCTTCCGTAAAACTCATTTCAATGCGGAAGNNAACTACATGCTAAAAATATACTTTAAAAGGAGTGACCACAATGTCATCTCCACCCGAATACACCAGGCCTTTTTTTTGGGATGTGGACTTTCACGCTCTGGATACCGAAGCAGATCAGTATTTTATCGTTGAAAGGCTTTTGGAGCACAGTGATGACAGGAGTTTTTTTTGGATGCTGAATCATTATAACAGCCAACTCCTTTTGAAAATAGTCAAAAACAGCCGATCTCTTTCCCGCAAAACAGGCCTTTTTTGGAAGTCTTATTTCGGCCTGAAAGAAGGTGATTTGAAATGTTTGCGGCAGCCCTCCCACAGGGTAGGCTCGAAGTCCTGGAACGTCTAGTGCAGCTAAAGGGTTTACAAAATTTTTACCTGGCCGGCGGTACCGCCGTGGCGCTCCATCTTGGCCACCGGATTTCTGAAGACTTCGATTTTTTTACACCGCAAGACTTTGATGCACTTTTGCTGCGGAATGAATTGTATAAAACGGGGGAGTTCATTGTTACCGGTATAGAAGATCATACTCTGCATGGCATTTTTAATGGAGTAAAGGTAAGCTTTCTCTATTACGCGCCACTTCTTGTTTCTCCACCAATCAACTACCATGGCTGCCTTATCGCAGATTTGCCGGATCTGGCGCCAATCAAACTTGACACAGTGGGGAGCCGGGGAAGTAAAAAAGATTTTATTGATCTTTTTTTTATCAGCAAGTCGATACCACTTAAGGATATCTTCAAGCTTTACGAAAAAAAGTACGCTCAGTGGCAAATTAATATTAAGCACTTAATTTTGAGCCTAACCTATTTTGAAGACGCTGAGAAAGCAAGAGACAAGATAATTATGCTCAAAAAAAGTGCAACCTGGGATGAAATAAAGAAATTTTTTGAATTACAGGCCAAAGCCTTATTGGATGAGAAGAAGGCAGAAGCAAGGTGTAAATAATGTGAGGGGCCGTTATACTTAATTATTTCCTTTTCTGTGCCGTTGATGGATGCTGCTATATAATGGCAAGGTAAAATTAAGGAAATTACATACTAAGAGTACCTGGGCGATTTTCTGCATCGCCGGACTGTGGAGCGCTTAATTAAACTTATTATGGATGTAGCAGTATTTTTACCAGCTGTCACCGGAAATTTTCCTGTGTTCGGGAGGAAGGGCGCAATTCCTTAGAGAACCCCAATACACTGAATGAAAAAACAGGTGTAAGCGCCGTTGAACTATTTTAGGAGCACTTAAGCAATGTTACAAAGAGCAAGAGCTATTCTAAAGGAACATTTTGGTTACTCCTCCTTTAAAAAAGGTCAGGAGCAGATTATCGAAAGCATCCTGCAGGGCAGGGACACTTTGGGGATCATGCCCACAGGGGGCGGCAAGTCTGTCTGTTACCAGCTGCCTGCGCTGCTTTTTCAGGGACTGACCCTGGTGTTTTCCCCCCTTATATCCCTGATGAAGGACCAGGTGGATGCCCTGGACAGCCTGGGGATACCGGGTACCTTCATCAACAGCAGTTTGAGCTTTGCTGAGGTGGAAGGGCGGATCAACCAGGCTGCCCGGGGACAGTATAAACTGCTCTACGTGGCGCCCGAAAGGCTGGAATCAGCCCGGTTTGTTAACTGTATCCGCGCTTTGCCGGTTTCCCTGCTGGCAGTGGATGAAGCTCACTGTGTCTCCCAGTGGGGCCATGACTTCCGGCCCAGTTACCGCTCCATCGCGCCGTTTATCAAGGAACTGCCGCACCGGCCGGTGGTGGCGGCCTTTACAGCGACGGCCACTCCTGAGGTGCGCCGGGATATTATCAATATGCTCGGTTTAATGAACCCCAAAAGTGTTGTAACGGGGTTTGACCGGGAAAACCTGACTTTTTCCGTGCTGCGGGGTGAAAACAAAAGAGAATTTTTACTTTCCTTTCTGGCTAAAAGGAAGGACCAGGCCGGGATCATTTACGCGGCAACCCGCAAAGAAGTGGATCATATTTATGAGTTTTTGTGTAAAAAGGGTTTTGCGGCGGGCAGGTACCATGCCGGGCTCAGTGACAGGGAGCGGGCTGCCGGTCAGGACCAGTTTCTTTACGATGATATCCGGATCATGGTGGCCACAAACGCCTTCGGCATGGGTATCGATAAATCCAACGTGCGTTATGTAATCCATTACAATCTCCCTAAGAATATGGAAGCTTACTATCAGGAAGCCGGCCGCGCCGGGCGGGATGACGGGCCTGGGGAGTGCATCCTGCTTTTTGGCGCCCAGGATATCCAGATTCAAAAATTTCTAATCGAGCAAACGCTGGTTTCACCGGAAAGAAAAATAAATGAGCATAAAAAGCTGCGGGTGATGGTGGACTATTGCCATACCCCCCATTGCCTGCGCAAATTTATTTTGGAGTATTTTGGGGAAGATAATGTTCCGGAAGAATGCGGCAATTGCGGCAACTGCAACGATAATAGAAAACTGGAAGACAAAACGGTGGATGCCCAGATGATTTTTTCCTGTATCCTGCGCATGCGCCAGCAGTTCGGCATCTCCCTGGTGGCGGAGGTGTTAAAGGGTTCCCAGAATAAAAGGGTGTTGCGATACGGTTTCGCCAACCTGTCCACTTACGGCCTGATGAAAGACCAAACCATCAAACAAATCAGTGACCTGATCAACATCCTGATTGCGGAAGGCTACATTCAGTTGACAGAAGGTCAATTTCCAGTGGCCAGGTTGACTCCCCGCGCTTATTTAGTTCTGAAAGGGCAGGAGCAGGTCTATCTCAAGACGCGGGCAGAAGAGACGGTTGCCGTATACGACGATTTCCTTTTTGAACAACTGCGCGAACTGCGCAAGGAAATTGCGCAAGAAAAAGGTCTACCGCCTTACATAGTTTTTGCAGACAGTACCCTGCGGGAAATGGCGGACAAGCTTCCCCTCGACCGGGAAGCTATGCTTGCTGTGAAGGGTGTGGGCCAGAGAAAATTCGAACTGTATGGCGAACCGTTTTTGGAATTTATTCAAATATACGCGGCTACCCACGGGATGGAGCAGGAACCGGAGCCCCCGGCAGGGAAAAAGTCCCGTAAAAATAAAACTCCAAGCCATTTGATTACCCTGAAGCAGTATCAGGCAGGCGCCTCCCTGGAGGATATTGCCAGAGAGAGGAATTTGAGCCTGCTGACGGTTCAGGATCACCTTGTCCGGTGTAGTACGGAGGGATATGCTATTGATTGGAACGCTTTTATCCCACCTGAGTATGAATCAATAATAGTGCAGGCAATCGAGAAAACCGGTGCCCAAAAATTAAAACCCATTAAGGAAGCATTGCCGCCGGAAGTGGATTACTTTGCCATCAGGGCTGTGCTTTGCAAAATGAGCCAGACCGGTTAACCAAGGCATTGGTTTTTCCAGTATTTGGGTATAATTGATCTGTTCCACAAATGCATGAATTTTGCTTCTATTTTTTTTTTGTGATTTGATTGCTAATAATGATGGACATGTTAGAATTAGATAATAAATTATACCGGAGGTGGGCAGTTTATGACCCAGCGCCATAATACTAAGCTCAAGATTTTTATTCTGCTTTTGACCATTGCAGTTTTTATTCTCCCGTTCTTTGTCATCTGGAACCTGCTGCAGGGCAGGCCGCCCTTCGTCTTTTTTTAAAGGAGCAAGTCTATGACTAAACTATGGGGTGGACGTTTTCAAAAAGAGACTGACCGCCTTGTGGAGGACTTTCATTCTTCCATTTCGTTTGACCGGCGGCTTTATAAATATGATATCCTGGGCAGCATCGCCCACGCCAGAATGCTGGGCAGGGCCGGGATTATCGAGCAGGACCAGGCCGGGGAGATTGTGC
>DBRJ01000038.1:20068-20862 GCA_002305915.1 Pelotomaculum sp. UBA1371 | reverse complement strand
CGCAATGACCAGGTAGCCCTGGACATCCGCATGTATATCAAGGCAGAAATGGACCTTATCGGGGGAATGCTCCGGGAACTGCAGTCCTCCCTTCTGGACCTGGCAGAAAGGCACATTGACACCTTTATGCCCGGCTATACCCACCTGCAGCGGGCTCAGCCGGTAACCCTGGCCCACCACCTGCTGGCCTACTGCCAGATGTTCCGGCGGGACGAGGAGAGGCTGGCCGACTGCCGCCGGCGAACTGATGTCATGCCCCTGGGTTCGGGCGCTCTGGCCGGTACCACCTTTCCCCTGGACCGGGAGTACGTGGCCCGGCAGTTGGGCTTTGCAGCCATTACCGAGAACAGTCTGGACGGGGTGAGCGACCGCGACTTTGCCGTGGAATTTACCGCGGCGGCCTCTTTGATCATGGTCCACCTGAGTCGTTTCTGTGAAGAAATTATCCTCTGGTCCTCGGCTGAGTTTGACTTTGTGGAAATGGACGATGCCTACAGCACCGGGAGCAGCATGATGCCCCAGAAAAAGAACCCGGATGTGGCCGAACTGATCCGGGGCAAGGCCGGCCGGGTTTTCGGCGACCTCCAGGCGCTTCTGACCATCCTCAAGGGACTTCCCCTGGCCTACAACAAGGACCTCCAGGAAGATAAGGAAGCCCTTTTTGACGCGGTGGACACCGTCAAGAAATGCCTGCTGGTTTTCAAACCCATGCTGGAAACCATGCGCTTCAAGGAGGACAGGATGGCGGCGGCGGCCCGGGGCGGCTTTACCAACGCCACCGACCTGGCCGACTA
>DBRJ01000038.1:0-20034 GCA_002305915.1 Pelotomaculum sp. UBA1371 | reverse complement strand
TTGGCCCGGTATAAGCAGTTCAGCAGCCTGGTGGGTGAAGATGTGTACGAAGCCATCGGCATCGGCCGCTGCGTGGAGGCCAGGCGGGTTCCCGGCGGCCCGGCGCCGGAAGCGGTCCGGGAAGCCATTAGGAAAGCCAGGCAGCGCCTGGGCGCCCCCTGCGGATGAGCAAACAGGGCTTGCCGCCCTCAGTCTCGCTAACATACTTTCCTGGGCACCTCTCCGGCCTCCCGTGGATGAGCAAACCGCCCCGGGGGGCGGTGGAAACCTCTCAAGTCTATTTCTTGTCGTCTTCATTCTCCTTTTCTGCCAGGGGGATACAATCCCGGGAAGAGCCCCGGCGCTTCTACCGGTACCGAGGGCGCCAGGGTCGACCCCGGCCCGGCCGGCTTCAGGTAACTGGGAGGATGCCCCGGCTTGGGGCAGGGATCATGGTGGGGAGGACAGGGCATGCCCGGTGGGTAACCGGCGCCCGGAGCAGTTCCGGGAGGACAGGGCAAATCCGGTTGATAGCCGGCGCCGGGACATACAGGCATTTTTGCACCGCAGTCTGCGCATAAGATATTGTTGTAGAATTTCGCCTCGTCCAGTTCATCGCCGAGCAGGGTTAAAACCATGTGCCTGGCAGTTTCGTTGGGAGCCAGCATGGCTAAATGCGCCATCATATGAATCTGACGCAGCTCCATCAGAAGAAGGTTTTTTAATTTTCCCATCCAAGTATACATCATTATAGACCTCCTCTCTTTTTATTCTTTTTCCTGCTTTTCTGTCTCGGCATAAAAGTGGGGTGGTTGATGCGGCGGGTCCATCGGCATACCCGGATAGTGGGCTGCGGGGGCCAACCCGTAAGCCGCGGCAATCCTGCCCAGCCTCTCGGCTTTTCTAAGATCCCCGGCGGCCTTTCGCGAAAAAATTTCCTTAAGGCAATTACTGGGCGCATTTGCGGCCAGTTCCCTGTACAGGCAAACCTCCATTTGCTCGCCTTTGATCAGCATGTCTATTAGAGAGCGGGCGTCATGGTGCATCATCCCGTCCATCATACCGCCCGTCATGTCGCAGGGCATACCGCTTGCTACGGTGCTATCCTTGTTTGCATCCATAAAGATAACCTCCTTTTCTAATTTTGCTATAGCATATGTAGAAGCGGCAGCTGTGGTTACTATTTCCTCCACTGCCAGATATATGGTAATTTTGAACTAATTTGAAAAAGAATGTGTTGGAGAACTAAATTAAATTAACCCAGCGGTAACACTAAAAAAAACGGAATAAAAGGAATAAAATATTTCCTTGACACTTGAGCATGCTTTTTGTATACTTGGTAGCAAGTTAGATCTTGGAAAACGCTGTGAAGGGGACAGAAAGCCTGGTGTTGGCAGCAGAGAGCCGGGGTAGCTGAAAACCGGCGCCGGATTCGCCAGTCTGGAGATCACCCCGGAGCTGCAGGCTGAAAGAATTGAGTAAGCCGGGCCGGGCAGGACGCCCGTTATCAAAGCCGTGAACCTCTTTTTGAGGCACACCGAGAGGCCTCCGCTAAAGCCGGAGGCAAGCAGGGTGGTACCGCGCAAGGTTTTTTATACCTCTCGTCCCTGGCAGATTATACAACTGCCGGGCGGGGGGTTGTTTTATTTCTAAATTAAAACTAAACTAAAAGAATAGGCGCAAAATCGACAAATTTTAACGGGGGATGAGATTGTGATTATTTACCTTAACGGCGAATATGTACCAAAGGAACATGCGGTGGTATCTGTCTTTGACCATGGTTTGTTATACGGTGACGGTGTTTTTGAAGGTATCCGGGCCTATCACGGCAGGGTCTTTAAATTGAGTGAACACCTGGACCGGCTTTATGATTCTGCCAGGACCGTTGCTATGGAGATTCCCTTAACAAAGGATGAAATGCAGGAAGTAGTGCTGGAGACCCTGCGGCGCAACAACTTGCGTGACGCCTATATCCGCCTGGTGGTGACCAGGGGAGTGGGCGACCTGGGTCTGGACCCGAAAAAATGCCCCAAACCCTTTGTTTTTTGTATTACCGCTTCAATTGTTCTATATCCCGATGATCTGTACGAAAAAGGGCTTTCTGTTATTACCGTGTCCACCCGCAGAAATATTCCCACAGCCTGTGTCCCCAGGGTAAAATCATTGAACTACCTGAACAACATCTACGCAAAAATCGAAGCCAACCTGGCCGGCGTGCCCGAAGCCATTATGCTGAACAACGAAGGTTACGTAGCCGAGGCCACCGGTGATAATATTTTCATTGTCAAAAAAGGCGAGCTAATTACACCGCCGGCTTATGTGGGTATTCTGGAGGGAGTCACCCGCAACACGGTTTTGGACATTGCCCGGGAAAAGGGTATTCCCGCAGTGGAGAAGGTGTTCACCCTGTTTGATGTCTATAACGCCGACGAAGTATTCCTGACTGGTACTGCCGCTGAGATTATACCCACCATACAGGTTGACGGGCGTCTGATTGCCGACGGCAAGCCCGGCAATATGACCCGGGAGCTTATTGCGGCTTTTCGGGAGTTAACCAAGGTTGACGGTCCCCTTATTTTCCCCAAGGCGCCGTAAAAGAATATTTCCAACTGAAACGCGAGCTGCAGGCCGGCCGTGCACCGGCCTTTTTTTATAACGGCAGAATCAACCCGGGTCAGACTTTTCTTGACGGGGGCTCAAAATTAACGGGGCTCATTATTCGATGGAGGGATAGAACTTGCAAAGCAACGTGACGAAGAAGGTCCTCCGCAGCCGGAAAGGCAATGTCAGAAAAAGAAAAAAGGAGACAAGTGAGGCGCAGTTGTCCGGGGCGGAGATTCTTTTAAGGAGCCTGGTAGACGAAGGCGTGGAGACCATTTTCGGTTATCCCGGCGGCCAGGCCCTGCCAATTTATGATGCCCTGTACGATTCCAAAATAAACCACATTTTGTGCCGGCATGAACAGGGCGCAGCCCACGCGGCGGACGGCTATGCCCGGGCCACGGGCAGACCGGGTGTCTGTCTCGCCACCTCGGGACCGGGCGCCACCAACCTCGTTACGGGCATTGCCAATGCTTTCATGGATTCCGTACCCATGGTCGCCATCACCGGTCAGGTGCCCCAGTCCCTGCTCGGGAGGGACTCTTTTCAAGAGGCGGATATCACGGGGATCACCCTGCCCATTACTAAACACAGCTACCTGGTCAGGGACACGTCCGAACTGGCGCAGACCGTTAAAGAAGCCATTTACATCGCCACTACCGGCAGGCCGGGACCGGTTCTCATTGACCTTCCCAAGGATGTTTCTTCCTCCCTGGCGGAGTACAGGCGCGCGGATAAAATGAACCTGCCCGGCTACAGGCCCGTGCTGGACGCAGATCCTGTGCAGGTGCAGGAAGCGGCCAGGGCTATTATCCAGTCCCGGCGTCCTGTCATCTACGCCGGCGGGGGAGTGGTTATTTCCGGTGCCCATGAGGAATTGCTCCGGATAGCTGAACTGCTGATGGCGCCGGTATGCAACACCCTGCTGGGACTGGGAGGGTTTCCCGGGGACCATCCGTTATCACTGGGGATGGTGGGGATGCATGGAACAAAGTATGCCAACTTCGCTATCAGCGAGTGCGATCTCTTAATTGCCGTGGGGGCGCGCTTTGACGACCGCGTGACTGGAAATGTAGAAACCTTCGCCCCCGAGGCCAGAATTATTCACATAGACATAGATCCGGCTGAAATTGGGAAAAATGTTCGGGTAGACATACCTGTGGTGGGCGATGTTAAAAGGGTGCTGGGTCAGTTGCTGGAAATCTTGAAGCCCGGGTTGGCCGAGGCCTGGCGGGACAAGATCCTGGCCTGGAAAAAAGAGTACCCGCTGACCTATTGCGAGAAGGATTGCTTGAAGCCCCAGGCTATTATCAGGGAAATCTGCAGGCAGACGGAGGGCAAGGCCAGGATTACCACCGAGGTGGGCCAGCACCAGATGTGGACGGCTCACTACTATACGTTTACAAAGCCTCGCTCCTTTATCACCTCCGGCGGCCTGGGAACCATGGGATACGGACTGCCGGCGGCAATCGGGGTCCAGGTGGGCTGTCCGGACGAGCTGGTCTTTGATATAGCCGGTGACGGCAGTATTCAAATGAATATCCAGGAGCTCTGTACTGCGGTCAATTACGAACTCCCGGTTAATGTGGCCATCCTGAACAACGGTTATCTGGGGATGGTCAGACAATGGCAGGAATTCTTTTACAACCGGAGGTATTCCCATTCGGAGCTGTTGAATCCCGATTTCATCAAGCTGGCCGAAGCTTACGGCGCCGAGGGGATCAGGGTAAAACGGCCTGCCGAACTGGCTCCGGCAATTGAACAGGCAATCAACTCCAGCAAGCCTGTTATGCTTGATTTTATCGTGGACAGGGAAGAAAACGTACTGCCCATGGTTCCTCCCGGCGGTGCCCTGAACAAAATGCTGGAGTAAAACCGGAGCCGGGACCGGATCTGCTGCTGACGCCTGCTGCCGGTGACTTCGCTTGCTGACAAGCTTTTGCCCGGGCTTGAATTCAAACTGGTCTGTTGGCCGGCACAACCAACTTGCAGGATTTGCCGTACTCAATAACGAAAAACACGTGTAATGCGGACAATCCGGGACACCGGGGACCCTGTGCCGAACCAGGGCGCCGGGGCTTGAAGTCCCGGTTTCCGAGACACAACCTAATGGGGGGTTATGATGAAGCACACCCTTTCGGTAATGGTGGAAAATAACCCGGGGGTCCTGGCCCGGGTAGCCGGTCTTTTCAGCCGGCGGGGTTTTAACATTGACAGCCTGGCTGTGGGCAGGACAGAAAACCCGCGGGTTTCACGGATGACCATTGTAGTGGAAGGTGACGACACCACCCTTGAGCAGGTCAACAAGCAGCTGCATAAACTGGTGGACGTGATCAAAATCAGCGATCTTACCAAAGACGCCTACGTTGACCGGGAACTGGTCATGATCAAGGTCTTCGCCGAGCCGTCGGAAAGAGCTGAAATCATGCAGCTTGTGGATATCTTTCGCGCCCGCATAGTGGATGTGGGACCAAAAACTTTAACTATCGAAGTTACCGGGAACGAGGGCAAGATCGATGCCTTCGAGCTTTCGCTGCGTTCCTTCGGAATTAAAGAACTGGTCCGGACAGGGAAAATTGCCATGCTCCGGGGCTATAAAACCAGTACAAAGAATAACAACTATAAAGAGGAGGAAGTTAGCTGATGGTACAGGTTTACTATGATCAAGACGCAGATTTGGGGTATTTGAGCGGGAAAAAAATTGCCATTATCGGCTACGGCAGCCAGGGACACGCCCAGGCTCAGAACTTGAAGGACAGTGGACTGGACGTGATTGTGGGCCTGCGCAGGGATTTGCCCGACTGGGATAAGGCAGTAAGTGACGGACTGACGGTAACAACGGTACCCGAGGCTGCCGCTGCCGGCGACATTATCCAGATGCTGGTGCCGGATGAACTGCAGGCTCGGATTTACAAGGAGGAAATTGAGCCCCACCTGGCCGAAGGCAACGCTTTGATGTTCTCCCACGGGTTTAACATTCATTACGGACAAATTGTACCCCCGGCCAATGTCGACGTTTTTATGGTCGCTCCCAAGGGCCCCGGCCACATGGTGCGCCGGATGTACCTGGAAGGTAAGGGCGTGCCCAGCCTTGTTGCCGTGTTCCAGGATTACACGGGTAAAGCCAAGGATGTGGGCCTTGCTTATGCCAAAGGTATCGGAGGGACCCGGGCCGGTGTTTTTGAAACCACCTTCAAGGAAGAAACCGAGACCGATCTCTTTGGAGAGCAGGCTGTGCTGTGCGGGGGCGTTACCGAGCTGATCAAGGCCGGTTTCGACACCCTGGTGGAGGCGGGCTACGCTCCGGAAATGGCCTATTTTGAGTGTCTCCACGAAATGAAGCTGATCATCGACCTGGCTGTAGAGGGCGGGTTAAGCTACATGCGCTACTCAATCAGCAATACTGCCGAGTACGGTGACTACGTTACCAGCAAACGGATTATTACTGATGAAACCCGCAAGGAAATGAAAAAGATCCTGGCTGAGATCCAGGAAGGCGAATTCGCTAAAAAGTGGATTCTGGAAAATCAGGCCAACCGCCCGGTTTACAACGCCAGAGCCAAACAGGAAAAAGAACACCTGATCGAAAAGGTGGGCGCTGAACTGCGTAAAATGATGCCCTGGCTGCAAAAATAGCTTTTAAGTCAAGGCACCGCATCTATCGCAACCAGGGTTAGAGTGGCCGTTGCGGACATCATTCCGCCGGCCTGCTTTACTGATGATGCCGGTCAATAGCGGCAACGCTTGCGGCCGTTAACTCAAGCTTTAATAATGAGCACCGTTAAAGGGCGCAAGAATGGTTGGCAGGTAACAGCCAAAAAGCAGCAAGCTGATATTTACTGGCGTCCGGTGAAGGAGCCGGATGCCTGGATTGGGGGAATAGGGCTGTGGATATTACTGTTGCTGAAGCCTTGGTTCGTTGCCTGGAACAGGAAAAGGTGGAAATTGTTTTTGGTTATCCGGGCGGAGCAATTCTTCCCGTTTACGATGCTTTAAATCATACGTCCATCCGTCATATTCTGGTCCGCCACGAGCAGGGCGCCGCGCACGCTGCCGACGGCTATGCCAGGGTTACGGGAAAAGTGGGGGTTTGTATGGCAACGTCGGGTCCCGGTGCCACCAACCTGGTAACAGGCATCGCCAACGCTTATATGGATTCGATCCCCATGATCATTATTACTGGACAGGTAGCCACCAGCCAGGTTGGTACGGACGCCTTTCAGGAGGTAGACATTACCGGCATTACCCTGCCGATTACCAAGCATAATTTTCTTGTTAAAGATCCGGCAAAGCTTCCCGTGATCGTCAAGAAGGCCTTTTTGATCGCTGCCACGGGACGGCCCGGTCCGGTGCTGATCGACCTTCCCAAGGACATTGCCCAGGCCAGGATTAAGTTCAAATATCCCAAGACTGTTGAGCTGACCGGCTATAAGCCCACCTACAGGGGGCACCCCTCGATGGTCCAGCAGGCCGCCGGGCTCATTATGAGTTCGGAGAGGCCGGTCATCTACGCCGGCGGGGGGGTCCGGATTTCCAACGCAGCTCCGGAACTGCTGCAGCTGGCGGAAACAATTTCCGCGCCGGTGACCCATACTTTGATGGGCCTGGGTTGTTTTCCCGGCAATCACCCCCTCTTTCTGGGGATGCTGGGTTTGCACGGTACGCGGTACGCCAATCAGGCGGTTACGGAGTGCGACTGCCTCATTGCTGTGGGCGCCCGCTTCGACGACCGGGTGGTGACCAAGGTCAGCGGGTTTGCGCCTTCGGCAAAAATTATTCATATCGATATAGACCCTGCTGAAATCGGCAAAAACGTGCGTATCAACCTGCCCATCGTGGGAGATGTGAAAAATGTTCTGGGAGCCATCCTGCCGCTTCTAAAAAAGAAAGAAAACGGCGCCTGGGTCGCCAGGGTGCAGCAGTTGAAAAAGGACTACGCCCTGCGCTACGACCGGGGGGGGATGTTGAAGCCCCAGTATGTTCTGGAAAAGCTCAATGAGTTCAAGGACGATGATGCCATCGTTGTTACCGACGTGGGGCAGCACCAGATGTGGGCAGCCCTGTACATGCGCTTTAAGGAACCACGCAGCTTTTTGTCTTCCGGCGGGCTGGGGGCTATGGGGTTTTGCCTGCCTGCCGCCGTCGGCGCTAAACTGGGCGCGCCGCACCGGACTGTCATCGTGGTTATCGGTGACGGCGGGATCCAGATGACCATGCAGGAACTGGGCACCGCAGCCGAACAAAAGCTGCCGCTTAAAATTTTTGTTTTGAACAACCAGCGCCTGGGTATGGTCCGGCAGCTTCAGGAATTTTATTGTGAAAAACGTTATTTCGGCGTAGACTTTCAGTTCAATCTAGACTTTACCGCCCTGGGCCGGCTTTACGGGATGGAAGGGTATACCGTTGAAACCGAAGAGCAGTTGCTGGAAATTCTGCCCCGGGTCCTTACTTCCCCGGAAGGGGTGATCGTCAACTGCATCGTTGACCCGGAAGAAAACGTATATCCCATGGTCTTAAACGGGTCGCCCATCAATGAAGCAATCGATTAACAAAGGTTTTTGGATCCTGCAAAGTTAATAATCAGCGGAGATGGTTCTTCTAACCCATTAAGATTGGAGGCGTTATGAGCCTATGAGCCAGCGAGTCTATATTTTCGATACCACCTTAAGAGACGGGGAGCAGTCACCGGGCGTAAGCCTGAACACCAATGAAAAAATCCAGATTGCCAGGCAGTTGGCCCGGCTCGGCGTCGACATTATCGAGGCGGGCTTCCCCATTTCTTCCCCCGGCGACTTTGAAGGGGTCCGCGCCGTTGCCCGGGAAGTCAAGGGCGTGACGGTGGCAGGGCTGGCCAGGGCCAACATCAAGGACATCGACCGGGCCTGGGAGGCGCTGCGCCAGGCTGAACAGCCGAGGATCCATACTTTTATTGCAACCTCGGATATTCACCTGAAATATAAATTGCGCCTGAGCCGGGAACAGGTCCTGGAAGCTGCTGTGGCAGCTGTGAAACATGCCAGGTCCTATACGGAGGATGTGGAGTTTTCTGCAGAGGACGCCTCCCGCAGCGATCCCGAATTTCTGTGCCAGGTCCTGGCCGCGGCTATTGAAGCCGGCGCCGGGGTTGTCAATATCCCGGATACTGTGGGCTATGCCATCCCTGGTGAGTGGGGCGGTTTTATCAAGTCTATTTATAACCGGGTACCGGGAATTGACAAGGTTATTGTGAGTATCCACTGCCATAATGACCTGGGTCTGGCCGTCGCCAACTCCCTGGTTGCCGTGGCCAACGGTGCCCGCCAGGTGGAGGGGGCCATTAACGGCATCGGGGAGCGGGCCGGCAATGCGGCCCTGGAGGAAGTTATCATGGCCCTTTATACCCGGAAGGACCGGTTCGGCCTCTATACCGGCGCCCGCACCGAGGAGATTTACAGGACCAGCAGGCTGGTGAGCACCCTGACCGGGATGAAGGTCCAGGCCAACAAGGCCGTTGTGGGCAACAACGCCTTTGCCCATGAGGCCGGCATCCACCAGGACGGTGTGCTAAAAGAACGCACAACTTACGAGATTATGAGCCCAGCCATGGTGGGACTCAGTAAAAGCAACCTGGTCCTGGGCAAGCACTCCGGTCGCCACGCCTTTCGCCAGCGGCTGGAAGATATGGGGTTCAGCCTGGGCGATGAAGAATTAAGCCGGGCCTTCGAGCACTTTAAAAAGCTGGCCGATAAAAAAAGTGATATTACGGATGAAGATATTGAGGCCATTGTGGAAGAGGAAATGCACCTGGTGCCGGATTCCTACACCCTGGATTATCTACATATTTCCAGCGGCACTACGGTGGTGCCCACTGCCACAATTGGCCTGAGGAAAGAAGGAAAGCTCCTGGAGGAGGCTGCCTGCGGCAACGGGCCTGTGGATGCCATCTGCAAGGCAGTGGACAAAATCACCAAAATCCAGTGCACCATGATCAGCTGGGGAATCAGCGCCATCACCGCCGGCAAGGACGCCCTGGGCGACGTGACCCTGAGAATTACCAGGGACGGCCAGAAAGTTTATGCCGGCCGGGGGATCAGCACGGATATTCTGGAAGCCAGTGCCAAGGCCTATGTCAACGCAGTGAATAAAATGCTCTGGGAAGCAGAGCGGGAAGAGTCCCGGGACCCTGGTAATAATACTGGTAATAATAAAATTTGAAAATAGCTTAAAAAAAGCAGCCTTTGATTATTCTTGGGAACGGAGTGAAACAAGGAAAATGCCGATGACCATTACCGAGAAGATTCTGGCAGCCCATGCCGGCAAAAAACAGGTGGAGCCCGGCGAATTAATCAACGCCCGGGTGGACCTGGTGCTGGGCAATGATATAACAGCGCCGGTGGCGATCCGGGAGTTCGAAAAAATCGGAGTCAAGGACGTCTTTGACAGGGACCGCATTGCGCTGGTTCCGGACCACTTTACACCCAACAAGGACATCAAATCCGCAGAGCAGTCCAAGATCCTCCGGGATTTCGCCAAAGAGCACGATTTACCCCATTATTACGAGGTGGGCCGCCTGGGTATCGAACACTGCCTCCTGCCCGAACAGGGTTTGGTGGGGCCGGGAGACCTGGTCATCGGAGCAGATTCGCATACCTGCACTTACGGGGCGCTGGGCGCCTTTTCCACCGGTGTGGGCAGCACCGACCTGGCAGCGGCAATGGCCCTGGGGGAAACCTGGCTCAAGGTACCGGAGTCCCTTAAATTTGAATTTGAAGGGGAACTGGGCCCCTGGGTGGGCGGCAAGGACTTGATCCTGCACACCATCGGTGAGATCGGGGTGGACGGTGCGCTGTACAGGGCTATGGAGTTCACCGGTTCTGCCATTGAAGGTCTGTCCATGGACGGGCGCCTGAGCATGTGCAACATGGCCATTGAAGCCGGGGGTAAAAGCGGGATCATCGCCCCGGACGGGATCACCCGGGGGTATGTGGAGGGGCGTTGCCGCCGGCCTTACAAGTTCTACGCCAGCGATGCCGAAGCTAAATATGAAAAAGTTTACAGCTATGATGTTTCCAGGCTCGAGCCCCAGGTCGCTTTTCCCCACCTGCCGGAAAACAGCCGGCCCTTAAGCGGGGTGGGAAACGTGGAAATCGACCAGGTTGTAATCGGTTCCTGCACCAACGGGCGCATGGAAGATTTGCGGGAGGCCGCAAAGGTTCTCAAGGGCAAAAAGGTGCACAAAAACGTCCGCCTGATCATCCTGCCGGGCACCCCGGAAATTTCCCTCCAGGCCATGCAGGAGGGGCTCTTCCAGATCTTCGTTGAAGCCGGCGGGGCCGTCAGTACACCCACCTGCGGACCCTGTCTGGGCGGCCACATGGGCATCCTGGCTGCCGGGGAACGCTGCGTCGCCACCACCAACCGCAACTTTGTGGGCAGGATGGGGCACCCGGAAAGTGAAGTATATCTCTCCAACCCGGCGGTTGCAGCGGCTTCCGCCATTCTAGGCCGGATTGCCGGCCCCGGGGAGGTGGAGTAAATGAAACTTTCTGGGAAAGTGTGGAAGTTTGGTGCTGATGTTGATACAGATGCCATTATTCCGGCCCGCTACCTCAATACTTCCGACCCTCAGGAACTGGCCGGGCACTGTATGGAGGATGCGGACCCGTCTTTTCCGGCCAGGGTTAGGCCGGGGGATATCATCGTGGCCGGCAAGAATTTCGGCTGCGGCAGTTCCCGGGAACATGCCCCCATGGCCATCAAGGCTGCGGGAGTTTCCTGCGTAATTGCCGGCACCTTCGCCAGGATTTTTTACCGGAACGCCTTTAATATCGGCCTGCCCATTTTCGAATCCCCGGAGGCAGCCGCTGAGATCAACGAAGGTGACGAAGTGGAAGTGGACGCGGTCAGCGGCCTGATTACCGACCATACCACCGGGAAGACGTACAGGGCTGCGCCCGTGCCGCCCTTTATGCAGCAAATCATCGCCGCCGGAGGATTGATCCCTTACGTGGCTGAAAAGGTGAGAAAAGATGTTTAAAATTGCCGTATTACCCGGAGACGGGATCGGCCCGGAAATCACCGACCAGGCTGTCCGGGTGCTGGAGGCCGTAGGCCGGCGCTATAACCACCAGTTCGAATTTAAAGAGGGGCTGGTGGGAGGGGCCGCCCTGGACGCTGCGGGCACCCCCCTGCCTGCTGAAACCCTGGAGCTCTGCCGCACCAGCGACGCTATCCTCTTCGGCGCCGTGGGCGGCCCGAAATGGGATCAACTGCCGCTGCACCTGCGCCCGGAGACCGGCGGGATCCTGGCCCTGCGCAAGGAGTTTGGACTGTACGCCAACCTGCGTCCGGTCAAAGTCTACCCGGCCCTGGTGGAGGCCACCCCCCTCAAACCGGAATTGGTCCGGGGACTGGACATCATGGTCTTGAGGGAGCTCACCGGCGGGCTCTATTTCGGCCAAAAGTACCGGGAACCCCTGCCGGAGGGAGGCTTCCGGGTAGTGGACACCCTTGAATATACCACTCCGGAAATTGAGCGGATCCTGCGCCTGGCCTTTGAGCTGGCTTTAAAACGGCGCCGCAAGGTCACCTCGGTAGACAAGGCCAACGTCCTGGGCAGTTCCCGGCACTGGCGGGAAGTAGCCTCCGCCGTGGGAGAGGAGTACCCAGGCGTGGAGTTGGAGCACATGTATGTGGACAACTGTGCCATGCAATTGGTCAAAAACCCGAAGCAGTTTGACGTCCTGGTTACAGAGAACATGTTCGGAGACATCCTCAGCGACCAGGCTTCCGTCCTGGCAGGGTCCCTGGGCATGCTCGCCTCCGCCAGCCTCGGCGGCGGGATTGGCCTCTACGAGCCGGCCCACGGCACGGCCCCGGATATCGCCGGCAAGCAGCTGGCCAACCCCATCGCGATGATTCTATCGGCCGCCATGCTGCTGCGCTTCTCCCTGAACCTGACTGATGAAGCAGATTGTATTGAGCGGGCTGTAACCGTTGTCCTGGAACAGGGCTGCCGCACCGCCGACCTGATGGAAGAAGGCAAAATACAGGTGGGTACCGCTGAGATGGGCGACCGGATTATAGGACAAATTGATCCTCCAGAGACTTTGAAATAAATCTTAACCTCGTGAGGCAAGAAGTCTCCCGCCTCTTATCCTTCCTTATATTTCATTCATATGCACTATGGTACAGCCTGGTTTTGAAGATACTCCACTGCTGACTGGTCATTATACTTAATTTACGGAGGTATTTTCGATGCCCTCAGTACAGGTTTACGACACGACATTAAGAGACGGTTCACAGGCGGAGGGCATCTCTTTTTCCTGTGAAGACAAGCTGAAAATTGCCCAGCGTCTGGATAAAATGGGCTTTCATTATATTGAAGGGGGCTGGCCGGGGTCAAATCCCAAGGATGTTGATTTCTTCAGCAGGATCCGGAGCTGCAGCCTGAAAAACGCCAGAATTGTGGCCTTCGGTTCAACCCGGAAGGCCGGGACGCCTGTTGAAAATGATGCCAACGTCAAGGCCATTCTGGATTCCGGAGTCCAGGTGGCCACCATCTTCGGCAAGACCTGGGACCTTCATGTGTCAAAGTCCCTGGGGGCCAGCCTGGAAGAAAACCTGGCCATGATCAGGGATACCGTGGCCTACCTGAAAAGCCGGGGACTGGAGGTCCACTACGATGCGGAACACTTCTTCGACGGTTATAAGGCCAACCCGGCCTACGCTCTGGAAACCCTCCGGGCGGCGGAAGAGGGAGGGGCTCACGTTATTACCCTGTGCGACACCAACGGCGGCAGCCTGCCCTGGGAGGTCAAAGAACTGGTTGAGCTGGCGGCGGCACAACTGGCCCGCCCCATCGGCATTCACGCCCATAATGACAGCGGGATGGCCGTGGCCAACACGGTAACGGCTGTAAGGGCCGGCGCAGCGCTGGTTCAGGGCACGGTGAACGGTTACGGTGAACGCTGCGGCAACGCCGACCTCTGCTCCGTTATACCCGTCCTTACCTTGAAGTGCGGCATTGCTACTATTACTCCGGAAATGCTGGTCCACCTTACCGAGATGTCCCGCTTTGTCAGCGAGGTGGCCAACGTCAGTCCGGATTCCCGCCAGCCCTTTGTGGGTGCCAGCGCCTTTGCCCACAAGGGCGGGGTGCATGTCAGCGCCCTATTGAAAGACTCCAAAACTTATGAACACATTGAGCCGGAAGCGGTGGGCAACCGGCGCAGGGTTCTGGTCTCGGAACTCTCCGGAATGTCCAATCTGCTCTACAAGTATAAGGAAATGAATCTCCAGGTGGACCGGGGCGGTACCGAGGGGAGACGCATCCTGGAGGAAATCAAGCAAATGGAGAACCAGGGTTTCCAATTCGAGGGTTCCGAGGGTTCCTTCGCGCTCCTTTTGCGCAAAGCTTTTGACGGCTACAGTGAGCCCTTTTCTCTGGAGGCCTGCCGTCTCCTGGTGGAAATCAAGGAAAGTGCCCCTGCCTATTCCGAAGCGATTATCAAGATGAAAGTGGGCGATCAGGTCGTCCATACCGCAGCCGAGGGCAACGGTCCGGTAAACGCCCTGGACAATGCCCTGCGCAAGGCCCTGAAGGATTTTTATCCCAGCATCGGGTCCATGCACCTGAATGACTATAAGGTCCGGGTCCTGGATGAAAAAGACGGTACCGGGGCTTATGTCAGGGTGCATATCGATACCGGCGACGGGCGGCATTCCTGGGGTACAGTGGGAGTCTCCCAGAATATCATCGAGGCCAGCTGGCAGGCGCTGGCGGACAGCATTGCCTATGGTTTGTTGAAAGGAGAGGAAACCGGCCTCAAGAACGGCCAGGAATAAACTATGTTTTAATAATTATTTTAAACAATTTATTTCTTTTTCTGCTATTGCAGGTAACCTGCTTTTCCTTTTCGAAATAAGGGTAGGGCGGGTTTTTTCCTTGTAGCGGAGAAATACTATTTTGCAGAGTCAAAGGGAGGAATATCCGTGGAGCAGTTCTGGCTCCCGAACCTGGAGTATTTAAAAACAGTACTCAAACTGAACCTGAGCAGTGTCATCGATATTTTTATCGTAGCTTTTGTGATGTACAAGCTGATGATGCTGATCAAAGGAACCAGGGCGGTTCAGTTGCTGAAAGGGCTGGCTGTCCTGCTGATTGCCACTTCCCTTTCCAGCCTTTTTAACTTATATACCATGAACTGGCTCTTAAGACAGGCTATGACGGCGCTGGTGGTAGCCCTGCCGGTTGTGTTCCAGCCCGAACTCCGGCGTGCCCTGGAAAGACTGGGCCGGGGACAGTTTTTGGCTCAGCGGACCATGCTTCCGGGAGAGGTTGACCAGGCCAGGGTGGTTGCCGAAGTTTCACGCTCGGCAACAGTTCTGTCAAAGAATAAAATGGGCGCGCTGATTATTCTGGAGCGGGAAACCGGGCTGGAAGAGCATATCAGTACCGGTGTAAGAATTGACGGCATTGTCTCGGCCGAATTTATGGTCAACATTTTTCTGCCTAAAACACCCCTGCATGACGGAGCGGTGATCATCCGGGGCGACCGGGTAGCTGCGGCGGCCTGTTTTCTGCCGCTGAGCGACAACCCTCACCTGACTACGGACCTGGGAACACGGCACAGGGCGGGACTGGGCGTTACCGAACAGTCCGATGCCGTGGCGGTAATTGTTTCTGAAGAAACGGGCGCCATTTCCCTGGCGGTTGAAGGTGCGCTCAGCCGCTACCTGGATGAGGCCACCCTGCAGGATAAACTTACCTCGCTTTTAGGTAAAAAGACCGGAAGCACACTCTCACATCTGTGGTTCAGGAGGTAAGGCCTTGATTAAGTTGAACTGGGGAAACAATTGGATCCGGGTGCTGGCCTTGCTGCTGGCTGTGATCATGTGGGTTTACGTGAGCAACGAACAGAATCCGGTCAGGGAAAAGCTCGTAAACGTAAGCCTGGAGCACAATGAACTGGAGCAAAACTATATCCTTACCGACGGGTTGCCCGAGAGTGTCCGGTTGAGAATCCAGGGCAATCAAAACCAGCTTAACAACCTTGCCCCAGGGGACTTCAAGGCCATGGTCAACATTCCGGAGGGGAAAACAGGGGAAATGGTCCTGCCTGTCCAGGTGAGCGCCCCGGCCGGCTTGCGCATTGCCCAGGTCATTCCGGAAGAGGTAAGTGTTGTGGTGGACCGCGTCATCAGCAAGCAGATTCCTGTGGCCGTAAGCATCAGGGGGACACCGGAACGGGATTATACCGCCCTGGCCCCCCAGTATCATCCTGATGTGGTTACAGTCAGGGGGCCCTCCCGGCTGGTTAATGAGATTAGCCAGGCCACGGCGGTAGTTGACATCCAGCAGGCAGTCAAGGATGTTACCCAGAATGTTACGGTCACTGCCGGATCGCCGGACGTTACCCTAAATCCGGCAACGATCCAGGTTGTTGTTCCTGTAGTCAGCACCTTAATCTCCAAAGCCGTGCCGGTGCTGCCTCAAGTGACCGGAACTCCCGCTGAAGGCTACGCGGTTAAAGAGAGTTTTACGGAACCGGCTACGGTGCTGGTGTACGGACCACCTGAAGTTGTCGGGGCAATTACGGAAATCAAAACTGCCCCCGTCAGTATCCAGGGCGCTGAAGAAAGTCTGTCAAGGGAGGTTAAATTGGCAGCACCACAGGGTGTAACCGATTTACAGCCCGACCGGGTGAATATTCAAATCGAAGTTGAAGAGGATGAGACGCCTCCTGCTCCGCCGGACGAAGATAAAGACAGCGCTTCAAACTGACCGGAACCATAATTCTCTGTTTTTGAAAAATGACCAATGGGGCAGTTGAGACATAGAATATAGTGAAATTGACAACAATGTCGCGTGAAGTTATAATTAGTTGTAATTTGACTGATGGAGGGAGACGGTTCATGGGGTCTATGTTTGGAACTGATGGGGTAAGAGGTGTGGCCAATCGCGATCTTACCCCCGACCTGGCCTTTAAGCTGGGCCGGGCAGGAGCCTTTATTCTGGCCCGGGACAATGCCAATACCAGAATAGTGATCGGCAGGGATACCAGAATATCAGGCGACATGCTTGAAGCGGCCCTGGTGGCGGGGATTTGTTCCGCTGGAGTGGACGTCTTAAAAGTGGGGATCATGCCCACGCCGGCCATTGCCTACCTCACCCGGGAACTCAAAGCGGCGGCCGGAATCGTGATCTCGGCTTCTCACAATCCGGTGGAGGACAACGGGATCAAGTTTTTTGGCGCCAGCGGCTACAAATTGTCCGATGAGGCGGAGGCCGAGATTGAAGCTCTGGTCCTGGACGACTGCTCAGGTGTTCCCTGTCCCGTGGGTGCGGGTGTCGGCCGGGCCTACCCGGTACGGGACGCCGCCGAACGTTACATCAACTATGCCTGCAGTACTGTGAACACGGATTTCAAAGGTTTGAAAATCATGGTAGACTGCGCCAACGGCGCTGCCTATCACATAGCTCCCCGGATTTACGAAAAGCTGGGAGCAGAAGTGATCCCCCTCTTTAACTGTCCGGATGGTGTGAACATCAACAACTGCTGCGGCTCGACCCACCCTGAAACATTAATGGAAGCCGTTTCTGCCGGGGGGGCCGATTTGGGCCTGGCCCACGACGGTGATTCCGACCGGGTCCTGGCGGTTGACGCTGCCGGCAGGCTGGTGGACGGCGACCAGATCATGGTGATTTGTGCGAAGCACCTGAAAGAAAAGGGTCTATTGGAGAAGGACACTGTTGTGGTCACCGTGATGAGCAACCTGGGACTGCACCTGTCCCTGCGCGCAGCACAAATCAAGGTAATCGAAACGAAAGTCGGAGACCGCTACGTATTGGAGGAACTCCTGCGGACCGGTGCCCGGTTGGGCGGTGAACAGTCCGGCCACATTATTTTTCTGGACCACAACACCACCGGTGACGGGATTATTACCGCACTGCAGCTGCTTGCCATAATGAAGGAAAGCGGACAACCCCTGGAAAATCTGGCAAGCCAGATGGAGCGCCTGCCCCAATTGCTGGAAAATGTCCGGGTAGCTGACAAAAACGCGGTTATGGACAGCCCCCTCCTGGCCAGGGCCATCGACAGGGAAGAAAAAATGCTCAACGGCAACGGGCGCATCCTCGTCCGGCCGTCCGGCACCGAGCCTCTGGTGAGGGTAATGGCAGAGGGAAAAAATATGGAGCAGTTGAAGGCAATTATTGGGAGGCTGTCAAATATAATAAAGGAAATTGAGAATAAGTAGGGAGGTGGAATTATCAATTAAAAAGCGGTACAACGATAAAAATGAATAATCAAGCGCCAGAACCCGTCCCGGTGACAGACTTCGCATCCGGGATTAGGAAGGGATTTTTAGGAAGATTGTTTGCCAGTTGTCCAACAATCTTATTATCCCTTGCTTTCAGGGTTGACGAGGAGGGGGTTAATCGAAATGTTTCGGCGGGTGCCCCCCGGTCAGGCCGGACCGTCAGCGGCAGAACAAAACCACCGGGCAACCGGTGGGACAAAAATGCCTGCGGCCAGCAGCGGGTAATAATATAATCGGTGTATTTGTGTTGCCTTTTTTAGGGGACCCCGATTAATGTGCTTTTTCTTGCCGGCGCCTGTCACGCCCGGCATTTCTGTTTTTTAAATAAGCTGAGAGCAGGAGGTCATGTACAATGTGTGGTATTGTTGGATACATCGGCCCCCGGAAAGCTGTTCCTATTTTAATAGAGAGCATGGAGAAACTGGAGTACCGTGGTTACGACTCTGCCGGGTTGGCTATCCCCGGTCGGGATTCACTGCTTGTCTTGAAAAAGGAGGGCGGGCTAAGCGCCCTTAAGGAAAAATTGAACGGGCAGGGCTATGACGCCAGAGCGGGGATTGGCCACACCCGCTGGGCTACCCACGGCAAGCCCTCCGACGCAAACGCCCACCCCCATACCGACTGCACCGGACACTTCGCCGTGGTGCACAACGGGATCATTGAGAATTACCTGAGCCTTAAAGAATGGCTCCAGTCCGAAGGGGGGCACACCTTTTGCTCCCAGACCGACACCGAGGTCCTGCCCCATCTGGTGGAGCACTACTATGAAGGGGATCTTGTGGAGGCGGTCTTAAAAGCAGTGCCCAAGCTGGAAGGATCCTTTGCCATGGCTGTGATTTCCGCCGGAGAGCCGGAAAAACTGGTGGCCGTCCGCCAGGACAGCCCCCTTGTGGTGGGACTGGGTGAAGGGGAATACTTCCTGGCCTCGGACGTTCCTGCAGTTTTAAAGCATACCCGTTCTATCTATATCCTCAACGACGGGGAAGTGGCTGTGCTGGAAGCCGGCGGGATTCAGGTTCTTGACCTGAAGGGCAACAAGGTGGAGAAAGAAGTAACAGAGATTAAATGGAAGGCCGAAGAGGCTGAAAAGTGCGGCTATGAACATTTCATGCTGAAGGAGATCCACGAGCAGCCCAGAGCCCTCAGGGACACCCTGGGCGGCCGGATTTCTGCGGACGGCGCCGGAGTCGTCCTTGATGAAGTCACCATCAGCCCCGAAGAAATCAGAGGACTTAAAAAAGTGTTCGTGACCGCCTGCGGGACGGCCTACCACGCCGGCCTGGTGGGTAAATACGTTATGGAAAGGCTGGTGCGGTTGCCGGTAGAGGTGGATATTGCCTCGGAGTTCCGTTACCGCCAGCCCATCATTGGGCCGGGTACCCTGGTGGTGATCATCAGCCAGTCCGGCGAGACCGCCGACACCCTGGCCGCCTTGCGGGAAGCTAAACGCCAGGGGGCCAGGGTTGTGGCTGTGACCAACGTGGTGGGCAGTTCAGTAGCCCGCGAGGCCGATGACGTTATTTACACCTGGGCCGGTCCGGAAATTGCTGTGGCTTCCACCAAGGCCTACACCACCCAGTTGATGTCCATGTACCTGCTGGCCCTGCACCTGGCTGCCCTGCGCGGGACGCTGGAACCCGGGGAAAGAGGCGCACTCCTGGCCGAGATGAAGAACCTGGCCGCAAAGGCTCAGAGAGTTCTGGACAACTCCGCGGTAATCAGGGAGTTTGCCGGGGAAATCGCCGCCGGCAGAAGCCTCTTCTACATGGGCAGGGGACTGGATTACGCCGTGGCCATGGAGGGCTCCCTCAAATTGAAGGAGGTTTCTTACATCCACGCCGAGGCTTATGCGGCAGGCGAACTGAAGCACGGCACCCTGGCCCTGATCGAAGAGAACGTGCCGGTGGTGGCCCTGGCCACCCAGGAGGCCCTTTTCGATAAAATGGTCAGCAACATCCAGGAAGTCAACGCCCGGGGCGCCTCCGTGCTGGCTTTGGCCATGGAAGGCCTGGAGGAAGTGGAGAAGGTGGCCAAAAGCGTCGTTTACATCCCCAAAACCCACCCGCTCCTGGCACCGGTCCTGACCGTAATCCCGCTGCAGCTGTTGGCCTATTACACGGCCGTAGCCAGGGGCTGCGACGTGGATAAGCC
>DBRJ01000066.1:9077-53880 GCA_002305915.1 Pelotomaculum sp. UBA1371 | reverse complement strand
AGGGGAAGTCCTTCAACCGGAGTCGTCTCAAAGGCCTTTTTGTACCCCTCCAGGACCTGAAATTTTTGAACCGGCATTGCCGGTAAAATGAGTTTTAATGGTCCGGCGCGGCTTCCGTCCCGTCTCGCGCCTTCTATGGCGTGGCGCAGCGGGAAGAGATCAAGGTAATGATCCGGGTGCAGGTGGCTGATAATAACCGCATCCAGGCGGCGGAAGTCCAGAAACCCCATCAGCCTGCTTAAGCTGCCGTTTCCTGCTTCCAGCAGGATATTCTGCCCGCCGCCCCGGATCAGGTAACCGGAGCAGGCGCCTCCCGCCCGGGGATAGGGAGCCCAGCAGCCCAGTACCGTAATCTCCAAAAAAACCCCCCTTATAAACAGGTAGACCTGAATCCCTGTACTGTTGTATCATTCCATCCGCTTTAAACTAAATAATGAGCTTCAGGCCGCAGCTGTTAAAAATATCTCCACTTTTACAAGTAAGTGAACGAATCTTCAGTTCAAATATAATGTATGAAATTATAACATATTTTAACCAGCGACACACTAACTATAAGGTCTAAATCTATAATCAGAATAATCTCCGGTTGCGCCTGTGAGCTAAAATCAAATTGTTAACTCCGCTTCGCCGGGGGTCTGTGACTCAACAGGCATGAGGCAAAATAAAGGTTTTGCCATTGTGATTTGCCCTAGCTGAGGTCTATAAATCAATCTGCCGGACAGGGCCAATATCCTTCTTCAGGAAGCGTCCGGCAGCAGCCCTGAAAGCATCCGGCCTGCTGCTGACATAAAAACAGTGGCTGATGGGTCTTATCCCACTTATTGCCAGATCTAGGCGACACAACTCTTCCTTAGCTGCCCGTACGGTGGCTGACGCCGGGTCCACCAACCGGACCCCGGGACCGAGTTCTTCCGCAATCTGACGGGCTAAAAACGGGTAGTGGGTACAGCCCAGGATCAGGGTGTCAATGCCGGCCTCCTGCAAAGGGAAGAGGTATTCCCGCAGCGCCCCGGTCACCTGATACGTATCTGTCCTACCGGCCTCCACCAGGGGCACCAGGCGCGGCGCCGCCCGGCTGTATACCTCGATGTCCCTTCCCAGCTTCTTCAGTCCTTGTTCGTAGGCCCCGCTCCTGATGGTAGCCTCTGTGGCGATAACACCAATTCTTCCGTTCACCGTTTTACCTAGGGCCTCGGCCACGCCGGGCTCAATTAATCCGATCATCGGGACCTTGCAGCGTTCTCTTAAAACTGGTAGGGATATCGACGAACTGGTATTGCAGGCGGCAATTATGTATTTTACACCCTGTCCCTGCAGAAAGTCAGTGATTTTTTTGGTAAAACGGGTCAGCTCTCCGGCACTGCGCGGGCCATATGGAACGTGAGCCGTGTCTCCGAAATAAACGGTGGATTCAGCGGGCAACTGCCGGTAGACTTCTACAGCCACCGAAAGCCCTCCCACCCCGGAATCAAAAAGACCGATGGCAGCGTTACGTTTCACTTCCTCCCTCCTTTAAGCAGGGGTCAATTACCTTAAAACCTGCCCTATCTAAACATATTCCAGTACCAGAAGAATAAGCAGTGGTTCAATCAATAATGCCCGTTTGCAAACACAAGATGGCAACCTGGCTGGAGGAGGGGAATTTTCCTGGAAGCCTTGATGCAAGGCCATGTCTTTAGCATGATTTGATCACCATTAAGTAATTCACTGGGCTTGCCGGGGTTCCTCTTTTTTACTCAAAAAAACCTGCCGCTTGCGCCAAATTGGCGCAAGCGGCAGATTTTTTCTTCGGGTCAAGAATGCTTTGTAAAATTTTCAATTTCTTTAGCGGGTCTTTTTACCGGAGATATAATACCCAATCCCGTTGACGATTGCTTCAGCGGACTTGTTCCTGAAACTATCGGTCCGCATGAGCTTTTCCTCATTAGCGTTGGATATAAAGGCCAGTTCGGTAAGGACAGCGGGCATCTTGGCCTTGCGCAGCACCACAAAATTGGCTGACCGGACTCCTCCGTCCCTTAGGCCCAGTTTTTTAACCAGTTCAGCCTGAACATAACGGGCCAGCCTGTTGCTTTCCTGGTTCCGGGATGCCTCTGCAGCCGTTCCGTTCCCGTTACAAATATAAGTCATGGTGCCTCCAATTGAGGGATCTGTATGGGCATTAACGTGAATGCTGACAAAGAGGTCCGCCCCGGCCTTGTTGGCCCTGTTAGCTCTTTCTTCCAGTCCGATTTCGGAATCTCCGGTACGGGTCATAATCACCCTGGCGCCTTTGGCTTCCAGGAGTTTTTTGGTCCGCTTGGCAATATCGAAGGTAATATCCTTTTCCACTAGCCCGTTTCGGCCTATCGCTCCGGGGTCCGGATTGCCGTGCCCGGCGTCGATGGCAATTGTCGTACCTGCATAAGAACCACTTATGGTTGGAATGTATGTTTCAACGTTGATACTTTTCTTATCCCTGGAATGGGTGGTAACATACTGGGCGCCGCCTGATAAATCGAAGACCAGTCTGGTAATATCCGGCTCCCTTTGGTAATGTCCCACCCGGATTTGTTTCACTGTTTTAGAATTGACGTCGGTTTTCGACGGCAATTCCCCTTTGGCAATACCTTTAAGGTCCAGGACCAGTCTGTCCGGTCCGCTTAAGGCGAAGGCATCGTATTCAAAGGGTACATCGGCAACAACCACGGCACTGGTCTGTCCGCCTGTTTCCTTAATTTGCAAAGTGAGTGCCTTGCCGGACTGGCCGTCCGGCTCACGGTCTTCCCCTCCCCTGGAAATATCAATACTTCCAGTCTGAGGTGCATGATTATCAACAGGATTCTCAACATGATCTTGGACCTGTTCTGCAGGCGCAGCATCCTGAAGGGACACCAGCCACCCTGCCACCCAGCCGTTACTGCCACCGGCTAGCTTAACCTGGTACCAGTCACCGTCCTGTCCCAGAACAGGCAGCTCGTCCCCCCTGGAAACCTGGCCGACAAGCGCATTGGCCGTTCCCGGGCCCTTCCGGACATTGACCTGGCTGCCGTTCACAACGGCAGTTTTCCCGCTGGTCTGGACTGCGGGCGGAGTGGAAGCAGCCGGCGGAACTGTTTGCGGAGACGTGGGCGAAACCCCCGTTTTCCGGGCAACCAACCAGTTGGCCACCCAGCCGGTGTTCGTGCCGAGCCAGACTTTATACCAATCCCCTGATGTTTCCATTACAGGGTAGTGCTGGCCATAGCTGGCCCTGGCGACAATTTCGTAGGAAGTGCCCGGACCACTGCGGATATTAACTCCGTCGGTATTGATCATAATCGTAAGAACATTGCCCGAACTCAGTTCAGGAGGCTCAGGTTGCTCTATTCTAACCAGTTGGCCGGATATCCAGCCATTAACTCCACCGGGCAGGTTCACATAGTACCAGTTGTAAAACTTATCTAGAACCGGCAGCCGGTCACCCTGGTTTACCTGTGTAAAGGCCGCATAGTCAAGGCTGGGACCGCTGCGGACATTAACGGTAGTGCCCGTCACGACAGCTGTTTCTGCCGCTTCGGTGAGACTTGGACTTATTAAAATGAAGCAAAAGAAAAAAACCGGAACCAGGACCCAGAGGTAAAACAAAGCACAGCCAAAATTCCTGAAATGCATATACTTCCCTCCGCAAAGTGGTTAAGATGCACAAAAAAAACCATATGTTGTTGAAGTATGGAGGATCCTGTAACTTCAACATCCATATGGTTAGACTGCCGGGAGCTTCAAAAGGTTCCCGGATTTGGCCGAATTATCTCGGCCTGACGCTCCAGGGGTTTCGAAATATCCAGGTGCCCGGCCAGAGTCTCAACAACCCTTCCTTCCACGAGTATTTGGACTTCCTGCACGGATGGAAACTGGGTCAAAGTGTTGACAATGGAACCGATGGTCAGGGATTCTCCCGCCGAACCCCCCGGGTGTTTGCTCTGGATACTTTCGGTAAAATCCACGGTAGCCAGGCCGTCTTCGATTTTAATGTCCTTTAGCCTGGTACCCGGGGGAATACTTGCATACAGACCGCTTTGCGCAGTTGGCCCTTTAATCAGCTCGTTCATGGCAGCCCTGGCAACCCCCGGAGTTTTTGGGATCACTCTTTTTTCTGCCGTGAGGTAGCCCTCTTTATTGCCAAAATACAGGACGATGGTTAGATTACCGTTTCCAGTGGCAGTTACTTCTTCGACGGGTTCAACATTTGCTTCAGCCTGCTCACTGCCTCCATTGAGCAGGGTCTCACCTGCTCCCCTCTCCCCCAGGTAAGGCAGTGTTCCGCTGTCAATGTTATCATTACACCCGCCGGGAAATACAACTGCAGAAACCACAATAACAAGCAGGATTAGACGCGTTAGCACCCCGTCCATGGGATCAACACCCTTCTATTATTATCTTACAAATATTATACTACAGATTTAACTATTTATTACAATTTTTACCAATAACGAGGTGGAAAGTTAAATTTTATCCCCTGCTGTGGTGATCGCGAACTGTCAATTCCCGCAGTTACTTATACTTCCGTCCAAATGGACCTACAGTAGTTGCAGCGTCAGTTAATAATTGTGACTGGCAGCTTTAATAAAAAAAGGGAAGTACCTGTACTTCCCACGGATTGCAGTTCAATTTTCATTATTTGAAAGAAAATAATTAAACAGTCTGGGTGCATTGGGTCAAAATCACATGTTAATTCCCTCCGGCCCCGTCCGTCCTGCGCTGGGGACGTCGCCTCGCGGCAGGTCTGCGGGCCTGGTGTTTCTTTTTAAGGTAAGGTACGGCGGTATTTACATAGACCAGGCAGAGCAGGAATGCCACTGCCAGGTTAACAAGCACCCACGGACTGGTGATCAGAACGGTCAAAGCCAGGACCGTGAATACTAAAATAGTCAGTACGGGCACAAGGTTGCCGAAGGGAATCCGGTAGGGCCTTTCCTGTTCCGGCATCCGGCGGCGCAGACTGATTACCGCCAGGCCGGCCATGACGTAGACAATCGACTCCATGGCGGCAGCCAGGTGCACCAGCACCAGGTAACGGTGGGTAAGCAGGATCACCCCCGAGACAACCAGGCCGATTAGAAACAGAGTCAGTATAGATACCCAGGGCGTGAGATAGCGCATGCTGATCCTGCTGAAAATCTGCGGGAGGGCATGCTCCCGGGCAGTGGCGTACATAAAGCGGGAGACGCTGAGCAAACCGGCATTGAACGTCGTAACAGTTGCTGCCAGGCTGACCACAGTCATCCAGGAGACGCCGGCGCCGCCCAGCGCGGCCCGGGCAAAGACCAGGTGGGGTGCTGCGGATGCCGCCAGGACCTCCTTGGGCACAATAGCTGTCATAGCTGTGGTAAAAATGGCATAAGTGACGCTGAGAATCCCCAGAGCGATCATCATTCCCCTGGATATTTGCCGGATCTGGGTTACTTCCTCAGCCAGAGGCGTTACCCATTCAAAGCCCACAAAGAGGAATACCCCCACCGCCACAGCGCTGATAATCCCTGTGGCGCCCCCGGGGGAAAGGGGAGCACTCAGCTGGAAATTCACTTTATAAAGGGCGATCAGGCCGAAAGCAAGTATGGAGAACATCAATCCGTACGTGATTACATCCTGGAAAAGACCGGCAATTTTAATTCCACGGATATTCATCCCGGTCACCAGAAGAAGCATCAAGACGATCCAGGCATAGGGCGGTACCGCGGGTATAACACCGGACAAAACGGTGGACAAAACATAGCTTTCAGCACCCACAACACCCACAATGACAACCAGCATATAAAGGATGGAAACTGTCAATGAGACCCGGTCGTTGAAGGCACGGCTGAAATACAGGCGGATACCGGCCGCCGACGGCAACAGGCCGTTTAATTCTGAAAAACAGAACGCCGCTAAAAAGCAGAGGAACCCGCCCGTTAGGATAGCAATCCAGGCGGTATCCCCGAGCACAAAATTAGCCACGGATACAGCCGCCACAAAAGACGAACTGGCCAGGGTCAGGCCAGCGCTGGTAGCCACAACAGTGCGCAGGGTAAGAACCTTTTTAAATTGCAAGCTATTCACCCCAGATCATCAGGGATATAAAATCAAGGCGGATGATATCATCCTCAGACCCAATGATCCTCAGCGAACCGTTATTGTACGGCTCGGTTGGAGTAATGTCACCGTAGAATATATCTGCCAGGGTCTCGCTGTCGGAAATCACGGTCAGGTCTGGATCGTTTGATTTTCCTTCTTTTAGAGATACAACGCCGTCCAGCAGGGTCAGCGTATGCAGGGACTCCACGTCAGTAGCTTGAACCACAACGATCCGGTTCCAGTCCTTGTTCATAATTTTTAAACGTTCATTTTTATTGTAATTTTCGGTGAATACCATCAGGCTTTCCGTAATTTCTTCATGTGTGGCCATTCTTCCACCTCCTTGGATGGCATCTGAAAAGGTTTCTGTTCCCATACGTAATCAACCAATTAAACTTATAGGTTTAAAACTCGCGGGCGGAAATTTAACCTTTCGAGCAAATCCAAATAGTCTTCCGGGGTAACTTCTGCCCAGGGCTTACCCAGGACGGCCACCAGAGCGGCTTCCATTACGTTGGTGCCGAAGGATCTTCCTTCGTATTCAGGAGTTGTGGTTACCAGGGTTCCAGCGCCTTTTTCCTTGAGAAAACCGATATCGTCAGGGGTGGTGGTGTTGGTGAGGATAGTCTGCCCTTTCAGGCCGGAGGGCATAAAGCGCCTGATCAGGTGGAAATCCCCCGCAATCACTTCGGCGTCTTGATAATAACCGGCAAACTTCTGCACTTTGGCCTCGTCCTGGCTTTCCTGCTTTTTACCGGTTGGATAAATCATATGAAAGGGCATTTTGGCTATTTCAGGTAGGATTTTGTTGGCGATTTCCTCCAATTCCTCCACCGTCTTAATGGGATAGGGAATCCCGGCCGTAAAAATCAAGTCCCCGAAAGTGACGTCACATCCCAATTCGGACAGCGCTTCAGCCATGCCGAAACGGTCCACGGAACTAACCATCAAAACCTTTGTGCCTTTTTTAATTAAATTGGTTTCCCTGGCCAGAATCCGCACCACTTCCCTCTCCAGGGTGTTTTTTAGGCCGCTTCCATCCACCACCGGCGTAATCTTCACCGATTCCATCAACCTTAAGCCATCCTGGATGGCAAAGCGTTTTTGCCTGACAAAAAGAAAGACATCAATTCCGCCCAGACCGATGGCATCCACCTTGCCGTCCAGTTCCTTCAACAGCCCTACGGCCCTGTCAAAATCACCGTCGGTGCCCCTCCGGGCTATTTCAAACGGCTCCCCCAGGAGTTCCACCTGAACCCTGTGGTCACGCCTGGCTGAACCCAAGCTGACGCTTACCACCCGCTTCAAAATATAACCTCCAATCACGCTCCCGGCTTGGGCCGGAGCGTTTTAACCCTTACCATTGTATCCAAATTAAACTAAAAATACAAGTTCCGTGTCGGAACTGGCCGCACCGTGACCTTGGGGGAACCTCGCCTGCCGGATCAAAAACCCCATGCTTGCCGCACGGGGTCCGGATAGTTTCTCTCTTAAACTGAACGGGTACTGAAACCCTATACCTCGCCGCCTCGCTCCTTGACAATTCGAACAGCACGAGCGTCTAAAAACAAAAAGGAATTCTGAAAATTTAAGGATTTTGTAATTATTTGTTAACTACCTATTAATTAATATCTATTAATATTAAGTCAGTACTAAAAAAAGGATTGGAGGGTTTTAAAATGTTACCATTTAGTCCAAGCGAGTTGGCGGAAATTGCTGTGAAGGTTGAGGAAAACGGGATGGCCTTTTACGAAGCGCTTGCTGAAAAGACGAAGGATAAAGATGCCAGGGAGTTGTTTTCTTTTATGGCCAAAGAGGAAAAACAACACCTGGAAACATTTAAGCAAATGGCGAAAAAACTGGCCTCTTACGGGTTTCCGGAGCCTCATAACGCCGATGAATATGTAAATTATATCCGAGAGCTTATTGACAGCAACATTTTTACCAAAGACCTCAACGCGGCGGCGCTTGCAGAAAAGACCTGCTCTCCTGTAGATGCCATAGACCTGGCCCTCGGCTTTGAAAAAGATTCCGTAATTTTTTATATCCAGTTCAAAAAGATCGTGCCGGAAGAAGAAAGGTTTGCCATACAGGCTCTGGTCGACGAAGAAAACCACCACATTAACAGGCTTCTGGTGCTGAAGAGAGCAATCACCAGCTCATCAGAGGACTTCTACCGTTCACAACCGGGAATCGGTGACGCCGAAAAGTAATGAAATCCTCCTAAATATAGATTCTCGTTGTAGTATTAATCCCACCTTTATCCCCGGGTGGGAACTTTTTTTCCTCAATTTAGACGTAAGCCACGGGTTCATACTCGTAGTTGCCGTTTAAGTGCCCATTGATATTGAAACTCTCAAACTCCCAGACATTTTTACTTATAACTCTTTTCAGGGGGTAAACCGCAGCCGGCGTCTCCTTCAGATGATAGAGCATTTTACCCTCTTTTACTGACTCCAGGTGGTCCACCAAACCCCGCTCCTTCATTTTGACCCAGAAAGGCAGGGCTCCCTTGTAGATTTCAATTACAGAAATCTTTTTGTACCTTGGGCGTAAAAATTTTAACGCGGCCTGACCGAAACCTTTTCTTGGCGGGTTGTGTCCGATGGATAAAACTTTAATTTTAAAGCTGAAGCCACCGGCAAAACCGATAATCTTTACACCTTTCTTATAGAAATAATAAACTGTGGCGATCATACCTCCGCTTAAGAACTCGTACATCTGCATTTCGGACAATTGAACCATATTTATCGACCTCTTTTCGTCAATTGTTCCTATCAATGCCAGTTCTTACTTTTATTATACGGACGAATTTAACATTATGGCAACAACATTTCAAAATATTATAAATTTTTAGTTAATTAAAATTTTACATTTTTTTCTTGGGGTGGTGACATGGAGTGATGACCACGGTGTGCTAGATAGGACTTTCTCGTTATAACACGCGGTGACAGTGGATGGTTCTCTTACTGATTTAGATTCCCTCAGCCAGCCTTTCATCGAGCCAGGTAAAACGATTTTGTGTTTTATTATTTTTAACTGCAATGGCCAGAGCCCTTTTACTCCCGATCAGGATAACAAGTTTTTTACCTCTGGTAAGCCCTGTATAAATCAGATTCCTTTGAAGGAGCAAATAGTGCTGCGTCACAACCGGAATAATCACGGCCGGGTACTCGCTGCCCTGGGACTTGTGGATGGAGATGGCGTAAGCTAAAACCAGCTCCTCCAACTCGGAAAAATCATAAGTTACACATCTTCCTTCAAAATTAACCTGGACTTCCTGCTCTTCCTGGTCAATTCGGGAAATAGTCCCTACATCGCCGTTGTAAACAGATTTATCATAGTTATTTGTGACCTGCATTACTTTGTCGTTAACTTTAAAGGACTTGTTACCCCTGATCAGCCTGCTCTCATTTGGATTGAGAAATTCCTGAAGCCTGAGATTTAAATTCATTACACCAAGTTCTCCACGGTGCATAGGGGTTAGAACCTGGATGTCCTGAACCGGATGGAAGCCAAAACGTTTAGGGATCCTACTCAGGCATAGCGTCAAAATTTTTTTGATGATTTTTTCCGGCTCGTTTTCCTCGATGAAATAAAAATCGGATAATTCCCTGTCGGGAGGCTTTTTCAAATCCGGGAACATACCCTTATTAATGAGGTGGGCATTGGTCACAATCCGGCTTTCCCGGGCCTGCCTGAAGATTTCAGTCAGTGTAACCACTTTGAACCTCCCGCATTCAATCAAGTCCTTCAGTACACTGCCCGGGCCTACCGAAGGAAGCTGGTTAATATCACCCACAAGGATTAAAGTTGCGTTTAAAGGGACAGCTTTAACCAGATGATACATCAACAGAAGATCAATCATGGAGGACTCGTCCAGGATGACCACATCAGCCTCCAGTGGAGATTCCTGATTTTTTTCAAATCCGCCTTTCCGGGGGCTATATTCCAACAGCCGGTGAATAGTTTTAGCCTCATGGCCGGTTGCTTCCTGCATACGTTTAGCCGCCCGTCCGGTGGGCGCGGCCAGCAAGATCCGGAGTTTCAGTGCCCGGAAAATCTGGATGATGGCTTTAATGATGGTCGTTTTACCCGTACCCGGGCCACCGGTGATAATCAGGAGCTTTTTCTGTGCAGATAAAACAACCGCCTCTTTTTGTTTTTCAGCCAGATTTGAGCCGGTTTTCGCGGCAACCCAGTCTATTGCCTTTTCCGTATCAATGGAACGGATGGAGGAAGGCTCTCCGGTCAGGCAAAGAAGCAGCCTGGCCAGGTTTGTTTCGGCGGTATAAAATGCGGGGAGATAAACTGCCTGGAGCGGGGGTTGGCCCTGCAGGTCCTCTTTTATAATTCTTCTTTCCTCCAGCAGCTCCGCCGCAGCCCTTTTGGTAAATTCAACATCCACTTTGAGCATCTCCGCAGCTTTTGCCAGTAAAGTTTCCAGGGGATAATAAACGTGGCCCTCGTTGGTCAACTCGTTGAGGACATAAATTATTCCCTCCTTGACCCGCAAGATGGAGTTGGGGTCAACGCCCATATTTTGAGCGATGCGGTCGGCAGTGATAAAACCAATACCTGATATATCAGCCGCCAGCCGGTAAGGATTTTCCCTGACATTTTCAATCGAGGCCTTTCCATACCTTTTAAAAATCCTGGCTGAATAGGCCGCGCTGACACCATTGCTCTGGAGAAAAATCATAATCTCCTTAATTTCCTTTTGTTCCTCCCAGGCTTTCGTGATCATTTCAATGCGTTTGGCCCCAATACCGTCCACTTTGGCCAGTTCATCCGGTGTTGTCTCAATAACATCAAGGGTGGAGAGCCCGAAAGTTTTTACAATCCGCCTGGCCATTACCGGACCGATGCCCTTGATCAGTCCCGAGCCCAGGTACTTTTCGATACCGTTTACAGTAGCGGGAACAACTGTTTCATACTTCTCCACCTGAAATTGATTTCCGTATTTTGCGTTGTGGACCCACTTTCCAAAAAGGCGTAAGGATTCACCCGGATTAATGCCGGCCAGATTGCCCACAATGGTTGTCAGTTCCTTCTTGGCTTTTTCCTGAAGTCTGGCCACCGTGAAATGATTTTCTTCATTTACAAAAGTAATTCTTTCAAGATATCCGTAGATGGTTTCCATTTATTTATGCTTCTCCCCGGGGAACCCCTTTGTTCTATAATTATCTTGTCATAGCTCTATCCGTCCATTAATTCTCTTTGTTCGACACAATTTATTCCTTTCCCTTTTAAATACCGGGCTTTTCAGACCCGCTTGTTGTTGAATGTTTGCAGATAGGATTACTATGCTTAAGTATATTTACACACGAAATTTTTTCCTTTTTAAACCTTTTTTATTGCAAAATATGTTAAGATGGTGGTAGGCAACGCAAGAGTGCGCCGAGCGGTGCGTTTGTAACTTAAAACATAACCTGGCCNNGGCCAGGTTATGTTTTAAGTTACACTTATTTTGAAGCTTGAACTTGGTGCGCCTGACAGGAATCGAACCTGTGCACCCGGCTCCGGAGGCCGGCGCTCTATCCCCTGAGCTACAGGCGCTTAGATGTTTACCCGGAGGGTTACTATACTATTATATACGAACCGGGACAAATTGCAAGGGCGGTCACGTTAATATTTTTTGCTTATTCTTGAGCCCATGGGTACGAAACTCCCTTGAGCTCTTTCATCCGGCTAAAGGCCCAGCTCATTAATGGCATTTTTAATAATAGCCGCCGATTCCAGCAGGGCTTTCCTTTCCTCCTCCGCAAGGGGCAGTTCCAGCGGGCGACCGCGACCCCCGGCATTGATCACAGCAGGCAGGCTGAGACAGCAGTCCTTGATTCCATAAAGCCCGTCGATCAGGCCGGTCACCGTGAGAATGGAATTCTCATCCCTGGCAATGCTCTCGCAAATCCGCTTAACAGCCAGGCTGATGGCGTAATACGTGGCCCCCTTTCCCAAAATTATCTCGTGAGCCGCGTTTTTGACCTCCTGCTCCAGAACCCGGCGGCTGACAGGCTCAATGCAGGCCAAATCACAATACTGGTCGACCCGCATTCCTGCAATGTAAGCCAGGCTCCAGAGCAGCACTTCGCTGTCCCCGTGCTCCCCCACTACGTAGGCGTGGATGTTCCTGGGAGCAACGCCGCAGCGGCGGCTCAGGCTATGCCTGAAACGGGAACTGTCCAGCACCGTCCCGGATCCGAAGACCTTCTGCGGGGGCAGTCCGGTAATCTTCAGCGCAGCATAGGTCAGGACGTCCACGGGATTGCTCACAATTATTAAGATTTGCTCCTGATTTCCGCCCTGCAGGCGGGGCAGGCTTTGCTTCAAGATGGCGTAATTCTTTTGCAGCAGTTCCAGCCGGGTTTCTCCGGGCTTTTGAGCTGCCCCGGCGGAGAAAACAATAATGGATGCGTCCCGGCAGTCTTCAAATGTTCCGGCGTAAATCCTGGCGGGCTTGATGAAAGCCGCAGCATGGGCAATGTCCAGGGCTTCCCCTATTGCCTTAGGCTGGTTAACATCCACCAGGACCAGTTCTGTTGCCAGGCCGCTCATGGCCAGGGTAAAAGCTGTTGTAGCCCCTACCGCCCCCACTCCCACCACGGCAATTTTACCTTTTGGCATTCCCCGCACGGCCCTTTCGATCCGCTCAAAATACGTCAGCTATATTATTTCTTGGTCAGGCTTTATTATGCTAGTTTTCCTGCCTAGTGCCCGCTCCAGCCACGGCTGGAAGGCAGGAAACAGCAGTGCAGGCCGCCGGTCGCAGGAGCGAACCGGCCAAAACCGGCAGTGGGTTGGATATCCCTGCAATTTAGAGGTCCCTCTTAGAAAATATTCTAACTGCCAGCACCAGGAAACAGAGGATGTACAATCCCGTATACAGAAGCATCCAGGCGCTTGGCTCGGACATGCTGCCGAAAGGCCCGAGCATGCTTGCCATTGAAACCTCCGGGGTGGCCAGGAGGCTGTAGACTATTTTTCTGTAAATGGCGTCCGCCGGCATGATCAGGCTGGAAACAATACCGATCTGAATAAGAACTTCGCTGCTGGCCAGGTAGCCGATCTGTTCCATCATGCCGCCGATAACTCCAATGGCGTACAGCATAAACGCAGCAATACCGTTGGCCAGGGTGGAAAGAAAGGTAGTGCCGAACAGGCTCACCGCCAGAAGGATGAGTGGCTGAAGGCAAAAGAGCCCCAGGGCGGCCGGCTTCACCGGGACATTCAGACCTGTGTTGAAACGAATAATGAGGAGGATCGCGATATAAAACAGCACCGCAAAGACACAGAGCATAAACCCGTAACCCAGCAGCTTCCCCAGAATAATTGCGGAACGCTTTACAGGCCTCGGCACAATAGCGTAAATGGTTCCGCCTTCGATTTCCCCGGAAATGGCTCCCACCACCGCCATAATTGCCAGAAAGGCAACAATAAAGCTTCCGAAATAAAGACCCAGAGCCAAAAACTGCTGGGTTAACATCATCTCCAGCGGCCCGGCCTGCCCGGCCATCTCCTCGTAACCGTAGTGGACCCCTGTTCCGAATAGGACCAGAAAAACCAGGGTCAGGAATAAAGTAATCAAAATGATCCGGCGCCGGATCACTTCTTTAAAGGTTAGTAGGGTTATGGCCAGCATGATGGTTTCCGCCCCCTTCCTGAATCAAGTCAATAAAAAGATCCTCCAGGGAACCCTGAACGGCCTTGAGGCTGAACAACCTGCCGCCGTTCCGGACCACTATTCCGGCAAGAGAGCCCACGTCCTTCCTGTCGTTAAGGCTGAGCCGGATGCGGCTGCCGTCCACAGTCATTTTTCGGCTGAGTGCGGAAAACTCTGACAGCATCTGCGGCGTCTGGGCCTCCACCTGCACTTCTACCTCAACTGCTCCGGAAAGCATCTCCTCAAGTACACCCGTGGAAATGATTCTGCCTTTATGAATGATGGCCACCTGATCACAAATCATTTCAACTTCACTCAGGAGGTGGCTGTTTAGGAAGACGGTTTTACCCCTCCTGCGCAGGTCCAGGATAATTTGACGCACCTCCCGCCGGCCCAGGGGATCCAGGGCCGAGGTGGGCTCATCCAGGAAGACCAGTTCCGGGTCGGGCAGCAGGGCGCAGGCCAGTCCTATCCGCTGCTGCATCCCTTTGCTGTAAGTCCCCACCCTTTGCCTCTCCTTGCCGCTCAGGCCTACCTGCTCGAGCACTGCAGGAATCCGGCGTTTTTTATCCTGCGCGCTCAGCCCGTACAGGGAAGCATGAAAGGAGAGTAATTCTTCGCCGGTAAGCCAATCCTGATAACGAAAGTTTTCCGGTAAAAAGCCTGTTTTTCGCCGGGCTTCCAGATCTCCCAGGGGGCGCCCCAGAATTTTTGCCGTTCCGCTGGTGGGAAAGAGAAGTCCCACCAGAATTTTAACCAGGGTGCTTTTTCCGGCGCCGTTCGGCCCGAGAAAACCAAAGATTTGCCCCTCCCCCACAGAGAGGCAAATCTCCGAGCACCCAACCTTTTTACCGTACATCTTAGTCAGGTCACTGGTTTCAATAATCATACAGGATTTTTCCTTCCTTTGTTTGAGGACTTACTGAAAAACATCGATAATAATTACTTAGTTAATTATTTCTGGTTATTGGAGTTAATATTTGAACCCCACAGGACATTACCGGCCGCCCGGCACTAGTCCAGAGCAGCGGCAAACTGCAAGGCCTGCCCGGGATCCACCCGGCCGCTGACGGCATAGACCACACCTGCTTTTTGCCAGATCAGACAGCTGGTCTGCTTTTCACTGCCGTTCTGACCTATAAACACTCCCGGCACACCGTTGACATCAACCTCCCGGGAGCTGCCTCCGACATTGGGAATCAAAAAGGTATGCTCCCAGTCATTGATTGACGCCAGCTGGGCGCGCAGGTTTTCGGGCAGGAAGGGCAGGGCCAGGAGCGCGTCACGGATGGCATTGACGTCCGAACCCGGGGCGATCAGCTCAGGACTCCTGCCCTGCCAGATGTATACACTCTGGTTGCCGGGACCGGTGTAAGCGGCTGAGATCTGGACCGGAGCTTCAACAGCAAAGGTCCTGCCGTTCAGTTCTTCCGGCAATAACTTCTCGCTTCCCAGGGACTGCAAAACCTGATTAGTCTTGCTGGTGTCCAGGGTAAATTCCATATGACCCGCGCTGTACTTATGAACTTCCTGCAGCTGATAGTCGCCGGGCAGGGCATCCGGCAGCATGAGCTCGAAATCCACCGCGCCGCGGGCTTCTTCAAGGGTAACTTTTCCGGATTCGTTTCCACCGCTGAATTCCAGTTTACCGAAGTTATCGATGTCCACTTTTCCGGCGCCTTCACGAAAAGCTCTTTCAATTTGCGAAAGGTCTGAGGTAGTCAGGTTAATAGTTCTTACCTTTTCCACTCTGAATATGGTCAACAGGTCGCTGGCTGCCGAACGCACGGAACCGAAGCTGAAGGTAACGGCCAGGGCCAGCATGATTGCCGCTGCGGTTGCGGCCGCACGATATTTTGCAAGCATGGATAAGACTCCTTTCTTGATTAAAGGGCTTCCCTTTTCGGTGGATAGCCGCTTTTTGTTGAAACGTCTCCAGGCCTGGCTGGTATCAAACTCAGCGCTGGCCAGGGCCTGCATGTAGCCGGCCAGTCTGGTGGATGCAAAGCTTTGATTCTCCCGGATCTGCTCCAGTGCCCTGCAGCATTTCCCGCAGTGAAGCAGGTGCTTTTCCAGTTCAGCTTTTACAACACAATCCAGTTCTCCGTCAAGATAGGCCTGGAGGTCTCCGGGGTCATAGCAGGACACCATCATCACTTCCTTTTATTCTAATATATTCCCTTTTAAACTTGGCACGCGCCCGTGCCAGTATGGTCCCCACAGAATTTTCCTTAATACCGGTAACCCTGGCGATTTCCGCATAATTCATTCCGGAAAACTTCAGGAGCAGGCAGGCCCGGTCTCTTTCCGGCAGGAGTTCCAGGGCCTGCCGGGTGAAGGCCACCTCCTCGACACGGAGCAGTTCTTCTTCCGGCCCTGTCTCCCGCCCGGCAGCATGCTGTGCGGAGCTGATTTCCCGGCGCCGTCTGCTTTTCTCGCTGCGCAGGTGGTTATAAGCCAGATTGGCCGATACCCTGGTCAGCCACCCGCCCAAATTGGAGGGTTCCCGGGGGGGAGACTGGTACAGCTTGATGAATGTTTCCTGGGCAACGTCCTCCGCGGCGGCACGACTGCCCAAAAGACAGGTAAGCTGGCGGCATATAACCGGGTAATAGCTGTCGAAAAGCTCCCTGAAGCCGGTCTGGCCGGCCACTTGTCCGGTGATGGTCGGCATCAATGCCCTCTTAGCACCTCCAGGCCGTTCTTGATTTCACTTCTATAACAAAGGCACGGGTTTTTTTGTGACAGGTTAAATCTTAATGAATACTATTTTCTTGCCAGCAGTCATAAGCTTTAGATCAACCCTTAACCTTAGATGGCATAAAAGCATCTCTAAAACCCCTGTTAACAAAAACAAAGCTGATGTATGTTAAAATTTTTTCTATACATACCGGTTAATTTGCATTTATTGTAGAAAAGTATATTTTCCTCAAAAACAAAATGCTGCCCATCACGCAAAGCATGAGATTGGTGCGGATGAATAATTATAATAGAGTAGTTTTCTTTGGATTAGGCCGAAAATCTGACGGAAAGCTTTCTGTGAAAATTCATTTAAACTCCAGGGAAAAGTTTTTAAAACAGTCAGTGCGGGTTCCGGTCATCAACAAGGGGCAGGAGGTAAAAGCGGACGGGACCGTAAGTGTTGGGCGGAGGGATGTAGCGCAGGACATGATCGTGCCTGCCGCTTTCCTTGAAGACGGCGATAACCCGGCCGTAGCCCGGTTGCCGCAAGGCAGATTCATCCGTATGAAATTGTTCATAGTTGGGGTCCTTGATTTGCAGGGCTTTGATCTGACCGTCCAGCCAGATTGTGTCGATCTGGTTGTAAGTATCTACAGCACAGCATTGCAAAGGACCCTGGAACACCAGGGCCACCGGCCCGGTCAGTTCCATTTTTATGGTGTAGTCCACACCGTAGTTGCCTTTGTTCACTCCTTTGAGCCCCGGAGAGGCCTGGTCGTAACCGTTGCGCATCCTGTCGTTGATGAAAATGTCCGGCTCAAAAGCCGGTGATACATCACCTGCGGCCAGGGCAAAGCTGGCCGCAAGGCCGTCATCAGCAGAATAGTTGATGGTGAATATTTTTGAGGAGGCTTCGCCGGCCGGACTGTCAGGATAGATTCCGGGAACAAACAGCCCCCTCATATGTTCACATTCATACCAGCTTTGCGGCAAAACGGTGCCGGAGGCCAGTTTTTTTTCCAGAAAATTGTCCAGGTCAACTCCAAGGGGCGCGATAAATGTCTCCAGACCCACCATCTCCCCGGGAGTTAAGTCACTCCGGTTAAGGCGGCAGCCTGAAGCCGCATCCACAAACTCCAGATCATACAGGCCCACCGCCCAGGCCCGGGGGCCCACATCCAGACCATGAATTAGCCGCTCACCGGGTTTCACCCTGCCCAGGTTAACAGGAGGTTTTTGCTCGGATAAGAAAAATTCCCTGACCACATAATTACCTACAGCGGAACCGTAGCATTGCGGCTCACTCTCGCCGGGTTGCAGCGGCGCGGCGTCCTCCAAAAAGAGGTACGTACCGTCGGTTGTGCGGTTGCAGGACATGGCGCCGCGGATGGCGTAAACGTCAAGCTCCCGGAGGGTACGGTTTTCCACTGCGAAGCCAACGGCGGCCGGCATATTGCTCAGCGGGTCGGATGACCAGTCAATCAGCAGGTTCATGTGACTGAACAACACTCTGACCAGCCCCGAACCGGACAACACATCATCCGCCCGGCAAGTAAGGCCCGGTTCCCCCGGGAATTCCGGTATGTTGCTGAAAAACAGGTTATATGTGTCGTCCAGCAGGAGCTTTTGCCCGGCGCTCAGGGAAATAGCCCCTTGTAGATAGTCAGGCGAGATTTCTTGCCCTTCTTTCAAATTATCAATATTTAAACCGGCCCGGGGCATCCCTCCGGGCTCAGCCCCATAGAGTGCGAAGTCCCTAAAGGGCGCCGATGGCCATAGTAGAAAAATTACAAAGATAGAAAGCGCCACACTGCTTCTAAGATTAAAGCACGGCAGTTTCCTTCGATTCATTTTTAATCACCCGGACTATGCTCTATCAGTTAAATCAACATCTGGGTATTTATTTTATAAAGTTAATACCCTTCCGACAGTTCCTGGCAGCTTCAGGTCTGCTCCCGGTAATTCCTGCCCAAGTTTTTTATAACCAACTCCATCGAGGCAACCGCAGCAGCGATCATAAAGAATAAAGCGGGAAAGTTATACCTTGGCTGTCCCTCAGTAACAAAGTAAACTGCCGCAAGGAAGGCAATATTGAGGACAACCACGGCCTTTTTATAATCAAGTGCTGGTGTTTTGCGAAAAAGACCGGCAATAATCCAGATCAAGTAAATCATTGTATAAAAAAACCCAAAGGAGCTTAATACATATATAATCATATCCGTGATCGCCCGGTAGAAATTTAATTTTCTTAAACTCTGCCTGTCCAAATTTTCCTTATCGATTTGATTCATCGTCCACTTGACAATATCTTCCGCTCCGTTGAAAAACGTATTCTTAACCCTCAGCACACCAAGCTGCAGAAACTCAACGGGGTGGGTGAAGATCCACTTTTTTGCTTCATCTTTATATAATTTGTCAGTCTGCGGGGGGTGTTCGGGGAATGTGGTTCCCTTTTCCACAAACCTGGCTTTAAACTCCTCAGAGACTTCAAAATCAGCAGGGTCCATCCAACCCCCATAATGGTTATAGTCATTGTTGTTGATATAAAGGACGTATCCGCCGTTATAGGTGATAGGAATAAATTCATTGAAGATCTTCCAGTTGCGGTAGGTCCAGGGCGCGATGACCAAAGCCATAACCAGGGAAACAAGCAGCGCAGCAATTGCTGTTTGTTTAACCGATTTGTTGCGCAACCATTCTGCAACAGCAAAAACAGCCGGGTAAGCTATAAAATATGGTTTGGTCAGGGCTGAAAAAGCAATTAAGATTCCCAGCAGCGGATAACGGTACCTGTTATCTAATTCAGAGAATTGAACCAGAATGGTCAGCGCCACAAAAAAGGTAAACAGGATTTCACTTCCCAGAACACTGTTATAGGCTATATAATTCGGCAGCAAAGCAGCGACAAGATAGGCAGCAACAGCTGTCTTTTGCTCAAACAGCTTGTTAAAAACAAAAAACAAAACAAACATTGTGGATATGGACAATAACAGGTTCAAATACTTGCCGGTCATAACTTCCGTGTTCCCGGTCAGCTTAAAGAACAATCCCAAAACAAAAGGATAACCCATCCCCTGAAAAGCGACAGGATTACCCCACATCGATATTCCCAGATTATGATAAAAGTTTGTAGCTATAACATAATATCCCTCGAAGTCAGATTCAGGCACATTTGGAACATTTCTGATCCACCAGTATCTTAATAAAGAGCCGATTAGCGTGATGACAAGAAAAGAAATAAGATATTTTTTTGCCGGTAGAGAGCTCTTTCCCAGCATTGGTCCATTACCCCTCCCATAGCTGTAAACAGGATAACGATTATTAGGAAATAGATTTAGAGAACTAATGAAACAACGGCAAAAACTTTTAAGGAAGTATTTTCGAGTTGACCAACTCTAACAGCTCTTTCAGCCAAAGCCGCCCGCCGCCAGGAACTGAACCAGGCCCAACAGCGTCAGGATCAGGGGCCAGGGCGACGGCAGTCCAGCAAATAAGCCTGCGGCAACAAAGATTAAACCGGAGATCCTCAAGAATATTTTCCATTTTCCCGACATAACAAGACCCCTTTCAGTAATTACGACCGGCCGGACAAAGCTGGCTGCCGGTAGCCAGATTGTCCTTCCACATAATGATCGCATCTTCATTTGTATCCGTATAGTACCGTTTGCGCAGGCCGATATCTTTAAAACCGAGAGATGCGTAGAGGCGCCTGGCAGCGGTATTGGAGGGGCGCACCTCCAATGTCATCCGGGAGGCCCCCCTCAGGATAGCCCGCCTGATCAGTTCCACCATCAACGCGCCGCCGATCCCGTTCATCCGGTAATCAGTGTGTACTGCCACGTTGGTTATGTGAGCCTCGTCCAGAATAAGCCACATTCCACCGTAGCCTGCCACCTTTTCCTCAGCCACCGCAACAATATAGCAGGCAAATTGATTCTGGGTGATTTCATATATGAATGAGCTACGAGACCATGGGGATGGAAAGGATAACTCTTCAATTTTCAGGACCTCGTCCAGATGCTCCAGGCACATCTTCTGGAATGTCACATTCACTATTCTGTTAAACCTCCAGGGCTATTTTTCCGGAGCCAGACCGCTTCCGCCTCGGAGACCCTGATATACTCGGGCTTTATATCCATGGGGTCACCGCCCCGGCCTTCCCGGAAGGCAAGCAAGCCCAGCTCGGCCACTGCCGCTCCCCTGGGAAAAGCTACAGAAAAGGGAGTAAACCGGGCCTTTTTTCCCAGTCTTTCCTTAAACAGATGGCCGAACTCGCCAATACCGTCCCCCGTAAAAGTTACAGGCCGGTCATAGTTTAGAAGCATCTCCGCCAGTTCCCCGGGCTGTACAGCCACAGGACCGTGCAAACAGGTCATTGAGTTTGAGTTACCGTCCAGAAAGTCGTAAACAGCCGCATAAACTTCATTTTTACGTGCGTTCAGGATCGGGCAGACCAGGCTGCCGTGGCCTTTCAGGACAAAAGCCAGTGTTTCCAGAGTTGAGACTGCCACAACCGGAATGTTCCACACTGCCGCCAGAGCCTTGGCCGTGCTCATCCCAATCCTGAGGCCGGTAAAAGAACCGGGGCCGCTGGAAACGGCTATGCCTTCCAGGCTCCGGCGCTCCTCCACTGACTCTTCCAATACAGCCTTAATCATGGGCAGCAGGTTGACCGAATGGGTCCTCCGGTTATGAACCATGCGTTCAGCCAGAATCCCCCCGTTAGATGCCACGGCTACCGAAGCAACCTGTGTCGCAGTTTCTATTCCCAGCACATGCAACGTCCATCAACTCCTCAACCAGGCGCCGGTACCTCTCGCCCCGGGGCGCCAGCTTCAGCTTCCTGCAGTCCTCGTCCTCCGCAAGCCTGTCAATGTATATGTCCAGCCTTTCCTCAGGCAGCACTTCCCGGACCCTGTCTGCCCATTCCACCAGGGCAACACCGTCTCCATAAAAATATTCCTCGTAACCCAGATCTTCCAGCTCAGAAGGGTCATTCAGACGATAAAGATCCAGATGATATAAGGGCAACCTGCCATAATACTCATGAATCAAGGTAAAGCTGGGACTTCTGACCTGTCCTTCTACACCGAGGCCCCGGGCAACACCCTGCGCAAAACTTGTTTTTCCGGCTCCAAGCTCACCAATCAGACAAATCAAATCCCCGGCAAGAAGCAGTCCGCCCAATTTCCGCCCAAGTTCTGCGGTATCTTCAGGTGCATAAGTTAGCAAAGCCGGCACTTTTTTCACTCCAGTATAATAGGCTATCGATCATGCACCAACATGATATAATCCATATTATAACCTTCACCCGGCCTGTGCAACCCTTCCAACTCGCGGCTACGCCTTTTTTTCAGGAAAATACGGCTTGCGGCTACCAAAATATTATAAATACCCACCGGTGTACTATTAAAAAAGGAAAACCCTTCTTCATCGAAGGGTGATGCCGGCTAATAAAATGCGCCACCGCCTGCCGCACTGGCCTTAAAACCCGCACGTTTCCACCTGTATTTAGTAAGAAGTTCCTTAATAATATCGACATCAAAGGGTTTTGCGATACAACATAGAGCCCCGCCCTGCATAGCCCTGGAGACTGTTTCTTCTGATCCGTAAGCGGTCATGATGATGACATCTGTCTCAGGAGCCATGGACTTGATGATACCAAGGGCTTCCAATCCTCCCATCAACGGCATCCTGACATCCATAAAAACTAGATCAGGATTGAATGACCGCACCGCGTCTATAGCCTCCAGGCCGTTTTCGGCAGTACAAACCCGGTGCCCCGCCTCCTTGGCTACGATATCCAGCAAGTAGCGTACCCCGGGCTGGTCATCCACAATTAAAATATTCACGATAATCGCCCCATTTCGATATCTCTACATATTATGACACATACTGACAAAACAGTATAATCATCCCATTTTCTTTACTTCGACACTTATTATTAAAATCCTTTTTTGATTAATAGATTTTTGTAATATTTTTAAATATATCAGTTTTTGAAGGATAGTCTTCTTTATAAGGAAATACTTTGTTACCTTCTATAAAGACTTGTTCCACCCGGGAGGAAATATCCAGGGGATTACCGCTCCAAACAACAAGGTCCGCATCCTTGCCTGGCTCTAGACTGCCCAGGCGTTTATCCAGGCCTAATATTGCTGCGGCGTCAATGGTCACGGCTCTGAGGGCCTGCTCCTCAGGTAAGCCCCCCTTTACAGCCAGGGCGGCCGAAACTATCAGATACTGAATGGGCACAACCGGGTGATCAGTCATAATAGCAAACCGGACCCCTGCTCTGGCCAGGATCGATGCCGCATTTAGTGTTATTCCCTGCAGCTCCACCTTGGCCCGGTTCGAAAGTAACGGGCCGATTACCACGGGAACCCCCTTTTCAGCCAGCTTACCGGCTACCAGGTGCCCCTCGGTACAGTGTTCGATGACAAGATTAACCCTGAACTCTTCCGCGATACGAACTGCAGTCATGATATCATCGGCACGGTGGGCATGCACCCTCAGGGGCACTTCCTGTTTTATAACTCTTACCAGCGCCTCCATTTTTAAATCTCTCTCCGGTGCTTCCTTTTTTAAGTAATCCTGCGCCCGGGCTAGGGACTCCCTCAGGATGGCCGCTGAAGCCATGCGGGTTGCCGGAGCCACTTTTTTTTCACGGCCATAGCTGCGCTTGGGATTCTCTCCAAGGGCGGCTTTTAGACCGGCCGGGAAACGGACGATCATATCATCCACCACCGTACCGCAGGTTTTCAGCGCAACCATCTCACCACCGATTATATTTGCGCTTCCCGGTCCTGTTACAACAGTGGTAACACCTCCGGTCAGAGCGTCGCGGAAACCAAAATCTGCAGGGTTTATGGCGTCAATTGCCCGCAAGTGCGGAGTAACGGGGTCCGTAATCTCATTACAGTCGTCTCCCTCTTCACGGTATATTTCCTCCACAATTCCCAAGTGACTGTGAGCGTCAATCATACCGGGAAGAATTGTTTTTCCCGCCAGGTCGACAACCTCAGCATCCGGTGGAACTGTCAGTCCTTCTCTAACATCAATAATTTTATCTCCGTCAACAAGAACCGTCCCCTTTTCCAGCGGCGGTCCTGCCATAGTAATAACCCTTGCGTCAGTAAAAGCCAGCACAGTATTCCCTCTTTCTTCCTTATATGGCAAAAACTTGCTACCAAGAAATCTTCGAGATATCAGTCAGTTGACCTACATATTTAACAAACGATTTACCTGGATAACTTTCTCCGAATAAAGCTTAATTCCTTTAGTCAAATTTCGACTCCAAATTGGTTTATCTGCATAAAGAAGCCGCCTCGACCAGTGAGCTAAAAATGTTCAAGAACCGGGCGTCCTGTTTCCATAGTTCTTCAGGATGAAACTGAACACCCACAGCATAACCGTTTTGACCTTCCAATCCCTCAATTACGCCGTCGGGAGAACGGGCAGCCACGCTAAATAATCCGGAAACCCTTCCCACGGCCTGGTGATGAAAACTATTAACCCTGGTTTCCAAACCCAGGAGGTCGGCCAGAAGGGTGCCCGGATTGATTCTCAATCCGTGAGTGGGGTGCCAGCGCGGAGCGTCCTGGATGTGCTTCAGGGGAGCCCTGACGGAGATGGAGATATCCTGGCAGATATCGCCCCCGGCAGCAACGTTGAGAATCTGAAGCCCACGGCAAATGCCCAGCACAGGTATCCCAGTCTTAAGAGCGAGCCGTGCCAGTTCCAACTCGAAAGCATCCCTGCGGGGACTGATCCAGCCCGTAAGGGGGTGTGGTTCCTGGCCAAAGAAAGAGGGATCAATATCCCCTCCACCAGAAAGAAGCAGACCATGCAACCTCTTTAAATAATTATTTTCAAGCCCTCTCATTTCCGGAAGCAACAGGGGCAGACCTCCTGCCGCCGCTACCGCAGCAGCATAGGGCTCGTTTAAATACAGCCTGCCGCCGCCCCGGCTTGCCGCACAGGTAATACCAATTACAGGCAGCAATTTTCAAACCCCGCCTCTGATAATAATTCTTATATATATATAGGCACGGCTTGAACTGGAATTACCCTTTTTAAAAACACAAAAAAATCCTTTCCCGGGAAAGGATTGGAAATGTTTATACGAAAAATAGCCTTATATATCAACCAGGCCTAGACTTATTTCCATAGCCTGGTTAACCCTGGCCATCATCTCAGCCTCAAGGGAAGTTACTTTTTCCATCAGCCTGCTTTTGTCAATAGTCCTGATTTGCTCCAGAAGAATGACCGAATTTTTTTCTAGACCGCCAGGAGCCGCAGGCATTTCAATATGGGTGGGCAGTCTGGATTTCTCGATATGTGATGTAATTGCTGCCACGATAGTAGTGGGGCTGTACTGGTTCCCTATGTCGTTCTGAATAATAAGCACCGGCCTGGTACCCCCCTGTTCGGAACCGACAACCGGGCTTAAATCTGCGAAGTAAATCTCACCCCGACGGATCAGCATTATTTAACCTCCGGAACGGGCATTTCAATAATGCGTGCTGCCTCTGCTTCAAGGCGATAATGTTCCACTGCCAGGGCCAGGTTGATTCTTGCCATCTCCAGGTACCCTCTCTTCATCTGCTCTCTCAAAAGACGTCTTTTCCGTTCTGCAATATATAGCTTCATGGCCTCCCGAATGAATTCGCTGCGGTTTAGTTGTTCAGCGGCCGCTATCCCGTCCACCTCGGCCAGAAGTGTATCGGGCAGGCTAATCATAACTCTTTTTACCTGGGACACTGGCCGTCCTCCTCCATGAAGCCGGTTTAATATACCTTATTATATACACTATCACTTCAATTATGTCAATAACACATGTTTTACTAACAACAGCTCAAATCTGCGTAAACCAATCAAACAGGCTAGTGTTTTACAGCCCCCGGCCCTCTGGACAGGACTACTTTCCCGGTGCGCACCATTTCGACAATACCATAGTCTTCAAGCACCGAGCAAAGGGCTGTAATTTTTTTATCATCACCCAGGATTTCGATGATCATGGTTTCTTTATTGACATCAATAATATTAGCCCTGAATACCGAAACAAGGTTGACAATGTCGGACCTGCGGTTCGTTTCCGCCTTCACTTTAACCAGTGCCAGCTCCCGCTCAACAGATTCCTCCGCCTTGAGTTCCACGATTTTTATCACGTCAACCAGTTTCGAAAGCTGCCTCATCACCTGATTTAGAACCTGGGTATCACCCTGCACATCCAGGGTAATGCGAGTCACATCCGGTTCCTCCGTATAGCCGGCCGCAATACTTTCAATATTGAAAACCCTCCGGCTCAGCAGCCCGGATATACGTGCCAGAACACCAGGTTTATTGACAACCAGAACTGCAAGCGTGCTCTTCAAGATAACCCTCCTACATGCGCCTTATTACGCGTTTATTCTATTTTATCACAAAAATTGATTAAGTGTTTTAAAATTTCCTGCATTAATCCAATGTTACGTGGCAGTCCGTAATTATTCATGTTAAGGCACCTTTCCTAATTCCATAATCTAGAAAAGAAAAGGACCCGTCACAGGCGCGCCGGAATACAGCAGACGTGGTTAAGGCCTCATTGCCAAACACCGTGAATACAACATTGTATCCGCTATTATTTATAATATCTTTATAAAAATCACTTCTAAATTATCAGATTAAAACTTGGTCAGGTACTCCTCAATTTCCCAGGGATGGACCATTGTGCGGTAGCGGTCCCATTCGATTTGCTTTGCTTCCACAAACCGCTGCAGGACATGCTCGCCAAGAGCCTCTCGGACCACTTTATCCTTTAAAAGCTCCGCCAGGGCTTCACTAAGGCTGCCCGGCAGAACGCCAATGCCCATCTGTTCCCGCTCTAACCGGGTCATCTCGTAGATGTTCCGGTTACAGGGCCCGGGCGGCAGGATTTTATTCCGGATCCCGTCCAGGCCGGCTTTGAGACAAACCGCCAGGGCCAGATACGGGTTGCAGGAAGGGTCGGGGCTTCTTAATTCGATCCGGGTGGAAGGACCTTTCTTGGCTGGAATCCTGATTAATGGGCTTCTGTTCTGTGCCGACCAGGCGATATGGACCGGCGCCTCATAGCCTGAAACCAGGCGCTTATAGGAGTTTACGGTCGGGTTGACCACCGCCGTGATGGCTTTGGCATGGCACATCAGGCCCCCGACGTAATACAGGCATTCCCGGCTCAGTCCATCGGGTGACTGCGGGTCGAAAAAAGCATTATCCCCGTTCTTCATTAGGGACTGGTTTAAGTGCATCCCGGAACCGGCAATCCCAAAAATAGGCTTAGGCATAAAAGTGGCGTGCAGTCCGTGCCGCTGGGCTATGGAACGCACCACAAGCTTGAAAGTAACAATCTTGTCGGCTATATCCATAGCATCCGAATATTTGAAGTCAATCTCGTGCTGGCCCGGGGCCAGTTCGTGGTGAGAGGCCTCAATTTCAAAACCCATTTGTTCCAGGGCCAGGACCATATCGCGGCGGGCGTCTTCACCCAGGTCCACCGGAGCCAGGTCAAAATACCCGGCATTATCATGGGTGATGGTGGTGGGCCTTCCTTCCCTGTCTACATGGAAAAGGAAAAATTCCGCTTCCGGGCCCACATTCATGGTGTAGCCCAGTTGCTCGGCTTCCTCAACAGCTTTAAGCAGGACATTGCGGGGATCACCACAGAATGGAGTGCCGTCCGAATTGTAAATATTGCAAATCAGCCGGGCTACCGCTCCCTCCCTGGGTCCCCAGGGAAATATATTGAAAGTTGAAGGGTCCGGCCGAAGGTACATGTCGGATTCTTCAATGCGCACGAAACCCTCAATGGAAGAACCGTCAAACATGAGCTCCCCGTTCAGGGCCTTATCCAATTGCTCTACAGTTATAGAAACGTTTTTTAGAATACCGAATATATCTGTAAACTGCAAACGTATGAATTTGACACCCAGGTCCTTGGCCAGACTACGAACATCGTCGTTAGTAAGTTTAGCCACTGTTGTTCATCCTTTCCCCAACGCTGTCGATGAGGGGTCAAGTTATGAAAGAAGGGCCAACGTACGGACATAAAACCCGTGCTACAGGCCCCATCGCCCCTTGTTCATTGATCCAACGCTGTATTCCTTCTAATGTAATTAAGTCATAGTATAACACAATAATTGTAAGATACCATAGTCCAATGGACAATTATTTTGTCCGCCTGTAATCTGTCCCCTGGCCTCATCATGGACAAAGGACAGGTCGAGGAATCAATCAACCATTAACGGTGCTATAACCTGGTCAGGTATTCTTTCCACTTCCCAAAGATGAACCTGTACGCGGAAGCTGTCCCATACGTGCATCTTTCTCTACAAACTTATCGAAAATATGGGGCTGCAGGACACTCTTGATTACTTCATCGTTGGCCAGTTCCTCAAGCGCCTTACAGAGGTTTCCAGGCAGGCTCAAGATGTATGATTTTTCACTTTCCTCCCTTATTAGAAGCTAGCTCAAAATATTTTCCACTTCTTCCGCATCAACCTCCATGATGTAACGGATACCGGTTATTTCAGCTGCTTCCCTGGTCAATGCCGCCAGGTCGTCCCGGCTGATATGACTGAGGGCAAATTTGCGGGCGCCGCACATCAGTTGCCTGAGGCCCTGGGCCAGGCGCTCGAAGTAGCTGTAGACACCGATTGCGCCCAGTGGAAGGCTGTCAAATTCGCTGCCCAATTTCCCCTTAAGTTCTGACGCAGCAATAAAGATCTGGTCAATGGACCGGCCGTATTTTTGATATTCCGGCGGTACCTTGCCGTTTTTAACAGCTTCCCCAACGGTTTTCCCAACCATGGCGGCGGTAAGGGGGGAGCGGGCCATGCCAATGGCCTTGATGTGCGGGGCGCCCAGGGCCAACCCCTTAAAAAGATGGTCTTCCAGGGTAAAGCCCCCTGCTATGGCCACCGGAGGCACATAGGCACCCCGGGCCGCCAGTTTGTCAAGATACTTGACCAGCAGAGCCTGAATGTAAACGGTAGGCACACCCCACTCGTTCATCATCCGCCACGGACTCATACCGGTGCCTCCGCCTGCTCCGTCCACTGTAAGCAGGTCGATACCGGCGTCAGAGGCGAATTTAACTGCCCGGGCCAGGTCCGCCGGCCGGTAAGCGCCAGTTTTGAGCATAACATATTTGGCGCCGGCCTTGCGCAGTTGTTCAACTCTGGCGTTGAAACCTTCCTGGCTGACCATGCCCACCCGGGAGTGTCTCTCAAACTCTTTAAATGCGCCGGCTTTATAGGCTTCCTGTACCCTGGGGTCCTCGGGATTGGGCAGGACGATGTAGCCCCGGCTCTTCAGCAGCAAGGCCCGCTCCAGGCTGTTCAGCTTAACTTCGCCGCCGATGTCCTTGGCGCCCTGGCCCCACTTGATTTCCACCGCGTCAATACCCAGTTTTTCCAGGGCGTATTCCTGAACCCCCAGGCTGGTGTCCTCTACGTTGGCCTGAACGGCGATAAACCCTTTGCTGTTATACCACCTTTGAAAGTCTTTAACCCTCCTGGACAAATTCGGCGAATGGATAACCCTGCCGTTCTTGATTTCGGAATTTGGGTCCATGGCACAGACATTTTCACCGATTACAATGCCCACTCCGCAGATGGCCGCCCCGGCAGCCAGGTGCGCCCAGTTGTCGGCCGCTACATTGGTGGAACCCATGGCCGCGATGATAATGGGCAGGTCCAGCTTAATCCCGCTATCCTCCCCGATCCCGGCTTCCAGGCTGACGGCGGGAAAAATTGCCTTGTCCGGGTCCGGGTCGATGCCGATGGCACCCACGGCTGTACCCATGATGTTGAAGTGGGAGTAATCCAACGGATAGTCTTTCTGGGAAGCTGCAGTTATTTTCCCAAAGGGCTGCGGGTAGAGAACCTCCTTGGCGCGAATGGAAGATTTACCCACTTCGCACAATCCCGGACAGCCGTCCTGGCAGGTGACACACATGCCGCTGAACTCACACTTGCTGCTGCCGGTGCGCAATTTTGTCAGGGTAGCCGCTGTAGCATTAATGCCTTTACTGAAATTCATAACATCATCCTCCCACTCGATACTTTTTTATATGCCTTAAAGCAAGCCATCAGGATCAGGTTATAAATTTAAAATTTTTAGGCTACTTCCTAACCCTGTTTTCCTGGCAAAGCCTCCTCCCGGGTTTTATTTAGATAACTGACGAATTTATTCAAGTTAAGGCAGGTTTTATAGAGAACTTAGTAGCTTACAAGGTATTCATCCAGCTCCCACTGATGAACAACCGACTGGAACCGCTCCCATTCCCGCTCCTTGCTTTCCTGGTAGCGCCTGCAGATATGCTGCCCCAGCGCCTCCTGCAGCAAATGGTCGCCGGCCAGGTCTTGCAGCGCCTCGCCCAGGCTGCGGGGGAGTCCCCTGCCTTTAATTATTTCCAGCATATTTTCAGCTCCAAGCTGGTTTTCCGGCGGCGGGGGGCTCATTTTTGAAACGATACCGTCAAGACCCGCCTCCAGGGCAGCTGCAAGTACCAGGTACGGGTTGCAGGCGGGATCCGGACTTCTCAGAATTACCCTGGTGTCATTTCCCCTTTGGGCGGGAACACGAATGATTGTATTCCTGTTTTCTTCCGACCAGGCAATTAATACCGGGCACAGGTCTTTAGGTAGGAGACGCTTATATGAATTCACAAGGGGGGTGGCCAGGGCGGTAATGGCACGGGCATGCCGCAGCAAACCGCCGATATAGTGTCTTGCGGTGGAGCTTAGCCCCAGCGGTCCTGACGGGTCATCAAAGGTGTTCTCCTCCTGACGCCAGAGCGACTGGTGCAGGTGTAGACCGGAGCCATTCACCGTACCGATGGGCTTCGGCATGAAAGAAGCATGGAGGCCATGCCTCTGGGCAATGGTACGGACTACAAACTTGAAAGTAGCAATTTTATCTGCAGTTGCCAGCACATTGTCTTCTTTTATAAAGATTTCATGCTGGCCGGGAGCAATCTCATGGTGGGAGGAAGATATTTTTTAAAGGCTCCGCAGATACCGGTAAACTGCAGCCGGATAAATTTGACATTACATTCTTTGGCCTTTTCCAAAACTTCTTCTTTCGTTGTAATACCCAGCACATTATCACCTTTTTTCATGCAAAATAAAAAACGCCCCACGAAAGACCTTCCATAAAAGTCTTTCCAGGACGTCATTGCCCTTGCTAAATATTTTGCTAACACCCAGTATATCATGATTGTATTCAGAATCAATGCTTGAAGCAGAAGAATATTGTATACAAACTAAACGCTTTAATCCCTCTTATTACTATAATACGTTATTACCTGACGGGCAATTTTACCTATTGGCAGGCATCTGTTCATGCTGAGTTTCTGCAATAACTTGTAAGCGTCTTTTTCGCAAATACCTTTTTGCTCCATGAGCAAACCCTTTGCTCTTTCAACCAGTTTTCTTTCTTCCAGGGCTTTTTTCAGCCGCTTGTTTTCTGCTTCCAGTTTGATTATCCTTTTAAAGTTGGCGATGGCCAGTTCTATGGCGGTAAAGAGTTGCTCATTGTTGACCGGTTTCACCAGGATGGCAAAGACCCAGGAAAATTTTGCGCTCTCCAGTAGCTCCTGCTCAGGACCGGATGCCAACAGGAGGAACGGGGCCACCCGGTGCTCCTCAATGATCCTGGTAATCTCCATACCCTCGGCACCCGGAAGTTTTGAGTCCATAATGATAATATCCGGCTCTGTCTGGAAGATAGCCTTGAGGGCGCTTCTCCCGTCTCCTACACTGCCTGCAACCATGTATCCGGCTTGCAGCAACGTTTCCTTTAATTTTTCCCGGTATTCGGCGTCAGCGTCGGCAATGACTACTCGTGTCCCAAACATAGGACGCACCTTCAAGTTTTTACTTCAAATTATAACTTACCCCGAATTAATAGCTAAGCTTTTATTGTATTACAAAATATTAGCAGTATTTTAACACGGTACCCTCAAAAAAGATAGATAAAACCCCTGTGTATACTGGATCTAATGAAAAAGAAGCCTGTCTGGCTTCTTTTAAGCTTCTATCTATTTCACAGCCGGGGTTGACTCATCAATTTGCTCTGCTGTATCCAAAATTAGCTGGAGGGTCTTTTCCCTTCTTAAGTTGATTGCCTCAAAATCCATGAAAGGCACATAATACTTCTCCATCTCATCGTGGGTTTTTTTGGCCCTGCTGATGAAAGAAATTGCCTGTTCCATACATTGCCGGTACATTCCGCGGGCCAGGCCTTTTTCGACCAGGTAGGCTTCATTAATCACAGGATCAACGCAGTTCATTGTATCGATTATGGTATCGCCTTCCTTTGGGGTGTATATGTGTGGCTCAACATTGTTAATTATGGCCAGGCTCAGGTCGTGAATAACCAGGTGATCAATCACCTTGGGGTTTAACGCGCAGTGAAAGGCGGTAATGTTAAACCCCCTGGCTAAGGCTGCCTCCATCAAACGCCTCACTAAAGTAGTTTTTCCTGTTCCATCATCCCCATTGATAATATAGCGCTTCTGAAGGTGATCGACGACTGTTTCCAGGTGACTGACCGAACCGTCCGGAGTAATTGCCGTGGCAAAAAGGTGACGTGCTTTCGGACTCTCTGTAACCCTTTGTTTTCCCTCAAAGATTTCATGGATTAAATCCAGAACCATTTTATCGAAAGCACCCACATTAAAAGCATTGCTTTCATTATAGTAGGATTCTACCTCATCAAGGAATAGCTTTGCCGCTGCAAGATAAGCGTAAGCATGTTTAAAAAGGCGGCCCAGTTCTTTGTTAACAGAGAGAATTTCCCTTTTGTTTCCCCTGATTCCTTTCTCGTTCCAGTGATCTCCCAGGTGGATAATCTGGTCCACTGCACCCGGATTCTTTGGATCAACGATATGCGGGCTTGTTCCGTCAAGCAGGGCCACACGGATAGCCGGTATAACGACTCCGTCCAGTGAACCGTTATCCGATGAGCAGCAGTGAAACTCCACATCGTAGCCCCTTTTCAGCATGGCCTCACCGATATACCTCATGAATGTGGACTTGCCCACGCCCGGCCCGCCCTTGATTACGAAAATACGGGCAGCGTCTGGTTCGATTATATGATCATAAAACGAGTAAAAACCGTAGGCGGTGTTTCCACCAGGGAAAACCTTAATCAGCCTCCCTTTGGCCATTTAAAAAAACCCCCTGTTTCTGAATTTTTAAGTCATGCAGGACAAAATGTATTTTTTCATTGGCACTGTTTCTTCTTTACATCAAATCTTATGTTTCAGCTAAGTGTTTGATGTAGCCTGATCAACAAAAAAAGAAGGTCAGTTTTAAGCTGTTCCCTTTTTCCTCTGGAAAAAGTTTAAAACCCGGGGTAAAAAGTACTGTAACCTTTTTAAATTACTGCCGTTATTGCGTAAACACCGGCGCCGTTGACGCTCTTTACGTGGTAAGGCAGGCCTCATGGAAAAAAGATTAACAGCTTAGGTGATGGTATAGACGCTGTTCCCGCACCGCCACATCATCGGCTGGCCTCCTCCTTCCGGGCCGACCACAACCAGCCGGCGGTATACCAGGGCGGCCCGGGGTGACAGCCACACTCCCTCCGCATCCGGCCCGCGGCGGAACAGCGTTTTCACCATAGCATCCAGGACACTGCGCTGCCGGGTGAGGTCAACCTCCCAGTCGATCCAGCCAGTGATTCCACACATTTTTAAGCTCTCCTCTCTTAATAAAGAAAAAAACCGAAAGAAGCTGCTGCTTCTTTCGGAAACGCCGTTGTCTCCTGCTGGTATATTTTATGCAAAAGAAATCAAATAAGGGCATGGACGCTACGAAATTTAATTATCAAGAGAAATACTACGCAAAATGAGCGCAACTTGCAGTTGATAATGAAGATATATAAAAATACCGGGTCACATTCTCTATAAAATGCGTAAGAGGTGCTATTATTTCAGCACCTCACTGATTTTGTCTTAAAAACAATATACTTTAACAGAACCTTATGCAGAAAAAGCACCTCGCACGCAGGTTTATCCTGCATACGCTGTGCTAAAATCCCTTAAGTAACGATTACTTCAAGGAAGAAGCAATTTTGACCAGTTCCTCCCTGGGCAGTTCCCCACCCACGGTGATCAGTAATTCACCCTGCTGCCAGGTTATTGTGGTATACCCTCTGGAAGTCCCGTCTGCGTCCCCCGGCTTCTTTTCCTCAAGGATGCCTTTGACGCCGTTTATTTCAAGAGCGGAAGAATCCTTTGAAGCTGATCCTATTTCAGCCATGGGGGCTTTCGCCAGAGTCTGGCTGATCTGTAAAGAAAGCTGACCAACCCGGTAATTCTGGTAAACCGTACCGGATCTCCAGGTCACATCCTGGAGTTCCGCCCCCCGGGGCAGGTAGGCCGGTTCCAGGCAAACAAAACCCACCTCTTTTGCCGCATCCTGCTGGGCGTCCCGGGCAAAACCGTCCTTCTCCGAAGCCTGGATTTCTCCATCCTCTACATTTGCGCCAGGCGCACCTGCCGCAAACAGGGACAGGTCTTCCTGTGTCCCAGTTGGCACCGGCCCGGTGGAATCCGCCGACTGAGCGGAATCTGCCGGTTGCCCGGCATTTCTTTGAACAGCTGCGCCGCCACCGGCGCGCCGTTCTGTGACAGGCCCAGGCTCTGAATCCCCGCCTTTTCCGGGGGGAGCGCCCTCCCGGGCAAGGTTTATTTCGGCCTCGTTACCGGACACCGGCTTCCGGGGTTCCCCCGGTTTGGGCGCCGGCGGGGTATCCTGGGGCTCAACCGGTGCAGACTCTTTCTGGACATCCCCGGATCCGTAGGTTTCCCCGCTTTTTGAGGATTCGGCCGGCAAATCCGATCCATCCGGGGACATGAACGGTTTTGATTCATTGTCGGCCACGGGCTCCTGCAAAACAACCTGGGACTGCTTCAGGGGCGGAGCAAAGATGTACCTGTAGCCGAAGGTACCGGCTGCAACAAATAAAAGCAGAGCCGCCGCAACCGCCGGGACCTTTAAAAATGCCGGCAACCACCTGGCATGTGCCAGCCGTGCAGTTTTTTTCCGCTCCTTCTTGATGACTTCTTCAATACGGCTGGAAAGATCGGCAGGAACCTCGATTTCCGAAAACATGTCAGAAACAGCTTCCCGTAGCAGTTCATCAGCTCTTTTAAGTCTTTGAAACTCGTTCCGGCAACCCTCGCAGACCGCCAGATGCGCCTCCACTCCCCTTCTTTCCCCGGGAGTGAGTGTTTTATTGAGCAATTCGTTGAGCATCGGCAGATATTCTTCACAACGCATACTTATGTCCTCTTTCCAAGCGTTCTTTAAGCAAGTTGCGTGCGGAATTCAATCTGGATTTCACAGTGCCCACCGGAATGCCCAGTACCTCTGCAACTTTTTGCACGCTGAAGTCCATCCCATAATAAAGGGTAAGGGTAATCCGGTAGTCAGGATTCAATGTTGCTATAACTTCCTTCAAGTCTATGCGCTTTTCTATATCCGACATATCTCTATACCCGGTCTTCATATTAATAGACACCCTTTGGAATGCCGCTCTTTCGCGACTCCGCTTGCGGATCCGGTCATAACACAGGTTTACCACAATCCGGTACAACCATGTCTTAAAGGAAGAATCCATCCGGAATGTATTTATTTTCCTGTAGCAGGTTAAAAAAGCTTCCTGGACCACGTCTTCCACATCTTCGCGGTCGTGCAGAACCATGTACGCTGTACGGTACGCGTCCGAAGAATACCTTTGCACCAGCTGGGTAAAGGCATCACTATCTCCTGATTGGGCTGCTGCGATCAGATTCTTTTCCGGCAAGATTCTTACTCCCGTCATCCCCGTTTATCTTAACGCTTTAAAGCGGTTTATAATCTATAGACGCTGCAGATGTCCCTGAAGTTCGCGCTCCAAAAAAGTATTTCAATACCCTGGCCTGTCCTTCTGCTCTTCGTAAAACTTCCCCACCCCGGGTTCCTTTATCTGCTGGTTCATCCAAAGCTACTATTCCATTAACAAATAATTATATATTTCAAATACTGGTAATTGATGGTATAATGATTCCCGGGAAGAGTGTCGGGAACACAGCGAGGTCCGGGGCCCGCTACGCGGTTCGATTCCGCTTCTTCCCCCTAAAGGAAGCCCTGGCTTGTAGCTGGGGCTCTCCATTTTTTTAATATAGACTGCCTTTACCGCTGAAGTGGTACCAGCAGAGGGATGAAAATTGGTATTAAAGCCGGGCGCCTTCCTCCCCTGAGCGGGAAATGTTCACACCCGACAACTATAAAGCAAACAAACCTCAAGGCCACCAGCCACTATTGGGGACTCATTTTAAATCCATTATAACGTATGGATAAAATAATAAAATAAGAAAAAATAACCGCCAGGGATCTTTTGGGCAGCTGGGGGAAAGGAGATGGTTGTTTTGGAGAAAAGAATAGGACGCCTGCTTTTCCCTGGAGCCGCAGATGTCCTTGCCTGAATAATTCAAATCCACATCCATAAAGTGCAACAAATGAATTTTATAATTGTTTTTAATAACAAGCCCTTTAAAGCTTCCACTCTACCCTTTAGGTAAATGTTGCTAAAAATATAACAACCTGGTTACTTTTAGTTCTCATCAGGCTAAATAGTAATGTCCCCGGTTTCACCGGTCCTGATTCGAAGGGCATTGTCATTTTTATAAGTAAAGATTTTGCCGTCACCGATTTCCCGGTATGGGCCGCTTTACTGATAATTTTGATGATGTCTTCCACATCTTTATCGGAAACGACCATTTCCAGCTTGATTTTCGGCAAAAGGTTAATACTGTACTCGGTTCCGCGGTAAACCTCAGTGCGCCCCTTCTGCAGCCCGCAGCCAATCACCTGGGTTACAGTCATGCTCACTTATAAATAATCAAGAAAGCAAAAAACGCTTTTCAAGAAAGAAACCTTTCTCAAAAAGCGCCGTCGCCGTCTTTGATACTGCGTTGTACTATTTCAGTATATGAAGCGTTGTGGCCGCTGTCAATAGCTTCTTTAGATTTTTCAAAATTCCAATTCAACCTGACAAGGGAAGGTTTCATTGAATTTTAAATGAAAAGCATTACCTGTAGACCCTCGGGACGCGGGCGTTGATCTGGCTTACAATTTCATAATGAATTGTTCCCACTTCGGAGGCCACTTCCTCCGCAGTTATTTCCTCATCGTCCTGGTGCCCGATCAAGACAGCTTCGTCTCCCGTTTTCACATCCTGAATATGGCCCACATCCACCATGATTTGATCCATACACACCCTGCCCACAACCGGCGCGCGGCAGCCGTGAATCAGAGCCTCTCCCCTGGATGAAAGCAGCCTGGGATAACCGTCGGCGTAACCCAGGGGCAGCGTGGCAACGCAGGTAGTCCCCACGGTCCTGTAGGTACAACCGTAGCTAATCGCAAAGCCGGCCGGCACCTCTTTGACATGAGCTATCCTGGCTTTAAGCTCCAGGGCCGGGCGCAGCCTGACGTTACTATAATTCACCTCATCGGACGGTTTAAGACCATAGATGGCAATCCCCGCCCTCACCATATCCAAATGTGTTTCCGGCATTCCCAGCAAAGCCGCGCTGTTTGCCGCATGCCTCAGGGGAAACTCCAGACCGGACCGTCGCAGTTGTTCCGTCAGTTCTATGAATTTATGAAACTGTTCCAGGGTATAGCTCTGGTCAAGGGCGTCTGCAGCTGCAAAGTGAGTGAAGATGCCTTCCAGCTCCAGGTGGGGGTTGCGGGCCAAATCCAGAATCTCTCCGCAAGCGCCGGCGCCGGCCAACCAGCCTAGCCGTCCCATCCCTGTATCCACCTTCAGATGCACCCGGGCCTTTTCTCCAGCCTTACCGGCCTCCGCCGCCAGGTCAAGGGCCATCTTCCGGTTATAAACCGCCTGGGCCAGACGCTTTTCCAGAACTTCCCTGAACTGTTCAGGTGGAGTGTAACCCAGCACCAGTACCGGCGCTTCTATTCCCGCATCACGCAGGGCTGCGCCTTCCCCCGTCCTGGCCACTCCCAGCCATTCCGCACCGGCGTCCAGGGCTGTCCGGCTTACCTCCACTGCCCCGTGGCCGTAGCCGTCGGCTTTGACAACTGCCATAACCCTGGCAGCCGGCGTGGTGACCCTGCGGATTTCCCGGACATTATGAGAAATCGCGCTTAGATCAATTTCCGCCCAAACCGGGAATACAGCCATGCCAACTAACACCTTCTTCACTTTATTTAAAGCGTTATTAAATTCGGTATTCTCGTACGGCTCCCAAACAACGTGGCCTATCCGGTCCTGGACGCCCTTACCGGGCAGGCGCCTTCAGGTTATTTCCTTTAATCCGGTATGGTCTTCTTCATCCGGTCCAGATACCTCTCCATTAACCGGCTCTTTACGAACATGTTGTAGCGAAAAGCAGCAAGGGTCCTTTCACTTTCCCGGTTCGGCGTTTTCCTGTAAGACTGGATGGCTCCATTGACGGTGCTCATGATTTGTTCAACCATATCGTGGGTGCCCATATTCTTCACCAGAATGTTCAGGTCACGACAAAGCGACTTTAACTCGTCACCATGCAGGTAACTCAGCTTTTTCATTAAATATTCAGCATCTTCTAACAGGCTTTCTGGAGTTGGCATTTTGTATTCCTCCCTTGTCATTAATACTATCTGATGAGCTGGCTCAACGAACAGTAGTCCAGATTAAGTGATTCAGCTACCGCCCGGCAAGTCAGCATACCCCTGTAGGTATTCACCCCGCGGGCAAGGGCCTGGTTGTTCAAAGCAGCTTTTTCACAACCGTTATTGGCCAGTTCAAGGGCATAGGGGAGGGTAGCATTGGCCAGGGCAAAAGTGGAAGTCCTGGCCACTGCCCCTGGCATATTCGACACAGCATAGTGAATAACACCATGCTTCTCATAGATGGGATCGGCATGTGTGGTAACCCGGTCAATAGTCTCAATGGACCCCCCCTGGTCAACAGCGACATCTATAATAACGGAACCTTTCTTCATTTTTTTGACCATTTCTTCACTAACTATTTTGGGCGTTCTGGCTCCCACCACCAGCACGGCCCCGATCAGCAGGTCGGCATAGCGGGTGGACTGCTCCAGGTGTGCTGGATTTGACGCAAAAGTCTTAATCCTGCCCCCGTAGAGGTCATCCAGAATACGCAACCGGTCCAGATTCCTGTCTATTATTGAAACCTGTGCTCCCATGCCGATAGCCACTTTGGCAGCGCTGGCACCTACCGTGCCGGCGCCGATAATAACCACGTCAGCTGCCGGGACCCCCGGCACTCCTCCCAGAAGAACCCCTCTGCCCCCGTAGGGCTTTTCTAAATAATGAGCGCCCAGTTGAACGGCCATCTTACCGGCAATTTCACTCATGGGAGTAAGCAAAGGGAGTAAACCGCTGTCAAGCTGGATAGTTTCATAGGCCACTGCAATTATTTTTTTCTCGAGCAGGGCTATAGTCAGTGATTTATCACTGGCCAGGTGCAGATAGGTAAAAAGGATCTGGCCTTCCCGCATCAGGGAGTACTCCTGGGGTAAAGGTTCTTTGACTTTTAAAATCATATCCGCCCGGTAGTATATTTCGGAAGGCTCCATCAACAAATCAGCGCCGGCTGAAGCATAGACCTCATCCGGAATGCCGCTACCCAGTCCTGCCCCTGATTCGATCAACACCGTGTGACCTGCGCCGGTTAGAGCCTTGACCCCGGCCGGTGTTACCGCAACACGGTCTTCATTTGGTTTTATTTCTTTCAGTACACCGATTAGCATAATAACCCCACCTTAATTATGATTAAATATTCTTGTTTTCTGATTCCCGTCAATCCCGTTTAACCGAGATTCCGGATTGCTTCCGGCAGGGTTAATACAAGGTCACCCGCCACCAATCCCATCATCCCCTTTTCCCTGGCCGCCAGGTCGCCTGCCAGGCCATGGAGGTAAGCCCCTGCTGCAGCCGCCCGGGACGGGTCAAGACCCTGACCCAGCAGGGCAGCTATGCAGCCGGTTAATACATCGCCGCTTCCGGCGGTAGCCATACCCGGGTTACCCGTAGGGTTGATGTAAATGGCTCCGCCCGGGTCGGCCACCACTGTACGGGCTCCTTTCAGCAACACCACAACATTCCAGTTGAGCGCCGCCCTGCTGGTGGCCAAAATCCTGTCACCCTGAATCTCCCGGATTGAAACTCCCGTCAACCGGGCCATCTCACCCGGGTGGGGCGTTATAATCACAGGGGCCTGGACTTTTCTCAGGAGTTCCCCTGCCTCGGCCAGGGCATTCAGCGCGTCAGCGTCAAGTACACAGGGAACCCTTATGGAGGAAAGCAGTTCCCTCACCAGGGCCGCCGCTTCAGGATCTTTAGATAGGCCGGGTCCAATGGCAAGAACATCCTTGTCCTCCAGCAAGGACAGGATGGCCTGTTTTGCCTCCTTGCTCAAACAACCCTTGCCGTTGTCGGGCAGGGGCGCCGTCATCACTTCGGTCAATTTCATCTCTACAATATCATGCAGGGTTTCCGGCACAGCCACAGTGACCAGCCCCCCACCGGCCCTGAGGGCTGCCTCCCCGGCCAGGCAGGCGGCTCCTGTCATACCCCGGGAACCGGCAACGACTAGTACCCTGCCGAAGGTGCCTTTGTGGGCTCCGGAGGGGCGGGCGGGGAGCCATTCCCTGACCAGCTCGGGCGTGATCAGGTACCTCAAGGGGCCTTCCTTTTCCACGAGGACCGCTGGAATGGAGATATCGGCGATATGCAGCCGGCCTGCATAACCTGCGCCTGGTTCCAGGATCAGCCCCAGTTTCGGCAAACCGAAAGTAACGGTGTGGGTCGCCTGGATACAGGGCCCGTCAACCTTGCCGTTACTGGCTTCAAGTCCGGAGGGGACGTCTACGGCCACAATAGGTTTGCCGCTGCTGTTAAGCACTTCAATAATCCTGCCGACCTTTTCCGGCACCTTCCCCCGGAATCCTGTACCGTAAATGGCGTCAACAATCAGGTCCGTGTTCATTAAGATTAATCTCACGATATTAATTCCATCGCCATGGTGAATGGAATAAATCTTTTGTCCCAGTTTTCGCCATATCTCCAGGTTAACAGCAGCGTCTCCGGTTATTTCCTCGGCATTGGTCAGCACCAGGAGTTTGATTTCTGCCCCCATATTGAGGAGGTGACGGGCTATAACCAGGCCGTCACCTCCGTTATTACCCTTACCAATAAATATTGTTACGACTTTATCCCGGACATCTCCCAGCACCTGACGGACCACTTCCACCACATGGCGGCCGGCGTTTTCCATCAAAACCAGGCCTGAAATTCCGTATTCCTCTATGGCAGTGCGATCCAGGGCTTTCATTTCCTCAGCAGTAACGACTCTCAAGCTCAGACCCCCTCTCTCTCTGCAAGGGCAAAGGCAACAGCATGTTCACGGCTGTGGGACAGGCTGATCAATACAGACGCGATGCCGTTCTCTCTGGCCAGCCTTGCGGCTGCCCCGTGCAGTAAGATCTTGGGCCTGCCTCCTCCTGTCCGGCAAACCTCCACATCAACCCAGCGGCATCCGGCCAGACCGTTACCCAGCGCTTTGAATACTGCTTCTTTAGCGGCAAAACGGGCTGCCAGACAGGCATACCGATCACGCCTGCCCTCACAAAAGGCTATTTCCTCCTCTGTATAGACACGCTCCAAAAAGCGGCGGCCGCCGCGCTCCACAGCCTGTCGAACCCTGCTAATCTCAATTAGGTCCGTCCCGACACCGGCAGGTCCGCCGTTACAAGTACTACCAAACAATTTTACCACCTCCGGTTCTGAAAACAAATCAAAACCTATATAAAAATTCGAGATAAAACGCAAAATAACCTGCCTTTTTAAAGCTAAACTTAACAGCAGGTTATCCCATTATTTATTATTCTGGACGACTTATTGCCGTGCTTATACCTCCGGCCGGGTTTACAAAGACGAACAAGGTATGTTACAAACCCAATATTTTTCTTAATTTTTTGGCCTGGGCACGACTGACCGGGACCTCACTTCGCTCTTTATCCTCCACCGTCAAATTATATGCTCCGTTAAAAAAGGGAACAATCTCTTTTACTTTGTGTAAATTTACCAGGTAACAGCGATGAGTCCGGAAAAAGAGATTGTGGTTCAAACGCGACTCCAGTTCCTTTAGGGTAAACCGCGTAAAGAGTTTGTCGCTATGGGTTTTGATATAAACGTAGTCTTGTTCTGTAAAGGCGTAGATAATATCGGATTCATTGACCAGGATGGTCTTCCCCTGTTTTTCCGCAGGAATGCGGTCGAACCTGATTTGTTCCTGGTGACGCTGGCCGGGATCCCTGGACGCCTTCTTGCCGGAACCGGCGCTACCTTCAAAGTCAGCCCCTGCGAACTCCTGAGTCAGCTTGATTACTTTGTCGATAGCTTTTTGCAGACGCTTCGGCTCAAAAGGTTTTAGTATATAATCAACTGCATTTACTTCAAATGCCGATACAGCGTATTCATCAAAAGCAGTTACAAAAATGATATAGGGCTTTCTCGGTAATTCTTGAATAACAGCCCCGAGTTCCAATCCGCTCATGCCGGGCATAGAAATGTCAAGAAAGAGAATCTGATAGTCGAGGGCTTTGATCAGGGCAAGGGCTTCCTGGGCATTTGTTGCTTCACCAACGATTTCAACATTATCCGTGCCGCTTAAAGCATACCTCAACTCTTGCCTGGCTGGGTATTCATCATCCACGATAAGCGCCTTTAATTTCACTGGGCAGCAACCTCCTTTTGCCATAGCGCTTTCTTAACCGGAATCCTGACATAAACTGAGGTGCCTTTGTTTATTTCGCTTGTTATTCGAAGTCCGTAATCCTCCCCAAACAAACTCTTCAAACGCTCATGGACATTGCTTAAACCAACACCGTTGCCTGAGCCGTAGCCGGGAAGAAATACTTTAGACATCCTGTCGCTGCTGATTCCAACCCCGTCGTCACGAATAATAAACAGCATTTCTCCGTTTACCAGACGTGCTATGATTTCCACCGTCCCGGGGCCTACCTTCGGCTGGACACCATGTTTAATGGCGTTCTCCACAAGGGGCTGCAAAGTTAAAACAGGCACCTGGTAATCATAAAGGGCAGGATCAAGATCCCTTTTGATCTTTAACTTTTCCCGGAAACGGGCCTTTTCCAGGATTATATAAGTATTTACATATTCAATTTCTTCTTTAACACTGTTGAAATGACCGTGTCTTTTTAAGGCCTGCCGGAAAAATGAGGCCAGACGGATCAATAGCCTTCTTGCTGTTTCCGGGTGAGTACGGCTGTAAGTAATTATAGCATTTAGCGTATTGAATAAAAAGTGGGGGTTAATCTGGGCATGCAGGGCATCCAGTTCGGCGATGGTGACAAGCTGACTCTGGCGGTCCAGTTCAGCCAGTTCCATCTGCAGTCCCAGGAGCTGCGCTACAGCTACAGCCAGCTTGATCACGGAAGGCTGGAGGCTGCCCTGACTGGTTTGATAGAGTTTTACCGTACCGGCTACCTCCCCCTTGCACTTCATTGGGGCGATAACAGCTGCCTGGAGAGTACAGTTCTTCACCGGGCAGTTCAAACCTTTTTTATCTTTTACAATCATCAATTCCCCTGTAGCTATAGCTTGCTTGGTGGGATAGGTGATAATAGGACCGCCTGCTTTGTGGTGATCCGAGCACTCCCCTATATAAGCCAGCACCTTTTCACGGTCGGTTAGAGCCACTGCGGATACATCACTTATCTTCAGGATAATTTCAGCAGTCTTTTGAGCCGTTTCTTCATTTAACCCCCGTCTCATGAAGGGAAGGGTCTCGTTGGCAATTTGCAGGGTCGGGTCAATGGGATGTTCATCCAGCTTTAACTTTACACCTTTGTACTTCTGTATATAATCAACAATTAAATAAGTTCCCAGGGCATTCAAGGCAATGGCAACAAAAAGAGCTCCCCAGAACCCTGGCTTCATCAAAACAACCAGGCTGATTGCCGCCAGTTGGATTAATCCCCAGCGGATAATTATGCCGAAAGTAATATTGTTCGGCCAAATCATTACAACCCACCACTCACTTACCAATTTTAGAAATATATGTATCATATTTGCATATTTTAATGCTTCGTTTATTCTTCAAAATAGAACTAAACTCCTTCAATTTTTTAATAAACAACAACAAAGACATGCCGTACAGTTTTACAGGCATGACTTTTGCTGGTATTTATTATCCAAAGAGCTAAATGTTGTGCTTAGGTTATTGAAAGAAGTGTAAAACCATGTCTATAGATCCAGTTATCGACTCCCGGGATTTAATGATTCCTTTCAACAACAAAGTATTCCGAAATCCATTCAGTAGGACTTTTGAGAAAATGGTACAGGAAATCTATACTGAAGAAGGGGCATACTGTAGGGTTTGCGGGTTCCACAGCCGCAAACATATAGCCCGGACCAGCCGGGGAAATACGGTGATTACCTGTCTCTCCTGCGGCCACAGGAAGTGGGTAAAGCGTTAAGACGCAATTCCAGGCAGGAAGGCAGACAAAATATTCCCCACATCTACCGGTTCGCCCAACCGGCGAACCGGCTCCCCTCCTTTTTGTAATTTTTATTATTCCAGCCTACATCCACCAATGTATTTTCCGGTTTTCTTAAAACCGGATTTTTTTTACCCTTTTTTCATTTTTTGAAAATAGTGAACAATTCCCGCAGCGTTTAATTCCATATCAGACTCAAGATACTTCAAAAAAGGATGGTTTCTGTCAATCTCCCCGTATTGCGAGAGCTCACCCAGCACCAGATCCCACAGTATTGCTTCGATCTCCCTGGTCCCTCCCCCGGAATTAAAAATGGAACGCCCTATTTCAGCAAATGTGACAACTAGTTCACGAACTCTTGGGAAAATTGACTGGGCGCCGGCAGCACGCCCGAAGTGAGTAAAGTAAATATTCTCTACATCCAGCTTACTCAAACGATCCAGCGTTTCTACGAAAGTAGGGGGGTCAAACTCCGATGGGGGTGTGAGGGGAAGGATATAATCACGTTCAATGAGTCTGCTTAGTGCAGGGTAACAACTACCCACAGCGTCACCACTGAAGAGCCCTTTACCGGCAGAATCATTAACAACAATGTGGTGGCGGGCATGCCCGGGTGTATGATAGATTGTCAGAGACCGGCCTTCTTCCAGTTCCAGGGTTTCCCCATCCTCCGGAGTATGTATTCTCTCTGCGGGAACTGGCAGAATCTCACCAAAGTATTCATCAAAGCGCTCACCGTAGAGCTGCCTGGCCCCGGCAACCAGCCTTGACGGGTCAATTAGATGCCTTGCTCCCCTGGGATGAACGATTAT
>DBRJ01000066.1:0-8919 GCA_002305915.1 Pelotomaculum sp. UBA1371 | reverse complement strand
GTGGACAATGCGAATCCCCTCCCCAGCACGATTTAATTGATTCTTATCAGTTTATTTCTCTTGCACCAATCCTTATGCCTAGAATATCTGAAAAGTTTGAACATTGTCAACATGAAATTAGGGCCCTGGCATACTCATAACATCTTAAGACTTATTCGAGCAAGAAAAAGCCCGGTCCTTTGCTTGCCGGGCGAATAGCTTAGACTTCCATTAAAATTTTTTCTTATCATGATACAATCAATCTGCATCTTATTTGAACATGCATGTGTTAGTTTTTTTACCTTTGTATCAAAAATGAGCAAGCCGGACTTATTTATCTTGTAAGCACTCTATTTTATTATCTGTTTTTTAGGCAGGCAAAATATTATCTTAAACGCCAAGTAAATAGCTTCATCCAAGCTATGGACAACAAACAAGAATACCTTGCGATTTTGTTCTTTTATTCGCAACAATTCTTCTTGCGACTGAACGCGTGTGTTCGCATCAAAGGCGCTAAAGCGGCTCATTTATAAAGCACTCCCAGGCCGATCGCCAGCACCCGGGCAATAATCTAAATCTTATCTTGAGGTTTCAAATGAAGCCTGTAATCCTGGCCGTCTTTTTCTTCCGTGATTTTATAGCCTTTGTTTTCGGCCAGCCGGGAAACATTTTCCTTAGAAACTACCGTTTCACAAATAATTAAGAGCTCTCTCCCCGGATTTTCCTTCATTGCTTTTTGTGTTTTTACCACTGGAATCGGGCAAGCAAAACCACGCACATCAATTTTGATCACTGTCGGTCATCTCCTTTATAAACTATTTTCAATAAGATAATTAAATAGTTGCTATCAAAAGGTGCATACTCCACTCCATAAACAAAGATTATCTTTTAATACAACGGGAAAGTTATTTATCAACTTAAAAACCGTATCCGCCGGAGTAACATCTGCATATTTACCAGCCATCCTGTTAGCTTTTGCGCTGATTACTGCCGCCTGATGCAATTCCAGGTCAGCATCAGCAAAGGCAGCTACCATACCCGTAATAGTATCACCAGTACCCCCGATACATTCCAATATCGGCACGTCCGGTTCACCAACCTTTTCAATTATCTTTCCTTCTGTAACAATGTAATCAACAGCTCCTTTTACCAGGAGATTTTTGGCAGCTCCTTTATGCTGATAGGTTTTTTCAATTAACTCCGGAATTTTGCTGCAGTCGGCTTCGAAAAGATATTTATTTATATAAGCCGGATGAATAGCTTCGGAATCTGCTAAAAAAGCAATTTCCGAAAGATCAGGCGTAAAAATATCAAATATTGATGCCACACCGGCAGCCTTGGCAGCATACATCGAAGCGGCATCAGCTAATAAAACCGGTCTTTTTGCACAGCGCTCAACAGTATTACACAACTCAACAGTTAATTTCAAATCCGGCATACAGTAATGAAGTGCCAGAACCTTCGGCTCAAGCCGGACAACATTATCAATTAAATAACGGTAAATATGCCTACTGCCTGCACCGGAACCAATATCGCCGGCAAAAACTACCCTGGGCGGTTCGGTACCCAGGTAATTAGTTACTGTTAATGCCGCAGAAACCATTGCAGCAGTTCCCTGATTACAGGGTATGTTATACCTGTCTATCTGAAGGTTGATGCCGTCCATCTTTGCGTAACCCTGTATTAATGGGAGATCCGGAATAGGAATGATTCCAGCGATTAGAAGCATTACTTGGACCTCCCTTCACACAGAACACACGCTTCTTCAAATGCTCGATCCAGCATCAAAGCACAAAGAGTAAAACCTGTTTCTTTAGGTCGAATTGCTTCTGTTAACTTTTTTCCCACAAGCTGGATATTTAAATAAGGGATATCAGGGCATCCACCACCGGATGTATTAACGATTAACCCATTTCTACTGTCAAAAACCAATTTCATGTTTCCTGCTTTAACCATAACATATTCTCCGTAGTTGTTGATTTTAACAATATTAAGCAGCTCAGCACTACCTTTCAGAGGGAAAATACCTACAAAGGGAACGCTTGCTTCAAGGGTTCTTTGAATTGACGGCTGTTCTACCAAATCTATTTCTAAAGATAAATCACAACCCTGACGCATAGCAGGAGGAGGGGCCACTAATTTAGATCTAATACCCGCCTTTTTCAGCAGTTTTTCTGCTTTTATTGCTTCCTCCACCACTCTAAAAATTACCAGGCCTCTGCTGCAGTCCGTATCTACTTTTTGTCTTGCTTGTGAACCGGATAAATGTGATTTGATTCTATTTATAAGAGTCATTTATTACCTCCAGTTTCAAGCTTCTTCACTCATAAAAAAGCCAATAGAGCACGTAAAAATTATACCTATAATAACGGCTGTTGCACTAAAAACTCCTATCCCCTTGGCACTGGAAGCAAGGAGAAAGTTATGAGATACAGCAGCTCCAGCGATTAAACCTAAGATCGTAATTCCAGCATCTGTATCTCCCTCAGATGCCAGTATGGTTTGACGCAAAGGGCACCCTCCCAGAAGGGTCGCCGTTAATCCCGCTAAAAACATTCCTAAAAAATTCCACAGATGCATTGTATGAGCAACAGGCTGATCTACAAAACCTACTTTCACGCTACCTGCCACTAAATTAACTATAAGCGCACCTACAAAACATGCCGCAATACCACTAAAAAGGTAGGTATCCTTCACTAAAAAAAGATCTCGCCAACCACCGACAAAACACATTCTGGTTCTTTGAGCAAGAACACCAATGATTAAACCAACCACAAGAGACAACCCCAGAGCAGCATACATTGAGCCGGGCCCCTGTGTGCTGGAAAAGATAAATCTGGGGTTTCCTATTGCAAAGAGTAAAAGCCCTAACATCATTAAGGGCATTAACAAACCGACTGCTTTTTTACTAGATGTTGCTCTTCCTAAATTGAAACCTCTTTTTAAGAAGTAAATACCAATAACAGCCCCCACCACGACCCCCAGTAAACCTGTAATTCCATTAAGATCCCCACCAGCCAACCTTAAAATAGCCCGCACCGGACAGCCCAGAAATACCAATGCTCCAATCATAAAAAACATGCCCAGGAAAAAACGAATTAAGGAATTGGAGCCTCCCCGAACCCGGTAATCTCTAAATAAGAGAGCAGAAATAAAAGCGCCGAGGGCAATACCCATAATTTCAGGACGCAGGTACTGAACCACCTCTGCTCTGTGGAATCCCAGAGCTCCAGTAATATCACGGTAAAAACAGGCAACACATACACCCATATTAGCAGGGTTGCCAAAAATAGTCATAAGAGCGGCTAAAACACCAACCACAAAACCTGCAACAATCATAAAGATTCTTAAGTTTCTCATGTCAATTCATTCTCCTTTTAAAAAGCCAAACTTTATTTACTTATATCTGATTTTTTACTCATGAAAAATTGCTATTGATCTACTTATAATTATAAAAACATATTACACAGACTCTTTTTATCGCTTTCTTGATCCTGGTATTAATGAATAAAACATACTGGGTTAAATAATAAGTAAAGAAATCAGCAAGTAAAAAAACAATAATCATACGGAACCATATGCTTGGTATCACAGAAATTGAATGTTACTGACATCTTTAACATTTTTCACCAATTAATCATCTCATATTACACCCCCTGTCAGTTAATCAATTACGCTTTTAGTTTGTAATACTACCTCAGAATTTAGAATGTTATTTGCAAGGATCATTCAATATTTATATAAAAATATCCTTTATAATTATTATAAAAATTTTTTATAATGAATAGATTGGGCATTTACTCTTTTTATAACCTAGGCTGCGCAAAAAAAAAACAGCCAGGCTGTTCTAAAGTTTACCTACATAAAATTAGACCCTTAAAGCAGATAGTAGTATTATCCCCTGTATTGTCGAAGGAAGTTGTGCTTCTTAGTTAAAAAGAGGTTCCTCGCTAGTTCGTATGGACAGCACCGAAATAAACACACTAACCGATGTGTTTGGCAAGATTAAAATGTGGCAAACGGAAGTTAATTTTTAGAGCACCCCTGCCCCCATATATGGTGCTTAATGGTAACATATCACAATCGTTTTCATAGGGTTCGGTTCGATTATGCATTCAAAGACAGTCCGGCGGCCTTGACATCCACCCTGCGCGTGGGGTTTAGTAATACCGACGGGGCGGCTCCGGAAAACATGATTAATATATGTTCCCGTCGGATTAACAATTGTACCACGCGCAGGGAACCCGTCTGTCAAGGCTACCCTTCGGCGCCTCCTGCTACTACTTACCTCAAGGGCTCACCAAAAAACATGATTTTAAATCCTACTTACAACACCTATTCTATAAAAAGGCACCTCCGTATTTAAGAATTTATGGGAGAGTTCATAAGCCGGTGACTAGGACCGGTAAACACCAGCAAATGGCTGTGATGGATAAGCCTATCTATGATTGCCGAAGTCATTATTTCATCATAGAAAATACTGTTCCACCGGCTAAATTCAAGGTTCGTTGTAATAATAATGCTCCGTTTTTCATAACACTCAGAGATCACCTGAAATAGTAACTGAGCACCTTCCTTTTCAAAGGGTATAAATCCCCATTCATCGCAGATCAACATATCCGTTTTCTCTAGCTGCTTCATAAACCGCCGCAATTCCCCCTGGGCTTTAGCATCAGTAAGCTGGTTAACCAAAGCTGCCGTCCTAAAGAATCTCACCCTCTTACCCTGATTGCAAGCTTCCACTCCAATTGCCGTTGCACAGTGACTTTTGCCGGTTCCAACAGGCCCATATAAAATTAAATTTTCTTTTCTGTTTAAGAAATTGGCTGTGGTTATATCTTCGACTGTAATGGTTGGGGGTATCTGAATATGATCTAAATTATAGTTCTCAAAGGTCTTTATAACGTCGAAATTAGCGGTCCGCAGCAACCTGTTTTTTCTGACTATCTCCCGGTTTTCATACTCGCGCTTTAAAAGTTCCAGTAGAAACGCTTCATGGGTATCGGCCTTTATGTGTTTATAATCTTGATAGAACACTTTACCAATTTTAAGCTTTTTGCAGTAATGCTCAATCATTGCTTCCATTCAGATCCCCCCTTCAAGAGGTGGTCATAAATGGATGTATCCACTTGATACGGTTTCAGTTCCGGAACTTTTGGCGGAAGTTCCGCTGGCCCCGGCTCAACACTTCCGGAAGTTAATCTTACGAAGTTGCTCCAAATGCTGTCCGGATCATCTAAACCACGCTCCAGTGTATCTATAAAAGCACTGGTGGCGGCCTGTAAATCACTGTTTTTGGCCATTCTTGATAGTACTTGCAAGGCTGCCTTTTGGGCTGCCAGGTCGCATTTTGCCAGGTAGTCCTGAAGTTTTAGCGGCATTTCTTTAAAAAAGCCGGTATATTTAAGGGCCCTTGGCCGCTTAGCCATTAGTTCAAGGTAAGGGGCCCACAGCATAGATTCGTTCTTCTCGCCATAAAGCCGAGGATGCTTAATAATCTCATTATATTTATCATTAAGTAGTGTAACTTCAAAAGCACCGACCTTTGCCCATAGCTGACAATTAGCAAAGGCTGGGGAACTCGAGTACCTTTTATTATCGCACTTAACCTTGCCGTAGTTGTCTGCTTTAACGCGCTCTAACCGGAATACATCGTAAGGTACAGCTGGTAGCGGGTTTAAAGCTTTTTTGTCTTCCGCAAAGAGTTGGGCTATTGTACCGGGCTTTCGGTAATGTTTTCGCTGCATATCTTCATCACATTTTTTAAGTAGCTCCTGGTTAAATTCCCTAATATCATTAAATTCCGGTATTGGTACCAGATGATTGCGTCTTGTATAGCCGACTTTGTTCTCAACGGAGCCCTTTTCCCAACCACTTTGTGGATTACATAGATTGCTAAGGAAGTTGTAATGGAGCATGAAACGTTCAAAGCCTTTATTTAAATCCCGTTCTCCATCCCGGCGTATCGCTTTGACTATTGTAGATGCGTTATCAAACCATATCTCCCGGGGTGAACCACCTATGTGTTCGAATATACTCTTTAGTCCTTCTAGCAGGCATTCCTGGTTTTCGGATTTAAACAATTGGGTGTAACCACCGTTACTGTAAGGAAAGGAGATGGCCAAATAGAAACCGTCATACAATGTGCCTCGTTCAATAAATTGAGCTGCTCCGAAATCCGCCTGGGCCTCACCGGGGGAATGTTCCAGGGGAATATGCCCTCTATCTGTACCCTGAAATATCTCCGGCCGCCTCTTGGAAACATAGGCCCTAACCGCACGATCAGATACGTTAAACTCATCACCATATTCCTCTTTCAGCCTGTCGTATATTCGTTTGGCTGTATGTCGCTGTTTGGGCTTGGCTGATAGATCATCTGTTAACCACTGGTCAATTAATTGTTTATATGGATCAAGTTTACCCTTCCGATGCTGTTTTTCTCGTACCTGGAGATTAAAATCTTCCTTTTCCACGTATTTTTTAACGGTTTCAAAGTGGTGGTTTGTCTCTTTAGCTATAGATCTTATTGACATATCTTTATGGTTCTTTAAAAATCTGATATTCTGTATCTGAGCCATTGTCAACATCCTTTCTTACCCCCCTTTAGCCTCGACAACTAAAGGGTAAGATAAAGCAGGGGTGCTGGCAATGGTTTTTTCCAGTTTTATGCTCGGTTTTTTAGCTTCCGCAGCGCTCTATTTTTATTTTGCCATATACAACCGAAACATGTTGACGAAGTATGGGCTGATTAATAGATCTTTAGTTTAACAATCAGTTTTCGGTGCTTTACAGACAACCGCAGAGCTGGGCACATGAAAACAACCTGTTCTTTGAACTTCCTTAAATACGGAATCGGGCTTTTTTACTTCTCTCCCCCAAAAAATATAATAAAAGACGGCGCTGAATGAGCGCCGAAATCTTCCCACAATCATGCTGGCAAAACCGTTTTAGTAACTTTCAAACGGTAAATTACATTTATATTAATTATCATACTGGAACAAATTCCTCCATGGCTTTCTCAAAAGCCCTGCAAGTCCGCTGATCAAAAAGAACAAAACAAATTTCCTCGAAATCATGCTCTCTGGTAAAATCCAAGACGGTTTTGACGGCTATCCGGGCTGCCCGTTCTACAGGAAAGTGATAAACACCTGTACTGATCGATGGAAAAGAAATTGTCCGGATCTCCCTCTCTTTGGCCAGAGCCAGACTGCTCCAGTAAGCGCTGCGTAAAAGCTCATCCTCTTTCCTGTTGCCCCCCGACCAGACCGGTCCAACAGTATGTATGACATAACTTGCTTTCAGGCGGCCTCCTCCAGTTATTACGGCCTGACCCGTGGGGCAGCCTCCCTGCCGGGCGCGGATCTCCTTGCACTCCTGGAGAATCTGGGGACCGCCGGCCCGGTGGATGGCACCGTCAACGCCTCCTCCGCCCAAAAGTCCCGAGTTGGCGGCATTGACGATAGCCTCCGTTGTCTGCGTAGTGATGTCCCCCAAAACAGTCCGAATCCGTGTCTTTCCGCTCCTTACCTCCACTCTAATCCCTCCCGAAGAGATATTGAAATAATTAAGGCAGGAGATGGTTCTCTGCCGTCAAAGCTATTCCCTTCTTGAAAAACCGTGCCTGCCGATTCTATCGGCCAATTCCCTATATTCGCCCGTACAGTAACCGTACGGTCTAATCTTGCTTATATCCGGGCGCCCTTTGTCGTCCAATACCTGTACATTGTAATGAACAGCAAGTACATCCGAAATAAATACATCATGGCTTCCCAGGGAAAAAATCTGACGCACTCTGCATTCAATGTTTACAGGACACTCGGCAATTAGAGGCGCCATCACTCTTGCTCCCGGCACAGGGGTCAGCCCTGTTTCCCTAAACTTATTAACATCTTTTCCTGTAACCACCCCGCAGTAGTCCACCATCTTGATCTGATCGGCCGAAGGTATGTTGATAACATATTCCCCGGAGTCTTTGATCAGTCTGTATGAATGTCTGCCCACAGGGCGGACGCTTATATAGACTACAGGCGGCTCGGAGCTCATAACACCTGTCCAGGCGATGGTTATGATATTCGGCTCGCTGCCCTCCAAACAGGAGGTTACCAGCACGGCAGGAACGGGAAAGAGCGCCGCGGAGGGCCCTTTGGTTACTTTTTGAATGACAATCAACTCCTTTCTGCAGACAGCCTGATAGTTTAACATCAAATTTTTTATTACTACAAATCCTAACCTTATGAACAAATAAAACCTCAAGCCTTGAAAAGACCGAGGTTCTGTTGTTAGATGGATTGTCTCAATTTTCTATCCCCTTTTTGGTCCTATTATCCCGCACACCAGGGCATTTCATAAATTATTATACCATAAATGTTCATTCTTACAAAATAATGCAGCGTTGCAGCACGGGAAATAAACTTATCGGTCAGCTGCAAATTGACAATTCATAAACTGGTAGTCCATGCTGCTTACCTTATCCTAGAAATTGTAATTATGACCACCAACAGTAAGAGTACCCCCACCCCAGCATAAAAGATATTCTTATCTTTCTTAGCTTGTTTTCTCTTTCTAAGCAATTCTTTTTTTTCGGGTGAAACGTAATCCAGTGACTTCAGCTTTCGCTTCTTCCCCGGGGTAAACTCATAAACCTTGCCCATGGAACGCTTTTCACCCATGTTCAATAACACCTCCGCTAAGATAATTTCTTTTTTAAGCGCTAAATCCCTTTTTGCAATAAATTTACAGACACAAAAACATGAAACCTTAGTACTAGGTCTTGCAACCAACAACTTACCATGCTATAATAAGTTGTAGGCAAAAAATTGAAATTACAAACAATTGTTTACAAACTATTGTACAGTATCCTCTTATCGCTTAATTCTTTTAGAAGCGGGGGAACCAGGTTTTTGGGGTGAATCGGGATCGCTCTCTTAAGGAATTTAAAAT
>DBRJ01000010.1:6800-11581 GCA_002305915.1 Pelotomaculum sp. UBA1371 | reverse complement strand
TTTTTGTATACCAACCGGGAAAGCCTTTCCATAGGCATAATCGTCCAGCTCTCCTCCCTCCTGAGGGAACGGGCCAGGCCTTACGAGCTGCTTGCCGGACTGAAAAACCACTCCTCCATCCTGCCCCTGATCCGCGGCGGGAGCGTCAAGGAATATTCAGCCCATATGATTCCCGAGGGCGGCTGGAAGATGTTTCCGAAGCTGTACGCGCCGGGCCTGCTGGTGGCGGGGGACGCTGCGGGAATGGTCCTGGCGGCGGGCTGCTACCTGCAGGGTATCAACTACGCCATGGTCGCGGGGGAGGCCGCCGCCCGGACTGTAATAGCCGCCGCCAAAGACGGGGATTTTTCCGCACCCAGTCTGGCACGCTATGAAACATTTCTGAAAGAACAAAAACTAATCCAGGATTTTCAAAGGTTTCAAAAGGCACCGGAGTTTTTTTTAAACCAGCGGATCCAAAATGTTTATCCGGCAATGATTTGCCGGTTGGCGGAGCAGGTTTTTCACGCTGCGGAGGGTCCCAAGGAGAAAATCCGGGATCTGGCCGCTGCCGGAATGAGAGAGGCCGGCGTATCCTGGTTCCAGCTCCTCAAGGACCTGATTGAAGGGGGACGTTCCATAGGATGGTAAATATTCAGGAGAAGCTCAATTTGCTCATCTTCCGGGTGGATGAAAACACCCATATTGCAATAGATAAAAGTAAATGCGCTGTCTGCCGGGAGCGCCCCTGCCTGTTTTTCTGCCCGGCGGGTTTATTTACGCTCTCCGGCGAAGAGGTCCTGCACAGCTATGAAGGCTGCCTGGAATGCGGCACATGTTACCTTGCCTGCGAGCAGAAGGCCGTTTCCTGGCAATATCCCCGGGGCGGCTATGGGGTATTGTACCGCCAGTCCTGAGCGAAGGGGGAAGGGTTTTTGAAGGTCATCGTCGTTGTCAGGAGAGTTCCGGAGCCAGCCTCCCTAGAGGTGGACCAGCGAACCGGCCTGGTGGATTTCCAGCGTTTAGTTCATATTACCAGCCCCCCGGACCTGTGCGCCGTGGAAGAGGGGCTGCGGCTCCGGGAAAAAGCAGGGGGGCAGGTGACGGTACTGGCCCCGGGGCCGCCGGAACTGGAAGATTCCCTGAGGGAATGCCTGGCTATGGGCGCAGACAGGGTTTTAAGAATATGGGGCAGCGACTGGCCCCGGGAAATTCCGCCCTCTGCAGCGGCTTTTGTCCTGGCCCGGGTGATCCGGGACCGTACCTTTGACCTGGTGCTCTGCGGGGAGAACGGGGGGCCTTTTGAAGCGGACCCGCTGCCGGCCTGGCTTTCCCAATGTTTACAGGTTCCCCTGGTCACGGCTGTCACGGATTTGAAAATGGCGGACGGCGGGCAGGGGCTGCTGCTGCAGCGCAAACTGGAAAAGGGCCGCAGGCAGGTTCTGGAGTGCAGGACCCCTGCCCTTTTAACGGTGGACCCGTCCCTTAACCGGCTTCGGGAGAGTTCCCTGCCCTCCCTGCTCAGGGCCCTGGAAGCTGCGGTCGAAACCGTCGAGATTGAGCTGGGGAGCATCCTGGGGCTGCTGCCGGAGGAAGTTTTCAGCGGAAATGCGGGCGGGCTCCAGCCCCTCAATCCCGCACCGCTCCCCATTTATACTCCGGATAGCTCCCTGCCCGCCCGGGCCAGGATAGAGCAAATGCTCTCCGGCGGGCTGGTTGAAAAAGAAGGCCTGCTGGTTGAAGGTCCGCCGGGTGCTGTGGTGGAAAAGATCATCGGTTTTCTCATAAAAAAGGGATTTCTCATGGAAGAGGGTTGCCTGGAGAAGGCCGGACATCCCGGGGTAAAGGCCAATCCTCAATAAATCATTTATTTTAGATGGTTGGGACTGGAGGAAAAATGGACAAAATCATCTATAAGCTCCCCTGCGGGATTAGGGTCCGAAAGGAAGCTTTCGGTCTTTTGTTTTACAATATCAAGGACACTAATTTAACCTTTGTCAAGGTGGACGGGGATCTTATTCCGGACAGCCTGTGGGAAAAGGGCCTGCTCGCGCCGGAGGGCCGGGGCGGCAGAGAAGGTCCGAAGTATCTGCAGATCTTAAAAGAGCTGGTAAAAAGGGGGCTTCTGGTTGAAACAAGAATTTCTGAGCAGTAAGACCCTATCGGCTCCGGTCAACGTGACCTGGGAAATCACCGGCCGGTGCAATTTAAACTGCCGCCACTGCCTTTCAGCAGGCACGGCGCAGGCCCACGCAGGGGATCTGAGTTTGGAGCAGTGCCGCCGTTTTATCGATCACCTAAACCGGATCAGGGTTTTTCAGGTCAACATCGGCGGCGGCGAGCCCCTGTTGCGGGAGGATCTCCTGGAGATCCTGGATTACTGCCACTTGAAGGGAATAGTCACCTGCATCAGCACTAACGGCGTTATGCTCGACAATGAACTGGCCAAAAAACTGGCCCGGATGCCCCTGACCTATGTTCAAATCAGCATTGACGGCGCGACGCCGGAGACCAACGACCGGATCCGGGGTGAGGGAAGCTATGCCCGGGCCCTTCAAGGAGTGGAATGCCTGACCAGGCAGGGCTTAAGGAACCTGAGCATTAATACCGTGGTGCTCCGGGTTAATTTTAGGGAAATCCATGAGCTGTACAGACTGGCCAGGTTCTATGGCGCTAAAACAAGGCTTTCCCGCTTCCGGCCCGCAGGAAGGGCCAGGGAAGCCTGGCAGGAATACCACCTGACGAAACAGCAAATTCTGGAACTGTCTGCGTACCTCAGCGAATACAAGGATGTGCTCACGGGGGACTCTTTCTTTTCCATCACCGCGGAGGACCGCAAGAATTTGGGCTTAAATATGTGCGGTGCTGCCAAAATGACCTGCTGCGTTGCGCCGGACGGCAGTGTTTACCCCTGCGCCTTTCTTCAGGAGAGCTATTTCTACGCGGGGAACGTCCTGGAGCAGCCGCTGGAAGAAATCTGGCGGCGGGCCGGCAGCTTTAACCTTTTAAGAAGTTTAAAGAAGGAAGCCTGTACGGCATGTCCGCGCTTTGATCTTTGCCACGGGGGCTGCCCGGCTGTGGCCTTTTTCCTGAAGCAGGAATTAGACTGCCCGGACCCCGAGTGCATCCGGCAAATCAGTGAGCAGGAATAATGTTTTAAGTAATTTATCGAGGCTAACAAGGCCCAGGAAGAGCAATTGGGACACGATTTTTTGATCCGGAAAAGGTGTTAAAGGGGAGTATGGGCAAGGGTGCGCTCATTTTTTAGTACACTTGGTTTTCGTTTCCCGAAAGGTGTTCGTCTGGTAAAAAAAGGCGCAGAATATCTCCTGGTCTGCGATCATCCTATCCGGTTCCTGCAGATCAACCGGCCTCTTTTTGAGCTTTTGCAGAGACTGACGGCAGGGGAAAGCCTGTGCGGGCTGACGGCCGGCCTGCCGCCCTCCGGGCGGAAAAAAACTGAGGGCCTGATCCTCTCCCTTGCGGCCGGCGGTTTCCTCGACCTGCACAGTGCCGGCTTTACGCCGGATGAAAAAAATTACCCCTTTGTATCAGTAATCATTCCCGTAAAAAACAGGCCGGAAGAAATCCGGGACTGCCTGAGTTCTTTGGCTGCCCTGGATTATCCCGGGGAGAAGCTGGAGATTATTGTTGTTGACGACGGCTCCACGGACAATACGGGCGAGGTAGCCGCCGCCTTTGACGTGAACTTAATCAGGTTACCGGCCTCAAGGGGGCCGTCGGCCTGCCGGAATGCCGGAGCAGGGGAAGCAAAAGGCGACATACTCGCTTTCCTGGACAGCGATTGCCGGGCCGGCCGGGGCTGGTTGAAGGAACTGGTACCCTTTTTTGCCTTCGGGGAAGTGGGAGCGGTGGGCGGTTTTGTGGAAGGCTATTTTAAAACATCCCACCTGGACCGCTACGAAGAGGTCTTTTCTTCGCTGAACATGGGCCGGCGCATTTTACTTGGAAGGCGTTCCGGCTCCGGGTTTTACGTTCCCACCTGTAATTTGCTGGTTCGCGAGGACGTTTTCAACTTGGCCGGTGGTTTTACAGAAGGGATGCATGTGGGGGAAGATGTTGATTTTTGCTGGCGGCTGCGGGACCTGGGCTACTCCCTCCTCTACGTGCCCGCCGGCAGTGTCGCCCACAGGCACCGGAACAAACTGTCCCAGATGCTCAGAAGGCGGTTTGCCTACGGGACTTCCGAAGCAGCCTTATACCTCAAGCACCCGGAAAAAAAGAAACAGCTTTCCGTTCCCCTTTTCGACGGGCTTTCGTTTTTAGCTCTTTCCTGCGCGGTGTTGTCCGGTACGCCCGCCCTGCTGCTGCTGGTTCCGGTTTTTTTTGCTGCCGGGTATACTCGTAAGGCAGTCTTTCTGAAAAATATCCAGGTGGTTATTTCCCGTAAGTCCCTTTTTCTCTCCGCAGTCAGAAGCACATTCTCTTTCTATTACTACGCCGGCTTTCATTTAATCCGCTATTACCTGGTAGCGCTGATTATCCCGGGATTTCTCCAGCCGCCCCTGGGGCTGCTGTTGCTGATCATGCTGGCTCTGGTTTCCCTCGTGGACTACAGAATTAAAAAACCCCTGCTTCCTTTTCCTGTATTTTTGTTTTATTACCTTTTGGAGCACGGCTTCTACCAGGCCGGCGTATTTGCGGGCTGTCTAAAACACAGGTATTTCCGCTGCTATCTCCCGCAGCTCAGGGTTACCAGGTAAATCAATCCCACAGCTGAACAGTACATAGCTCAGCCTGCGCGGCATCTCGTATTGTTAAGCATGTACAGCAGCCGCCGG
>DBRJ01000010.1:3992-6789 GCA_002305915.1 Pelotomaculum sp. UBA1371 | reverse complement strand
ACTTTTTTCCCCAGACCTTCCCGGGCGATCCCCTCTTCCAGCTGCATCCGGCAGGCGCTGCAGCCTGTAACCACAGCCTCCGCCCCGGTCCCTGCGATGTCCGCCAGCTTGTGTTTTAAAATATTATAGGAGACGTCATAATGGGTAAAGTTAAAGGTACCGGCGTTGCCGCAGCACCGGTCCGACTCCTGGAGCGGGACGAAATCCAGGCCGGGGACGGCGCCGATGATTTCCAGCGGTTCTCTGGTCACACCCAGGCCGCGCCCCAGGTGGCAGGGCTCGTGGTAGGTCACTTTCATGTTCACTTCCTTAAGCAGCTGCCGGTCATAGGGGGCGACGTTCCGGACAAACTCGGCGATGTCGTATGTTTTTGCCGCCAGTTCCCGGGCCTTTTTAGCGTAACCCGGCGTTCCGTTCAGGAGATTGACGTACTTTTTCTTGAAGGACTCACCACAGGTACCGCAGGCAACCACCACGGCGTCCACCTTCAGTCCGGAAAACAGGTCGACGTGGGAGCGGGCCATCTGCTCCGCCGTGTCCATGATGCCGTTTATGGCCAGCGGCGCGCCGCAGCAGTGCTGTTCCCCGGGGATTAATACCGAGACACCGCTTTTGTTCAGGACCTCCACAACGGCCCGGCCGGTGGAGGGGTAGACATAGTTAGCCAGGCACCCGGTGAAGAAGGCTACTTTGCCTTTGGCGCCGGGCACAGTCACTGCTTCTTTCATTCCGTCCCGGAAGGTCTGGGGGGACAGGGGCGGGATCACCCGCCTCAGGTCCAGGCCCAGGGGAAAGCGGGGTGTTAGGCCCCCGGAGGCGTGGGGCTTAAAAAACAGGCCCTTTGTCCGGGCGGCGGTTTTAAAGCCCAGGTCCAGCAGGTTCTGGTTTTTTAATGCTGCTGCCATAAGCTTTTTTAAGGCGGGGGCGCCGCCCTCCCTGACCATAGCGGCCCGGGCGGCCAGAAAAATCCTGTCGATTGGAACGCCGCAGGGACAGGCGGCGTTGCAGGCATAGCAGGTCAAACATTCAAACCGCTCGGCCAGGACAGGGGTGTATTTAATCGTCCCCTGCAGGACGTATTTGGCCAGGGCAATCCGGCCCCTGGCTACGGATGACTCGGAGCCTGTTTCCTGGTAATAGGGGCAGGTTGCCTGGCAGTTGCCGCAGCGCATGCAGCTTGCTATTTCCTCCGCCAGGGTGGAAAGATCATAATAGCTCACTGCCGGCCCTCCCCACGGGAGCCAGTATCGCCTGACCCGGTGTTGGGACAGAAGGCGACCATTTTACCGGGGTTCAGGAGGCCTTCGGGGTCCAGGGCCCCTTTGATTTTTTGCAGGACCTGCACGCCCTGGTCGCCTAATTCCCAGGGCAGGTAGCGCGCCTTGGCCATCCCGATCCCGTGCTCGCCGCTCAGTGTTCCTCCCAGGGCCAGGGCGGTCTTGAAAATCTCGTCCACCGCCCGGTGGACACGCTCCATTTCCTCTTCATCCCGGGAATCGGTCAGGATGGTGGGGTGCAGGTTGCCGTCCCCGGCGTGGCCGAAGGTCCCGATGGTCAAATTGTAGCGCCGGCCGATTTCCTGGATTGCCAGAAGCATTTCTGTAATTTTGCTGCGGGGCACCGTGGCATCTTCCAGGATGGTGGTGGGGCGCTTGCGGGCCAGGGCGGGCAGGGCAGCACGCCGGGCCGCCCAGAGTTGATCCCGTTCCTGTTCACCGGCAGCAGACTTAACCGTGCCTCCGTTTTGGGTTATAACCTCCCGGACGGCGGCAGCCTCGCGCCGGACCACCTCGGGAATCCCGTCCACCTCCACCAGCAGAATTGCTTCGGCCTCCGTGGGCAGCCCGATCCGGGCGTAGTTTTCCACCGTTTCCATGGTTACCCGGTCCATGATTTCCATGGTGGCCGGGATTACCTTGCTCTGGATGATCCCGGTGATGGAGCGCCCCGCTGAGGCCAGGTCCCCAAAGGTTGCCAGCATGGTTTCCCGGGCTTCCGGCGCCGGAATCAGGCGTACGATGATTTCCGTAATTATGCCCAGGGTGCCTTCGGAGCCTGTGAACAGCCGGACCATGTCGTAGGCGGTAACGTTCTTGACCGTCTTGCCGCCGAACCGGACAATTTCACCGCCGGCCAGGACCACTTCCAGTCCCATCACGTAGTCCCTGGTTACGCCGTATTTGAGCCCCCTCAACCCCCCGGAGCACTCGGCCACACTGCCGCCCATGGTGGCGGTGGCCATGGAGCCCGGATCGGGGGGGTAGAGCAGGCCGTGCGGGGCAACGGCGTTGTTCAGGATCTGGATGATCACGCCGGGCTGCACCGTAGCCGTCAGGTTATCCGGGTCTATTTCCAGTATTTTATTCATCTTCAATAACGACAGCACTATGCCTCCCTTTAGCGGAACCGTTCCCCCGCTCAGGTTGGTCCCGGAGCCCCGGGGATAAACAGGCAGCTTGTACCGTCGCGCCGCCTTCACAATTTCGGCCACCTGCTCTGTGCTCGACGGCGTCACCAGCAGGTCCGGCAGGTGTTCCGGCAGGCCGGCCGTAGCATCGAAGGAATAGCAGAGCAGGTCTTCCTGAGCGGTGACAACGTTTTCTTTTCCCAGAATGCCTTTGAGAGTGCGAATAACCTCTGTAATTGACATTGGCTCAACTCCTTTAAATCGGGGTGAGGGATACCTCTCAAAGAGGCCCAGGTAGTACTGCTGAAAATGAGGCTCGTGGCCAGGTCCGCTGTAAACAAAAGGAGTACCTTTTTAACGGTAGAAAATTGTATTGGGCTATCAATTCCC
>DBRJ01000010.1:0-3976 GCA_002305915.1 Pelotomaculum sp. UBA1371 | reverse complement strand
CCCGGCCATCCGGTTGACTGCCATGGCAGCGAGAGCGGTGACGGTGCCTGCACTGAGTGCCGGTAGTCCAGGATTCCCCAGCGGATTAAACACCTGCAGCCATGCCAGGTGTTGTCATCCCATTTGTGTTCCGGAAATACTCTGCGCACTATAATAAAACTGTGACACAATTAATACAAATTTACAATAGGATTGTTGATGTTAATCCTTTTTTTCTTTCTCAAGTTTTCGAAACCCAAGGTATATTAAGCCTATGCAGATTATCAGGCCAATAATTGCAGGCATAAAGATAGACTTGCCGGCTTCTCCGCCAAACGCCACACTCCAAATCATTTTAGCCACAGCGACAAAAACAACAACCGATAATCCAAACCACAAATTGCGCTTCCAGAAAGCGGTCCCCAAAACAACAAATGAAACAGGTATCAGTAATGCTATTAGGATTTTTACAAGTCCCCAATCACCGCTTAAATACTTCTTTTCCATTTCCAGGAACTGCTTCACTTGTTCACTTGCTGAGTCAGGTTTGGAGAACCAAAACATACTTGTTAAAAGGAAGAAAATTGTTCCCCAAATACCTGCCCAGCTTCTTTTATAGGCAAAATAGCAAAAGGGAAGAATAAACAGCGGTCTGATATACCAGCTTAATAGGTTTTGATGTCGTTCGTACGCCCAATTAAAAAAACTTTCATTTGTAAATACAAAAATAATTAATGCCAATGTCAAAACGCCAAAGCCTAAACCTAAAACTCTGTCGTAACGTTTTACTTTTTCCATCAGTTACTCCTCGCATGATTCTGATTAAATCAATTTCTTACCCAATCCAAAACTTAGTTATAAATCCCATTAATGAGTCAAAGGGAATTAAATATGTAATGGAGTAAATATGTGTTCTCCAAACAATAATCAGAATAACCTGATCTAACCACTATTTACCCATCAATCCCGGTGAAAATACTCTTAACCCATATAAGAATTGTTGTTCAGAACTCAAAATACAGCGAAGGGCCCGGAACAGGCGTCATTATGGCCCAATTCCAGAGACCCATTATAGAGGTAGGAATTGACTATTCGCTATTTTAAATAATTCTTTGTGTTTTATGTGCAATTTCTAAAAGCCGTTGTCCCTTAGTGTTAGAAGGAATTCAAATTCCCCGTATTGAATATGTAGGAGTAAAAAGTCCGGTCAGGGAAAAATTACTATGAATTACGTTGCTTTGGATTTTGAGACTGCAAATTATAGCTGGTCCAGCGTCTGCTCGGTTGGCCTTGCTGTGGTGAAAGATAGTAGTGTTGTTGAACGGAAATCCTGGCTGGTGAGGCCGCCTGATCTTTACTTTCACCCCATGTTTACCCGGATTCATGGGATCAGGGCCGAGGATGTCAGGGATGAACCGGATTTTAGTGAGCTCTGGTCCTCGGTGCTGAAGGATTATCTTGTGGGGAATACCGTAATAGCTCATAACGCTAGTTTTGATCTCAGGGTTTTAAGGCATACACTAAGTGCATATTTAATTCCCCATCCCCGGCTTTCCTATCAATGTTCAGTGGTTATTGCCAGGAAAACGTGGCCCGGCCTTGGTTCCTATAAACTGGACAATTTGGCCAGGCGTTTCGGTATAAGCTTTAGACATCACGATGCCTCTGAAGATGCCTTCGCCTGTGCGAAGATAGTATTGGAAGCCGGAGCAACCCTGGGAGCAAATTCATTTAATGAGCTGATTAATAAACTATACATAAACGTTAAAGAATTTGCTGTCAGTGAAAAATAGCTTTGCCTTAAATACCTCTGGATACTTCTCTATGAAAATATGGAGCGCCGTAATTATTATTTTGCTGTAGTGATTATTTAAAAACGAAGGAGTAAAACATGTTAGACTATAGGGATATATTAGATACCCTGCAAAGCAAGGGTTACCTGGCTACTTATTACGACCGTGCTTTTGACGATAAATTCCCTTCGTATTTCTTCAGTCCCAATAGTATTCATGGTGTTCTACATGCTAAACGTGTTTTGCTGCTGAGCCTGGCGCTGAGTTATTTAAACGGCCTGAATAAGGCTGACACGGGGCTCCTGGCTAAAGCCTCGCTATATCATGATATCGGCAGGACCCATGACGGGGTTTGTTCTGAACATGGAAGAAAGAGCTTTCAAAAAGCAATAGGGCTGGGGCTTATTGATAATGAGGTAAATGAGAATAATGAGGTTTTGAGGTATGTCATGGTGAACCACTGCCTTGATGATAATTTGGCGGAGACTTTGGATGAGTACTTCATTGATGACCGGGAACGGGCTGTGAGGCTGCTGAAATTATTTAAAGACAGTGATGGTTTGGACAGGGTGAGGATTAATGACCTCGATGTAGAGTATTTGCGCTACCCTGTTTCCAGGGAGCTTGTTTCTTTTGCTGAATATCTGCTGAGGGAGATACGATAAAATCTTCAATCTTATGCCGGGCGTGGGCAGTCCTTTTTAAACCTACCGGAATCGATGTTGATGTTGCCTTACAGCCGGGCCTTTCTTTATAATAGAGCATAGACAGCCGTTTTGGACAAGTTCAATTTCTTTTGTATTTCCGTATCTCCGAACCTATTTCCGGTATCTCCTGAAAAAGGAGGTTTTCCTTTCATGATTAAACATGTAATATTTGATTTCGACGGGACAATTGTTGATTCAATCAGTTTGTCCATTGAATTGTTTAATGAACTGGCTGATAAATACAAGTTTAATAAAATTGTTTATAACCAGTTGGATTATTTGAGGAGCCTGTCTTTTATTGAGCGGTGCAGGGCCGTTAAGGTGCCGCTTTACAAAATTCCTATGCTTGGAATTGAAATAACCAGAAACTATCGTAAAATCATAGGTGAACTCAGGATATTTGAGGGAGTCTATGAAGTTATTCACTGGCTGAAGGAGCAGGGTTTGGAGTTGAGCATAATCTCCTCAAATTCAAACGAAAACGTAAAAGCATTTCTTAAAGAAAACAATATTGATGTATTTGATGGGATCTATTGCAGCAGGAACTTATTCGGCAAAGAAAAAATTATTAACAGGTTTATTAAAAAACATAATTTAGAAAAAGATGAAGTTATCTATATTGGTGACGAGTACAGGGATATAATGGCTTGTAAAATTAACGATGTTAAAGTAATTGCTGTTTCCTGGGGGTATGATCCCCTGGATATGCTGATTAAAGCCGGACCTGATTTTATTGTGGACAGCCCACCGGAGATAATTCAATTTTTATCCTCCCGGGCGAGCTGATAAATTTTGCAAATCTTCAATTCTTCATCTTACCCCGGTACCACCACCAGAGGCGGCCTATTTTTCCCCCGGGGGCTGCCTCCGGGTAGTGCCTTTTCCCCCCGGCTTCCTGCACAAAAATAATATCATGCCGTTCCACACCTCTAAAATGTTCAAAGTCAAGATAAACGCTTGCCTTTTCTCCAGGCGCCAGAGCAACTGACAGGGGTACGAGAATAGAGGGTTTGAGACCCGAACTCCTGGGATAGCGGATGCCGAACCCTTCTATGGTTATGGTGGTCCTGCCCGTATTTAGGACGGTAGCCTGGATTCTGGTTTTGCAGGGAATCTCAAGCTCACTGCAGGGGATTGCCCTGGAGCAGCTTACTTTAAGCGTCAAAACAAGCACCCCTTTTGCCTTGAGATTCGGTAAAAAAGGGGGTTTTCCTCTAACATCCCCACTATCTTTTAATCAGTAGGGCTCATCTGGAATTTGATTAACAAGAATAGTTGGATACTGTGTCCGCTAAAAAGTGAATAAAGGGCCGGGTGCTGATTACACGGGGTGCTCCTGTAATAGTAAAGATGCGAGAAATAGTGTTGGCAGCTTCTTTACGGGAAAGCTTCCGGAGCTTAAACGGTTAATGATAGGTTAATGATAAAAATATAAGAATTCTGTATGACCGGGCCGTATTAGGGAAGGATAATATCAATAAAATGTACAATGACAGG
>DBRJ01000029.1 GCA_002305915.1 Pelotomaculum sp. UBA1371 | reverse complement strand
TCGGCCACCTCTTTGCGGGTAAATTCTTCCGGAGGTATCAGCCCGGCCGCAAGCATCTCCCGGACCCTGGTACCGCTTAAGATGACATGGCTGGCCTGACTGTGGGGACAGGTTTTACCGCTGGCCATGCCGCGGCATTCCCTGCAGTAAAAGGAATGCTCAAAAAAGAGCGGGGTAATTCCCAGTTCTTCCGGCGCAAATTCCTCGAAAATCAACTGGGCGTCATAGGAGCCGTAATAATTCCCCACACCCGCATGGTCCCTCCCGACGATAAAGTGGGTGGCGCCGTAGTTTTTCCGGACAAGGGCATGAAAAACCGCCTCCCTCGGCCCTGCGTAGCGCATGGCTGCCGGGAAAGCCGAGATAAAGGTCCTCTCCGCAGGGTAATAAAGGTCAAGCAGGGTACGGTAGCACTCCACCCTGACCGCTGCCGGAATGTCGTCGTTCTTTGTTTCCCCCACCAGAGGGTTGATAAAAAGCCCGTCGCAAATTTCCAGGGCGCATTTCTGAAGGTACTCGTGGGCCCTGTGGATGGGGTTGCGGGTTTGAAAGGCGACAATCCGCTTCCAGCCCCTTTCCCGGAAAATACGCCTTGTTTCGGCCGGGTCCAGAAACATTTCGGGAAACTGCCGCACCCTCCTTTTGTTGAGCAGGGTGATTTCCCCGCCCACCAGGTACGGGCCCCGCTGAAAAACCCGGTTTACCCCCGGGTGGGCCCGGTCCATGGTCCTGTAGACATTTACGGCTTCCCGTTCCCTGGAGTATTCGAAAACCTCCTCTACCAGAAGCAGCCCCAAAAGATCTTTCTCCCCGTTGTAGAGCGCAACCTTGCACCCCCGTTCCAGCAGGCCTGCTTCCCGCCGGGTAACGTCCAGAACCACGGGGATGCTCCAGACCGTGTTATCTGCCAGACGCATCCGGCTGACAACGCTTTCGTAATCCTCTCTCTTCATAAAACCCCGGAGCGGGCTGAAGGCGCCGTTGGCAATCAGCTCCAGGTCCGAGATTTCCCAGTCATCCAGGACCAGCCCGGGCAGGGACCCGGCCCCGGCCAGCGCCTCCTCCCGTTCCGGCCCTGTCAACATACGATTAACCAGTGTTCCGCCGTGCGGTTTTAGACTCAAGATTAATTCACTCCAGTCCCCTTCTGCTGCGCCCGGGCCTTCTTCAGGCAAGAGCTGTACCGGGTAATAATCCCCGGCAGGCCGGCTGCCTGCTTTACTCAGGCCCTGTTCAGGCCCCAGCGCTGCCTGATTGAGCATTCAATTTTACCGAACACAAATTTGTCGATAATCAGTCCGATGATGATAATTATAATCATGACTCCAACGACCTGATTCATATCGTGCAGGTCCCTGCCAAGGGTCAGAATGTAACCCAGGCCGTCCTTGGGAGACAATAGCTCCCCGGCCATTAGGGCCCGCCAGGCAAAGGACCAGCCTTGCTTCATACCTGTGATGATGGTGGGGAAGGCTGCGGGAATAATCACCGAGGTATAAGCCTTGATCCCCTTCGCGCCCATTGTCCTGGCAACTCTCATATAAATGGGGGGCACGTTCTTGACTCCTCCCAGGGTGGCCATGCCTATGGAAAAGGTAGAACCCACAGCCACCACAAAGATTATGGAGTCCTCGCCAATGCCGAACCAGAGTATGGCCAGGGGAAGCCAGCAGATGCTGGGCAGGGTCTGCAAACCCAGCAGGAGCGGGCTTAAGGTCTCATCAAGAAATCTAAAGGCGACAATTAAGAGTCCCAGGGAAAGCCCCACAACCAGTGATATGCTGTAGCCCAGGATGACCCTTTTCATACTTGCGCCGATGGCAATGATAAAACTGCGGTCCTGAAAACCTTCCAGCACATTTTGAAAAACACCCAGGGGGGAGGGGAAAAGAAAGTCGGGCCAGATGCCGCTCCTAAATATTCCCTCCCACATTGCTATCAGGACTAAGTAGAAAAGTACTTTTTTGAAGAGACCAGCCACTGTCATACTCTGACCTGGCAACCTTTTCCACCTCCTCCTTCAGCTCCTTCATGATCTGGTTGACTACACGGACCAGGCCGGCATGCTCGGGTGCCCTGGGCCTGGCCAAATTAACCCTGTACTCTTTCTTGATTCTGCCCGGGTTGGCCGCCATCACGATTACCCTGTCCGCAAGCAGGACGGCTTCTTCGACATTATGGGTGACAAAGATGACGGTTTTTTTGGTGGCGCACCAGATTTGCTGGAGTTCTGTGTGCAGGATGCTCCTGGTCTGGCTGTCCAGGGCCGCGAAGGGTTCATCCATGAGCAGAATATCGGAGTCCATGGCCAGCGCCCTGGACAGGGCCACCCGCTGGCGCATGCCCCCGGATAATTCGTGGATAAAGTGATGGGCAAAGCGGGTCAGATGGACCATTTTTAAATAATACATAGCCCTTTCCCGTCTTTCTTTTTTGGACACTCCGGCAATCTTCATTCCGTATTCCACATTATCGATGACCCTCAGCCAGGGGAAGAGGGCCGGTTCCTGAAACATGACAATCCGGTCCGGCCCGGCCCCGGTTATTTCCCGGCCTTCCTTGTATACAATACCGCTGCTGGCCTTTTCCAGACCGGCAATAATGTTGAGAACTGTCGTCTTGCCACAGCCTGACGGGCCAACCAGCGAGAGGAACTCTCCTCTGGCGACGGTTAAATTGACGTTTTCCAGGGCTTTGGTATTTCCGTTGTGGGTGCTGAAGATCTTTCCCGCGCCTTTGAGTTTTAACATCTCTCCACTCCCTTTAGTCAGGCTTCGTTTTTCAATTTCCACCGTCAGGGCCCTGTTTAAGCGGCGGCGCCGGCACCCCCTCAACCGGCAGGCCGGCTGTAACAACAATGCGGCACCGATCCTTAACCAGCGGCCGGCTTAGCACGCCGGCGCTTTAGCCTACTGCACCGGCGGCAGCCCC
>DBRJ01000036.1 GCA_002305915.1 Pelotomaculum sp. UBA1371 | reverse complement strand
AGTACGGAAGTCTCCACATAGTTCAGCGGCAAATCAAAGGGCAGGGTAAAAATATTTAAGGCCAGATAATAAGCTGTAAGGATACAGGCCACACCCAACAGGCCGCGCACCCATCTAATTCTCGGCAGGCTTTGTTCTTGCCTGGCCGTATTCAGGATCTCGATCAGCTTACTTCTGCGCACCATCCAGTAATTCTTCAAGCCCATCACCAGAATGATCACAGCCAGGATCAGGAGCAGCCAGCCGATGGCCTTGAGGGGGATATAAAATGGGATCTGGATTTCCAGGATCATCGCTTTGGCCAGCAGCATAAAAAAGAGTTTGGAAAACAGAATGCCGGCAGGCAGGCCGGTGACCACGGCCGTTGCCCCCAGCAGGATGCTTTCCACAGCAAAGATTAGGCCGATTTTACCGACGGGGACCCCCATCAGCAGATAGGTCCCAATTTCCTTGTAACGCAGTTTGTAGAAAAAACTATTGGCATGGAACATAAAAGACAGCATGGTCAAAAACAGGACTAGACTGCACATGGTACTGGCTACCTGGGCAAAGACATACTGTTCACCGAGAACCTTAAGATACGGGTTGTAGTTCACCGCCAAAAAATTATAATAGATGGCCGTTGCCAGGATCAGTACCCCTAAATAAAATTTATAAAGCTTCAGGTTGTTCTTAAATAACAGCCAGGAAATTTTAAAGACGTTCAATCCCTTTCACCTCCCAGCAAAGCTACCATGTTTAGAATCTTTTTAAAGAACTCCTCGCTATTGCCGTTTGTTTCCAATTTACCGCTGATCATCCCGTCCTTCAGGAACAAAACCCGGTCACAATAACTGGCGGCAGTGGCGTCATGGGTCACCATCACCACTGTGGTCCCGTATTTGTTCCTGACATTCTGAAAACAAGCCAGAAGTTCGGAGGCTGCTCTGGAATCCAGCGCCCCGGTGGGCTCGTCGGCAAACAAAATTTTGGGGTCGTTGACCAGGGCCCGGCAGACAGCAGCTCTTTGCTTCTGCCCGCCCGAAAGCTGGTAGGGATATTTGTCCAGCTGGTCGTCGATGCCAAAAAGCGCCGTCAGCTCCCGGACTTTGCGCAAAATTTCTTCCGGCTTCCTGTTATTGAGGGTCAGGGGCAGGGCGATATTGTCCCGGATGGTCATATTGTCCAGGAGATTGAATTCCTGAAAGACAAAGCCAATCATATCCCTGCGAAACAGGGCCAGTTCCTTTTCCTTTAACCTGTCAATCTCCCTGCCGTCGATGATTACCCGCCCTTTGGTCGGCTGATCAATGGTGGAAATGATATTGAGCAGGGTTGTTTTCCCGGAACCGGACGGTCCCATGACGGCCACAAAGGCGCCGGCTTCTATGGCAAAATTAACCTCATAGAGCGCCCGGCAAAGGCTGCCCTGTCGGCCGTAAACTTTGGTAAGNNGTTATGATTTTATTCTAATAATATGGCCCCTCCGGTTCTATCGCTTTGGATGACAATTGGGAAGTACAAAATGACAATTCTGTCACATTAGCTGCTGGCGCTGCATGTAACCGGATAATTTATAAAAGGATAGGACGAATTCGGTATACTCTCCCCGTTTACTGTGCACACGCAGGCCGATCCCCAGGGTGTCAGCCATTTTTTTGGCATAATACATGCCCATGCCGGTTGATTTGGTGCTGTTTCTGCCGTTGGTACCGGTAAACCCTTTATCGAAGACACGGTCAATTTCCTCCTGGGGGATGCCGATGCCGTTATCTCTCAGATGCAGGTGGTAGGCACGCTCATCCTCCCGGCTGAAAATGGTTATCTCTCCGTTTTGCTCCGTATACTTGCTGCTGTTGTTGAGGATCTGGACGATGATATAATGGACCCACTTTTTATCGCTGATAAAACGGTACGGCCTCAAATCATTCTGAATGCTGATACCCTTTTGGATAAAGAATTCGGCGTTAGCGGCGATTGCTTCTTTGACAACCTTTTCCAGGTCTACATTCCCTGAGACAACATCCTCGCTGTAATGATTGGCCCGGGTGATAAACAGGGCCTGGTTAATCCGGAATTTCATCTGTTCAATCTGGTATAACAATTTGTTGGCGATTTCCATTTCATTTTCCAGCCGGTTTACCGCCAGCTCACAGACGGAAAGGTTCACTTTCAAGTCATGGACGGTCTGGGTCAGGTAATCTTTCAGATCATTCATCCTCTGGCGGTAGTCGCTCTCTTTTAAGCTGAAGTTCTTCCTTTCATATGCAAGCAGTTCATGCATCAGACTGATTCCCGGAACACTATCCTCCCCTGTTTCCGACAGTTCCTTGAAGAGCCAGCCGGGATCCCGGCTGGCGGCCATGGTTTGCCTGACTTTGCCATAGGCCTTTCCCACCCGCCGGAAGTGAAGAAAAAACCCGGCTGCAGCCACGCAGAGCACCAGCAAATCCAAATAAAAAATCTCCCCCAGAGTTTTAGCCAGAGGAGTACTTGTCAGTAAAACCACATTGACCAGGATAATAATGCCGGCCTGACAGGCAATCCATTCCCACTGTCCCTTAATGTAGGCCATCGTCCTCATAAAATGACATACCCCATTCCTTTTTTGGTGGTGATGAAAGACTTAAGTCCCAGTTCCTCCAACTTGAGCCTGACGCGATTGACGTTGACAGTCAGGGTGTTTTCATTGACATAAACTTCCTCATCCCACAAACTCCTCATCAAAGCCTGCCTGGATACAATTTTACCCTGGTTCTCCAGCAAGAGTTTTAAGATTTTCAGTTCGTTTTTGGTCAGCTCGCATTTTTTATCCCCATAAAAGGCCACAGCCTCCTCAAGATTAACGGCAAGCCCCCGGTACCGCAGAACATGGGCTTCCTGGAAATTGTATTCATAGGTCCGGCGGATGACAGCCTGCAGCCTGGCCACTAAAACAGCATTGTCAAAGGGCTTGACCAGGTAATCGTCGCCGCCGTTATTCATGCCCATAATGACGTCCATACTGCTGTCCCTGGAAGAAATATAAATGATCGGGACAGCAGAAATCTCCCTGATTTTTCTACACCAGTGGAAGCCGTCAAAGCTGGGAATATTGACATCCATTAAAACAACATGCGGCTTTACGACCAGGAACTCCTCCAGGATGTTGTCAAACATCTCAGCGCACCGGACCTCATAGCCCCATTTCATAAGCAGTCTGGCGATCTCTTCCGCCAGCATCCGGTCATCTTCAACCAGGAAAATGCGGTATGGTTCTTTGGTGAGCATGGTGCATCCCTCATGCATTTTTTACTTAGCCCAATTTTATCATATAAAAAAGTTGCGCCTTCAGGAAATATTATTTTGAACATGAAATTGTAATAGAGCAGGGGGCTGTTCTCAACAACAAGAACAGCCCCCTGGATCTAATTGGTTTCACTTTATGATCTAATTGGTTTCACTTTTATTATTCCGGTCAAAGCCACCCCGGCCTAAACAACCCTGTGGATTTGAACCACCTGTTCCTTCACCACACAATTTTTTTTATTATTATGCTGAATATATGCCAAATAAACCATATTCCAATACTTCCCATTGACGTGTCAATAGTCTGATCTTATACGGCTTTCCTATTCCTTATGGCCGCCGGGAGCAGCTGCCGCCCTTTCTCAAAGCTTACACCTTGTACCTGGTGCGGTATGTAAAGGGTTTGCAGCCGCACTTGGTGCAACGACAGCCCCTGGTCATCATCTGCCAGATATCTTTTTCGTCCACTTCTCCCCGCCGTTTCAGGTCAATGGTAACTGTTTCCACATCATGTTTGTTTTCGCAAACAAAGGTTATAACCAGTTTGCTCAAATTCCTGTACTCCCCACTAAATGCCTTTTTTTTATAATAGCTCAAACCAATCTCCATTGAAAGATAAAATAAGATAAAATACCATTTTCTTCCCCATTTTAATACTTTTTAAATCCTAAACGCCGGTGCACCCCGGTTTGGCATTCTGTTTCTGCCAATTCTGTGAGAAAAACATAAAGGTCAGCACAACCAGGCGTACTGACCGTTTAGAAAATCATTCCAGGTATAATTCTGTTGCCTAAAATCCTATTGACGCTGGTCCAAGCGGCCGCAGACGGCGGCGCTGTCACACCGTGCCGACATTCAACCACGCCTTTGCCAGTAGCTTATTCGCCGCAGACGGAGGCACTGTAACAACGTGCTTCGTGCTTCCAGGAATATTACAGCCAAAGCAAAGGCCGCGGCTTTCATCCGGTTCCTGAAAAACCCGCTCCCGCTTCAAGGCTCAGCGCAGTCCCGCCTTCTCTTCCATCAGCGCCCGCACCTTCAAGGGCAGGCCGAAAAGGTTGATGAATCCTTCGGCGTCCCGCTGGTTGTACACCTCTTCCCGGCCGAAGGTGGAGAGTTCCTGATCGTAGAGGGAGTAGGGCGATTTGGCGCCGGCCGGGGTGCAGTTGCCCTTGTAAAGCTTCATCTTCACAGTGCCGCTGACCCTCCTCTGGGTGCTGTCCACAAAAGCGTCCAGGGCTTCCCGGAGCGGAGCGAACCACATTCCGTCGTAAACCAGTTCGGCGTAGCGGGCGGCCACCATTTCTTTGAAGTGCAGGGTGGCCCGGTCCAGGGTCAGGAGTTCCAGCTCCCGGTGAGCCAGGAAAAGGACTGTGCCCCCCGGGGTTTCGTAAATACCCCGGGACTTCATTCCCACCAGGCGGTTTTCCACCATGTCCACAATACCCACTCCGTTGGCGCCGGCAATTTCATTCAATTTCTCAATCAGCGCAACGGGATCCAGGGCCGCTCCGTCCACTTTGACGGGGATGCCCTGTTCAAATTCCAGCTCCACATAAGCAGGCTTGTCCGGAGCCTGCTCCGGTGGACAGATCAGGAGCAGCACGTCCGGGGAAGGCTCATTCCACGGGTCCTCCAGTTCCGCCCCCTCGTGGCTCAAGTGCCAGAGATTGCGGTCCATGCTGTAGGGCCGGTCCTTGGACACGGGGACGGGGATGCCCCTGGCAGTGGCGTAATCTATGGCGTCCTCCCGGGACCGGATCTCCCACTCCCGCCAGGGGGCGACAATTTTCAAATCCGGAGCCAGGGCTTTTACAGCCAGCTCGAAGCGAACCTGATCGTTGCCCTTGCCTGTTGCGCCGTGGGCCACAGCCTCCGCCCCTTCCTTGCGGGCGATTTCAACCAGTTTTTTGGCAATCAGCGGCCGGGCCATGGATGTGCCGAGCAGGTACTTGCCCTCGTAAACGGCGCCCGCCTTCAATGTGGGAAAAATATAATCCTCCACAAACTCCCGCTTGACGTCCTCGATGTAAATCTTGCCGGCGCCGGTCTTCAGGGCCTTTTCGTTTAAGGGGGCCAGTTCTTCCCCCTGGCCCAGGTCGGCCGCCATTGCAATAACCTCGTAACCGTAGTTTTCCTTCAACCAGGGGATAATGATGGACGTATCCAGCCCCCCCGAATAGGCCAAAACGATTTTTGCCATGGGTCTTCTCCTTTGATTTAATTGAGTTACTAAATTCAGCTTAACAGTTTTTAAGCTAAGTTTCAAAGATTTAAAGATTTAAAGATTTAAAGGTTTTAAGCTTATAGTTTTAAAGGTTTGACTATTTCAGGGTTTCAGGATTTCTGGTTTCAGGACTTAAAACCTGCCTGCTAGAGCAGCAGGGCCAGCAGGGCCTTCTGGCTGTGCAGGCGGTTCTCGGCCTCGTCCCAGACAACGGAATTGGGGCCGTCGATTACTTCCTCCGTCACCTCTTCACCCCGGTTGGCCGGCAGGCAGTGGAGGAAGATATAATCGGGCCTGGCGTGGGAAACCAGCTTCTCATTGACCTGGTACGGCGTAAACTCCCGGACCCGCAGGGCTTTCTCGGCCTCCTGCCCCATGCTGGCCCAGACGTCGGTCACCACCACGTCAGCGTCCTTCACCGCTTCCACCGGGTTGTTGGTGATTTCGACGGTAACTCCGTGTTTCAGGGCGTCCTGTTTGGCCAGGTAAACAATCTCTTCGTCGGGCTCGTAACCCTTTGGGGTCGCAACGGCAATGTCGATGCCCACTTTGGCGCAGCCAAACATCAGGGAATTGCAGACGTTGTTCCCGTCTCCCACGAAGGCAAGCTTCAGACCGGATAGTTTGCCCTTTTTCTCTTTGATTGTCTGCAGGTCGGCCAGGACCTGGCAGGGGTGCAGCAGGTCGGTGAGGCCGTTGATGACCGGAATGGAGGCGTAATCCGCAAGTTCTTTCACGTCGTTGTGCGCAAAGGTCCTGATCATAATCCCGTCCAGGTAGCGGGAGAGCACTCTGGCTGTATCGGCCACGCTCTCGCCGCGCCGGAGCTGCAAATCAGCTGCGCTTAAAAAGAGCGGGTACCCCCCCAGTTGATACATGGCCACCTCAAAGGAAACCCTGGTGCGGGTGGATGATTTTTGGAAAATCATGCCCAGGGACTTTCCCTGCAGGTAAGGGTGAGGTACGTTCCATTTCTGCTTCTCTTTCAGTTCATCGGCCAGCTCAATCATACCCAGAATTTCTTCCGCTGTAAAATCATGCAGGCTTAAAAAGTCACGGCCCTTTAGATTCAACCTTTCAGGCACCACTTATAATCCCTTCTTTCTTAAGAACATAAAAACTATTCCCACCGTACAATACCGCCACGGCACCCGGTATAACTTACATTACTATACTCCATCTTTTTGACCAGAATATTATTCATTTTTCCGGCCCATCACCTGATCCAGGATAGCTACGGCGCTGTCCACATCATCCGGGGTGATGGTCAGGGGGGGTATAAAGCGCAAGACATTGTTATTCACGCAGTTAATCAACAATCCCTGCTCCAGACAGCCGTCGACGATATCCTTGCCCTCCCGGTTCAACTCCATGCCCAGCAGCAGGCCGAGGCCCCTGACCTCTTTCACAAAGGGATATTTCCCCCCGAGGCCCTTTAATTTCTCGTACAGATAGGCTCCTGTGGAGGCGGCGTTTTCCACCACTCCGCCCAGCAGCATCTCCTCCATGGCCGCAAGGGCTGCTGCGCAGGCCAGCGGGTTGCCGCCGAAAGTGGAGGCGTGGTCCCCCGGCTGAAAGGCCCCGGCGATATCTTCCTTCGCCAGCATGGCGCCGATTGGGAAACCTCCGCCCAGCGCCTTGGCCAGGGTCAGGATGTCCGGCTCAACCCCGAAGTGCTGGTAGGCCAGAAAGCGTCCGGTCCGGCCCAGACCTGTCTGGACCTCGTCGAAAATCAACAGGGCTCCGTGCTCCCTGCAGAGCATCTGCACACCCTCCAGGTAATGGCGGGAGGCGACATTGACCCCGCCTTCCCCCTGAACCGGCTCCAGCAACACTGCGCAGGTGGCCGGCCCGACAGCCTTTTCCAGGGCAGCCAGATCGTTGAAAGGCACGTACTTGAAGCCCTCCGGCAGCGGCTCGAAACCCTTGTGGTATTTGGGCTGGCCGGTGGCGGTTACCGTCGCCAGGGTCCGGCCGTGGAAGGAATGCAGTGCCGTGATGATCTCAAACTTTTCCGCGCCCTCCTTTAGCTTGGCGTACTTGCGGGCAAGTTTGATGGCCGCCTCGTTGGCCTCGGCGCCGCTGTTGCAGAAAAAGGCCTTATCCAGGGCGGAATTTTCCACCAGCAGCCGGGCTAGCCGGGCCTGCTGTTCGATATAATAGAGGTTGGAGCAGTGGATCAGTGTGCCGGCCTGCCGGCAAATGGCGTCAACCACAGCCGGGTGGCAATGGCCGAGGGAATTGACTGCAATGCCGCTGACAAAATCCAGGTATTCCCTGCCGTCGGCGTCCCAGAGCCGGGCGCCTTCGCCCTTTACCGGGGCCAGCGGAATCCGTCCCACATTGCGCATCAGATACTGATCACCCAGATCCATGATTTCCTTTGTATTCATTATTATCCCCCCAAATCCTGTCTCAAGTTCCTATAGGGCGCAAGTCCGGCCACCAGATGCGCCTGCATCCGCTCAATTAAGCTCCGGCTTGCGGAACAATTACCGGCTGCAATCCCCAGCTCAGTAATTATTGTTCAGGCATGGTTCCTGCCGGAAAAATAAACCAGATAAACTTTCTGTTTTCAAATTTTTTAGTTTTCTACCATGGTCCCGATTCCCTGATCTGTAAAAACTTCCAGCAAAATCGAATGGGGAGCCCTGCCGTCCAGGATATGGGTGGTTTTTACACCACTTAAGAGGGCGTCCAGGCAGCATTCGACCTTAGGGATCATTCCTCCCTCGATAATGCCCCTTTCAATCAGGGCAGGCACTTCTGCCGACCGCAACACCGAGATCAGCGAACCCGGGTCGTTCCGGTCCCTCAGGATACCCTCCACATCAGTGAGAATGATCAACTTATCCGCCCCAAGGGCGGCAGCCAGCCGTCCTGCGGCAGAGTCTGCGTTGATATTGTAGCTTTCGCCCCTCTCGCCCACGGCAACCGGGGCAATTACCGGGATGTAACCCTCAGCAATGATTGTCGTCACAATGCCGGGGTTGACCCTGCTGATCTCCCCCACATAGCCGAGGTCCGCCGTCATCTCACCCTCGGAGGTCTGTACCTTGGGGCATTTTTTTACCGCCTCAAAAAGGCACGCGTCCTTGCCGGACAGTCCCACCGCCCGGCCTCCGATGCGGTTGATCCGGGCCACGATTTCCTTGTTGATTTTCCCCACCAGAACCATCTCGACGATTTCCATGGTATCAGCGTCCGTAACCCTCAACCCGTCCACGAAATTGGACTGGATCCCCACTCTTTTCAACATATTGGTAATATCCGGCCCGCCGCCGTGCACAATAACCGGGCGCATCCCCACATACTTCATCAACACCGCATCTGTCAAAACCGCTTCCTTCAATTCCCGGCTCAGCATGGCATGGCCGCCATACTTGATTACTACTGTTTTTCCATAAAATTTTTTTATGTAAGGCAGCGCTTCCACCAGGATCGCCGCCTTTTCCATTGCCGTGGACAAGATTAACCCTCCAAATCAACCGGCCGCAGGACTTAACTCATTTCCGGACCAGATATTATGATTAATTTCTTTTAAAAAACCTGATTATATTCAGTTTCGAGACTAATACCAGTTTAATATTCAAGATCCCTTTACAACAGATAGAAAGGTCACTGCTGGTGTCTTTTCTGCTGCCGGGGCCGGCAAGGATCTCCTGACGGCTTGTTTTACGCTGATATTCTTAATTCGTTTAATTTTTTCCATGGCCAGGATTTCCTGTACCGGCCTGCTTTGCCGCGTATTATCTAGGTTCTATAGTCAGCGTTAATTTTTACATAGTCATAGGAAAGGTCGCAGCCCCAGGAAACTGCCTTAAAAGGCCCGGCCTTGAAGTCCAGGGTAATTACCACCCTATCCCTTTTCAGGATTTCCAGGGCGCGTTCCTCGTTAAAATCTAGAGAGCCGCCGTTTTCAGCCACTTTTTCGTCCCCCAGGAAGATGTCCACCCTTTCCGGGTCAAATTCCGCTCCGGAATACCCTGCCGCGCAGATAACCCTGCCCCAGTTGGCATCGCACCCGAAAACTGCCGCCTTGACCAGGCTCGAACCCGCCACGGTCCTGGCCGCAAGTCGGGCGTCCCGCTCGCTGGAAGCGTTGAGGACCACCACTTCCAGCAGCTTTGTGGCGCCCTCACCGTCCCGGGCAACGTCCCTGGCCAACTTGACGCAGATCTCCGTCAGGGCTTCCCGGAAATGTTCGTAATCCGGACCGGACTCTTCGATCCGGACGTTTTGGGCCAACCCGCCGGCCATTATGGAAACCATATCGTTGGTGCTGGTGTCGCCGTCCACCGTAACCATATTAAAACTCCGTTCAACGGCGTACTGCAGGGCCTGTTTCAGCGCCCCGGCCGTAATCCCGGCGTCGGTGGTCAAAAAACAGAGCATGGTGGCCAGGTTGGGGTGGATCATCCCCGACCCCTTGGCCATGCCGCCAATGGTCACTGTTTTTCCCCCCAGTTGCAGCCGCACGGCCGCTTCTTTGGGGAAGGTGTCCGTGGTCATGATAGCCCGGGCGGCCAGGTCCCCGCCCGTTGGGGACAGTTCGGCGCAGGCTGCCCGGATCCCGGGCAATACCTTTGCCATGGGCATTTTCCGGCCGATCACCCCGGTGGAGGCCACCAGGACTTCCTGCTCCGGAATACCCAGATACTCAGCCGCCGCCCCGGCCATGGCCCGGGCATCCTGAAACCCCCGGGGGCCGTTACAGGCATTGGCGTTCCCGCTGTTGACCACAATCGCCCGGGCTGTGCCCTTCGCCAAATGCTCCATACTCAAAAGGACCGGGGCCGCCTTGACCTTGTTCAAGGTAAAGACACCGGCAGCCGTAGCCGGAACAGTGGAGTACAGAACAGCAATATCCCTCTTACCGGGCTTTTTGATGGAAGCCATGGCAGTTCCGGCTAAAAAACCCGCTGCCGCCGTAACGCCCCCATCTACATATTCCATTTTAATTTCCATTTCATTTTCCTTTGAGCCCATTCCAACATCCCTCTTTTATCCGGCGTTTGGGCGCCGGTCCCGAATAACCGGCGCCTGCAATACACAACCGCAGGAAACCGCCATCTCAAGCGGCAAATGAGCGCCGGCCCAACAACTGGCCCCCTGCCTTACTGACCTGCGCCAGCTGAAGCAGTTGCAGCAATTTCCCGCTAATAAGTTTTAAGCCTGCCCCTTTTTTCCACCCTTAACTGGCACTTACAGGAGTATTTCCAGGGGTATAGCCTTGCTTAAACGCGATTAGATTACTTGATTTTTCGCCCCTACAGGGGTATTTCTAGGGGTAAAGCCCGGGCCCGGCCAGGGCGGTATCCTCGGGCAGGCCAAAAAGCAGGTTCATGTTCTGGACCGCCTGTCCGGAGGCACCCTTGACAACATTATCGATGGCCGAGACAATAATCACCCGTCCGGTCCGGGGGTCCGTAACAAGGCCGAGATCGCAGTGGTTGGTTCCCGCTACCCACTTGATCTGGGGCAGCATCCCCCGGGGCATTACCCGTACAAAAAGCTCCTCCCGGTAAAAATCAGAGTACAGCTCAAGAAGTTCATCCTGCTCAACCGGACTGCTGAGCTTGGCGTAAACAGTACTAAGGATGCCCCGGGTTACGGGCAGCAGGTGCGGGGTAAAGGAAACCCTGATCTCCTCCCCGAGGATTTTCCCCAGTTCCTGCTCAATTTCAGGTGTATGGCGGTGCCCGGCTATGTTATAGGCTTTGAAGTTTTCGTTTACCTCACTGAAGTGGGAACCCAGGGACAGCCCCCTCCCGGCCCCGGAAACCCCGGACTTGGAATCGATAATAACCGTGCCGGGATCGATCAGCTTTTTCTCCAGCAGGGGAGCCAGGGCCAGGATGGCGCTGGTGGGATAACAGCCCGGATTGGCAACCAGCCAGGCATCTTTGATGCTTTCGCGATACAGTTCCGGCAGCCCGTAAACAGCCGCCGGCAGCAGTTCCCTGGCCACATGTGCAACTCTGTACCACTGTTCATAAACCCGGTAATCGGCAAGGCGGAAATCAGCCCCCAAATCAATCAATTTCACACCGCGGCCGGCCGCCTCCAGGGCTACCGCCATGGAGTGACCGTGGGGCAGGGCAATAAAAATCGCATCGCATGCTTCCAGCAGGTACGGCAGGTCCATCTTCTCGCCGGTCATCCGGTTGTATTTATAAAGGTGCGGGTAAACCTCCCAGTATGGTTTACCGATATAGCTCTTTGTTGTCAGCGCTACAAGCTCAACTTCCGGGTGACGGGACAGAATCCTCACCAGTTCAGCCCCGGTGTAGCCCGTGGCCCCTATAATACCAACCCTGATTGTCAAAAGGGTTCACCTCCGTAGACGATAACAGCCTGAAGGCCGTCTTGTTAAGATTATCTTTTACCAACCGGGTCTGTTTTACTGAAACTGCCGGGCGGTAATATGGTATGTATAATTATACAGTCAACTGCATAATTATACAATCAGAACATTCCCCCGAAAAAAATTCCGAAGGGACTTATTAGTAGGTTACTACCCCCTGAAAAGAAAATCAAGAAAAACTAGAAATCCCATAAGGGCTGCCCCTTACAGGCAGCCCTTCTCGCTTTCAGTTGCATTTGTCCGGTCACGGGTCACGTTGCCAAGGGGCAAATAACCTGCATCCATCCTGGAACCATCATTTCGTGGTATCCGTTAGCCGGCTCCGGGCACCCGGGCTCCTCCTGTCAACCAGGCTGACCAGGATTATTGTCAGTAAACTGACCAGAAACCCGGGGTAAACGGGGCTTAATCCGTCAGGAAAGAGCACGTACCAGGCTACCACGGCCAGCGGCCCCAGAAGGGCGGACAGGGTTGCGGCCGCAGGCGTTACCAGGCGGGGCAGGAACAGCGCGGCCAACAGGGGTAAAAGCACGGTACAGCCCTGTAGAAACATGGACAGTGTAACCCAGCCCATGATCAGCGTGCCGGCGCTAGTTGTAATTACCGGTACACTGAGCAGGCAGACCAACAGGATGATCAGCCGCTGCATCAGGAGCATCCCGCTGTCTTCCACCCCGGGCCGGATATACTGCTTATAGATGTCCCGGGTAAGGATAGTGGAAATACCCAGGACGATTCCGGCCCAGGTGCCGATGACCGTAATCAGCAGGGCAGCCAGGGCCACGCCTGCCAAAACGGGGGGCAGGTAGCCCAGAATAAACTGGGGCAGGACCTGATCCGAAGAAATACCCGGAAAGTTTGCCCGCATGTACAGGCCCACCAGAACGCCGCCAAGACCCACGGGAGGGATCAAAACCGCTGAAATGAGTGCTCCCCTGCGGGCATCGGCCAGGCTTTTCCCCGCATAAACAGCCTGGATGTAATACTGGGAGGAAAGAACCCCCATGAGCATGGACAGTCCCAGGGCCAGGTCCTGGTTAAAACTGCGGCCGAAGAAGGAAAACCAGGGGAAGGACGGAAACAAGGCCGTCAGGCCTGCCTGGCCGCCGGCCAGCCAGTAGGCCAGCGCTCCGCTGCCAACCACGGCCAGGTAGAGCAGGGACGATTTGAACACTCCCACCAGCCCGGCGCCCCAGACACCCCCGAAAATCACAAATCCCAGAACCAGCAATACGCAAATTCCCGCCGCTGTCAAAGAACTCATTCCGAACATAGACGAAAGCAGGGCTACGCCGGACAGCCCCTGGGCTACAACACCCAGCCCCGAGCATATAAAAGCAACGGCGCAGGCAATCAATCCGGTGCTTTTGGCGTAACTGAGCCCAAGGTATTGGGGCACGGTATGCAGGGGCGCTTCACGCACCCTGCGGACCATACCCAGGCCCAGCAGGGCGCAGCCGATTCCCGAACCCAGGGTAAACCACCAGGCGCACAGACCGTACTTAAAGGCCATCTGGGCCGTTCCAATAGTTGAGGAACCGCCGATCAGAGTTCCCATAATGGCCCCTGCCACCACCGCCGCACCGGCCCGGCGTCCGCCGATTTGAAAATCCCCGGCTGACTTAACCCTGCGGCCGGCGTAAAGCCCCACCAGGGTCACACCTGCAAGGGTGACGATAATTCCGGCCAGGTGACCGCTGGTAATTGTCAGGCTCATCGGCAGTTTTCCCGGGGAAGTCGCTCAGAGCTGCTGAAGCTGAACCCTTCAGGATCTTGATCCAACAGTTTGCCTCCCCTTTGTTCCAATAGTCTGTCCCCGTCACCGTTGCCGTTGCCGTTATTCATGAACATGCTGTCGACCCCTTTTAATGCTTTCGCTGTTATTGATTCTGAACAATCCATCTGCCCGTACAAAAACAAAACAACCCGGCTTAAACAAAACGCCGGTCCGGACAGCTTTTCCAACCTTCAAAAGACGCCTGATGTCCGGTTGCCACCGCTGCCGGTCAATTTTAGCGGCTGCGGCAAAGCGGATCTCAGGCTCTGGATATTCTTCTGTTTAATCTTACTATAACCGGTAATACTCTATTTTTCAAACCCTTTCTTCAAGCGGAATAGGCATCTTTACGGCCCCGGGATAATTACAAGTTAAAAACCTCCTGTTCTTATTCCTTTGGAACCTGCCCTTTGCTGCTTTGAACAGCCCTGAAAAAGCCCGTTGGAGGTTGAAGCAGGCCGTTATTCCTCTTAAACCGGCAGTCCCCGGCTAAAAAAACACCGCTTTTTAAGCTCCGGGGAACTTTAAAAGCGGCGTCCGGCTTCATTTTAAGCTGAAAGAAAGTTAAACTGGCATTTTAAGCTGAAAGAAAAAACCTCCCTATAAAAATTTAATTTGCAACCAGATCGTCCAGGGTTTTAAATGTGTACCCCCGGGCCTTGATATCTTTTAAAATCCTGTCCATCGCCTCGGTATTATCTTTGGAAACCGCATGCAGCAAAATCAGGGCACCGTTATGCAGGTTGTCCATAACCGACTGGTAGGCCTCCTCCGGCCCGCCGGGCATGGGCACCCAGTCCACAAAAGCCATGCTCCAGAAAATATTGTGGTAGCCCAGTTCCCTGGTCAGGGCCAGGGTCCGCTCACTGTATTCACCCTTCGGCGGCCTTAGGTACTTCATGTCCTTCTTACCGGTTATGCCGGCATAGCTTTCTTCCACAACCTGCAGTTCCTTCTTGATTTCTTCGTCCGTGACATCAGGCAGGCTGGGGTGGGTGTCCGTGTGGTTGCCCACAATATGCCCTTCCTCCACCATCCGCCTGACTAGATCGGGCTGTGTCTTCAGGTAATGCCCTGTGACAAAAAAGGCTGCTTTAACGTCGTTGGCTTTAAGAGTATCCAGGATACTCGGTGTATAACCGTTTTCATAACCTTCATCGAAAGTCAGGTAAACCACTTTTTCGTCCGGCTTGCCCACCCAGTAGGCGCCGTACCGGGCAAGCAGCTTATTGGTGGAGGAGGACATTTCGGGCTGCTGGTGGCTGCTGTTCCGCTTCAGCCCCCAGCCGTTTTTGACGTTGGACAGCCCCCCTGTATCTACAGGGGTTGCGCCGGACGGGCTGCCCGGGTTGGGAGAATTTTCAGCGGGGGGGCTGCCCTTGTCCGGGGGAGTTTCGCCGGCCTCACTGCCCGTTTCTTCAAGCGTGCCGTCACTGTCGCTGTTTTTTTCCTCCCCCTGCTCCCTTTCATCCCCCCCGGCCGCAGCCGGTGCGGAGCCGGAAGGGCTAAGGGCAGTTTCAGAGCCGCCGGTGACCTCACTTAATTGTTCCCGGGGTTCATTCACCCCCGGCGGTTTCAGCCCGGGCTCGCCGGAAAGGGCCTTGATGGCATAGCCGGACACACCCAGGACAAGAAAAACCAGCAGTACCAGGTACAATCTTTTTTTGTTCAGTTTCTTCATTTATAAGCCTCCCCCGGCGGTAAATTGAAGTTGCGGGTCATTCCTTTCTAGGATTGACAGCCTGAACCCGTCTTATTCCCCATAGACAATTCGACAAAAATTGTTATTATCCCTTTTCCTCTCCAGCCCTTATTTGCCCGCCGGGTAACAGGACCCGGAACTTTTTGAAAAATTAACCCGCCCTTTTAAATTTAAAAAGGCGGGTACCTCAATACGTCAGCCGCTATCTGCTCTAATTCCCTCAAAACCGCTATAATTCCCGGCGGTCCATGACCCGCCTGGCCTTGCCCTCGCTTCTGGGAATGGTCCTGGGCTCTACAAACTTGATTTTGACGTTGATTTGAAGGACACTTAAGATCTTGTTGCGGATCCTTGCCTCCAGGTTCTCTATCTGCTTAATTTTATCCGAAAACATTTGCTCAGATAGTTCAACCCATACTTCCAGATTGTCCAGCTCGCCCTTCCGGTCTACAACCAGCAGGTAGTGGGGCTCGGTCTCGCCGAATTCCAGCAGCACGCTCTCCACCTGGGAGGGAAAGACATTAACGCCCCGGATAATCAGCATGTCGTCGCTGCGCCCTGCAACCCGCTTCATCCTTATATGGGTGCGCCCGCAGGCACACTTTTCCGGGTGAAGGGTGGAAATATCACGGGTGCGGTAGCGAATCACAGGGATTCCTTCCTTTTGAATCGTGGTCAGGACCAGCTCCCCCTGCTGCCCGTAAGGCAGGGTCTCACCGGTATCAGGATCGATGATTTCAGCAATAAAATGGTCTTCAAAAATATGGCTGCCGCACTTGGCCGGACATTCCATGGAAACCCCGGGACCCATAACCTCGCTGAGCCCGTAAATGTCCAGGGCTGTAATGGAAAGCTTCTCCTCCAGCTGGGCCCGCATGTTTTCTGTCCACGGCTCGGCGCCGAAAATGCCGATGCGCAGGGGGTGCTTTTTAAAATCAATACCGGCCGCCTGGCCTTCTTCGGCCAGGTACAGGGCGTAGGAAGGGGTGCAGGCAATCATGGTTGCCCCAAAATCCTGCAAAAGCATCAACTGGCGGTCTGTGTTTCCGCCGGAAACAGGCACGACGGAAGCTCCCAGCCGCTCCACACCGTAATGCAGCCCCAGGCCCCCGGTAAAAAGTCCGTAACCGTAAGCTACATGGACCACGTCATGCTTCGTCCCCCCGGCCATCACCAGGGCCCGGGCCACCATCTCCGCCCAGTTTTCAATATCCTGCCGGGTGTAACCCACCACGGAGGGTTTGCCGGTCGTACCCGAGGAGGCATGGATGCGCACAATATCGCTCATGGGTGCGGCAAAAAGTCCGTAGGGGTAATTATCCCTCAGGTCCTGCTTGACGGTGAAGGGCAGCTTGCTGAGATCCGCCAGGGACTTGATGTCTCCCGGCTCGATCCCTTTATCCTTAAAGGCCTGCCGGTAAAAGGGCACCCTTTCATAAACCCTCCGCACCGTCTCCCTGAGCCGTTGAGACTGCAGGTTTTCCAGACCCTCCCGGGACATGGTCTCAATTTCCCTGTCCCAGTAGGAAATCCTGGCATCCCCACTGATATTCATAAACAAACACCACTTTCCCTTAAAATAGATTTATAAGCTCCGGACACGGAGCGCAGCCGCTGTTGCTCCTGCGGCTCCGGTCAGTGTCCGGTTACCTTTATTGTTTTAAAGCACCGCCGCAGGCCGCGCCGCCCGCACGCGGCCCAGGTAGGCCTGCTGGACCCTGGCGTTGCTGATCATCTCATCTGAACAACCGCTTAAGACAATCCTTCCCCTTTCCATGACCAGGGCGCGGTCCGTCACCTTCAGCGCAGCAGCCGTATTCTGTTCCACCAGGACTATGGTCATCCCGGTTTGCTTCAAGTCCGCCAGGGCAGCCATGATTTCCCGCACCACCAGCGGCGCCAGACCTGACGAAGGCTCATCCAGCAGAAGCAGTGAAGGCCGGGCCATCAGCCCGCGCCCGATGGCCAGCATCTGCTGGAGTCCGCCGCTCAAAGTGCCTGCAGGATCCCTCTCCCTGCCCCGGAGGGCGGGGAACAGCTCCAGAACCCTTTTTACGTCCTCCCTGACCGCATCCTTAAGGGCGCGGTAGTGGTGATAAGCTCCTAGAAGGAGATTATCCAGAACGGTTAAGGAGTTGAAGATCTCCCTGCGCTCGGGCACCAGGGAAATACCCTGTCTGACCATATACTCGGCAGGCTTGCCGGTCACAGACCTGCCGTTTAATAATATCCTGCCTCCGGCCGGTTTGTAAAGCCCCGCCAGGGCGCCCAGAAGGGTGCTTTTACCAGCCCCGTTGGCGCCGATTACAGCCACCATTTCACCTTTATGGATGTGCAGGGAAAGGTCCCGCAGCGCCCTCACCCAGCCGTGGTTGACCTGCAGTCCAATAATTTCAAGCAACCTGTTCATCCTCCCCCAGATAGGCTTTGATCACTTCCGGGTTCGCCTGGATTTCCGCCGGCGTCCCCAGGGCAATTACTTCGCCGAAATTTAAAACCATGATCCGGTCGGCCACTTCCATAACAGTTTCCATGTCGTGCTCCACCAGCACCATCGACTTGCCCTCTTCCCTCAACCGCTTCAGGTAGTCAGCCAGCTCCTTTGTTTCGGCACTGTTCAGGCCGGCGGCAGGCTCATCCAGCAGGACCAGCCGGGGTCCGGAGGCCAGCGCCCTGGCCACTTCCAGGAGACGCTGGCGGCCGAAGGGGAGGGCGGCGGCAGGCAGGTCCGCCAGGCCGGCCAGCCCCACCTCTTTCAACAGGGCCAGGGCTTCCTGCCGGATCTTTTTTTCTTCCCGGGCCGAGCCCGGCCAGGCAGCCAGGGCTTTCAAAAACCCGGTCCTGCCCTTCAGGTGGGCGCCCGCCATGATATTTTCAAGCACCGTCATTCCCCCGAAGAGCTGAAGGTTTTGAAAAGTCCTGGTAATGCCTGCGGCGGCAATCTGGTGGGGCTTCAGGCCGGCCAGGGACATCCCCTCAAAAACCAGCGAACCTGCGTCAGGCGCCAGCATGCCGGTGATCAGGTTGAAAACGGTGGTCTTACCGGCCCCGTTGGGCCCAATCAGGGCAAATATTTCTGACTTCTTCAGCTTAAAACTGATTTCTTTTACAGCTGCAACACCTCCGAAGTGTCGTGTCAGGCCCTCAACCTCCAGCAACACTATCATCTACCCCCTTTTCACCGGGCCTGCCCGGTCTTTCCCGGTGCACCGGCGGACTGAAGAGCGACCCCAGTCCCCCGGGGCGAAAAACCATCACAAGCACCAGGATTATTCCGAAAAATATGATCTGGTATTCTCCCCCGGCCCCGGGGATCACCAGGGGTACCGCCCAGCGCAGCGCCTCACCCAGGGCTACCACCAGCCCGGAACCCAAAAGCGGCCCCCAGAATGTACCCAGGCCCCCCACAACAGCCATCAGGACAAACTGGACGGACATGTGAAAGCTGAAAGGGGAGGGGCTGATAAAGGTGACGTAGAAGGCGTATAACCCCCCTGCCAGGCCGGCCAGCACGGCGCTGAAGACAAAGGCCTGGAGCTTCAAAAGAACCGTGTCCATACCCGCTGCTTCGGCGGCATGCTCGCTCTCCCGGATGGCCCTGAGCGCCCTGCCGGTGCGGGACTGGATCAGGTTGTGCACGGCCAGGGAAACAAGCAGGACCACAGCCAGGACAAGATAGTAAAACTTGATGTCCCGGTCGAATACCAGTCCGCCCAGAGAAAGATAGGGAATCCCCATCAGTCCCGAGGGGCCGCCGGTAATTTCCCCGCCCTCGTTGAAGAGAATGTGGACCAGGATCCCGAAGGCCAGGGTGGCCAGGGCTAGATACAGCTCTTTCAGCTTCAGGGTGGGGCGGCCGATCAAGGCCGCCACCAGGCCGGGCAGAACCATGGCGGCCAGCAGGGCAGCCGGTGTGGGCCAACTGCAGGACGTGGACAAAATGGCCGCGGTGTAGCCCCCCAGCCCGAAAAAGGCGGCCTGCCCGAAGGAAACCTGGCCGGCATAACCCATCAGGATGCCCAGGCCGATTACAATGATGGTATAAAGGCCGGTCACGATGAGTATTCCCAGCAGGTAATTGCTCCTGATCAGCAAAGGCAGGACCAGGAAAAAGATTAAGACTGTCAAAACCACCGCGTTCTTCAACATATCCTCATAACTCCTGTTGACTACTGAATTAAAATCTATCTGAGAGCTGTTTACCTTATAAATTTTTATTAAGCAGGCCGCCGGGCAGCCGGCCGTACCGGCCGGGGGCCTTATTTTTTCAAGCACCCGCACTATTGCCCACCCGGCAACCTTAAACCCCGGGAACTAGTCCCCCGTAGCAAAGGTTCCTGTACCTTCGGCCCGGCTCTTTAAAAGGAATTCCCATCCGGTCCACCTCAGGATTGATCAGTTTTCAACAGCCGCTTCCCCGTTACACTTTGCGCCCGGCAACCGCTCCGATTAAACCCTCCGGCCTCCCCAGCAACACCCCCAGCAGGACCAGCAGGGACAGGGCGTCCTTTAAGCCCGACGACACCAGGCCGGCTCCGAAAGCTTCCAGGATACCCAGGAGCAACCCTCCCAGCACCGCTCCCCCGACGCTGTTGAGGCCGCCGATGATAGCCGCCACACAGCCCTTCACACCCAGTAAAAAGCCCATGTCATAGGTTGCCAGGGTAACAGGCGCGATAAATATGCCGGCCGCCGCCCCCAGGGCGCCGCTTCCGGCAAAGGCCAGGAAGGACAGGGCGGCGGGATTAATCCCCACCAGCCTTGCGCCCGTCCGGTTAATTTCACAGGCCCGGAACACCTTGCCGGCATAGGTCAGTTCAAAAAAAGCATGCAGGCCGGCTACGGCCAGGGCAACCAGACCCAGGATCCACAGGCTCTGGGGGTTGACGGCGGCCCCCATCACGAACAACGGCCCGCCCCCTGAAAAAGCGGGCAGTGAGGCCGGTTCCGTGCCCCAGATCAACAGGGCCAACCCCCGCAGGGAGATGGAAAGGCCAATGGTGATGATAATCAGGATCAGCCCGGGGGCGTGGCGGGCGGGGTGGATTGCCGAACGCTCCAGCAATCCGCCCAGGAGGGCCAGCGTCGCCACCGCAATCACGAAGGCCAGGGGCAGGGACGCGCCGGCCGCGCAAAGGCTGGCGGCCAGCAACGCCCCCAGGGCCAGAAACTCGCCCTGGGCCATATTCAGCACCCCTGTAATGTTGAATGTTGTAACCAGGGCCAGGGCAATCAGGGCATAAATTCCGCCCAGGGTGAACCCCGTGAACAAAAGTTGGAGAAGTTGCCCGGTCAAATCCAATTCATTCACCTTCTTTGCTCAGTCTATCAGTCCAACAGCTTCCACTGGCCGTCCCGGATCTGGACCAAGACCATGGACTCCTCAGCGAGTCCGTTATGGTCCTCCGGCGACATGTTAAAAACTCCGGAAACACCGGTGAAACCCCGGGTCTTTTCCAGCTCGTCGCGGATCCCGGCCCGGTCCGGCCCGGCCTTTTCCAGGGCTGCCACGAGCATGTAAAAAGCGTCCCAGGCATAACCGCCGAAGGAATTTGGCGGAGAATTGTATTTCTTGCCGTATTCGTCAATGTATGCAGCAAGCACTTTTTTCTGGGGGTCGCTGTCGGGAACCTGCGTGCTGACGGCCAGTTTGCCGATGGGCAGGATTACACCGTCCGCCGCCCCCCCGGCCAGGTCGATAAAGTTCTGATTTCCCACCCCGTGGCTGTGCAGGAGGGGTATGGCCAGGCCCAGATCTCTGTAATTCTTAGTCACAATGGAGGCGGAAGGCGGAATGGCCCAGATTATTGTCGCCTGCGCCCCGGAAGCCTTGACCCGGGTTAACTGGGGAGACATATCCTTATCAGTGGCCTCAAACTTTTCTTCGGCCACAATTTGCATCCCGGCCTTCTCCGCTGCCCCAAAGAAAGCTTTCTTGCCGCCGTCACCGTAGGCGTTGTTCATGTACAAAAAAGCCACCCGGGTCAGCCCCTTTTCCTGCAGATAGCCGATCAGCCTGTTGACGGTAACAAGATCGCTCTGGGCTGTTTTAAAAACCCACTTCCGTTCCTCCACAGGTTCAACGATACTGCTGGCCGCAGCCAGGGAAACCATGGGTACCTGCTCTTTCTGAACAGTGTCGATCATGGCCATGGAAGGGCCGCTGGAGCTGCAGCCGATTACCGCCGCCACCTTTTGCTGGTTAATTAATTTTTTTACGGCAAGGACAGCTTCTGTTTCATCACTCTTGTTATCCAGGATGGTCAGTTCCAGAGGGTGGCCGTTGATTCCCCCGGCGGCATTGACTTTATCCGCCAGCATCTGGAGTGTATTGCGCTCCGGCACCCCCAGGGAGGAAGAGGGTCCGCTGATGTCAACAACCGCGCCGACCCTGTAAGGCTCCAGGCCGTCCCCGGCCCCGCTTCCGGTTTCCCCCCTTCCCGAGCACCCGCCCGTGAACAGCGCAGCCAACGCCAGGGCGGCCAGAACGGCAACCCAGATCATCAATCTCTTTTTTTTCAAGCATAGCTCCCCCAATCTCAATGATTGTGTCCTAAACTCTTGGTATGGCCTTTTCTCAGCCTTTTTCAGATAGTTTAAGATCATGCTCAACGAATCTTTTAACAGTTTCCACCGGAGTTTCTGTCAACCCTGCGGTACAGTTCGGGCAGGGATATCCCGGCCCGGTCATTACCCTGCTGCATCTTAAACTAAAAATAAAGCTATCACCCCCCGCCTGACCTTAAAAAAATAAAAAGCCCGCAGCCTTCGCGGGGACGAAAGCTGCGGACTTCCGCGGTACCACCCCGGTTGGTTAAAAATTTAACCCCCTTAAAGCAGGATACGGGAATCCCCTTACCTGCAGGGGGATGTAAACAAAAAACTTTTCGCCCTTAGGGACGAAAAGTTTATTTCGCGTTACCACCCTAGTTGGCTTCCCTTTAGGGAAACCCACTCTCCGGCAGGGTACGGGAATAAATCCTTATACCCCCTTCCTTTTAACGGTGGAAGTTTCCGGCCGGGCCTACTTTCCACAGTTGGTTTCAGTCCGGCAACTCGGGGGAGAACTTCAGCGGGTCATGCAGTGGCGGCGCTTTCAGTCACGGCGCTGCCTCCCTGGAATGCTGTGTCCGGCCTACTTTTCCCCTTCATTGTTTTTTAAAGTTATCCTTATGTGCTCATGATAACAGCAACCCCCTCACCAGTCAAGGAAAAAAACGTATAATACCTGTCCTTTTTTTGCTGAACTGTTTTCAAAGGGAAAATGCTCTTTTTGTAGAATATGGTCTGCAGATCACTCTCCGGGCCGGTAACCTGCAGGTTGCTTGACGGCCATGGTTTACAGGCCGTCCGGGTACTGCCGGGAAACCGGCGCGCCTCCCGTTAATGGAAAGGGGGCAAAACTATCCCGGTTCAAACCTTCCGGACTCTCTTTTAAGAGATCACCCCGTTTATTTTGTTTTCCAGGCAGGAAAAATATGATAATATACAATTCTACATATCTACATACTAGAACTGATCTACATACTCAATTGACGGAGGCTGGTAAATGAAAGACGGCATAATTGAAGCAAGTAAAATCAAGCTTCAAAAAAGCAAAAAAGAAATCCTCGATGTAGAGCATTTCCAGCTGGCTCAGGGTGAGGTCAGGGCCGTGATCGGCCCCAACGGCGCCGGCAAAAGCACCCTGCTGCAGGTACTGGCGCTGCTGCAGCGGCCTTCCTCAGGGCAACTGTTTTTTCGCGGGGAAATCGTTAATTCCAAAAACATCCTGTCCATCCGCAGAAGAATGGCCGTGGTTTTTCAGGAGGCCCTCCTTCTGGACACAACCGTTTACAAAAACGTGGCCTCCGGTCTCCAGATCAGGGGCCACAGAAAAAAAGAAATTGACGGCCTGGTCTGGGAATGGCTGGAACGCCTGGGGATCCGCTCCCTGGCCCACCGCCCGGCCCGGTTCCTCTCCGGCGGGGAGTCCCAGAGGGTAAGCCTGGCCAGAGCCTTTGCCCTGGAACCGGAGGTGCTCTTCCTTGACGAACCCTTTTCGCCCCTGGACTATCCTACGAAAAAGGGCCTTATAGATGAATTGCGCGATATCCTGCAGGCAACAAGGATCAGTACAATCCTGGTAACCCACGATTACCACGAAATCCCCGTCCTGGCCGATTCAGTGACGGTCCTGGACCGGGGCAAAGTCATTCAAAGCTGCTCCCAGCAGGAGATATTTCAAAAGCCCGCCAACGACGTTGTGGCGAGCCTGCTGGGTGTAGCGGAAAAAAACAGAAGGCCCGGCCGCTGAATCTGGCCGGGTCCGGCTTAATACAAAGTATAACCATCCGTACTTTTCCCTGTTCCCCGGCAATTCTAGCTGGTCCGCCTGCCGTTGGCCTTGGCGGGAAGATAAAGGTTCGGCAGGTTCTCGTGCTTGATATCCCGGATATGCAGGGTGTGGCACCATTCTTTGTTTTTCCGCATGGCAAAACCCACGTAGGCCACAGGTATCCAGGTCAGGGCGAAAATCGGATAAAAGGCCAGCCACCAGTATACCTTCGGCTTGACCCTTTCCAGGACAAGGCCCAGGCTGAAGTAAAAGAACTGGGCAAAGAAAGCGATAGCCGTCCATTCCGGTCTTTCCGTGATATGAAAGGGCCCGACATAAATAAGATTAACCAGAAGCCCCAGACCTGTGAACATTAGAAAGAAAGGCTGGATTAAATAAACAGCTCCATCGATCATGGCAAAATTCCTGGTCCGGATGCCCTCCCGCAGCAGTTTGACTATGTAGCGGCCGGCCACGTTGGTATGTCCCTGCATCCAGCGCTTGCGCTGATTCCAGGACTGGATCAGATTGAGGGGCTTTTCGTCGTAGACCCTGGCGTCATGGGCCCAGTTTACCTTAACGTTATTCAAAAGGGCCTTGGTCTGGAATTCCAGGTCCTCTGTGAGTGAAGTCATACCCCAGCCATACTGCTTAAGCAGATCCACCGAAATACACATGCCGGTCCCGCCCAGCGCGCAGGTGAGTCCCAGGTTGTATTTGGAAAGCTGCCAGAAGCGGTTTGTGAGCAGGTAGCCAATATAAATTGACTTGGTGATCCAGGTATCGCCCGCGTTTTTTGTATCCAGGTAACCCTGGATAATTTTTTCCCCTTTTTGCAGGCGACAGTTCATAATCCTTAAAAAGTCGGGAGAAACAAGGTTGTCGGCATCAAAAACGACAACTGCGTCATATTGGATATCCATGGCAAAAATATGGTTGAAAGCATACTCCAGGGCATAGCCCTTTCCTTTTTCTTTCTTGTTAAAGCGTTCAATGACGTAGGCGCCTTTTTCTCCGGCTATATCAGCCGTGTTGTCGCTGCAGTTATCAGCGACAACATAAATGTCGTACAGTTCCTTCGGGTAATTCAGTTCGTAGAGGTTCCTGATTAATTCGCCAATCACCTTGGACTCGTTGTGGGCCGCAACAACCACTGCAAACCTTGCACCGGGGGGTAAAGAGTAATCTTCCTGCCTGCGGTAAAACCCAAAAAGGGAGACAACAAAATAATAAAATGTAAATATCGTCAATATAATCTGGACACCATAAAAAATAATCTCCATGGCCATCCCCTTTACACAAAAAAATGACTTAAACAAAGTACATCAAAAAGAAGATTCTGCCAAAAAAGCAAAAAGTCCTGCCTCTCAAGCCCGGAAACCGGCAGATTATTTTTTGCAGGAAAAATGCATACCGCTAATGCTATACAAGGGGCGGTTTCCTGCCACCCCTTCATTGACCTTAGGCTAACCAGCATTTGCCGCTTTTATACTTTCCTCCCTTACAAGCCGCCGTCTGTTCAAGCGAACAATCCGGAAAGGTACAGGGGCAACAGATGGCTTGACCACCTCCTAAAAATTTCTATGCTACCCTGGCAATAATCATACATAATTTTTAGCTAAAATGAAAGTAAAAAATTCCCGCGGCTGATTTTGCGGGAATTATTCCTTAAATTCATTTTTAAGATATCTCAACAATATCCCTGTCCTGTAATTCATAGTCTCTCATGACCGCCTGCCCTGCAAAACGGGCCGAGCCCCAGATCCTGGCAGTTTTCATAGTGCGGGGCAGATCGCGGTGAATCGCCCCGGCCAGGTCAGCCACGGTGCTCCCCCTTTTAAGGATGAATGGCGCCTTCAGGTCGGGCTCCTTGCCCGGAACCTTGGTGTAGATGCGGATCACTCCCAGCAGTTCAAAAATTTTCTCCTTCAGTTCCTCCAATCCCGCACCAGTCTGCACCGATACGGGAAAAAGCTTAACTCCTGGAGGCCCCAACTCCCTTAAGATTTCGGTTCTTTCGCCGCTGTGGTCCTGATCCGCCCTGGACAGCAGCACCAGCAAACGTTCCGGCGGGATCCCCCGGGCATTGGAACTACTATCGTTCCGGATGATTTTCTTTTCCGCTAGATAATTCAAGCAAAAATGCAGCTGTTCCAGACAATCGTCGGACCCGGCATCAATCAGCAACAACAGGGCGTCCGAGTTGCGGAGGGTTCCGGAGAGACCCGGGGGAACCGTGCTTTCCGTCACCGGCGGTGTATCAACCAGCTGGATTAAAATATCCTGGTACGGCATCATCCCGGCCAGGGGCAGTGTGGTTGTAAAAGGGTAAACCGCCACCTTGGGCCTGGCTCTGGTCAGGGCCGCCAGCAGCGACGACTTGCCGGTGTTGGGAAATCCGAGCATGGCCACCTGCCCGGCCCCCTGTCTTTCCACATGAAAGGGGTCCGCCCGGCCGGCTTTTGCTTTTTTCTGTCCCTCGTCCCGGAGTTTCGAGAGGCGCCTCTTCAGATCCGCCTGGATCTTTTCCGTCCCTTTGTGCTTGGGAATAACCGCCAGCATTTCCTCCAGCGCCGAGATCTTTTCTTCAATCGTAGAGGCCTTCTTAAAAGCTTCTTCCGCCTCATAATACTGAGGTGTCAGGTTGGCCGCCAAGAAAGATACCCCCTTTATAGTAAAACTGCCAAAAATTTCAGGCAAATAATTTATTATTTATAATATTCTATCATACAAAACTTTCAACAAAACAGTAAAAGATCAATGGCAAAATAAAATTATCCTGCCCCCAACAGAGTCTATAGTAAAATAAAAAGGAAGAATACAGAAAATTCACAGTCGAAGAAGGAAAAGGGAAATGAAAATTATCGTTGACGCTGACGCCACACCCAAAAAGGCGCTGGCAATCTGCCGGAAGGCGGCAAAGGAGTTTGGCGTCTCCCTGGTCACTGTCGCCAATTTCAACCACCGCATCGAATCCGGCCATCATGTTGTTACCGGCGACGCGCCCCAGGAAGCGGACCTGCAGGTGATCAACCTTGCAGCCAGGGGGGATCTCGTGGTTACCCAGGACTGGGGACTGGCAGCGGTGGTCCTGGGTAAAGGAGCAGCGGCCCTGTCCCCCACCGGGCGGGTTTACCAGAAGGAAACCATTGATTTTCTCCTGGAGGAGAGAAACATGAAGGCAAAATACCGGAGGGGCGGAGGGAGAACCAGGGGGCCGAAAAAAAGAACCACTGCTGATGACCACAGGTTCGAGCAGAACCTGTACAGGCTGCTGCAGTCACTGCAGACCTGAGCGTGCACTGTTTTAAAAATACTTTGCTCTGTCAATTGAGTTTTAACCATTCTTCTCATTCTGAGCAGGCTGTTCTCTTAAGCCCTCACGGAATTTTTCCATTATAAGGATTCCCCACCCGTACAAGAAAATAGCCGCGCCTGATAATTCAAGGGGATCTACGGGTAAAGAAGCTATACATTTTAATCTCGCACTAACCGAGAGAATCATACCCACAGTGAACAAGATCAATTATACGCTTGCTCTGGTATTTTGATGTTGCTGCTGTACGGTAATAGATCCCGGCAGCTAATAAAATAAATAAAACCACCATCGCAATTGGAGAAAATATAAACGCTGCCAATAACGCTATAACTGTAATTAAGACAATAAACCATAATACTCTTCTTTCACTCATCAACTATCACCTGCTCAAGACAACAACTAGGCCCCGTCAAAGTCCTATTTGCAGTCAACATGCAGCATTCGTATCAACAAGTACTACACACTGCTGTTAAATATGACTTTGACGGGGCCCGTATGGGCCGGCTAGTTAACAAATGCGTCCAACTATTGTGACCGAAACCTATGTATTACAATTTTAGCTTAACTGATTTACTACCACCTGTGGCCTGCTCCCG
>DBRJ01000007.1 GCA_002305915.1 Pelotomaculum sp. UBA1371 | reverse complement strand
TAACTCAGTGTTGGCAAAGCCTTAAGTCCCTCATAACCCTTAGCCAGTTCAGGTACCAGGGTCCGGGCCCGGGACAGGTACTCCTGCGCCTCCTGCGCAAGACCTTGCTTTTCGCGTGTGAGGGCAAGCCAAAAAGCAGCTTCACCCTCTGTTTCCTCAGTCTGAAGAGCAGTTTGCAGGAGAACGTCAGCCTCGGCAAGACACCCCAGAAGATAATAGGCTGATCCAACATTAAGATTCACATTCGGATCCGCCCCGGCGCTCATTAAGGGAGCAACATTCCAGAGTTTCCTTTCAGTTTCGCCAACCCCGGACATCTGGGCTTCAATTCTGGCAGGAACATTCACGGCCGCCTCCAAATGCCCCCTGGCCTCGTCCCTGTTCCCGTCAACAAACTCGCTGTACCCCACAATGAAGTAGGAGCGGGCTACAGTTCCGTACCACTTAATTTGAAAAGGAGCTAAAGCAAGGGCCTTTTCGGCACATGCCAGAACCTCCTCATGATTCTTTAAACTTAACTGAATGTTGGCCAGGTCGGCGTAGTTCTGAGGGTTATACCGGCCCATCCTGACGGCCTTCCGGGCCTCTAAAAGCGCCTGGTCCATTGCCCCGGCCCGGCTGTAAATAGTTGCCAGGTTGCTGTGGTAATCTACTTTAAAGGGATTATATGAAGAAGCCTTTTGCAATAGTTCCAAACCTTGATTATAGTCCTGCTTTTGAAAAGCTATGTTTGCCTGCTTGAAGAAAGAATCAGCCATTGCAAGGGTTCCCGGGACAACAACAACAATCAGCAAACCTGCCGATACAGCCAGTAAGGGCATATAACTAACCGCCCCGCTGGACTTGCTTTTCTTTACATCCGCCTTTGGTTCAGGATACCCGCCAATGCCCCTGGCCAGACCGAACAAGGTCCACAGAACAATGGCCAGGGCGGAGAGGGAGAGGTTGAAGTCGATGGCCGCATGGAAACCGACAGCAACAGAGGCTGCAGTTATTGTCCAGATCAGCAGGCGCTTCCCCGCATCTTCTTTAGCCCCGTGGTAAAGACGGTGTGTAAGCAGCAAAAAGCTGAACCAGATACCGAGGATTGCCACCAAACCCACTAGACCTGCTTCCACCATAATTTGAAAATAGTGGCTGTGTACCTGGTTGGAATAATATAAATAACTCTGGTAGGCACGGTAGGCCTCTTCCCAACCTCCGCCGCCCCAGCCCAGGATGGGGCGCTCCTTGAACATTTTAATAGCGTCCTGATAGAAATAAAGCCGCTCAGTGGCGTTGCGCAGACGAATTTCTTCGGCCAGAGCTTTCACTGCTTCGCCGTGGCTGCCTACTAAAACGCCCAAACCTATGCTACCGGCCACGACGACCAGGAGCACACCTGTCAGGACAGCCTTTCTATGGGCTGCAATCCACTGGAACAGCCCCCTTCTTTCCAGACTGCTGTAAAGGAACTGCCCCAGACAGGCCAGGGCAAATCCGGCAATGATCCAGAGCCAGGCAAGCCCCGGCCGGCCGCTGGAAACACTGGACAGAAAGCGCCAGATTGCAACAAAGGCAGGCACACCAAAGAGAAAAATATGGAGAAATACAGGAATCCTGTTTCCCTTGGGTAAACCGATCAAATAAAGAACAAAGACAAAGGAAAAAACCAGCAAACCGCCGTTCGACCTGGTGCCCAGAAGCACCGCAAACAAAAGAAAATTTCCTGCAGCGTAAAGATATGGCTTCAATTTTGCCCGGCTCAGCCAGTCCGGCATTTCTTTAATTATAGGATTGAAACCGTTAGACCCGGGTGTTCCGGCTCTTCTCCAGAGGTAAAGACCTGTAAATACCGCCGCTGCCAGGTAGCTGGCCAGAGCGTTGGGGTACTGGAAAGTGGAATAAATCCGTCCGCCGAGGAAACCGTCCTTAATCTGGACCAGACCGGTGGCAGTAGCCAGACCGGCCAGGGCCACCCCTACAGCGCCCAGGTAAATAACCCCCAGGATGGTGCCTGCTTCTTGATCACTTCTGACCAGCCTTGAGGTTAACCAGTAAACCGTGAAGTACAGGGTCGTCTTGACGACCTCGTCCAGGGCCAGCCCGTGGTTTGCCGCCTGAAAAGCAGAAATAAGGTAGACGGCGGGGAAAGCCAGCACGAAGTAATCCAGGGGGTGGGAAAGAAAACTGTAATCCCGGTTCAGCCACTTCCAGAGCCAGGCAACCCAGAGGATTACAGCAGCGAAGATCAAGGCCTTCTCTTGTTCCGGCGCGAAAAATAGTCCCCTGAAATAGGGGGGCAGGAACAGCAAAGCAGCAAGTCCCCAGAAAGCTATGGTGTGGAGATAGTTCCCTCCGGCTTCTTTTACCCCTTTATTTTCTTGAACAGATTTCTTTTTTCGTGCTTCTAATTTCCCTTTTTTTATTTTCTGGGGATTATCAGCCCCCCCGGAAGTTTTCTTTCCTTGATCCTTTCCGGGCTTTAAGACGGTTTTGGCCAAAATTAATGTACTCCTTTATTTTTGTGGTTGCTCTTTTCCAGAAGGTACAAGTCAATGGTCCCGTTAATCTATACTTGTAGTAACTGGCTAAACCAATGTTTGCGGCATGTATTCCATAAAAGTTCCGATTAATTATAAGAATAGACCAATAGGTCACATATTCTACACATATTTACAATATCCTCCCGGATTAGGTTTTGTTGTGCAACCTACTTTTTTCGGAACCGGTTACTTTTCCAGGACAATGCTGCAATAAATTTTCAGTTCAGTCCATGCGCATACAAAGCGTAAAATGTATATATGGTATAATCAATAAAAAACTCAGGGCCAGAATCGATCTCTTCCCGGAGGTTTACATGAAAATTGACATTATTCCTGTTTTCGGCAATATCACCAGGGAACAATTAAACGGCAAACTTGCTGTCGTTTTTGATGTCCTGCGGGCCACCACTACCATCGTCACGGCTGTGGCCAACGGCTGCAAAGAGGTTATACCGGTTGTGACAGTTGAAGAGGCCCTGGCTTATGCGGAGAATCAAGCCAATGTTATTTTGGGCGGCGAAAGGGAAAGCCTCTTAATCCCCGGATTCCACCTTGGAAATTCACCCCTTGAATATACGTCTGAACGGGTTAAGGGTAGAACTGTTGTGATTACAACAACAAACGGCACACATGCCATTCGCCGGGCGGCCCAGGGTGCTGCAAAAGTTATCATAGGCTCCTTTCTGAACGCCGGGGGTGTGGCTAAAGAAGTCCTAAGGACAGAAAGTGACGTGGTTTTGGTCTGTGCAGGAACCCGCGGCAAACTCTCGCTGGAGGATACTGTAGCAGCAGGCATGGTTTGCCGGGAGCTGGCAAAAATAGCCCGAGGAAAGGAGGCCTTTCTTCCCGGGTCGGATCTTGTGGTAGCTGCCTGCCGGCTGGCCGGTTTCTACAAAGAGGATCCTTTGCCCGCGCTTAAGGACTCTCTGCACGGACAAAAACTGGCAGCCCTTGGCTTTGCTGAAGACCTGGCCTTTTGTTCCCGGCTGAATTCTACTGAAGTGACGCCGGTCTTCCGGGATGGACGGATTATAGTTGAAACTGAGTAATAATCAGGACTTTTCCCAAAATGCGAGTGCGTCCCTTGCTCTTTGAACCCTTGTTTTTCGCTCCTTTTTGTGCTACAATAAAAAATGTTTCAAGGAAAGTGAATCTGGGGGTATAGCTCAGCGGGAGAGCGCTTGACTCACATTCAAGAGGTCGCTGGTTCGAAACCAGCTATCCCCACCAGTAATATCAAGGCCTCCGGGGATCGGAGGTATGTAGATAAATGGGTTTGAGACCTTATTGAGACCTTATGTGATTTTATCCACAGAAAAGTAGAACAAGCTCCAGGGGAGCTTGTTCTTTCATTTTGGCCGCTATGAAAAGCTTTTAATCCTATAGATCCGAATGCCGGTTTATTAAACTAAACCGGCATTCGACAAAAATACCTCTACCAATTCCGGGTCGAATTGTGTTCCGGCTTTTTCCTTAATTTTCTTGATGGCTTCCGGCCGGCTTATGGCGTTAAAATCATTTTGCTCCTTTTTGAGGAAAAATTATAAAAGCAACATCCTTAAAACAACTAATTGCAGAATTATAATTGCTGGTATAAAAATAGTAAACTTTAGTTTTTTTGTTTTATGCTTGAATAACTCCATCCCTATAAAAACACCAAGGGCGCCGCCGGCCAGGGCAATTAAAAAGATCCTGCTCTCGGCCACCCGGTGTTTATACTTACCTGCCTTGGCTATTGTTTTGTCATACCACATAACACCAAATCCCACGACATTGATTAGCAGGATATAGATGAACAAATTCCAATCCACTCCCAGCATGAACAGGCTATATTGAATAATTCAATACGACAACCGCAATCCCTACAAAGAGCCCGGGTAAAAGTTGAAATCTGTAATAACTTTCCTTGACCTAGTACCCCTTTGTTGGAAAAACGCGAAAAATGGCCCGGGAAACAGGCCATTTTCACCTTGATCTTCAACAACTAACACCAGTTATTTAACTATCCTGAGTATTTTTTATCCTCTGGCGGCGCCGTGTCAGAGACATGATGTCTAACTCTGCAACTTAACCAGTCACAAAAATGCTTTACTTACTGTAATTTAAAAGCCGTCTTGTCAACTCCGCAGACAGGGCAGACCCAACTATCAGGAAGCGCCTCAAAGGGTGTCCCGGGCTCGACGCCGTTTTCCGGATCACCCAGTTCCGGATCGTAAACGTAGCCGCAGATGGAACACTCGTACTTTTCCAGAACAGCCTTCTCCTTGGGTTCCGGAACAAAAGAAGGGGCTGTTTTAGGTACACTGCCTCTTTTTACCTCCTGATAGTAAGCATAAGTCAGAGGAGCACCTTCTTTCAGCACTTCCGCACCGGTAATCTCGGCAATAAAAATGGTGTGAGTACCGGCGTCCGCCTCCTGGAAAACCCTGGCCTCAAGATAGGCGAGGGTGTCACTGGTAACATGGGGTAAGCCGCTGTCCCCAAGCTGGTAGTTGATACCTTCAAATTTATCTGCTTCCCTTCCTGATTTAAAACCGAAATGCCCAATCAGAGACAGGGGAGCATCCATGGCCAGAACAGATACCGCTAACAGTTTACTCTCCTTGATAAACTCATGGGTCAGGTTTTTCTTGTTAATGCTTACGGCAATCGTAGCCGGCTCGTTTGAAATTTGAAAGACGGTATTGGCAATCTGTCCGTTGATCAGGTCGCCCTTACGGGAGGTGATAATATAAAGGCCGTAGCTAATTTTGTAAAGCGCTTTCAGATTCATGTTTTCATCTCCTTTTTATTCAATCAATTTAGCCATATGAGCCAGCTTTCGGCCCGTTTCCCTAACCCGGTCCAACTCCCCTGCATTGGGGTTATACTGGATATTGATCATTTCCAGGGGAACCTCCCAGCCCATTTCCTGAAGAGCCTCCAGTACCAGTGTTGCGCCCTGGCCCCCCCATCCGTAAGAGCCAAAGGCAAACCCCAGTTTTTTCTTGGGCCTCAAGCCTTTTAAATAGGTCAACAGGGCAGCTACGGAGGGCAGCATTCCGTTATTCAGAGTAGGCGTCCCGATCAGGACAGCCCTGGAATTGAGAAGATCGGGCACAATATGGGATATGTGGTTATTCTGCAGGGATCTGACCGTAACTGGAATGCCTGCGTCTTCCAGTCCATCCTGGAGGGCCTGGGCTATCTTCCGGGTGGAACCCCACATGGTGTCGTAAATAATCAGGGCTTTTGCAGGAGCTTCGTGATTGGCCCACTTCCGGTAGCAGGAAATTATTCCGGGTATGTGGGAACGCCAGATTACACCATGGCTTGGGGCAATCATCTCTACCGGCAGTTGGGACACAGCGTCCAGCACCTTGTTAACCTGGTTGCCATAGGGGTAGACAATATTTGCGTAATAAATGCCTGCCTCCTCCCGGGCAATATCCCAGCCCAGCTCATCGTCAAAGCGTTCCACAGAGGCAATATGCTGTCCGAAAGCATCGTTGGGCAGCAGCAGTTTTTCCTCCGGAATATAGGTGGCCATGGATTCGGGCCAGTGAACCATGGGCATATGCACAAATTTCATGGTCCGCGCGCCGGTTTTGAGTTCATCACCGGAATTGACCAGGATGTAATTCCATTCTTTTTTATAATAGCGCTGGAGTCCCTTTTGCCCCCTGGGTGACGTTACAATCTTTGCCCCTGGCGCTGCCTCCATTATCCTGGGGACACTTCCCGAGTGATCCGGCTCAACGTGATTAACCACCAGGTAATCAATTTTGGCAGGGTCAATTATACCCCTTACCCGGCTAAGGAGTTCATCGGCCAATGTTTGCTTTACCGCATCAACGAGAACAATCTTTTCATCCACAATTAAATAAGCGTTGTAAGTTGATCCCCGGGGAGTTAGATAACCATGAAAATTACGTAAGTCCCAGTCGATTGCCCCTACCCAGTAAATCCCTTTTTTTAACTCTACTGGTTTCATCTCTGTTAAGTCCCTCCCTTCTCAATTAAAACAAAACCGTTGAAGAGCTAACAGGCTTAATGACCCTGGCTCTCCATTTAAGCTGCGGCTTGCGTCATTTTCCCCCTGGCTGATGCGGACGACACATAGCCTGCTCTATTGTGATCTAAATATAAGATATGTTAATTAAGCGCACCTTACAGAAACATTAATAATATATTAATGTTTCGGGATAGTCGAAGAAACAAAAAAATCTTTAAAGGGCTCAAGACGACGGGACAATCTGAAGGGATCAGCCCCTATAGACCTTTACTCATAAAAAGACAGCCCGGACCATCCAACCATCTCAGGGCTGTTTTTCATTTTATTTTTCATCGTCTTTGCAGCCTGACTTGCCCACTTCCTTTGCAGACAGAGGGCTCTTTCAAATAAATTTTGTATTATTTAAATAAACACAGATAAATATTTATACATTAATACTCTCATCTATATCCGGCGCTCTGCTGTGCAGGCCAGGTTCAACAGGTGCGGCTCAACAATAATTGTCCGGTATACGTCAAACCAGGAATACGCGCGGTAAATAAGATCCGGCAGGGCACCCTGGTTATAGGGAGCATCCAGCAGCAATACGGGTACCCCCGCCGAGCTAACTTTAACACCGATTTCCAGCGTGTCCTCCACAAGTACGCTTAAGTTTCTGGAAAGGCAGGCTTCTTTTTTTTCATGACTACCCAGGAGGAGCAATTCATCATAAGGCAGGTTGTATTTACTCAGCCAGTCCATGGTTTCCTGCCTGTATCTTTCGTCTCTCGCCGTAACAATATAAACATCATGCTGTTTTTTAATCATGCCCAGATATTGAGAAGCTCCTGTTATGGGCTCCGGTCTGGTCATTAGATACCTGCCCCTGCGGGCTAAAAACCCGGATAACTCCTGTGGCGTAACCTCATAGGTCTCGCAAATATCCAGGAGACGAATTTGTTCCACACGCTTATTTTTTTTGAAGTAACTGTTAAGTTCATTGATCCACAGGGAAAGGCTGTCTGCCAGGACCCCGTCAATATCGACACCAATTCGCACAGGCAACCCCCACTTAGCAACAAAGATTACATACACCACTATATTCCACTGGCCCGGCATAATTCCCTGCCTTATGCTCTTTAAAACTCATTTAACATTATTAAACTGTAAGGCTTACTAGCCGGCGACTCCCAATTAGTTATTTAAATCTCCAGCTTGAATTCTATTAATTTGTCAATCCCGGGATTTTCCTTTTTTCCAGCTGTTTATTTAATTGTTTAATCAATAAGTGAAAGCAACTCCCCCGATAATTGTACTTAAAGGCCTGGACCAGAGCCATTTATTCGTAACATACGTCGCAAAGAAATAGACGGCGCCGTTGGTAGGATCCCAGCCATTCACCGCATCTTTAGCCGCCCGGATACAATCAGGCGTGGCGGGACGATTAATCCAACCGTTCATTACCGGCTCGAACTGGTAGGTCCCATCTTCATACTGGTAAATAACACTCCGGATACTGTTGGGGAAAGTTGAGCTTCTCACACGGTTCAAGACAACCGCACCGACCGCCACCTTGCCCACGTAGGGTTCGGCATCCGCCTCGGCGGTAATCAGCCTGGCCAGGAGGTCAAGATCCTGCGGAGTTATCCCTGACCGGCCCTGTCCGCTTCCCCCACTGGAAGCCGGGGGTATGTATAGGTTTGAGCCGGTATAAATCAGATCGGGGTTGTAGAGACCGTTTTGTTTGATAATATCCTGGTAATTAACACCGGTCCGCCTGGCGATCTGGAAGATGCTGTCCCCGGCCTTTACTGTGTACATATAGCCGCCGGCAGCACTGTCGGGAATGTAAAGCTTTTGCCCGGGATAAATCAAGGAGCTTTGGATACCATTGCTTGTCATCAGGTTATTTAGAGAAATACCGTAGTTTTGGCTGATCAGGTAAAGACTTTCACCGGGAGATACGGTATGGCTGGCGGCTTGTGCAGTTACGGGCAGCGTTAAAACGGCAACTAAAACAAAAAAGCCCATGAGCACACGGGTAGCATTCATAACTTGAAGTCCCTCCTCCGGCCTCCGGGGTTAGTTAATGGGTTCGGATTGAGGGCACCCTGCGATTGAGCGTGGATTACAGGTATCCTTCAGGTGGTAACTAAGACGGCACTTATGATACCAGGATCTTATTCTTCACGATCCGGCTTCCACGCCTGCACGATTCACCCGAAAAGATTCCCCCGTACCCCCTGGATAGGGGATTCGGCCTTTTTTTTTACAATTATACATTTCTTTATGCATATTGGCTATGACAAAATATTGTCAATTATACAGGGATAAAAAAGACAGCCTGTTAATGACAAGGCTGTCATGATCTGGTTGATTATCAATAATACTTATTACTCGGCAGGGTTGTCGTTGATTATTTTAGCTCCACAAATATAACAAAACTTTGCGACATAGGGAAGCTGGGTCTGACAACTGGGGCATGTGGGAGGCTTGGGATTCAGCCTGACAATTTGCTCGTGCATTTCGGCGATTTCTGTCTCAAGTTCCCCGGTGCTTCGGAGCAGGCGGTCCACTTCTTCTTCTAATCCCTCTTCTCCCTTATGCTGCATAAAAACAAGGTTGCCCAACGCAGAAAGGTTGTTCTCCATCTCTTTTTCCAATTTTGAAATTTCCATCTTTAACCTGGTTGTCTCAACCAGGTCGCTGGACTTCTTACCAATTGTCCTGGCGCCTTCACCAATACTTTTTGCTCCTTCTGTTACCTTTTTAAAAATAGTCAGAATACCGCCTCCTCTGTAATGGTATTTATATTTTGATAATTCAAGATTTAAAACAACATTTCCTCCTAAAGTTTAGAACTTGTAAAACTATTTAACCGTTTCGAACCACTCCAGATAGCTGTCGAGCTCACGGTTAACAGCGGCATCCGCCTCCTTGTTTTCCTCCCTGGGCACATGCTTGACAGATACCTGAAGAGAGGGACTCATCGCCAGGCTTTCCCAAACACGCCAGGCTATCTCCTGAAGAGTCGGCTCTTTTATTTTGTATTGACGGTTAAACTGGCGCACTACCAACTCGCTGTCGCTCCTTACCTCAGCCTCCAGTCCACCGTATTCCCCGGCCAGGTAAACAAGCGCCTCCACCGCTTCCTCCAGAGCGCTCCACTCGGCGTAGTTGTTGGTCAGGGAGGGTCCCAAAAACTTGCTCCTGGTTGTCAGCACCTTTCCGTCCCCGCCGGTTATGATCATAGCGGTAGCAGCAGGACCGGGGTTGCCACGGCTCCCACCATCTATATTGACATATACTTTCAACTAAAACACCCCACAAGATAAACGGGGTTTCCCCCCGGTAAATTTTAATATCTCTGCCTTTTTTGCCGGTAGCACCGCTGGCAATATACAGGCCGGTCCTCTTTCGGCTTGAACGGCACATCGGTGGTAACTCCACACTCTGCGCAGACAGCTTCAAAGGTTTGCCGCACCGCTCCGGTCCGTCCGTCCGTTCTTTTGTAACCAGCTTCACTCATTCTGGCTTTTCTAGCCGCACGGCACTCCTGGCAACGTGATGGTGCGTGTTCCAATCCCTTCTCAGCAAAGAATTCCTGTTCATGCACTGAAAAAATAAAATCCTTTCCACAATCCTTGCAGGTAAGCAATTTGTCCTCGAACATAAAGATCCTCCCTTTTTGAATTTCTTGCGTTGGGAACCAATACAAATCCTATCCCTTGGAACACTCTAAAGAGAAGAACTTTTTGAATTGCCTCCAGCAAGATTTCATTATATATTATACCAAGGAGACTACAAAATGCAAGGTTACATAAAAAAGGAAATCCAGGTCACAAGGTAACTATCCGCCGGATCCTTATTCTACATTTAAATATTGTCTATTCCGGTATAGCTGGATGTAGGCAGGCAGGAGCACCTTCCGGCAGAAACTTTGCTAGTACGGTTATTGTCCTTTAAATATAACCCTGTAATTTGCTGAAAACAAAAAAGAACCCGGAGGCTCTTCTATAACAAAAAACTATTCTTCTTCAAAAAAGACACCTGCAATTTATTTCCTTATACTATTATACAGCCTAATAAATAAATCCCTATCAATATTTTACTTATAACAAACCTACTGATTAAGTTTACTTCATTATTACTAATCAAACCCAGATCAATTTAAATCTCATAACTCCTTAAGGTTCTCATTCATGCTTCCACTAGCTTCACTTTGTCGAAGAATACCAGCACCTCACAGCGATCTTTACTATTTAAAACCGGTTTTTTTAAATCAATGTCTATTCCAGTATCCTTAACAACATAATGCTCGCCGGCCTTTAATGTCCGCTTAAATCGCCAAAACTCCCACCATTTTTTATCCACCGGCGCAACGACAACTTTCGCTACCTTGAAAGTTGGCTCCATAACAACCCCTCCTTGAATAATGCTGTGTAAAGATTTTCTTTATTTGTACCACTCCACCAAAACCTGCAACCAGAAACATAAACATATTAACAATCTTATTATTACAAAACAGTCAGCAAGCGGTTAATTTTTTACTATTTACAGAAACAGGGTAAAAACCGGTCAGCCAAGTAATTTAAGTCGGGCTGCCCGGGCAGCCCGACTTCCTGAGTATAATTAACCAGAATACAGAAAAATGATTCACAAAAAATCCATATCATCTCATGGGCTTGCTTAAAAGAATAATTGTTGATTTACCGTAACGTAGTACAGCAAATAAGACTTGTTATTCTTTTTTCTGACAATATTCTACACCCGCAAATTTCCAAAGTAAAATATATGTTTACGATTGTAATTATAAGTCCAGCTTATCAATATCCGAGCGGCCAACTGTAATTTCTCCGCCGGCACAACCAGGTGGTAATTCAAGCTCAAAAATACCCTGTTCATGGGTTATTCAATCTCGAATTGCGGCTATACAAAAGACAACCTCAATTACTATAAAGTAATAATTATTGTTTGTACGGTAAAGAATAAGAAAAGGAAAAATTAATTTTTGTGAGAGGGGTTGTTAATTAGATGAACCAGCACATCCACTGTATTGTAAATGATTGTCATTACTGGCAGCAGGGAAACAAATGTGCGGCCAATGAAATCCTGGTCTCCACAGATGAATTCGGCAGCAACCAGCCGGACAGGATTGACGCCGCCATGGCCAGTCAGCTTACACCCGCTTCGGCAGGCTCCTGTATGTCAACCTGCTGCAAATCTTACGTTTCAAAGGACTCTAATCAAATTAATGCCGACGGTATAAAAAAAATGACCTAGCGTAAAACAAAAAAATATTATTTATTATATCAAAGGCGCTTTAAGGGTTGAAATATACAACAAGACCCCGGGCGCCTTCTTAACGACTATATGGTTTGGCATACTTAAAATATATTTGGCACACTTTCTGGCACACTTTCGCCTTGCAAAAACCAATGGCAAGCGCTTCCAGCCCTGGAAGCCTTGCCATTACTGCTTTTTCTGGAGCCGATGGTCGGATTCGAACCGACGACCTGCTCATTACGAGTGAGCTGCTCTACCCCTGAGCCACATCGGCCTGTGACATATTATGCTTGAGTATTGTTCATTGTACCTTAACAGGTCTAAAAAGTCAACCTGTTGGGGCTTTGTGACAAAAATCTCTGTAGATGCACTCCCTGGCGGAACCTCTGGTGGCGGAGTTCCAGCAGGTAACAGCCCCGCCTTCGAACCGCAGACAGCACACCTCGCCCGCTGTAGTCCTATTTATGGCACTGGGTCCTCTTATCCCCATAACTGCCTGGATCTTCTTTAAATATTATTATTCTGTTCACCTCCGGCAAGTCATAGATCTTCTTAAAAAACTGCGGAGGTGTTCGTCATCAGCAAACTTAAACTTGTCCTTATTGTTTCAGCCGTATGGGTGTCCCTGCTGCTTGTACTACAGCAGCAAGCAGCTGCTGCCTGCCGGATCGTCATTAACAAAGGGACAAATCAACTGGCCTTTTTTAAAGACGACATCCTTCTGGACGTGTTTCCGGTTGCTACAGGCCGGCAACCCGGTTATACACCGGAGGGAAACTGGGAAGTTGTGGTCAAACTCGTCTACCCTTCCTGGCGCAGCCCCGCAGGCGGCCCTTTAATCCCCGGCGGTGTGCCGGAAAATCCGCTGGGCCCCCGCTGGCTCGGACTGAATGCGCTGGGCACGGGCGGGTCCAGCTACGGCGTGCACGGCAATAACAACCCCTCTTCCATTGGAACCTATGCTTCCTCCGGCTGCATCAGGATGTACAACGACGATATTCTCTGGCTTTATGACCGTGTCCCCCTGGGTACGGAGGTGTCCATCATCAACAGCGCTGAAAACCTTAATGATTGGAAAAACATTGCCAGAGTCACAGTAAACGGTTCAGCGCCCGATTTCCAGCCGCATCTGGGGCCGGTCCAGGCCGGAGTCACAACCTTTCTCCCGGTGCGGCCCGTGGCAACAGCAATGGGCTATCAACTCTTCTGGGATGAAGTTGACCATGTCCTCACCCTGGCCAATTCGGAACGGGAAATAAGCATCACCCCGGGCAGCGACAGGGTTATCTTAAACAACAAAGTTTTGACAGCTGAAAGAGCTCCCTTTCTCCTTGAGGACAGGATTTTTGTTGACACAACTTTCTTTGAGAGCTTCATGGATGCGGAAACCAGCCTGGAAGACAACAACCGGACCCTGGCTCTGAAACATCCTGTGGACTCTGCCTACAGCGGACTGGCCAGGTATCATCTTTCCCTCCAAATTGATGGAAAAAGCGTTGACCTGCCGGAAGAACTTACTCCCTTTAGGGAGGGGCAGCATATACTTGTTCCGGTGCGAAAAGTCTGCACCGCTGCCGGTGTAGCGGTAAGCTGGAACGAAGCGGCAAAATCCGTGGAGATCATACGCAGGGGAAAATGCGTATCCATCCCCGTGAATGGTTCGTCCGTCCTGATCGATGGCACTGCAATCGCAACACCGGCCAACATCCGTGTCCTAAACGGGATATCCTTTATAGACCTGAGTTTCCTGAGAAACGTATTCGGCTTTCTGACTGACCTCGACAGTAACACCAGGGTTTTAAAGATCTCTACGGACTTCACCGGCGTTTTGTCCAGCCCTGCCTTAGCCAACTATTAAGTTCCTTTAGATTTAAAAACCTGCTTACGGGAAAGGGACCGGAAATCCGGTCCCTTAATTTACAGGTTATCTATGCGTCCACAGGCTACATCATGCCGCCCATGCCGCCGCCCATACCACCCATGCCGCCCATACCGCCCATGGGGTCCTTATCCTTTTCGGGCTTATCAGCAACAAGGCTTTCGGTGGTCAGGATCATGGCCGCAATGCTCGCCGCATTCTGCAAAGCAGAGCGGGTCACCTTGGCCGGGTCCACGATGCCGGCTTCAATCATGTTGACAAACTCGGCTGTGAGGGCGTTAAAGCCAATACCGGGTTCTTCGTTTTTAACTTTTTCAACAATGACCGAACCCTCCAACCCCGCGTTGTTGGCAATCTGACGCAGGGGCTCTTCCAGAGCGCGCCGGACAATGTCGATACCGGTTTTCTCATCAAAAGTGTCAGTTGACAAACCGTCCAGACCCTTCACTGCAGAAATGTAAACCACGCCGCCTCCGGGAACGATGCCCTCCTCCACAGCCGCACGTGTGGCGTTCAGGGCGTCGTCAATGCGGAGTTTCTTCTCCTTCATTTCAGTTTCAGTTGCAGCGCCTACCTGAATAACCGCTACACCGCCGGCCAGCTTGGCCAGGCGTTCCTGAAGCTTCTCCTTATCGAATTCGGAAGTGGTATCCTCAATTTGAGTTTTAATCTGGGCAACACGCTTTGTAATCTCATCGGTACTGCCGGCTCCGCCGACGATGATTGTCTCTTCCTTCTTGACCCGGACTTTGCTGGCCCGGCCCAAATGCTCGATGTCGGCTTTATCCAACTTCAGACCCAGTTTCTCGGTAATTACAGTACCGCCGGTGAGGATGGCGATGTCTTCCAGCATTCTTTCACGCCTGTCGCCGAATCCCGGCGCCTTGACTGCCACACACTGGATGGTCCCGCGCAGCTTGTTTAAAACCAAAGTGGCCAGGGCTTCACCCTCAACATCTTCGGCGATGATGAGCACCTGCTTGCCGGACTGGACGATTTTTTCCAGCAGCGGGAGGAGGTCAGCTACAGCTGAGATCTTCTTATCTGTAATGATAATATAAGGATCTTCAAGGTTTGCCTCCATCTTATCGGTGTCTGTAATCATATAAGGGGAAATATAGCCCCTGTCAAAATTCATTCCTTCCACAACTTCCAGGTTGGTTGTGGTGCCTTTGGATTCCTCAACGGTAATAACGCCGTCTTTACCCACCTTTTCCATGGCGTCCGCAATGAGGTTTCCAATAACCTCATCATTGGCGGAAATTGTCGCAACCTGGGCAATAGCCGACTTATTTTCAACAGGCTTGGCTGAATCCTTAATGATTTCAACGGCCTTCTCCACAGCCTTTTCAATCCCGCGCTTAATAATCATCGGATTGGCGCCGGCAGCCACGTTTTTCATACCTTCACGTACGATTGCCTGGGCCAACAAACAGGCGGTGGTGGTACCGTCCCCGGCTACATCGTTGGTCTTGGTGGCAACTTCCTTTACCAGTTGGGCGCCCATGTTTTCAAAGGGATCGGAAAATTCAATTTCCCTGGCAATGGTAACACCGTCATTGGTAATCATGGGCGACCCGAACTTTTTCTCAAGGACTACGTTACGGCCTTTGGGGCCCAGTGTAACCTTTACGGCTTCCGCCAGAGCGTTAACCCCTTTTTCAAGGGCGCGCCTGGCATCTTCGCGGAAAATAATTTCTTTGCCTGCCATTATTTTACCTCCTTCTAAGCTCCATTTACTCGATAACGCCTAGGATATCAGATTCTCGCATAATAAGATATTCAACATCGTTAATCTTGATCTCGTTTCCCGCATACTTGGAAAAGAGAATCTTGTCCCCGGGCTTCAGATCGATGGGTACACGCTGTCCGGTCTCCAGTAACTTCCCGGAACCAACGGCTATGACTTCACCCTCCTGGGGCTTTTCTTTAGCGGTGTCCGGCAGGACAATACCACCTTTGGTCTTTTCCTCACTGGGTAAGGGCTTCACCAATACCCGCTCGCCTAATGGTCTGATCACTTAAACCCCTCCTCACTGGTTGGCTTACTTTCTTGTTAGCACTCATTATAGGCGAGTGCTAGCACTTACGTAAATATAATATAGAATTAGAAAATCAAAAGCAAATTAAATCAGCGCATATTTTTCCTTTTTATTAACGAATAATCGGAAAATAGCGGGGATTGCTTTTAATTTCTTCTTCTATCTCGCGCTAAAGCAGTTTTTTATTTGGCATCTATACAATGTTTTCCCATCTGCTGATAATTTTATACAGATTTTTTTAAAATTTCTAGAGGGTTTACCTGTTCAGGAACCACACTCGCCACCCCGGCCGGTGAGGATATCCAGGCCATGGGGAAGGGCCGGCAGAATTACTCCCAGGCATTCCTGTACACCTTTGACGCTGCCGGGCAAGTTAATAATTAGAGTACGGTTGCGCACACCGGCAACGGCTCTGGAAAGCATGGCATGTTTGGTTTTCTTCAGGCTCTCCTGGCGCATGGCCTCCGGCAGGCCGGGTACTTCGCGCTCGATGACTGCCAGAGTAGCCTCGGGTGTATTGTCGCGGGGGCTTAAACCGGTGCCCCCGGTGGTCAGGATCAAGTCAATCTTGAGCTTGTCTGACATATTGACCATCTCCTCCTTGAGGGTATCCAGGTCATCCGGCAGAACCTCATATCTTACCACTTCACCCAACTCTTTAACCATTTCCCGGATCGCCGGGCCGCTCCTGTCCACCCGCTCGCCCCGTGAGCCTTTATCGCTTACAGTGATAATGCCTATTCTATACATTAAAATTCACTCCTGCCAGGTCGTTATACCTGTCTAAATTTAGTCCATGTCCAGGGTTTGTAAAAATAATATACCAGAAGGACTTATAAAGGTGTTTGCAAAGAACGGCTTTGTAAGAATAAACCGGACTACCTCAGATAACCTCCCAGTCCTTCTCCCCGGCACGCTCGAATGTGCCGCTCTTCCCCCCGCTCTTATGAACCAGCCTGACCGCACCAATAACCATTTCCCGGTCCACAGCCTTGCACATATCATAGATTGTCAAACCCGCCACAGAAACCGCTGTCAGGGCTTCCATTTCCACACCGGTCTGCCCGGTCAAGCGAACTCTGGCCTCGATTTCTACTTTGCTCTGCTCCCTGTCGGGGCGAAAAATTACGTCAACTCCTGTCAGCATCAAGGGATGGCAAAGGGGAATCAGGTCTGAGGTTTTCTTGGCTGCCATAATCCCGGCTATCCTGGCCGTACCAAAAACTTCCCCCTTGGAAACCTTCCCCCCCAGGATCAATTCCAGCGTTTCAGGCCGCATGCTCACTTCTCCCCGCGCCACTGCTACCCTGCGGGTTGCTTCCTTGCCCCCCACCTCCACCATTCTGGCCTGACCCTGCTCGTCCAGGTGAGTTAAATCGCTCACAAAAACAACTCCTCCGTTTCTCTAGTGTACCGGCCTTGCCGGGGCCTGCTTCTTAAGAATAACATAACTACATGGTATTATTTCTCTCGTATCACAAAATATCCTTCGCAGAACTCTGAAAATAAGCACCGGAGGTAAAATATTTGTCAACTATTGATGAAATGAAACCGGCTGCCCTATAACCAATAAAAAAAAGCACCTTAAAGGACGTCGAAAGTATCAAAAGCAACATCCCGCAGGTGCTGTTAACCTATTCTTTATGTTTTAGCGGCTCCGCCAGATTACCTTACCGCAGTCACGTAAGTCATAGCCGCCCAGCTTTTGCACTTCCTCACGGAATTCCGGCAAGGCCATTACCTCCAGGAGTCTCTGGATATAAGGTGTATCCCAGTATTCAGCCGGGATGCAGAGATCGTAGCGCTCTTCCGCCACCCTGATGAAATCAAGATTCAAGGCTACGGCAGCAGCCCTTATACCCATCCCGGCGTCTGCCGCGCCTGCTTTAACCGCTGCGGCCACGCCCATGTGCGTGTATTCTTCAAATTCATAGCCGGTTATCTGCTCCGGCTCAATGGCCATCTGACGAAGGTAATAATCCAGCAAAATCCTGGTTCCGGCACCGCGCTGGCGGTTGACATAGGTATATCCCTGCCGGGCAATGTCCTCCAGTCCGTGAATGCCCCTGGGATTGCCCTTGGCCAGGATCAATCCCTGCTCCCGGTACACCAGGTTGACCAGAATTAGATCCCGGCCGGCAAGAAACCTTTGAATGTAGGGAACATTGTAGTCCCCGGTTTCCTCGTCCAGCAGGTGTGTCCCGGCGCAGTGGGCCTCGCCCCGTTTCAAAGCCGACAGCCCGCCGAAGCTGCCCACATTGGCTGAGGAAAGGGTTGCTACGGGGTATTTCAGCCGCAGGAAATTAGAAAGAACATCCAGGGCGATATCATGGCTGCCGATAATCACGGTAGTTTCCTCAATTTCCCTGGGCGAGCGGAACAATTCTACCATTACCTTTTCCCCGGCGTTGTAGCCTTCCGACAGGCGGGGTACCCGGAGCATTCCGTCGGCCCGCACCAGGGACATTAAAATTCCGGCACCCCGGGAAATTGGCGTGGCAATGATCTTTTCCCCCACCTTACCCAGTTTAACCCGGACAAATTCCTCCATGCCCAGGTTTGAAACCAGTTTCCTGGAGATAGCAGCTTCTATCATTGAGGGTTCAGGGGGCGCACAGCCCATTTTATGGAAAACAAGCGGTTTGACAAAGAGATCCATTCCGATATAGGCCGACACCGGGTAACCCGGCACGCCTATTACGGGCTTGCCCTTAATCTCCCCAAGGATAACGGGCTTACCTGGTTTGGTGGCCACTCCGTGGATCAGTACCTTTCCCAGGGAGCTAATTACATCAGCGGTAAAATCCTCACTGCCGGCCGACGATCCGGCATTGACCAGCACTATGTCCGCTTCGTCAACGGCGGCGGCAACGGAAGCTTTTACGCTTTCAATATCATCAATGGTTATTTCTTTGCGCAGGGCTACAGCCCCCCACTGCTCCAAAACGGCTCCCAGCATGCGGGAGTTGAACTCAATGATATCACCGGGCTTCAGTTCAGTGCCGGGCTGCACCAGTTCAGTTCCCGTGGGCAACAGCGCCACCACGGGGCGGGGATGAACATAAATATGGCTGACCCCGCTGGCCAGGAAAGCTCCGATATCAACGGGCCTGACCCGGTGGTTGGCGGGCAGGACCATTTCTGTAGCAACCACATCCTCCCCCACAATGCGAACGTGCTGCCAGGGAGCTACGGCCTGAATAATCTCGATGACCTCAGGCTGCACAAAATGAACGTCTTCAATCATAATCACGGCGTCGGTGCCTTCCGGCAGGGGATCCCCTGTATCCACCGGAATCGCCTCCAGGCCAACCTTCAACCGCTTCGGCGTTGTCTCGGAAGCTCCGTATGTGCTGGAGGATTGCACAGCCATCCCGTCCATTGAGGAGGCGTGATAGTGAGGAGAAGAAATCCGGGCATAGACCGGCGCTGCGGTAACCCTATCCAGGGCATCTTCCGCGGGAACCAGTTCAGGCCGGCCGGGACTGAGCGCCCCGATTTCCTTCAGGTAGCCAAAAAATTTTTCAATAGCGTCTTCCAAGGGAAGGCCGTCCAGGTAAACCTTTCGTTTCATAAACCAATCCCCCACAATAACTTAGAATAGTTTTACATCAACGGCCTCTCCGGCCTCAACGCCTTCTTTGCCGGCTGGAATGCGGGCCAGGCCGTCGGCTTTAACCAGTGTCCCGATCAACCCGGACTTGCCCAGCACCGGCTCTGCATAAAGCCGGCCCTCGCAGAAGGATAGCTTGACCCGGATAAAATCCACGCGGCCAGAAGCCGAGTGCAGGCTTCGGGTAATAATTGCCCGGAGCGGGAATTCCAGCTGGATTTCCTCCAGATTGGCAGAATAACTGCCCTTCTGCACCAGGGGCGCAACCAGCAAGTCAAAAACTACCATAGCCGAGGCCGGATGCCCCGGTAGGCCAAAGACCGGCTTGCTCCCGACAACAGCCCCCACAACAGGCTTGCCCGGTTTTATGGAGAGACCGTGAAAAAGCACCCCCGGTTTCCCCAGTGAGTCGATTACCTTTGAAGCGACGTCCCGTGTGCCCACCGAACTTCCACCGGACAGGAGCGCTATGTCGTTTTCCTTCAGGCAGCGCTCCAGGGTCTCCCTTAAATCCTTCTCGTTGTCCCTGACAATCCCGTACAGGCGGGGCGCTCCGCCCCAGGACTGCACCGCGCCATAGAGTGTATAGGAGTTGATATCCCGGACCTGCCCGGGAGCGGGATTCTGGTCCGGACTGACTAACTCGTCCCCGGTGGAGATGATTCCCACCCTTACTGGTTGGACGACCGCTACTTCCATGACCCCTATAGAAGAAAGCAGGCCCAGGTCCTGGGGCCGGATCCTGTGACCGGCCGGCAGCGCTGCCGTGCCTTCTGAAATATCCTCTCCCCTGCGGACCACATTATCCCCGGGGGCTACAGGACGGGTGATTCCAATGGTATGTCTATCCAACTCCTCGGTATATTCAACAATAACCACGGCGTCCGCACCATCCGGCAGCATTCCGCCGGTGGCGATGCGCCAGCACTGTCCCGCCTTCACCCCGCCCCGGGGCTCCTGGCCCATGGGGATTTCGCCGCAAACGTCCAGATAGGCGGGCATGCCTTCACTGGCGCCATAAGTGTCCCTGGCCCGCACAGCGTAGCCATCCATTGTAGAGCGGGTAAAGCCGGGCACATCCTGAAAGGCAATTACATCCGCAGCAAGGCGTCGGTCAAGGCTTTCCAGCATAGGAACCTTCTGGCCCGGTATTTTCAGCGGCAGGTATTCGCTCAGGAGCGACCTGGCAGCTTCAATTGTGAGCACCTTAAATAGTTCGGCCAATAGTTACACCCCGTTCATCCACTGCAGGTCACTTAAAAACAACCCAGTTCGCAGGATTTAATTTTAATTTTCAGGTTATTTGCAACCTCCCCCACAACCCGGGGCGGCACATTGAACTCAGTGGCAATTTTCCTTAATTCAGTACAGGTGACTGTTCCATCCCCGCCTGCTTTTTTAATCGCTTCCAGGATTTCTTTGGATGCTTCCTTCATTAACGCCATTCCTTTCTAGGGCAAATCTTTTAAACTATATAATTTAAGTCTGTAAAACTGGTTTTAATCTGTTAACACATCTCTGTCTTAATTCTGCTCCCGGTCGGAGCAATCCGGGCAGAGGGGATCCCTTTGCACCGGCACTTCATAAAACCCGGCGGAAAGTGCGTCATAAACCAGGAGCCGACCCACTAATAGTTCTCCGGTACCCAGGATAAAGCGCAGCGCTTCGGCAGCCTGGAGCACCCCAATCACGCCCGGAACCGCGCCCAGTACCCCAACTTCTGAAGTCGTAGGAGCATCCGGAGAGGGCGTTTCCCGGAAAACACACCTGAAGCAGGGACCTTTACCGGGGATAACGGTAAAAACCTGGCCCGCCCAGGCCAGAACCCCGCCGTATACAAAGGGCTTGTTCATTTTCAGGCAGGCCTCATTGATCACGTGCCGGGCGGGAATGTTATCGGTGCAGTCGATAATAAAATCATAGTTTTTAACCAGGTTCACCGCGTTGTCCCGGCGAAAAGCAGTCTGGTAAAGATCCAATTGCAAATCCGGGTTAAGAGCTTTTAGCTTTTCTCCAGCAGAAACAACTTTCGGTCGTCCCAGATCCGGTGTAGCGTGCAGGATTTGGCGCTGAAGGTTGGACAGGGAAACCTCGTCGTTGTCAACCAGTCCGATCCTGCCGACCCCGGCAGCGGCAAGATAAAAGGCAGCCGGTGAACCCAGGCCGCCGGCTCCCACCAGCAGGACCGAGGCACGGAACAACTTTTCCTGGCCTTCGGTTCCAATACCGGCTAACTGGATATTCCGCTTGTAGCGCTGGTCCTGTTCAACTTTGATACCGGCCTTGACCTCCATCAAAAAACCCCTTTACCTGCTCCTTTAGAGCAAATTTTTCCGCATCTGCACCATGCCCTGTTTTCAACGCGGGTTAAGCTTCCTCCTCTTTAGTGAGGATATCTACCTCATCCCCGGCTTTGACCGGACCACCGTTAAGAATCCGGATGAAGATGCCTTCTCTGGGCATGACACAGTCGCCGGCCTGTTGGAAAATAGCACAGCGCCTGTGGCACTCTTTGCCGATCTGGGTAACCTCTCCCACTGCTGAGCTCCCAATTTTCATTCTGGTGCCCAGGGGCAGGCTGACCAGGTCAATTCCTTCGGTGGTCAGATTTTCAGCAAAGTCACCAGCCCCTACATCCAGCCCCCGGGCTTTCATTTTTTCTATGCTTTCCATAGCTAGAAGACTCACCTGGCGGTGCCAGGGACCTGCATGGGAGTCGTTTTGCAGGCCGTGCTCCTCAATCAGCAGGCCTTCACCTACATTTTTTTTGCGCGTACCTTTTTCCTTACTGATACATACTGCTTTTATTATACCCATAATTAAACATCCTTTCTACGGATAGTGCAAAAGAGTCCCGGCCTCTGAGCATAATTACAAATACAAAGCGCTGCGCAGGCCGGTCAGCCTGCGCAGCGAACAACTACAGGAGCATGACAGCACCCTTCCAACTTTTGCCCGTCACTATCCGCCAATCTGAGACATGACCCGGCGCCTGTCCCGCCATCCATCGCTCATATGGTGACGGTCCGGTTTTAAGGCAATCACATCCATGATCAGATCGGCGATTTCCTTTAATCCGGCCCCTTCGCGCAGAGGTGTTTTTAAATCAATTTCCGTCGAATCATAAAGACAGGGCCTCAGACCACCCACCGATGTCAGGCGCAGGCGGTTGCAGCTCTGACAAAAATGATCGCTCATAGAAGTAATAAAGCCGACAGTACCCTCTGCATCTTTCAGTTGGTAGTATTTGGCCGGTCCGCCGCCGGAGGGCTTTTTGGCCGGCAAAAGCGGTCCCAGACGGGCGCTGATCTGCTTCATGGCTTCATCCGCCGGCAGATAACGACCGGCAGCCCACGTATTGGAAGACCCAATGGGCATTAATTCAATAAAACGGACATGCAGCGGCCTGTTCAACGTCAGGCGGGCCAGCGCCGCCAGCTCGTCCTCATTGACCCCGCGCACCATCACCGTATTTAACTTCACCGGGTGCAGACCGGCATCGAGGGCAGCCTGTATTCCTTCCCAGGCCACGGCCAGGTTGCCGCCCCGGGTAATCTCGCGGTAGCGGTCCGGCCTAAGAGTGTCCAGACTGATATTGACCCTTCCAATGCCTGCTTCTTTCAGGGCCGCAGCCCGGGGGGCAAGGAGCAGGGCATTGGTGGTCAGGGTAATATCGTCAATACCGGGTATTTCTGAAATGCGCCGCACCAGGCCTTCCAGCCCCTTGCGCACCAGCGGCTCCCCCCCCGTCAGGCGAATTTTTTTAATACCCACAAGGGCGGCGGCCCGGATAATAGTTTCGATTTCTTCCAGCCTCAGAACCTGTTCGTGGGGTGTCGATTTAACGCCTCCCGGGGGCATGCAGTAAACACAGCGCAGGTTGCACCGATCGGTGACGGAAACCCGCAAATAATTAATCTCCCTCTGGTAGGTATCCCGCATGACTTCACCTTCTTCAGTTGATTAATGATGGTGTACAAATTCAATTGCACAATTATTACGCTATTCAAAGGTTGAACCAGGCATCCTTTGAAGGGAGGGAATCCCTACGCAAACTCTATTTGACAAGTCAACTGGTTAACAGGTAATCTAAACAAAACAACGTTTTTAAGAAATGCTGCAAATAATTATTAATTTGAATCTATCTGCCCCGCTGCTGGGCTGTGGTTAAGAAAGCGGTAATGCCAAAGGCCAGTGTCAGAAGAATGATGCTGAAAGCCGTGGCAATTTCATAATTACCCTTGTTGACCTCAAGGACGGTAGCGGTAGTCAGCACCACGGTAGATCCTTTCAAGTTGCCGCCGACCATGATGGAAGCACCGACCTCTGAAATAACGCCTCCAAAGCCGGCAATAACAGCCGCCAGCAAACCAAGCCTGGCTTCTCTCAAAAGAAGCCAGAGCAACTGCAGGCGCGACGCACCCAAAGCCAGAATCTGCAACCGGATCTTTGGATTCAGCGACTGGATGGCGGCGATGGTGAACCCTGTTACAATCGGAGAGGCAATGATGGCCTGGGCAATGACCATGGCCGTGGGTGTGTAAAGCAGACCCAGGAAACCCAGCGGGCCATAGCGGCTCAAAGTCAGCCACACCCACAGGCCTACCACCACCGGTGGCAGTCCCATGCCCAGGTTAATAAAACTCACAACTATCTTACGACCGGGAAAAGAGGACAGCGCCAAAACTGTTCCCAGGGGAAGGCCTATCAATACACTGATCAACGTAGCAGTGCCGGATACCTGGAGGGTCCGGTAGATAATCTCAAGGACAGTGCGGTCCCCGCTGAGCAGGAGGCGCAAGGCCTCCGTCAGTCCCTGCCAGTAGACTTCCAAAAAAATCACCTTCGTTTTTTTGATCCGGGTGGTTAAACCTGTGCCGGATTACCCTTTGCTATGCTTAATATTGTATAACCATATCCTAAATTAAAGGGTTGGCCAACCCCGGAAGATATCTTGAAAGGAATAATTGATAAAGCTGTCTACAACTTCACGCAGCCTGCGAAATTTGTCGATCAACTCGCGGGCAACCGGCGTTAATCTGGCTCCTCCGCCCATCTCACCGCCGACCTGGGTAATCAGCAGCGGAACACCCCAGCGTTCTTCAGCAAATTTTATTTTTCCCCAGGCAGCCCGGTAGGACATATTCATTTGCCGCGCTGCTTGAGAAATTGAACCTGTTGTTTCGATATTCATGAGAATATGAAATAGGCCGTCCCCAAATGTTGCCCCGTTTCCTTCCAACCATAACTTGTAGTTTACACCGTAACCCGAAATCTTAGTAACATTTGAAGCAGCCCTGACAACCCTAACTCTTTTTTTCCTGCCCTCGTTTTCAGCACTTAATTTGTTTTTTTCAAAACTCTTAAATGAACCGGATGTACTCAGATTTCTTTTTTGATTAAGCAAAGCGGCAGTAAAGGCTGTTCCGCAATAATACACTTTTTTTTTCTGCTTTTCCAGCTCAACCATTTCAGGACTAACCTCCACCAACCGGCGGAAAAAGAGAAACGCGATCACCATTGCAAAGGACATCGTCGAGGCCTTTGTGCGAACCATTAACAAGAATCGTAAAAACTTCTTTCTCCGGAATATTCAGCTTTTCCAGAAGCATCCGGGCGGTAAAACGGTCCGCTATTTCGATTGGCATAGGCTTCCCAAAACGCGCACCTGGAATATAGTTCTCCAGGCCGCTGAATACCCTGACTTCAATCTTCAAAAAACCTCAACCCCCTTCGTTGAAATACAGGGCGCACCCCCAAAAAACCTTCACATTAAAGCCATTAAATTATATCATAGGAACATTTACAGGACAATCTTGACTCTACAGTTGGCGGAAAATGGGCAAACCACAGAGTCAAAACCCCTCACTTGTTTCCAATATGCAACATATATACCAAAACAACAGATTAAGGACAGTTTCCTTTTGTTCCTCTAAAGAACAGCCATAACCTACCCCCCCGGGGCCTAATGGAAACCAAAGCCTGTTTCTGTTCCATACAGAGACAGGCTTACGCAGGATCCGGTTCAATTTGGTACATGCCCTTTGTTTCTTGAGCTAAAAATGCAAAATATAAATGAATTACAATATACATGTATACCTGCAGCAAGAGATATTTTGCATTTTAATGTTGATTCTCTCTCTACAACATTAAAAAAATGCTGTTTCTTCTCAAAGACCCATTTATTTAACTGCGGCACACAGGGTTCTTTGCTGCGGATTTTGACAACTCTTATTTACCTGCGGTGGATTCGGGACAATAACGCGGCAGGTCCAGCAGCGCAGCAGCACCGGCAGCTGTTGAGCCGTAGAAAATCAGCGGCTTGCCGCTCCGGTAAAACACATCTACAGTATTATTGCAGATGATGCTCCCGGTTGCAAAAATTACATCACAGGCTGCGAGCCGTTCAGACAAGTCAGCCGCTCCGTCATTAATCAGCACACCGTTTTTTGTTTTTCCGATGTTGGCCGGGTCCAGGTCAAGGACCACCAGGTTAAAGGCAGGATTCAGAGCTTCCGCCAGAGCCGGCTGGTAACCAATCATTAAAATATTGGGTTGACCAAAGTTCTCCTTAAAATAACCAACTACCTGGCGGGCGCACAATTCGGGCCCTTTGTCCCGGCAGTGAATGGTGTTGGTTGCCTTGCCTGCGCAGCAGGCAACCGCGTTCAGGGAAGCAACGCTGACAGCCCGTTGAAAATCATCATCCAGTTGCATGTCCAGGACATCTTCCAGGGTTCCGTCAAAATCACCCTGGGCGCTTGTAAAGGCCTGGCCCTTACAGCCCAGAATATCGGCCTGCAGCAGGCGCTCCTTACCCTGGAGCAACACAAAATCCTTTCTTTTGGTGGAACCCAGGGCATCCTCGGGACTCAAGGCGGAAGCCCTGACGGAAACCTGGGTTTTTTTCAACTGGAGCTCATCCGCAAGGCGGTCCAACTCCTGACGCAGGTTTTCAAAAAAAAATGATCGGGTGGACTGTTCCTTCATATCAAATGCACCTCCGGATATTTTTAACAATTTCATAACCCCAAAAAACATGATTTAGTTTTTCTTCCCCTGTAGGCGCTGTGTTGACAACCGGGTGTTTTTCAGAAAACATATTTTTTAAACCCTTTGGAAGGCATCGCCTCAGCGTCACAGTGTCCTTCCCCGGAAATAAGGTGGATGTCCTGCGGTCGGACAGATAACCTTACCCGGTCACCTTCCCCCAGTCCAAGGTTCTCCCACTCGAAGAAGGAAAGGCTGGTCCGCCACAGGCCTTTTCCGTCACAGTAAACGTCGACATGGGTCCTGTCGAAAAACACGTTCCGGATGACGGCTTCCCAGCAGTTGACTGCTGTAACCGGCGGGTCGCCATGTTCAAGGCGGATATTGCCGGCACGCACAAGCAAGATAGCAGGTTCATCAGTTTGCGGCAATTGTCCCGTCCCGAAACTCCCTTCCGAAAGCGGCCCGAAGTTCAAGTCTCCGTTTTCAAGAACAAACCATAGTTGCCCCTGATTATCTTTTCTGATTATGCCTCTTATAATGTTTTCCATGCCGATAAACTTTGCCGAAAATTCTGTCGCCGGATAAAAAAACACCTCTTTCGGGTGCCCCACCTGTTCCATCCGGCCGTTATTCATAATGATAACCCTGGTTCCCAGCTGCAAAGTCTCGGAAAAATCATGGGTCACGTGAATAATACCCAGACCTTCCGCTGAATGAATCTCCTTCAGCAAAAGCTGCATGGCGTGTCTTGTTTGCGGGTCCAGGGCGGAAAGAGGTTCATCCAGCAAGAGTACTTCGGGTCGGGTCAAAATGGCTCTGGCCAGGGATACCCTTTGCCTTTCTCCCCCACTGAGATTCTTAGGTGAGCGGTCCAGTAAGTGGGAAATCCCCATACTCTCCACCAACTGCTCCATCCTCCGGATAACGCCGGGATCCCCCGCCATTCCCCTGGCCCTGGCGCCAAACAAAACGTTTTCCCGCACAGATAAGAAGTTGTAAAGCAGGCCGTCCTGATAGGCAAAACCCAGGTATCTATTTTCGGGCGGCTCATGGGTAATATCCTTGCCATTCAAACAAACCCGACCCCCGGCAATATCACGCAAACCGGCCAGGGACTCGAGCAGGACAGTCTTGCCGCTCCCCGTGGGACCTAGAATCACCAGGTATTCATCGCCCATCATCTCAAAATTGATATCCCGCAGCAAAAAACCGCCTGCTTTTACCCGCAAGTCAGCTACTTCAAGCAGAACCCGGCTCATTGGCTCACCTCTGAGCTGGTGAAGAACTTGAATAAAGACATTAAAAGCAAGGCCAGGAACAGCATAATCATGGATACGGACATGGCAAACTGAATGTCTCCAATGGACATGTTTAAAAATATGGCGACTGAAAGTGTTTCTGTTTTCATCCTGGTTATACCGGCAAGAATGGCCGTGGCTCCGAATTCCCCCAGGGCTCTGGCCCAGGTCATGGTTAAGCCGGACAAGATGCAGCCCTTGGCCAAAGGGAGAGTAACCTTCAGAAATACCATTCCCTGGGAAAACCCCAGTGTGCGGGCAACTTTTTCCAGGCGGGGATCAATTGAATCAAATGCCTGCTTAAAAGCTCTGATGGCAAAGGGAGTTGCAATAAAACACTGGGCCACGACAACTCCCCGTGCAGAAAAAACAACATCCAGAGAAAACCTTGTTAATACTTCACCCAAAACGGGGCCCAGGAGAATCAAAAGAGCTACTCCGCTGACCAGGGGAGGTAAAACAATAGGGATATCCATTAATGTCTCGATTAGCGCCTTACCGGGAAAGCGTTGCCTGGAGAGAACGTAACCGGCCGGTATGGCTATCAGCGCCGCCAATAGCGTAGCCGTCACAGAGGTCCAGAGGGTAAATAGCAGGGCAAAGCGAAACTCCGGGTTGCGCAGGACAGCAAGAAAATCCCCTTTTCCATAAACGAAGAGGCCGCCGATCAATGCAGCCATAAAACCTGTTAAAACCACAAAGACAAGGCCGAATGAAAGCTGCAGCCAGTTAATTTTCATACTTTTTAAGGGATTTGTTTGTGCCGGCGCAAAAACCCTATTTTGTTTTAAAGCCGTGCTTTGCAAACACTGCAGGTCCTTCATTTTTCATAAACTCCAAAAACTTTTTAGTCTCTTCTTTATTGCCGGAATATATTAACGACGCGCACGGAACCTCATCCACGATGTTTATGGATTCATCGATCTCAATCATGTCAACTTTATCCTTACAATTAACAGCGTTGTTGTATTCGGCAATCCCCGCATCACCCTGCCCCATCATAATTGAAGTGGAAACCTTTGGCGCAGTTTCAACATAGGCCAGCACATTTTTCTCCACTTGCTCAGCAATACCAAGCCGGTTAAACATCTTGAAAGCTGCCTGCCCCATGGCGGTGGCTTCCTTTTCGGGCAGGATCACCTTAACTCCGGGCCGGGCTAAATCCATGAGGCTGGATATTCCGGCCGGGTTTCCCCTGGGCGTAATTATTACTGGAGCGTGTACGGCTACCGGCCCCACGATTTCATCTATGTGACCTTTTTTCTTAGCCTTATCCAGGTAGGACATACCGCCGGGCATGTAAATATCGCCTTTTTTTACGGTATCCAGCTGACCGAGCAGGGCTCCCGTATTATTGAACGTCAACTCCACCTTGACTCCGGTTTCTTGTTCATATATCGCAGCCAGTTCTGTCACAGGCTCTTTGAGACCGGCCCCCACGTAAGCAAATAGGGTTTTTTGTTGTTCCTGTGGCGTAGCGGAAGAATTCGGCTCCTCCGGTAACTGATTGGCGCAAGCGGAGAGAATCATTCCAGCTATAAGCAGCCCGGAAATTAGAGTTAATGCTTTCCTTAACCGCATGATTTTACCACTCACCTCACATTTGCACATAAGCCGTATTGTCAGCACGTAAACCCCTGGCATAACCGGTAAAAGATGTGGTCAGATCCCTCATTCGGCCCTTTTCCAGATGAATGACTTCATCCCCCAGGTAACTGGCATCTTCTTCATCGTGGGTAACCAGGATAAAAGGTATCTGCCACTGCTCGTGCAATTTCCTTAATTCCTTCCGGAGCCCCACCCTGGTTTTTTTATCGACAGCGCTGAAGGGCTCATCCAGCAGCAGTACCCGTGGCCGGACTGCCAGAGCCCTGGCCAGGGCCACCCTTTGTTTTTCACCTCCGGATAGCTGCCGGGGGTACCGGTCAAGGAGATGCCCGACACCAAAAGAGTTTAGCAGTTCCACGGGATCAACCAATGGTTCATCCCCTTTGCATTTTTTACATTTCAGGCCGTAAAAAACATTTTGTCTGACCGTCATATGGGGAAAAAGGGCGTATTCCTGAAATAGATAGCCGATATTCCTTGCTTGCGGGGATACATTGATTTTTTCCGCATCCGAATAGAGCAGGCGTTCATTAACTTTAACAAAACCGGAATCCGGCTGTAGCAGGCCTGCCAGAAGGTGTAGAATAGTGGTTTTCCCGGAGCCGGAATGTCCCCATAACAAAAGGATCTGATTTTTAACTTTAAAATGAACATCAAGCTTAAAATGCCATAATTTTTTAGTCAGTTGAGCTTCCAACAACTGAATCACCTCATAAAATGCCGTTATAATCATGGGTAGATTACCCGGATTTTCGGCTTCGCTAAATAAAATAATGCTTACTGCCATACTCCACATATTCTTTACAGGTTATGCCATGCTCTTAAGAACAATAACATTTCATGTGGGAGCTAACAAAAAAGTGGAAAACTGTATCCCGCTGTAGATTCACACGCGGCTGTCCCAAAACAACGCGGCACCAGTAATTAAGTCCGGCCGTAGTCGCTTAAGCTTCAATGCTTTTGTTTTTTAGCCCAGCGGTTGACCCAGAATATAACAAGGAAGCTGAATACCGTAATGATCGCCACCAGGGTCCTGGCTGCTTCGTTCCTCCCTGATTCCACTGCAAAATAAATGGCCGTGGGGATGGTCTGGGTCTGGCCCGGAATATTACCCGCCACCATCAGGGTGGCGCCAAACTCACCCAGGGCGCGGGCAAAGGACAGCACCAGGCCGGCGACAATACCGGGCCAGGCCAGGGGGAGAGTGACCGTGAAAAATATTCTCACCTCTCCGGCCCCCAGGGTTCTGGCAGCCTTCTCCAAATTAACGTCAACACTTTGAAAAGCCGCCTTGGCGCTCTGGTACATCAAGGGAAAAGCCACAACAGTTGCTGCCAGAACCACTGCATACCATGTAAAAACCAGCGTAATACCCATACCGGCCAGAGTTTTACCTAAAAGGCCGTTTTTGCCTATAACAACGAGCAAAGCATAACCCACAACAGAGGGCGGCAGTACCAGCGGCAACGTTATGGCGGCTTCTACAAACTCTTTGCCGTAAAACTCCCGGCGGGCCATCAGTCTGGCCAGGGGCAGCCCCAGAAAGCTGATAATAAACACTGAGATAAAGGCTACCCGCAGGGATAGCAGTACCGGGAACCAGTCGGTCAGCTGCGTAAACATGTTTTAGCTGTTGGTTTCAAGGGGCTTGAAACCATATTTTTCAAAAACCCGGGCTGCTTCAGCACTCTGCAGAAAGCCGGCAAAGTCTTCAGCCTCTTTCTGATATTTAGTACTCTTTATGACAGCCATGGGGTAAACGATTGGTTTATGAGATCCGGCCGGGGCGGCGGCAACAATTCTAATCTTATCGCTGCCTACCGTATCGGAACGGTAGACAAGGCCTGCATCCGCGTTGCCAGTTTCCACATATGTAAGCACCTGGCGTACATCCTTGGCCAAAACAAGTTTTGCTTCAATTTTGTCCCAGAGATCCAAATGCGTTAACGCTTCCTTGGCATATTTGCCGGCAGGCACCGTTTCCGGCGTACCGACACCGACTTTGACAACGCTCGCACCTGTTAACTCTTCAAAGCTGCTGAGACTGCCGTCTTTCCCTGTTATTAAAACCAGTTCGTTGCCCAGAAGATCTTTACGGGAAACATCTATAATCAGTCCCTTTTCGGCCAGGGCATCCATCTGGGACTTTCCTGCGGACATAAACAAATCGGCCGGAGCACCCTCCTCAATTTGTTTCTGCAGGGTGCCGGAGGAAGCAAAATTATAGGTTATCTTAACCCCTGCCTGCTGCTGCTCGTAAATGGTCTTCAACTCTCCCGCAGCGTCCTGAAGGCTGGCCGCTGCCGCAATAGTCAAATTCACCGGTTCCACCCCGGCCTGGGGTTGCCCTTCGCCGCCGCCACAGCCTGCAACGGCTGTCAACACAATAAGCATAAGTCCCAACAACAACAGTTTCTTCAATTTTTTACCCCCTTGAGAATAAAATTGTCTGCAAAAAAGTCAATACAATCAAACAAAGAATCCTTGCAATAACGTAACATAATAAAACTTCACATAACATCACTATAATCATGATAAGCCCGGGGCATTATGTTTGTCAAGGACAATCCTGGCCAGCCCGTCTTATTTGCTCATTATTCTCTTTATGTTTTGATTGCCAAGTACTGATTAGCCTTCCCGCCGGCTTTGCCGTGACCGGTTTGACATCTCCAGTGAATTATTTTATCATTATCCGGGGAGCTTGCGGAATAGTTCCTTATGGCCTTAAAGTACTTTTTGTAATGTTATATTATGTTTGAACTTGCCCTGTCTATTGCCGGCGCCGCCCTGCTCCGACCGCACTAAGGGCAGTTAATTTTTGATAGTGGCTATATCTTTAACAGACTAAGCTTGTTCTCCAGGTTTGTCTCCCAATGAGAACTTTGTCCGGCTTCGGGTTTTTTCGAGATAATTTGTTTTACTTTTTCAATCAACAAGGCCGGGCAAGACATAATTTAACACTACTAAAGATTGTTAAGAGAAAAAATGATATAATAATACGTGAAAGAAGATCAATGGAGGGGAAAATGAAAGAAGATATTTCTCTAACTCCAGAGGAAGTGGCAAATACACTTAAAATTGCTAAGAATACAGTTTACGAACTGATCAAACGCGGAGCGCTGCCGGCCTACCGGATTGGACGCAAAATTCGAGTTGACTTGCGGGATGTTGAGGACTACAAGAGGCAGGGTAAAAAGATGGAGCAAGCCATGACAATGACAACTCCCGCCACAACACCCACTCCCCCGGTTCAGACCCCCGTTACAGAGGAGCACTTCGGCGCCCCGCAGAATGTAGTTATTTGCGGACAGGACGTTCTTCTGGATATACTAACCCGTTACCTGGAGCGGCATCCCAGTGGGATTAGCGCGTTAAGGCACAACGTCGGCAGTTTCAAAGGCCTTATGGCCCTTTACCAGGGAAAAGCCCATATGTCTGCGGTGCACCTCTGGGCAGGGGAAAGAGATCTATATAATATCCCCTACGTGCGCCGTCTGCTTCCAGGCATCCCTACGCTGATTGTCCACCTGGCCCAAAGAATGCAGGGGTTTTACGTGGCCAGGGGCAACCCAAAGGGTATTCAAAGTTGGGAGGATTTAACCCGTCCGGATTTGCGTTTTATTAACAGGGAAAAGGGCTGCGGCACCCGGGTCCTGCTTGACGAGCAAATCCGGCGTCTGGGGTTGGACAGCAGGCAAATAAACGGCTACGAAGAAGAGGAATTCTCCCATTTTGCCGTGGCCAGTACCGTTGCCCGGGGTGAAGCCGATGTGGGCCTGGGCAACGAAAAGACATCCATGCAGGTCCGGGAAATTGATTTTGTTCCCTTGCAAAAGGAACGGTATGAACTGGTGATGAAGAAAGAAGACATAAACAAGCCTTATTTTCAAGCTGTCCTGGAAATCTTGCAATCCCCGGAATTCAAAAAGGAACTTCAGGGTTTGGGTGACTACGATTTAACGGATACAGGCAAAATTGTGGCTGATGTGTAGGTGACTGTGTTAGCCTACGTGTCAATTAAANNAAAGGACAAACAGGCAACCTGCCCTTTTGCCGCCCGGAATGAGGCACATGAAAAACTGTTGCTCTAAAATCAATAGAGGCCTGATTGATGGTCTCTTTTTTTGTCTAGATTAGTGAACCGCCCCGAAGACAAGGGCGGCTCCACTTTAACCGGATTGTTTATTTGCCAATTATTACGGAACTGGCTTTTACAAGTGCGTTCACCTGGTCACCAACACTTAAACCCATTCGCTTAACTGATTCAGCTGTCAGAGTGGAACACATTTCCTGCCCCCCTACATCAAGGAGGACTTCGGCACTGACATCATTTGTTTTAATGTTTTTAATACGGGCCTTGAGATTGTTACGGGCACTTAGCTCCATGAAATTTTCCCTCCTAAATCATTTTGTTTATATAATTTGCTGATCCAGGAATATTTATACAGGGAAAATAACTTAAAAACAAAAAATTTAAGAAAAGATCACCAAAAAGTCGAATATGACCGGGAACTGCTTTAAAGAATATTTTATCGTGACCCACTTAAAATACTAAACTGAAGAAAAACTAAAATATCAACTCCTCATTAAATAGTTGATCCGGGGTCCAAGCAGGTTGAATCCGGATCTATACTGTCTAATGCACCTTATACAAATGTCTCTCCGGTTGGCTTTCTTCCAGACCCATGAACTTTCCCTGGACATAAGGGTAAATTCTCTTGCAGGTGATATCCTTTACTGCCAAATCTATTAAATATTTCAAGGCAGGTTCGGGGTCCAGCCAGGCTTGTCTGAACTTTAAATGGGTTGTCATGTCAATAGAATATACAAATAGAGATACTTTTTTAAAATCCTTAAAGATCATCAGATCGTATCTTTCTGCCGGTCCCTCATTTTCCTTCACAGCATAAACACGTATTTCATAAGTTTCATTATTGCATTTAAAATAAACAGACTTGTATTTTTTAGTTAAGCGCATAACTCCTCCTCTCTTAATCCACCGGTTCACCACTATTTCTTCGTACTACATTTATATACGTCGCCGGTGCCGCTTAAAACAAAGAAACCGCACTAACGTGCGGTAGACAGCAAAAAAAACTTGTTGCTCCTTTCCACACGGGAGGCCCATTCGTTTCCCAATGGACCCTATCGGTCTGGCGCCATAATGCCTCTCATTTTAGGTATCCAGACTCGGAGAACAGATTTAATCTTATGTTTCGTTATTTACAGACAAATTCCTTCAATTAAAACCCTGTTAAGAGAAAATAAGTTTATATTACAAAAGTAATGCGACGGCAATAAAAATTCTTTGTCTGAGGAAATAAAAGAGCATTTCAACGGATTGTTTGCGCTTAAAAAACACCTGGAATATATAGCAAAGGCTCAGGCGCCCGTACTCCTAGCCACGTTTTGTATGTGCATCCCCGTTGCGCCGGACACTGACTATTTCAGAAAGGATACATAAGGCTATTTCTTCCGGCGTTTCGGAGCCAAGCTTCAGACCAATTGGCGTATAAATTTCCTTGAGCCTTTCCGGGGAGATTCCTTCCGCTTCAAGTTTGGCCAATATTGCCTTTACCTTTCTGCTGCTGCCGATCATACCGATATAAGCTGCGGGCTTACCGATTACCTCCCGCAGGCGTTATTATAATCAGTTCGTCTTTTTTATCAATTTCATCAATGGGCTTTCTAACTGGGTCAGTAACATCATTTTCATCTTTCACTTTCTTAAACTGCGCAAAAAACTCCACCCTATGCTTGATGGTCAAACTCTTCCCCTGGTTCTTCTAGTTCTTATCACGATGATCCCGGGCAACCCTCTTTTGCGGAGGCCAGAGTTCTTTTAAGGGCTCAACCCTTACGGGCGCCAGGATTAATTTTCCCTGTCTAGAATTATGGGAGATAACCGGAACAGAATACAAGGCCTGCTCAATTAATGCAGATATATTTCCCGGCGCCTTGCCGGCCGCCTGAACGGTGATTTCCAACCTGTCCCTGTTGTTCTCATTGGAAATGGCGGCCTTGAAGTTGGCAACGCCCTTTACGGCAAACAAAACCTCGTCCAGTACGGACATGCTGAGAAAGCCTCCTCCGGTCAGCACAATTCTGCCCTGAACCCGGTCCTTTACCGGAGACAACCGCTTCAATACCGTACCGCAGGGGCAGGGTTCAGGAATAAACCTGGCAATATCGCCGGTACGGTAGCGGATTAAAGGCATGCCCCGGCGGGTAAGGGTCGTGAAGACAACTTCTCCTTCCTCCCCTTCCGGCAAAACCTCACCGGATTCGGGGTCGACAACCTCAAACAGCAAGTCCGCCTCCCGCAGGTGGTAACCCGCCAGGGCCGCGCATTCAACTCCGCCCCCCAGGCCCATTTCAGTCATGCCGTAATGATTAAAAACCCGGCAGCCCCAGGCCTCCTCCAGATGTTTCGCCAGCGCAACCGGAACATGGTCTGTGCTGAGCAAGATGTTTTTTAAACAAATCTTGTCCATCTTCTGTTCAGCCGGTTCACAATAGGCGAGGGCCAGCACCTGGGTTGGAATGCCCACCAAAGTGTCAATCCGCTCCATTGCCATTATTTCCAGGACTGCCTCAGGATTTTGCACCAGGCCGTGGGGAACGGGCAGCACCTGCAGGCGGCGCAAACCGTCCGCCAGCAAATCGCCAACACTTCCGGGCAATGCCCCGGGCAGCAGGATCAGCACCCTATCGCCCGGCCCAACCAGGGTGGACATGCCGTGCTGAAAAAAATCCCGGGTCAATTCCTGGTCCCCGGCTGTAAAGAACACTCTTTTGGGTTGCCCGGTGGTCCCGGAACTGTTTAGCGTTACCACCCGGTTAATGGAATCCTGGGAAACACAGAGCATTTGCAGCGGATTCCGGCTTAGATCCCCGGTGGTTGTAAAGGGAAGTTGTTGAAAATCCTTGAAGGAGCGGACTTTTTCCGCCGCGCCCCGGCCCAGCCGGCGCCGGTAAAAGGGACTTTTAGCAGTGGCCAGGGCTATGGTTTCCTTTAACTTCCAGATTTGATATTCTTCGATCAAGGAACGGGTCAGTCCAGCGGGATCTCCCGGATTTCCTGTAATCTTGCCCAGAATCCAGGACTCCAAAGGAGTTTTTTCGTACATAGCCGCCTACCTTCCCCTGTGAAGTGGTACGCCTTTACTGTTTGTAAGGTTATAAGCACAAAAGGGGATGAGTTTTCCATCCGGAGCAACTACGTGTACGCTGCAGTAGCGCAAACGTTCCAGTTCCAGGTCCCAGACATCCTGGAAAGCCATTCCGGAAATGCAGAAGGTGTAATTTTTAATCCTTTCCAAAAAGAGATCCAGGCTGCCCTTCTCTCCCTTTTGGCTGCAGCAACAACTCTCTTGGGCCTGAGTGGACGGCTCGGAAGCCGACCAGCGGGACGCTATAAAACTTCTCACTTGTTTAGGTTCACCCCAGCTACCAGCTCGACACGAACCGTCGCAACAGTTTTCCAAGTTGCTTTTCTCATTATGTCTTGTGGTGGGAACCAGCTCCCCGTCCGGCATTTGAATATAATTGGCGTGAAATGCACAAAGGCCGTCCCAGATACTGGAGGGCCGGAAATCCACGAGCTTTATTTTTTCGGCTGTCTGCTGCACGATTCGGCTCATAACTTCGGGTATGGTTATACGCTGCTGCTCAGAGGGCTGGAAAGGATAGCGTCCGATATAGCTAATGGGCTGAAAATGCACGCCCCTTACCACCGGTATGTTTTCCACAGCCAGTTGTATAATCTCACCGAGATTTTGGTCATTGACACCCGGAACCACCGTTGGCACCAGCACAACACCGACACCGGCTTCTCCGCACAACTTGATTACTTCCAATTTCTCAGCTAAAATATCCCTGCCTCTCAGCTGCAAATAGATATCCCGCCGGGTCCCGTCAAACTGCAGGAACACCGTTGACAGCCCGGCCTGTTTTAAAGCCCCGAGGAATTCCGGTTCCCGGCAGAGCCTTAAACCGTTGGTATTAAGCTGGAAAAAGCTGAAGCCCAGGGACCGGCCCAGCGCTATCAGCTCCGGCAGATCGTCCCGCAGGGTCGGTTCCCCGCCGGACAGCTGGATATTATAGGGGCCACCTGAATCAAGGAGTCGCTGGTACCAGCCCCTGATGGTTTCCAGGTCGGGGTCCGGAACTTCCTCCTCCCCGGCACTGGCAAAGCAGACAGGGCACTCCAAATTACAGCGGCTGGTAACTTCCAGGAGGACACAACAGATAGACTGCCGGTGTTCCTGGCAATGGCCGCAGTCAAAGGGACAGCCCCGACCGCCGGAAGTCGAAGGGACAGCCGTTTCCACCCTTTCCCGGGGCCTGGCCCAGGATTCATATGACGGCTGTTTTCCCCTCCACACGGGAACTGAAAAATAACCGTGCTCCGGGCAGGTTTTTTCCAGGTAAATATTATCTCCCCGCTCTACCCTTGCCGCGGGTATCCTTTGCAGACAGTGGGGACAAAGGCTTTCACTAGTGGCAAGAATTCTTTTTTTTACCTTCACGTTATTCACCGGTCATCTTAATATTATTTTCGTTTAAAATCTCTTCAACCTTTTGGTAAGTGCCGGCAATAAGCTGCCCGCATTTAGGGTTGGGTGTCCTGGTTGCCAGATCTTCGCCTATTATGTCGATACAATTGATCCCGCCGTAGGACTCGGCAACATCCTTATTAAACCATTGCAGTAGCTCATCAACCATTAAAATAAACTTTTCATGTTCCTCTTCCTCCGGCGTCCCCTTGCCGGCATATAAACCCAATAAACAGACCCCTGCGGTTAAACAGCCGCAGATATTCCCGGAAAAACCAATCCCGCCACAGAGGCCGGTCATGGCCCTGATCACGTCAGGATTATCCTTGCCCCCGGCCTCCAGTCCCAGAGCCATAATAATCTGACTGCATCTAAAGCCCTGGCGGCGAAGTTCCATCATTCTAAACAAATCAAATGACATCTTTTAAAAATTACTCCTTTCGGCCCGGACCTTACCTTAATGCCGGTTTTTAAATAAACTGTGACCTTACATTTGTTTTTTGTCCGGACATGATTCAAGAAACTGCCTTACCGGCTTTAACGGCAATTAGAAGAAAGTAACCCGGCCTGGCTTTTTTGATTGTCTTCCGGATGTCTTGACAACCGTCCGGGCCACAGGGCGGCTTACCCCAAAAAATACTCGGGGAGCCACCGGTCAGGATTAATTTGGCAGTAAACACAGCCAGGAGCTTTGAGTGATCTTCCCATAAAACTATTTTATAACCGCTTGAATTGAGCAAATCTTCCAATTCTGTCCTGGTCCTGGCGCCCCCCAGGCAGCCATAGAGGGTCAGGCGCCGTAACTGCACGCTTTCTTCCGGATTACGGATGTAGATATCGGATATTACCAGCCTGCCCTTTGGTTTTAAAACCCTGTAAAACTCTCGTAAAGCCTGCTTTGCGTCTTTCAGCAGGGAAAAACTGCACTCCGCAAAAACGCCGTCAAACTCCCCCTCTGCAAAGGGCAGTTCTTCTCCCACCGCCCGGATTAGAGGCAGGCCAGGGTTCCTCTGCTTTCCGCATTCCAGCAACAATAGGGAGGGATCAACACCGGTTGCCTTCAATTTGTAGTTATTAATCAAATGCTCCACAGTAGCCCCGGTACCGCAGCCCACATCCAGGATGCGGTCCTGAGGGGAGAAAGAACAAAAGGAAATCGCCCGGTCCGTTAACGTGAAACCACCGGGCCGGACAGTAGCCCCGGTTGCACGGCGTATTTCTTCCCTCTCGTAAACCTGAACAGATTCTTTTGGGGTTAGATGCATAATTGAATTCCTACCGTTCGATACTTATTTCCGGCAATCTGCCGTACCGCTATTTGGTGTATTGCAAATCCGAAGGCAATCTACCAGGCCGCCGTAGCGACGCCTGAAAAAAAACATGACGCCCTGTGAAAAACCCTGCCAAAAAAGCGAATGGCTCTAATAAACCCCGTTAGCATATTAGTTAAACGCAAGGCTTCTTATAGTTAAGATTTTTATTTGTCTTCCAGACTTTGCTCTACTTCGAGCATTTTACGGACGGCCAGGTCTTCCGGAACGAGGGTCAAGCCGCACTGGGGACACTTTAGTAATTCGATGGTAAAATCGTTGCCCAGATAAGTAATTTTGACGTTGCCCGGGCTCATTGGGATTTTACACTTACAACACTGCCAGCTCTGCTTTTCAATTTTATTCATTTGTCCGCTCATTTTTCCACTTCCCCGACAATCTGCATCCTGTGGCTGTAAGCGTTGTGGATTGCGAAACCATCACCCCGGGGAGAATACTCCACCCAGTAAGTTACGCTGACCGGCCTGTGGTAGGCCATAAAATGCCCGGTGTCCTTGTTGTACAACTTGTTTCCCGTCCTTTCGGCATAATCAATGACCCTTTGGACATCCTCCACCAGGATCAGCCGTTCCTCCATTACAGCTTTCAGCTCATCATCGATATCCAGCTTAATTGCTGCAAAACCCTGCGCCTTTTCCACTTTTTCACCCCAGATCTCCTTGAGCAGTTTATCCTTTAAACGCGCTCTGTTTTCATGCCTTTGAGAATAACCCGGGTCCTTCTTTTCAGCCAAATGTGAATTGCCGCCGCCGTAGATCAAATCCAGGAGGTGGAAGGTCCGTTTGCCCCTGGAGGCAAATTTGTCCCGGCACATGGCGCAGTAGGCCACGTAATCAGTCTCGCTCTCCTTGATCCTCCGGTCGATGACCTTGCGTACAAGCTCCGGGTTGGCAAAGGACATTAGACCACCGTAACCGCAGCACTCTGTTTTTTCCCGGCTGTATTCCAGTTCCTCCACCTCGTAACCCAGACGTCCAAGAATTCTGCGCACGCTGTCGTGAACATGCTTCTCCTGCCGGGTGGTGCAGGCGTCGTGCACAGCCACTTTCCCCGCACCGGCTTTACCGGTGGAGACATCCGGCAGCCCCAGGCGATCCATCACTTCCCACAGTGAAACTATTTCAATCTCCGGAAGATGATTCTGAAAGACCTGATAACAGGACGAACAGGCCAGAATAAAACAGGGCTTGCCCATTTCATTCCACAACCTGACGATTTCCTGCCGGGCCTCCAGAAAGTGTTCCTTTCTACCGGCCCAGTCGGCAGGGGCTCCGCAGCAGCGCAGCATCAAGCCGACTCCGCCGGTCAACTTTTTCCTAAGATCAGAGTAGGTTTTAACGATGTATTCCGGGGACGATGCGCTTAACTGGCAACCCGGGAAAAAAAGGTGCTTGCTGCTTTCCTGCCCGGGCTCAGGCCGGGCCAGGGCAAACATTTCACCGTTGCTGAACTGCATGTCCCGCAGGGGAAAATCGTGGGGCGAGGGAGGCATCTTCCCTTTTTTGACCATGATTTCCCTGGAGTTTTTACACACTTCCCCCATATTTAAATTATTGGGGCAGATTTCCTCACAGAGACCGCACAGGCTGCAGGAGTTAATCATCTTATTGGCTGTGTGGGCACCCATGACCATCTTCAGGTTGTGATTAATATCACGCAGATATTTTCTAGGATACCCTTTAAAGTGGGCCAGATATTCACAGGCCTTCACACATTCCAGACACTCACACTGGAGGCAGCGTCCGGCTTCCTGGATGGCTTCCTCCCTGGTGTAGCCCTGGACGGGATCGGCCGGTACAACGGCAGAAAGCGGTTCAACCCCCTTTGTGCTGGTGAAAAGCCTGGACTGATAAGGGCCTTCATCTTCCCGGGAAGCATAAAGGGATACCTTTTGCAGGTAGCGGTCAATCGATTTCGCAGCCCTTTTGCCGTCGGAGTGAGAAAGAACCGGCGAATACTCCCGGCCGGTGCGCAGGCCGCCCCCGGCAAAAACCCCCTCCTGGCTGGTGCTGAAAGTTACCGGGTCGATCAGGATTCTTCCCTCCCGGGAGGTCTGCAGGTTGAATGTATCCTGTGAGTATCTTCCTGCACCCAGATAAACAGCATCAAAATCCCGGCATAAGTCCGTTAAGGAAAGGTTCTCACCTACAGTAGCGTTGAACCGGATCTCTACACCCAGGTTGGCAACTACGGCAGTTTCTTCAAGAATAACATCCCGCGGCAGGATCTCCTCCGGTATATCCCAGATGCTGCCGCCCAGGCGGTCTTTAGACTCAAAAAGGACCACGCTGTAACCCTTTGTAGCCAGATCAAAAGCTGCGGTAAGACCGCTTAGCCCACCCCCGGCTACGGCAACACGTTTGTCCTTTTTAGTCAGGATAGATATTCGCTCAGGCGGTATTGAACTCATCCTTACGCAGGTCTTTTCCAGGGCGGCAATGGAAACGGCATCTCCCGCCTCCCGCCGCTTGCATGCGGCCTGGCAGGGATGGTCACAGATGCGGCTAATGATACCCGGGAAGAGAAGAGCTTTTCTTAAGATCTTCATAGCCCCGTCAAAGCGTCCGGCCTTCATTTCTGCCAGAAAACTTTTCACATCCACATGAACAGGACAGGTGGTTGTGCAGGCTGGAGGTAAACCCTGAGTACATTTTTCTTCCAACTCACGCAGTTGCTTATGATCCATAATATCCCACCATTTCCCATTGTATCCATTTATTAAATAACTACTTATTATTCGTCTAAAAACAGGGTAACCTAAAACGAACTAAAAGCATACAACTGTTTAGCCCGTTTTAGGTATAATAATCACTTCACGGTACAAGCTGCTTCTCTTGCCTGCCCGATACAGCGCTATCTAAAAATCTTTATCTAAAACACTTCGCTATACCGGGTTTAACAACTCCATCTAAGCAGTCCAATGGAGATAATTGTATTGTAACAACCTTAGTACGCCGGGTCTTTTATGGGCCGTTTCATAATGGGTATTTCGCGGCCCTGGAGTCCGGCCAGCACTTTTTCCGGCAAGGCCGGGGTCTGGGTGATGCGCACGCCACAGGCGTTGTAAATGGCATTGCAGATGGCGGCGTGGGGCGAAGTCAGCGGCAGTTCGCCAACGCCGGAGGCGCCGTGCGGCCCCAGTTTACGCGGGTGATCCAGATAAATGATTTCCATATTGTCGGGAATATCCTTCGGATAGGGGATACCGGCGCCAGCCATGGTGCTATGTTTCTTCAGGTCTTCAAAGTCTTCGGTCAGCGCCAGGCCGATGCCCTGAGCCATACCGCCGTAAATCTGCCCGTCCACTACAGCCTTGTTGGCAATTTTGCCGATATCAGCAGCCAGGGTCATCTTCACAACCCGGGTCTTGCCTGTCTTGGTATCCACTTCCACTTCCGCCAGGAAAACGCCGTACATGTAGGAAAGGAAGGGTTTGCCCTGACCTTTTTCGTCGCAGGCGGTTGCGTCACCTACAGCTGTGCTCCACTGACCAATGTACTTAGTCGGAATCTTGGCTGCCACAGCTTCTTCATAGGTCATGTAAGTCCCGTCGGGCTTCTTCAGGGCGTTCACCAGTTGCTCGCAGCCGTTGACGCAGGCGTTTCCGATGACAAACTGGGAGCGGCTGCCGCCGGCCGGGCCGCCGGCCGGAGCCAGGGCCATATCGTTCATAACCAGCTTAATTTGTTCCGGCTTGATTCCCATAGGCCGCAGAGTTTCGTGGGATGTTGCCAGCAGTCCCATGTCGGCGCCCTGACCGTGATCCTGCCAGTTGGTGCTTACCTGGATCCTGCCGTCCGGCAGAAGCTCTACCCAGACTTCGGCCCCGTCCACACCGTCAATGCCGCAGCCGTAAACGCCGACGGATATGCCAACGCCGCGCTTCTTCTCAGGCGTGGAAAGTCTCTTGGCCTCTTCCAGGGCCGCCTTATACTTGGGCCGGATGGCATCCAAAGCATCAACCATGGAATAGACTTCGGGCTCCTGACCGGAAGGGTTGGTGTCGCCGGGGCGGTAAGCGTTAATATAGCGCAACTCCAGCGGATCCATACCCATTTTCTCGGCGAGGACGTCCATCAGCGTCTCGGAGGCGAACAGACTCTGGGGCGAGCCGTAGGCACGGAAGGCGGAACCCCAGCAGTGGTTGGTGCAGACCGTGTAGCCGGTGCTGCGGATATTGGGAATACCGTAGCCGGCGCCGATGAACTGGGCGCCCCGGACAGTGAGGAGGTCGCCGAATTCGGAGTAGGGACCGTGGTCCACAGCATAGTTGGCCTCCATGGCAATAATCTTGCCGTCCTTATTGGCTCCGTATTTCAGGTCGATAAAGAACGGCGAGCGCTTGCCGGTATAAGTCTGCTGCTGGTACCAGGTGAAGTTCAAGAAGCAGGGCTTGCCGGTGGCCATGGTTGCCACACCCACCATAGCTTCAATGGTGGGGCTGAATTTGTAGCCGAAGGTTCCGCCGATACCCGGGAACTGGGCCATGACAAATTCTTCACCAGGCTTCAAACCGATGCCGTCGGCGATCATGGCGGCGTGCAGGTCCAGACCGATACTCTTGGACATAATTGCCAGCCGGCCTTGCTCATCATAATAAGCTGCGGCAACGTCCGGCTCAATGGGCATGTGGGGCTGACGTCCCACAAATAAGTCTTCCATGGATACGACATAATCCGCTTTTTCCATCAAAGGAGCAGTATCTTCGCCCTTTTCCACCCTTTGCTTGTAGTATACGTTGGGCGTCCCGGGGTGGATCTCGATGGCGTCGGGCTCCATGGCGGCAGGCGCGCTCATGTAAGCCGGCAGCACTTCCAATTCAACCTTGACCTTCTCTACAGCAGCCTGAGCGTTAGCTTCCGTGTCCGCACAGACGATGGCAAGGGGATCGCCGAACTGGAAGACCTTTTCATCACACAGGATGGGCCTGTCCCAGCTGTCGCCCTTATTACTCGGGAAGTTCAAGCCGTTAATGCGGTTGTTCCCCTTGACATCCTTATGGGTGACAACCTTGTAGACACCCGGCATTTTTTCCGCTTCCGAAGTGTCGATGGAAAGAATCTTGGCGTGGGAAACCTGCGCCTGGACCAGCTTAAGGTGAAGCGTGCCGGGAGGCATTTTTAATCCGAGGTCGGCGCCGTAATCAATGGTGCCGGTGACTTTGCCCACAGCCGAGGGACGCGGATAATCGGTTCCCCAGATCTTACCGTCAGCCGGCATCTTGAAGCTCAAGTCTTCCACGGTGATTTCGCCGCGCAGCAGGCGGGCGGCATCCATCACGGCGTCCACAATGGGAATGTAACCCGTGCAGCGGCAGACGTTTTTGTGCTTCTGGAACCAATCGCGCACTTCTTCTCGGGTGGGGTTGGGATTTTCATCCAGGAGGACTTTGGCCGAAACAATGAAGCCGGGGGTGCAGAACCCGCACTGGGCAGCGCCGTGTTTGACCCAGGCCAGCTGCAGGGCGTGCAGGTTGTCCGGAGCTCCGATACCTTCGATGGTGGTGATGATGGCCTCATCGGGCACCCGCTTCATTCTGGTGGCGCAAGACATGATCACCTTGCCGTTCATAATAACTGAACAGGCGCCGCACTGAGCCTTGCCGCAGCCGACCTTGGTGCCGGTGAGATGCAGTTGGCCCCGCAGGACATCAACCAGCAAGGCATCCGGATCTACGACCAGTGTGGTTTTCGCGCCATTGATGTTAACAAATTTTTTGATTAAACCCTTCACTCTCTTCACTCCAATACTGAATATTATTTTTGTTTTGCTTTAGGCCGCCTGATCTTGGAAAATAAACATCGCCGTTCACACCTTATGCGCCACGACAAGTCGATATCTTTCCAAGATTCACATAATAAATCAATTAAGCAAAGCCAGCCTACCTATACCTTTAAACCCCTCTTCAACCTACCCTTGAACACCCCCCCTCAAGTAGACAAGTTCCTCGTTAGGCACGGTTCAGCATAACGAAAAACCTGAAAAAAGGCCCAAAATAAGCCTGGATAGTGAATAACAATGTTCGCAAACTTTGTTATGAGAAGCCTTAAAGTAACCATTATCTCGAATCAGCAGCTTGAGATCGAGGCAAAAACTATTTTTTCTTGTGTATTATTAATAATAACACAATATTTGCCTGTCTCATATATGCTTTTGCTTACATAACGTAAATTATGCAATCCCTATGCCACTTATTTTACCCTGATTTAAGCATCTCAGCTCCAAAAAATATGTTTAAAAATGCGATTTATTATTTATTTGCCTGTACAAAAATCACACACCTGTTCCGAATTAGAGCAGATGTGTGCTATATGATAACACTTCACTTTTATAAATACGACTATTTCTAATGGAGGAATGTGCTTTAACCCTTATTTAAAAATAATCACCGCAACTTTACCTGTACGCAGCCTGAACACTTTCAGATTTCAAGCATCTCGTTCATGCTCCCGGTACGGTAGCCCTGCAAATCCAAAGTGACGTATGTATATCCTATTTCCCTGAACTTCAGTACAATGGACCGGGATTTTTCCAGCACCGCAGGCATGGAACCGGGGGATACTTCAATCCTGGCCAGGTTGGCGTGATGTCTTACCCGGACCCCCGCAAATCCCATTTCCCGCAATGCTTCCTCAGCCTCGCCAACTTGCTTCAGTCCCTCACCGGTTATCGCCGTCCCGTAGGGAAAGCGCGAAGCCAGGCAGGGGTTGGCTGGTTTGTCTGCTGTTGGCAATCCCAGTTCCCTGGAGACGGCCCGGATCTCCTCCTTGGTCAGGCCGGCCTCCAGCAAAGGCGTTTTTATTCCCATTTCCACACCTGCCCGCAGTCCTGGACGGTAATCACCGACATCGTCAGCATTGGCCCCGTCCACCACATAATCAAGTTCCCTCTCCCTGGCAATTTTAAGGAGCTCTGCGTATATTTCTCTTTTACAGTGGTAGCAGCGGTCGGGAGGGTTCCCGGCAAAAGCGGGGCTTTGCAGTCCACTTGTTTCAAAAACCAAATGTTTACTGCCAATCAGCCGGGCCAGAGCGCTGGCGTATTCACTTTCACCGGGCGGAAAAATTTCTGATACAGCAGTGGCGGCCAAGACCCTCTCGCCCAAAACATCGTGGGCAACTTTAAGAAGCAGGGTACTGTCTACTCCTCCTGAAAAGGCAACCAGCACACTCTTATAACCCTTGATGATTCCTTTTAAAATATTTACCTTTTTTATACGTTCAGGCATCAAAGACCCGGCCTTCCTGTGAAACCTTGCGGATTAATCACAAATTATAATGGTTAGTGGTCAACCCTGTATTAAACATGGCTGGTTTTATACTTATAGTAAACTAGCCTGCCTGACCGGATAACCCCCTTGCCACCGGCCTTGCAGCTATTATTTTTCTTGTTTAAAATTATGCTTGCTGTCCGTGGTCATGCTCATGGTCATGGTCATGCCTGTGTTCATGTTCATGTTCTTGACCCTGGATGCCTTCTCCCTCCGGGTGAAGGTGAGCATGCCCGTGTTCATGAAGGTGGGTATGGCTGAGTTGGCCGTGCTGATGGTCATGGGTGTGGACATGCACTGCCCCGGTGTGATCATGGGGGTGCATGTGGCAGTGTTCGTCACCATGATCATGAGGGTGATGCTCATGATTATGATGGTGATGTGGGTGATGATGCCCGGTATGACCGTGACCCGGCCTGGTTAAACTGCCTTCAGCCATTTCACCCAGGATTAACCTCAAAAGGTTGGGATGAGCCATCATTTTTTTACCTGCTCCGTAACCAATCTTACTGACGGTTAAAGGTGGAAGGCTGGTAAAGGATTCCGCCAGAGTGGAGATCAGGGCGGCCCCGGTTGGGGTAACCAGTTCCCCTTCAATTCCTGTCCCGTAAATGGGAATGCCCTGCAAAACTTCCAGGGTGGCCGGTGCCGGGGAGGGAATAATCCCGTGCATGCACTTGATAAAACCCCTTCCCATGGGCAGGGGTGAAGCATAAACCTTCCGGACCCCCAGTAAATGGAGACCCAGCACAGTTCCCACAATATCTACAATAGCATCAACGGCTCCCACCTCGTGGAAGTGGATGTGATCCGGCGTGGTATCATGGACAGCTGCCTCCGCTACCGCCAGCCTGTTGAAAACCGCCTTGCTCTTTTCCTTAACTTCCTCAGGCAGCTCACTTCTATCAATAATCCCGTGTATGTCTGCCAGGCGCCTCTCAGGCTGTTCCACATCCAGCATGTCCACAAAAAAATTGGCAGATGTAATACCATTTCGCTTGACCTTTTCCCAGCGAAGGGCATATCCCTCCACCGGCAGTTTAGTCAACTCTTCCTTTAAGCGGTCGAAATCAACCCCGGCGCTGATTAAGGCACCCAGGCACATGTCCCCGCTGATTCCCGAGAAACAATCAAAATATGCTATTCTCATGCGCTTTCCCTCTTTATTACGCGCGGCTTGGCTCCGTTTGCGGGTTCTTCCCCGGCCTCCGGGCCAGCCGTGCTGACTTTATCTAACATCTGGGTAATAGCGTTGGCCATGGTGGCAGCGCCAAAACCGTTGTCAATGTTGACCACACCCACTCCCGAAGCGCAGCTGTTCAGCATGCAGAGAAGGGCTGATAATCCGTTAAAGCTGGCGCCGTAGCCTACGCTGGTAGGAACTGCGATCATGGGCTGATCGCAGAGTCCGCCCACAACGCTGGCCAGGGCCCCTTCCATTCCGGCCACTACAATAATAACATGGGCCCAGCGAATCGTTTCCAGTTTATCCAGGAGCCGGTGAATCCCCGCGACACCGACATCATAGGTCCGCCGCACGTTGTTGCCCATAATTTCGGCGGTGATGGCAGCCTCTTCGGCTACTGGAATGTCGGCCGTCCCTGCGCTCATGACCAGGATGTTGCCCTTCTTCACGGGCGGCTCGCCCCGGTGCACAACAATAAGGCGGGCAAGCTCATGATATACAGCGTCAGCGTAAATCTCCCGGACCGCTTCATAAGCCTCCCTGGAAGCCCTGGTGCCGAGAATGCTTCTCTTTCCCCCGCAAAGGGTTTTAAAGATCTGGGCAATCTGCTTTACCGTTTTACCCTGGCAAAACACCACTTCCGGAAAGCCCTTGCGCAGCGCCCGGTGATGATCCAAAACTGCAAAGCCGAGGTCCTCGTAAGGCAAGTTTTTCAACCTGTTCAAGGCGTCTCCAACATCAACCCTATTGTCTTTTACATCCTCCAGTAATTGGCGCAGTTCATCTTTCACCATATTCAAAGGCTCCTCGCTTAATATAGTATGTTTGTACATGCAGAATACATTTATTCAAGGCAAGTTGGCTGCGAGTCCCACCCTAGCCCTTAGCTTCCTGCTCGGAGATGAGCTTCATGTTTAAAGCTATTTCCCTGAGGTCATCATGCAATGTAGCTTCTCCATATTCCCCCAGTTGATAACCCAGCTCGTCAAGCAGGCCCTGCAGTGTCTGCAGTATTTTCCAGTGAGGTACATATTTGGAGTCGGAAATCAATTCTCCCCAGTGTTCGGACATAACTTCCCGCACAGGGAAATTTGACAGAGCCGTCAAAAGGTCGTCCCTGGAAACCCGGCCGGAAAGAAACCGCTGAATCAGCGTTAAAGAACCTTTTCCTATTTCCATTACGGCCTCATTAAGATCTTTCTTTTCAGCCGGCAAACTCATTTTTTCATCAACCCCATTATAAATAATGTACAAAAAACCGGGCTGTTGAACATAACAAACATAATTATTTTAGGCAGAAAAACTTATTGTTTCTTTTTTTAGGTCATCCGGACGACCATTGTTCTGACTCTTTCCACAAGATAGGGAATATCCGTTTCAAGGGCTGCCAGCTTTTCTTCGTCGTTCGGATTGTTCTTGAGCGCCTCGCTGTTTTCTACAGTTCCCTGAGTAACTCTTTCAGCCTTCTGGGTGCGCATAAAAGTACGGTTGTCTTTAATCGGATCCAAGGTTTCAATTAGTTTTTCAATTCTCGCCTTGGTATCCCCTTCAGCCTTAGCCAAAGCCTCTCTCAAGTTTGCCAGTGTAGTCGCAGCGTTTTCGTGTGCAGGATAACCAGCCATGAAGTAATAACCCCCTCAAATAAATTATTTTATGTTTTCTTTGGGACTTTTTATTCTTCGTCGTCTTCGTTGTAAAACGCTTCAACAGCCTCGGCCAATTGCTCAAAGAACATTTCCGGCGTGGTATTCTGGTACTTCAGGATAGCCTGGCCTTCTTCAGTATCATACCAGTCAAACCAGCCGGGATGCTCCGAGTACTCGGCTTCCTCAAGGGGGAAGTCCAGTACGGCCAGGTGCTTTGCCGCCCACTCGTGGCCAAGCATCTGCCATTCTTTGCCCCCCGCGATATTAAAGATCTTGTTCCGGGCTTCCCGGGTCACCGCGGCGCTGTACAGAGCGGCAGCCACATCGTCACGGGCTACAAACTCAACCCTCTGGTCTTTTAAAAACTGCCAGGGGTTGGGATCATAAAACTGGGGTATGACGACACCGGTAATACGCAAAATGGTGTAGGGCACACCGGATGCCAGTACAACTTTTTCGGCTTCAATCTTACTTTCAGCGTAAAGGTCCATGCCCACCTGGGAATGGTCAATCTTGATCGGCGGCGTATCCTCAGTTGTCCAGCCGTAGGTGGACACCGAAGAGGAAAAGACAAACTGTACGTCGCGGCCCTCTTTTTTCAGCGCATCAAGGACGGTCTTGGTCCCGCCGACATTCACGGACATGGTCTTCTCCCGGTCAGTGCTCAGGTGGGTCATCAGGGCGGCCAGGTGAATAACCGCGTCGACCCCCTTAACGGCCTGGGCCATGGCTTCGGTGTCAGTCACAAAACCTTTGACGACGGTGATACCTTCCTTGCCTTCCAAACCCTCATAATTGGCGGGAGGAATATCAAAAACGGTCACCTCGTTGCCGGCTGCAAGCGCTCTTCTGACCAGTTCCCGGCCTATGTTGCCGGCGCCGCCGGTGATTAAAATTCTCAAGACTTATTTCTCCTCCTTCTCCTTTAAAATAGCAAGCATCCTATCTGTAACATCCCGGAAAGCAACAGCTACAGGCGACTCAGGATAGCGCAGCACCACCGGCACACCCTCGTCAGCTGCTTTTCCGGCCTTCTCATTCAAAGGAATCCTGCCCAGGAAGGGGATCTTGTACGTCCTGGCCAGATCTTCTCCCCTGCCTTTGCCCAGCAGGGCAATTTCGCCACCGCAGTGGGGACAGATGAAATCGCTCATGTTTTCAATCAGACCCAGCAGTTTGACACCCAGTTCGTTGGCGCTGCTGATGGCCTTGCTGCATACGGCCACGGATACTTCCTGGGGCGAAGTTACGACCACCACGCCGTCCAGACCCGGAATAGACTTCATAATGGTGACCGGCTCATCACCAGTCCCCGGAGGCAGATCGATTAGCAGGTAGTCAAGGTCGTCCCAGCGCACCGCAGCAAGCAACTGCCGGATTACCCGGGCCTTGTAATGACCCTTCCACATCACCGGCGTTGCTTCACCCGGCCAGAACAGGCTGACGGACATAACCTTGATCCCGTCATCGGTCAGTACCGGCTTCATACCCCAGGCTCCCTGCAAATCGGTTCGCTTATTCAAGCCTGTCATCTTGGGGACGCTGGGCCCGTGCACGTCAGCGTCTAAAATCCCTACTTTATGGCCCATTTCTTTTAAGACAGAGGCAATGTTGACGACCGCGCTGGTCTTACCCACGCCTCCCTTACCGCTCAGGATGGCAATCTTATAGCGAACATCCTGTAAAGCATCCCTAATAGGCCCATGCTGATCATTTAACTCTTTTTTTACCTTTTCCCTCATGTTGATCTTTTCAAATAATTCCATATCTTGTGTCATCGGGCTATCACCTCCCTGCAATGAGTACCTGGTAGTTTCTCGAACCGATGCCCAGACTCTCCGCGTGGGCCAGCATCACGACCGGGTCTGCGCCGGTGATGGCCTTGAACTTCTCCACCCCGCACTTCAGAGCGCCGGCTTCTTCGGCAGCTGAACCGGGAACACCGGGGGCCCTGGCCACCAGATCCAGGCAAAACGCGTCCAGCGCCACCGGGTCGGTAGATGCCGCAAAACCCAGATCCGGAACAAAGGGTACATCTGCCCAATGGTAGCGGTAGGATTGGGGCACAATATCAAGCAGGAAATTAATGTAAATAACTGGTTTCTCTAGTGTCTTGGCAACAGCCGCCGAGGCCTCCGCAACCCTCCGCTGGAAGGACACAATTTGCTCCGGCGAAAAACTCCTTGCCTTGTGGGGGCAAGAAACCAGGCAGTTGCCGCAACCGGCGCAACGCGACGGATCGTAAGCCAGGACTCCGTCTGCATAGCTCAAGGCCTGCCACTGGCAGTAATCCACACAGGTGCCGCAGGACTTACAGTTTTCCTTAAAAAAATCGGGCTTCAAATCTTCGTAAACCCTGGCCTTGCCTGAATTATTCAGGCTTTCCAGACCAACATTGACAATGGCTCCGGACAAACCCGCCATGGGGTGGGCGGTAAAGTGGGAAGCAACCACGAGGCAGGCAGCCTCGCGAATTGCCCTGGCTACTTCAACACCACCCAGTTCAGCCCCGCCGGTTGAGATAAACTCGCCGTCGTCGCCTTCATAACCGTTGGCCAGGACCCTTTCGCAGCCCAGAGCCATTTCGGAGTAACCCATCATGTCGGCGCCGGTAAACCATTGTTCTCCCACATAATTTCCCCTGGGGAAAAAGCCGGAGGTATCGGTAACAGCGGGATTGCCGCCGTGGTCCCTGATGCTTTCCACCACCGCGGCCACCAGTACCGGCCGGATGTGTCTGGTATAACCGATCGGGCTGTAGTTGGCCTTAACAAAGGTTACCCTCGGGTTTTTGGGAATCATTTCTGCAAATCCTGGCGCCCTGAAGAGCAATCTGATTTTATCGACATAGTTTTCCCTGACGCTGGCAGCCCTGGCGTCAACCAAAAATACATCCGACATAAAGATCCCCCCGCCTCTCTAGTTTAAACACTATTATAAAATATATGATATAAATTATTCTGTCTAGATAAACACACCGTTAGTCCAAGATTATCTTGGACTAACGGTCTGCGGTACAATCTTCTCAAAGAACAGTGTTTACTCTGCGAATTCTTTCCAGGCGCCCTCAACAAGCTTGACTCTCTTGAAGGGCTCTGCACCGGTGTCTTTGGTAGGATGGCCATACTTGAAATGCTTGGCCAGGACGGTGGTGCAGACTTCGTCCATGATCTGGTGCTTGCCGATAGTTTCGGGGGAAAGCACGGGCTCCCAGTTCACCAGTTCGTAGTCCATGGTGCCTATGCCGAGCTTCTGGGCGGCCCTGAGTTGGATCCGCGGGGTGACCAGGTTGACGGCTGCAAACTTGTCGTCGCCGGGCTTGAGACCAAGGGCGTCGGCACGGCTGCCGGGCAGGTTCGGGGCGGCGTCGATCAGATCGAGAGTGGCGGCGTCTATAGCTACGATGTCCTTGCTGGCTGCAATGCCTATATCGGGAACGATGTACTGACCGTGCCACGGGAAGCAGTCACACTCGGGGGCAACGTCCATGATCAGGGCCATATAGCCTATTTTGCCGGGATCAAACAGGCTCAACACGCCACTGGCGGCATCCGACATGGCAATCTGAGCAAAGGGGAAATAGTCATCCCGGAAACCGATGGCGCTTTCACCGGTGAACATGCAGGTGACCTGGCAGCTGTAGCAGAGGCGGCACTTGTTGTAATCAAGCTCCAGGCCTTTTTCCGTAATGCTGATGGCTTGCTCGGGGCAGCCGTCGATACAGAACTTGTGCCATTTGCAGTCCAGGCCGGCGCAGTTCTGCTTGTTGACCAGGGGATAACCGATGGCGTCGGCGGGATCGCCCCACATGGCCAGGTGAGTTACATATTTACCCCGCTTGGACTGGCCGCCGATACCGAAGTTCTTGATGGCGCCGCCGAATGAGGTAATGGAGTGGCCTTTGGAGTGGATCAGGCTGATAACCGCGTCAGCTGCGCCCAGGGCCCGGCCGATATAGGTTTCCTTCAAGATATTGCCGTTGGGAATATCAACGCGGATATCGTCATGGCCGATGAATCCGTCAGCAACGATGAAGGGGCAGCCCAGGGAGTTCGGGTTAAAGCCGTGCCTGTAAGCACACTTCCTGATGTTGATTTCATCAAAACGGGAATTGTAAAGGTGATAGGTCAGGGTTGTGGTGTCTGTTACAAAGGGCTTGCCTCCGCACTTTTTGACTTCTTCCACGATAGCAGCTACGTATTCCGGCCTCAGTGAAGCGGTGCGGTTATACTCGCCGCAGTGAAGCTTAATAGCTACAGAATCGCCAGGCTTAATGCACTTGTCCAGCTCAGCCACGTAAAACATTTCCTTGGCCTTGCAAATCATGCTTTCACACCAGTTTGTTGCACCCGCAGGGGTAAAGAACACTTTGCTTTTTGCCATTATTACACCTCCATGTATTTTCAAAAAACAGGTAACCGGTTGTCGACTTCAACACTCACCTCCCGCCAGAAATTTAAGCATGGTTAGTAATATTACAAAAGTGAAAATATACAGGCAATTTTTAAAACACGCAAGTTTGATGCCATTAAAATGGGACCTGGAGATAAAGGATTTCTCCAGGAAAAAAGCTGCTATTAGAAGAATTATTAACCCACCGGCTGTCAGCACGGTGGGTTGGGTAAATAACTGCAGGATAGTTCCTTTGCCTTGTTAGAATAATAAACAATTATCTCTATTCAAATTGGAACGCACGCTCTAAAATGGAACAAATCTGGTTTCTTACAGAGGTGTATCCCAAGATGGAACACTGCTATTTGGATGTACGGGAATTAATTACATGTTAAAAAACACCTCATTGAGCCTAAAATTTAATACTGTAGTCTTTCATCTTGCGATAAAATGTATTTCTGCCGATGCCCAGGGCTTTTGCAGCAAGGGTGATATTTCCCCTGTAATAATTCAGAGCGGCCCGGATGGCCTCCGCTTCAGTCTCATTCAAAGTGGGCGGTGGTGGAGTCGGGATTCCCTTCTTAACCATAGTTTCTATGAGCCTGTCCTCCAGCTGTCGCAGTACCTCCAGAATCCGGGGCAGGCAGCTCTCGTCCAGCTGCTCCAGCACATTTTCACTGGAATACTGTTCCAAAAGGTCCGGCAAAGACTTCGGCTGCAAAGGCGCCTGAGGGTTACGGACACATAAGGAGCCGGCAACCCCCTTTTCAAGGTTAACAACTTCCAGGTTTTCGGCCGTTAGTTTGCTGCTCAGATGCTCAGGCAGAATAATTTTATCGTCGCAAAGGGCCACAGCCTGGCTGATGGTATTGGACAGTTCCCTGATATTACCAGGCCAGGAATAACTGCAGAGAAGGCGCATAGCCTCCATGGAAACAAACAGTTCGGGATTCAATTTTTTAACAAAATACTCCACCAACAGCGGAATGTCTTCCATCCGGGACCTCAGCGGGGGTACCTCAAGACGGACCACATCAAGCCGGTAAAACAGGTCCTCCCGGAATGTTTTTTCTTTCAAGGCCTGCTCCAGGTCAACGTTTGTGGCGGCAATAACCCGTACGTCTGTTTTAATCGGTTTTTCTCCGCCGACCCGTAAAAACTCACCTGTTTCCAGGACACGCAACAGCTTCACCTGAATCGAAGGACTGGACTCCCCCACTTCATCCAGAAACAAAAAACCCCTGTTGGCCATCTCGAAAATGCCCCGGCGCATGCTCCCGGCACCGGTAAAAGAGCCTTTCTCGTGGCCGAACAACTCACTTTCGAGAAGATTTTCCGGCAACGCCCCGCAATTCACAGGAATAAAAATTTGGTCTGCCCGGTTACTGGCGGCATGGACAAACCTGGCCAGCACCTCCTTGCCTGTACCGGTCTCTCCCTGGATTAAAATGTTGATGTTTTTCTTGGCTATTTTATAGGCAATGGAAACCAGTTTCTGCATTGCCTGGGATACGCCAACCTGAAAACCTATCTTGTCGGCAATGGGGGCCCAATCGGAGCTTAAGGGCCTGCCGTCGTAGCCCCGGATCCCGTATTCCGAAGCTTTCTGGATCAACTTTTCAACCGCGTCGATATCATCGAAGGGCTTTTCAAGGTAGTCAAAAGCGCCCAACTGAATAGCTTTAACAGCCGTCCTGGTGGTACTGTAGCCTGTCATAATAATCACTTCACAACCTGGCTGCAGGCTTTTGATCTGTTGGAGGAGCGTCAGGCCGTCGGTGTCGGGAAGCTTCAGATCAACCATTGCCACATTAAAAGTCGTTTCCTGGATGGCCGTGGCCGCCTCCTCCCCGTTGACGGCCACGGTCAACCGATAGCCCTTTTTATGCAGCAAGCGTTTAAAAAAGGTCCCCACATCAACTTCGTCGTCAATGATTAGAATATTTTTTACGGGCAATCCTTCACCCCCCTGCAACTTATGTTAATTTAAATTATGCTTTTTGTTTTTACCTAGCTGGTTTCAACTGGAAGCACCATCGAAAAGGTACTGCCCTCCCCGGGCACGCTTTCAACTGTAATGGTGCCGCCATGGGCTTCTGCAATACCAAGGCTCACGGACAATCCCAATCCGGTACCCCTGGTCGCTTCTTTGCTTGTGTAAAAGGGATTAAATATTTTAGAGAGATTTTCAGGAGCAATCCCGATGCCATTGTCCTTTACGGTAACAACAATTTGTTCCTGCCCGTTGCTGCCGGTGTTTAACGAAGTTTGAACTTCAATTTTCTTTTCCCGTTCTACTGTATCCAGAGCATCCCGGGCATTTAGGAGAAAATTGATTAACACTTGCTGCAGGTGGTGGCCGTTGGCAGTTATTTTGGGAAGCTCCGGCTGCAGGTTCTGGATAATTTCAATGTTGTTCCGGTTAATCTGGTACTGGATCAGGCTCAAGACACGCCCAACTTCTTCATTAATATCCGTAAGGGCAAGGGGATATTGGTCCTGCCTGGAAAAGGTCAGTAAGTTTTGGATGATCTTCTTGCAGCGCAGTCCGCAGTTTACGATATCGTTCAGCAATTCGCTCTCGGCTTTTCCTTCTTCAGTTTCTCTCAACATAAGCTGGGCTGTACCTATAATCACTGTCATCGGATTATTCAGTTCGTGGGCCACCCCGGCAGCCATTTCTCCTATGGCGGCGAGCTTTGCGGACTGCACCAGCTGCACTTCCATCTTGACTTGCTCGGTAATGTCCTTCATGTGATGAATAACCGCAAAGATCTCGTTCTTCTCATTGTAAACCGGGTAGTAACAAATGTCGAGGATAAGCCCGGAATCCGTTTGGACTCGTTCATAAACAGGCTTCCCAGTTCTGGCAATCTCGTCCATGGGACAATTCTCGCATTTCTCAGCCCGGCCCCAGAGCCTCTGGAAACACTTTAAATGCTTTGGATTATCCCCGGAATCCCCGGCTGGATTTAAATCTAAAGGCAGACGGTTGTTGCTTCTGAGAATGTTGTAGTTGGTATCAATTAAAACTATGGGCTCGGCTACAGCATTAAACGTCGCCTCCCATTCCCTCTTGGCCTGGGAAACCTGCTCGTAAAGCCGGGCGTTTTGGATGCAGATGGCAAGATGGTCCGCCAGTTGTTGAATGAAGCTCAACTCCGCCTGGGAGTATGCAGAGAGCATTCCGCTGCCCACGAGTAAAACACCATTTACCAGCGATCTGGCAAAAAGCGGCGCAACAGCCATAGAACTGATCTGGTCGGAGAGAGCAGGATTCTCCAGGATAAAGGGGTCATCCTTGGAAACAGGATCATAAACATGGGCATCTCCACTCTCAATACATTGCCAGAGAACAGAGTCCCGGGGAATGGGAGGATAACCGTAGAGGATTTGGGGCATCATTGCGGTCATGCACAGCTTGCCTTTCCGGAGCTGGGCCAACCCCAAAAAATCACAGGGTACAGCCAGGGGCAGTTTCCCAAACACCCTTTTGATAATGTCTTCAATGGACATATCAATATTTATATCGCGGACCAGCTGATAAATAATCTCAAGACGGTTATTTTGCTTAACAATTTCCTTGTTTCGCTTCTTTAACTCGATGTAATAGTTTAACTTGGAAGAGTTGACCCCTGTGAGAATTTCAATGAGTTTTTCTTTTTCATTAAACATAAACCTCACCCCTTTNNTTTCCCGGTCTCTTTTCCCCACGCCAGAAGAATGGAATTAACCAAGCTTATTTTGTTTACTGCTCCATCATTTCTTATAAAACCTGATGAAACAGTTCGGCAATGTCTTTCTCATCGGCATCTCTGGGATTGGTTATCAGACAGGCATCTTTGACTGCATTACGACTGAGGGTAGGAATATGCTCATCCTTAAGTCCGATTTCAGCCAACCCCTTCCCCAAACCGATATCTTTAACCAGGCAGCGTACCGCACTGATTGCCTTTTCTGCAGCCGCACGGGTACTTAAACCGGTAACGTCCTCGCCCAGGGCTATTGCAATCTGTTTGAATTTGTAGGGGCAGGAGATCATATTAAATTCCATTACATAGGGCAACACACGGGCATTGGATTCACCGTGGTGCGTATCCAGCAACCCGTCTATCTGGTGAACCATGGCATGGGTGGCGCCCAGGATGGCATTGGAAAAGGAAAGGGCAGCCTGCAGGCTGGCCACGGCCATGTTGTTCTTTGCCTCCATGTTGGTCTGGCTGGCCACTGATTCCCTTAAATTCCGGGAAATCAATTTGATTGCGTTGAGAGCGTGGATTTCCGTAAGGGGTGTGGCTGCCAGGGAAACAAAGGATTCAATGGAGTGGGACAGTGCATCGATGCCCGTCGCCGCCGTCAGACGGGCGCTTTTTGTTTGGAGCACCACCGGGTCAATAATGGCAATATCCGGAACGAGAGACTTGGAGATTATTGTCATTTTCAACTTCCTCCGCCTGTCCACCACAATGGCAAACTGGGTCAGTTCCGAACCGGAACCGGCTGTGGTGGTTACAGCCAGCATCGGCGGAAGAGGCCTGCGAACCTTGTTAACCCCCTCGTAGTCCTGGATAGTTCCGCCGTTTGTGGCCAGGATGGCAACCGCCTTGGCAACATCGGTAGGGCTCCCGCCTCCCACCGAGATGATTGCGTCACAGCCGGATTCCAAATAAAGAGCGGCGCCTTCAGTCACCTCATTATCTTTGGGGTTGCTGGTAATATTGGAAAAAACCTCGTACTGCAGGCCTGCAGCCTTTAAATAGCCCAGTATTTCTTCAACCCAGCCGGCGTTAATTACACCTTCATCACTGACCAGAAAAACCTTATTGGCGCCCAGGCGGACCGCACTTTCACCCACCTGGGAAATGGCCCCCAGCCCTAATATAATCTCTGGCGATACGAACTTACTGATGTTCATCATATTCCCCCGTTTAATACTTCAGGCACCAATAAACCTTTATTTATTGTAATTCATTTTTTGACCTGAAGAGTATTTAGATAATGAAACCTCTACAGCTTGATTTGTTCTTTACTGATATACCCCATGCAATAATTGTTCCATATCGACACATGAGAGTCAACCATTTTTACCGGACAACCGGCTGGAAGATATTCGGGGTTTGCTCCTTAAAACTCTGGTGATGAGTAAAACTAATCAGGCAAAACCGGCTGCTAAACCACTGAGTAAAATATTAGTTCGATAATGGAACACGAGGAGCAGTATTCTTACAACAGGTTCCTGGTCATTTACTAAGCAGGGTTGTTTAAGAAAATTTTCAGCCTATGGAAAGACTTTTGTAATTTTTATCAGGTAAATATAAAGTAACCTGCTTCAACCGGTCAACTGTACCGGTCCGGCCACAGCAATACTAAAAAAGTGCTGCATTGGATTATCCTGGTTTTAACAGAACCTGTTTTAGCAAACAGGCTGATAACAATTTGCGCCCGCTCCGGTCATTAGGTCTAAAACATCGCATGATAGGCCCGGTAGCCAGGCATAACAATTAAGATGCACTTTTTTCCTAATCTATCTGCAGGAGAGTTAATTGCATGCACTGGACATTAAAAATAAACATATAAGGAGGTTGATTTGATGGATTGCGTAATTAAACAGACAAACGGGACAACGGCTGTGGCGGTAGCTACACCAGCCGGCCTGGTTACAGGTGAACAGTTGGCTAAAATTGCCGAACTGGTCAAACAGGGCGCCGGGTTGGCTAAATTTACTACGGGACAGCGAATCGTCATCCTGACGGGCGCTGATCAAGTACAGGCTGTCAGGGACGGCCTGGCAGAGGTGGGTTTAAGCATAGGTCCTGGTGGAAAAACCATACGCAATGTAAAGGGCTGCGCAGGAAGTCTCTGTAGATACTCGGCGCAGGACGGCTTGCAGGACGCGCTGGCCCTGGACAAGATCTTTGCCGGCCGGAGTATGCCGGCTGCCCTTAAAATTGCTGTAAGCGGCTGTCCCAGGAACTGCATGGAAAGCCAGAGTAATGATATAGGCTTTGTAGGAACACCTTCAGGTTACAAGGTTTATGTCGGCGGCAGGGGCGGCCGCAAACAGGTCTTAGGGCAACTAATTAGAGAAGGTGTAAAACCTGAAGACCTTCCGGCACTTGTTGAAGAAATCATTGCAAAGTATCTATCCGCTACAAAAGGAAAGGAACGCATTTCACATGTTGTGGAAAAGCAGGGAGTTGAAATTTTCAAATAAAGATGTTAGTAATCAATGCCTGCGCCCGTATCCGGGGAAAATGGATGCGGGCTTTTATTTTTAGCTTATTTTTAGTATTTCGTCTTTGAAGGAGGGGTTAACCACAAAGAATTTTTTACACAAACATAGTTCCCGCAATTTAGTAGCGGCAGGAGTTGTCCATAATATTTCCGTAGCTACCCCCAAAGTAATTCCCGGGGCTGAGAAAAGCCGGTTTATCTTATTGTTTTTTATCTAGCAGGACACTTTCAATAAAACCGGCTGCGCCGGTTATATCCTCCGGCAAGAAATGCGGCAAGGCAGGCTGACTGGAAGGAATGTCACTGACTATACCTAACAGCTCATCTTTGGGAACTTGCACCCGTTCCTTCATGCCGCTCCGGTAAAATTCCAGCTTGGGCCAACGTCCCCTTTTGTATCCCTCGATCAGGATCAGGTCAACATCACCAACAAGCGCCAGGACATCTTCAGGGGTGGGGCTGGAATCCAATTTTTTGGCTAGAAAGACGCCTTTCGGCGAAGCCAGGGCTACAACATCAGCTCCGGCCCGGACGTGCCGCCAGGTGTCCTTGCCCGGCTGATCAAATTCCACCTGGTGGTGGGTGTGCTTAATCACGCCCACCCTGTAGCCGCGCCTCTTTAATTCAGCAATCAACTTCTCCAAAAAGGTTGTTTTTCCGGAGCCGGAATAACCGGCCAGGCCAAGTATAGGTATATCTTTTCGCATGGAAACCTGGTTTCTAAACTGAACAAATATTGTTTACTGGAGTTATTCACCCGTTGTTCAACGTAGAGGCAGTATCACAGATTTCAGCCCTGCAAGCCAGATCTATAGCACCTGCATCTTCCTGGCAGCGCCTTTTTTGACTCACCGCCTGGTCCATAGGGCCGTTTCTGCCGGAAAGGATCTTACCCACCGCTCAGGTTCCTTTCTGAGCCGCAAAGGCACCTAACCTCGCCATACTCCTGTAGTACTATTATTAAGCGAAGGTTATACCCAATCCCGGCAATTATCTCTGATTCTAACTGCCAAGAAACCGGGCTTTACACCTCCCTCTGGTTTTTTTCAACAACAGCCACGGCCTGTTCTAAAAGATACAGATAACAAAACGCAATCAAAGGTAATTGTCCATGCCTAACCAGGTTGTATAGGCGGAAAAATGAACCGGGTATATTCGGGTATACTCTGTATTATTATGATCAAGCCAGGTATCCGACATCCAGGTCATTCTTCCCCCACTGCCCGGGTTGTCTATCCCATTTTTCAGGATTTTTACGTTAAGGTTTTGGGCGTAGCGGTCTGTGAAATTTTCTAAGTTACCCAATTCCATTATGCAGGACTTCCTTGCTAAGGCCCGGCGTAAAAACTCAAGGAGTGTTTCCTGTTTACATTATACAGGATCTCTACTAAAGCCGCTACATTCATCCAGACCCCAAATCCTTAGTGCCGGCTAATTGCCACCCTTTCACTTGAACTTTGCTCCCAGCTCTCCCTGCGGTTTCCTTCTGACCCGCCACTTCGCCTGTGAGTTGTTTTACCGCCAGTTAATACCGGGGTTTCTTTCATCACCCGGCGCTGTAGCAAGCCGGACGAACGCCAAGAAGCATTGCCCGGCTTTTCAACCGGGCAATGCTACGCAAGTCATAGCAAGGATTCTTAAATGCACTGATTCAAAATACTGTACTCCCGTTTAGCCTGCCTTCTCGACCTTCACCGCGCAGACCTTGTACTCGGGGATCTTGGCGATGGGACAGCGGGCCGGGTTGGTCAACTTGTTAATAGGCACATCCGGATACTGGAATGAAGTAAAGACCATGCCCGGAACGACTTTGTCAGTAATCTTGGCTTCAATTTCCACAGTACCGCGGCGGGAGGAAACCTTCAACATATCCCCGTCGCAGACGCCCAATTTCTCAGCATCAGCGCAATTTATCTCCAGGAACTCCGTTGGATAGAATACTTCCAAGGCGTCCGTCCGCTGGGTCATGGTACCGGTATGGTAGTGATATCTCCTGCGGCCTGTGCTGAGAATGAACGGGTACTCCTCATCAGGCATTTCAGCAGGCGGTATATGCTCTACCGGGTGGAATTTGCCTAGGCCCCTGCCGAATTTACCAACATGTAGGAACTTGGTCCCGGGATGGTCGGGAGTCGGGCAGGGCCATTGCAGGCTCCCCTGCTCCAGGCGCTCATAGCTGATTCCGGCGTAGGACGGAGTAAGCCTAGCCATTTCATCAAAGATTTCCGAGGCCGAATTATAACTCATGGGATAGCCCATAGCCGTAGCAATCAGACAAATAATCTCGTAATCGGGTTTGGACTGCCCAATGGGCTCAATGGCCTTGCGTACTAACTGGACACGGCGCTCGGTGTTGCTGAAGGTACCGTCCTTTTCGGCAAAGCTGGCTGCAGGCAGGACCACGTCGGCCAGTTGGGCCGTTTCAGTCAGGAAAATGTCCTGCACCACCAGGAAGTCCAGGGACTCTAAAGAATGAATCACATGGTCGGCGTCCGGGTCGGACAGAACCGGGTTTTCTCCCATGATGTAGATGGCTTTAATCGCCTCGCCGGCCTGTTCTATGATCTCACCAACAGTAAGGCCGGGCTTGGCCGGAACTTCTTCCACACCCCAGGCGGCGGCAAACTTGGCCCGGTTGGCTTCAGCCGCCACAGGTTGATACGCCGTGAAGAAAGCCGGCAGCGCACCCATATCGCAGGCGCCCTGGACGTTGTTCTGGCCCCGCAGGGGGTTAACCCCGCTGGACGCTTTACCAATCTGTCCGCAGAGCATGGTCAGGTTGGCCACGGCGAAAACGTTGTGGGTGCCGCAGACGTGCTGGGTGAGACCCATGGTGTAGAGAATTGATGCCGATTTTGCTTTGGCGTAGCCCCGGGCAACTTCTTTGATTGTCTCGGCGGGAACGCCTGTAATTTCTTCCACGTATTCGGGTGTGTACTTGGCCACAGATGCTTTAAAGGCTTCAAAGTCCTCGGTGCGCTCCTGAACAAATTCCTTGTCCCAGAGTCCCTCGGCAATGATAACGTTGGCCAGACCGTTTAAAAGCGCTATATCCGTACCGGACTTGATCCGGAGATG
>DBRJ01000062.1:9528-36266 GCA_002305915.1 Pelotomaculum sp. UBA1371 | reverse complement strand
CATTTCAAATTAACAATTTATGTTGGAATATTTTATGTAATTAATTGCCAAATGGTTCTTGCCTCCCCGGTCAAGATAGAAGTTTTTTGCTATAAGAAGAAAACCCCCTTTGCTTACCTGTGTTTTCAAAGCAGATAAGAAAAGAGGGAATTCGTTCGCCTTGCCACCAATCTACCTGTAGCCCACATGGCTGTTGAGCTGGCGGGAGTGTGTGGGAATCGAACCCACCAGGGACAGGAGCACTGCCCCACGACTGGTTTTGAAGACCAGGAGCACCACCAGGCACCATCCACCCCCAAAAAATTAGCTTGATCAATTACTGCGTCAACCATTATAACATTAAAGAAGCAGTCAGGCAAGAAAGGTTCTTTTTTATAAAACGGTCATGATAATGTGAGTTATGATGAGCCGGAAAGGATTACATGATTTGAATTATTTTCGACAAGATTATGTTTAATACAACAAAATACATCATAATTAACAAATAGCAGAACACTATTTCTTGGAGTGGAAGGACTTTTCAAACAATTTTCCCGGTTAAGATGAAGGATTTCATCCTGAATCAGCGAATATTCTACTAAGGTAATGCGCATGCTAGATTAGTTTTTATGTCGATAGAGATATTTTTTTGTTTTTTGATGTGAGTGGGTGGGGATGTTGTGATGCTGGAGTTCTTTAGAGATATAAAGCAGGACTTGCAGGTGGTGGAAAGAGAACTTAATTCCGTAGTACGCACGCAAAATACTCTTCTTACGGAGACTTCTACCCATCTTCTGAATGCGGGCGGCAAGCGGTTAAGGCCGGCGTTGATCCTGTTCAGTGCTAAATTCTATAATTATGACCTGGAAAAGGTTTTGCCGCTGGCCGTTGCCATGGAACTGATCCATATGTCCAGTCTGGTTCACGACGATGTTGTAGACGCTGCCATGACCCGCCGCGGTATTCCTACGGTAAAAGCCAAGTGGGGCAACAGCATTTCAATCCATATCGGTTCCTACTTCTTTGCGAAATCACTGAACCTGCTCGCCCGTTATGAAGAAATACCGCTGATTTCAAAGGTCCTGTCCGATACCAGCGTAAAAATGTGTGAGGGTGAAATCCATCAAATATCCGCATCGTTTAATGTTCAACAGAACCTCAGGGACTATTTGTACCGGATTAATCGCAAAACTGCTCTTCTGATAGCAGCCAGCGCGCAGTTGGGTGCGGTGGCCTGCGGGGCTCCGAGAAGCATTCACCTGCCCCTGCGGCGTTACGGGCACGGTATCGGCATGGCTTTCCAGATTACCGATGACATCCTGGATATGGTTTCGGAGCAAAGCCAGTTGGGTAAGCCGGTGGGCGGAGACCTGCGTCAGGGGGTTATTACCCTTCCGGTGATTCGTGCTTTGGCCTGCAGTGAACAGAGGGAACGTCTGAAAATCCTTGTTCACAAAGTAGATAAAAGCGAGGATGAGGTTCAGGAATGTATCAGAATAATCAAGGACTGCGACGCCATTGACTATTCTTTTGAGATTGCCTTAAAGTATATTAAGAAGGCAAAAGAACAGTTGAAGCATCTACCGGATATTCCCACCAGGTTAACCTTGAATCTGGCGGCGGATTTTGTAGGAGTGAGGAAGTTTTAATCAACAAAAGGGTGGTGTAAGCTTGCCCGGGCGTTATCCCATATCCCTGGATTTATCCCAAAAAATTTGCCTGGTTGTTGGCGGTGGACCGGTTGCCGAGCGCAAAGTTAAATCGCTCCTGGAATGCGGTGCGCTTGTGCGGGTTGTCAGTCCGGAAATAACCCCTGGACTTGAAAACCTTGCAGATGAAGGCAGAATTGACTGCCGTAGACGTCAGTTCCGCCCGCCCGACCTGGAGGGAGTTTTCCTGGTAATTGGTTCAACAAATCAGGAAACAGTTAATCGGCAGGTTGCGGAAGAGGGGGTTGCCCGCAACCTGCTTGTCAATATAGTTGACGATCCCCGCAAAGGGAATTTTTTTGTTCCATCGATAGTTAAGCGTGGTTCCCTGACAATTGCAGTTTCAACGGATGGCAAGAGTCCGATGCTGGCCAGGAAAATACGTGAAGAACTGGAAGTAATCTATGGACCGCAATATCAAGAGTACCTGGATTTGGTCGGGAAACTCCGGGAGGATGTCATACGCAACGTTCAAGATCCGGAGAAAAAGAGAGAGATACTGGAAAGCTTTGCCGCTGACGGAGTTCTCGGCCTCCTCAAAGAAGGCAGGATTGGTGAGGTAAAGGAGATGCTGCTGAATGCTTATTGCGGTTGTGGGCCTTAACCACAGAACAGCCCCTGTGGAGGTGCGGGAAAAGCTGTCCTTTGCAGGGAGCCACCTTAAGGAAGCTCTCCTGCGGCTGAAGGAATACCCCGTTATTGAAGGTTGCGCTATTTTATCAACCTGTAACAGGACTGAAATTTATGCTGCAACCATGGAAATGGATGAAGGTATGAACGCCATCTGGGATTTTTTATCCCGCTGGTCCAAAGTAGATATCTCCCAGATTAAAAACTACACCTACTGCCACACTCTGTATGATACAATCCGTCATATTTTCCGTGTTGCAGCAGGGCTGGATTCAATGCTTCTGGGGGAAACGCAGATCCTGGGACAGGTACGTATAGCCTACCAGGAAGCAGTTGAATACGAATCTACCAACCGGGTCTTAAACACACTGTTCCAGCAGGCGATTACGGTGGGGAAGCGTGTGCGCACGGAAACGGGTATCGACCAGAACCCGGTATCCGTGAGCTACGCTGCCGTGGAGTTGGCCAGGAGCTATCTGGCCGGTCTGGCAAAACGGTCCGTACTCATTATCGGAGCCGGCAAAATGAGTGAGCTCACAGCCAGGCACCTGGTGGCCAACGGTGTAACCGGGGTGATTGTATCAAACCGGTCCTTTGACCGGGCAACGGCCCTGGCGGCGCAGTTCAACGGCAGGGCGGTCAAGTTCAGTGAATTGTACCGTTACATGGAAGAAGCGGATATTGTGATCAGCTGCACCGCAGCTAACCACTGTGTGGTGAGAGCGGAAGAGATGAGCCTGGTCATGGAAAAAAGGGGGGGGCGCAAAATATTTATGATTGATATTGCCGTACCCCGGGATATTGAAGCCGAGGTTGGACAAATTGAAGGTGTCAGCCTTTTTGATATAGATGATTTAAACGTTGTGGTGGACAAAAACCTGGCTGAGCGCAGGAAGGCCGCGGCCAGAGCGGAGGAGATCATTGAAGAAGAACTGGAAGAGTTTATGAAGTGGCTGGGGACGCAGTTTATCGTGCCTACCATCTCAGCTTTGAAAAAGTGGGGAGAAGAGATTAAGCAGAAGGAGTTAAAACGTGCTTTGAACCGTCTTGGCGTACTCTCGGAACATGACCGGAAGGTGATCTACTCCCTGGCCAACTCCATTGTCAACCAGATCCTTCATCTCCCCGTGATTCAGCTGAAAAGGTATGCTCTTACCACGGAGGGACACCTGTACACTGAAATTCTGCAAAACCTTTTCAACCTGGATGTCCCGGGCCAGAAGCCTAAAAAGCGGAAGCTTTCTGAACATCCAGAAAAAGTCCCTGATGCTAAATAAGGGGTAGTTATATAACAACCAATGCATATTTGGAGGCCGAAATGAAGCGGGAAATTGTCGTGGGTACAAGGGAAAGCAAACTTGCCATGTGGCAGGCCCGGTGGGTGGTGGACAGGCTTAAGGAGTCCTGTCCTGAATACAATTATCGAATACAGGGAATTCGCACCCTCGGAGACAACATCCTGGATGTGGCCCTGGCGAAAATTGGCGGCAAGGGCCTCTTTACCAAGGAACTGGAAGTGGCCCTTCTTGGTAATGAAATCGATTTAGCAGTTCACAGCATGAAAGACCTGCCCACAGACCTGCCGGAAGGTCTCGTTATCGGGGCTGTCTGCAAAAGGGAATACCCCGGCGACGTTCTTATTTCCCGGGAGGGGAAGAGGCTGGAGGAATTGCCTCCCGGCGCCCGGATCGGCACCAGCAGCCTCCGGCGCTGCGCCCAGCTATTGGGCTTTAGAAGAGATTTTAAGATGGTCAACCTGCGGGGAAATCTCAACACCCGCCTGCGCAAGCTCAGTGAGGAAGGGCTTGATGCAACCGTCCTGGCCTTTGCGGGAGTGGAGCGCCTGGGCTGGCGGGAAAGGATTACCCAGATAATTCCTTACGATATCTGCCTGCCTGCTGTGGGTCAGGGTTCCATTGGTGTGGAAGTGCGTGCAGGGGACGATGAAATCTTAGGACTGACCCAAAGGATTGACGATCACGAATCCCGTTGTGCCGTCAGTGCCGAGAGGGCTCTGTTAAAAAAACTTGAGGGCGGTTGTCAGATTCCTGTTGGAGCCCTGGGTACGGTTGAACAGGGACGTTTGCATCTGCGGGGAGTTGTGGCGACCCTGGACGGGGAATGGATAATCCGCTCAGCATTGCAGGGAGATCTCCGGGAAGCTGAAGAGATTGGTGTGCGGCTGGCAGAGCAGCTGGTACGCATGGGAGCCGGTGAAATTTTGAATCAGATCCGGCTGGGGGGTGATTGCTGTCGGTAAGGGAATGGTATATCTTGTGGGCGCCGGACCCGGGGATCCCGGGTTGATCACAGTAAAAGGAGCGGAATTGCTCCGGAAAGCCGACGTTATTATTTACGACCGCCTGGCCGGCCACAGGCTTCCGGCTCTCGCCCGGCCCGGGGCCGAAGTTATTTATGTGGGTAAATCGCCGGACCGTCACACATTGAAGCAGGCTGAAATAAACAGGCTTTTAGTAGCAAAAGCCCGGGAAGGAAAGCTTGTAGTCAGACTCAAAGGCGGCGACCCTTTTGTTTTTGGGAGAGGCGGAGAGGAGGCGGAAGCCCTTGTGGAAGCCGGCATCGCCTTTGAAGTTGTACCCGGCGTCACTTCCGCTATTGCTGTGCCGGCCTATGCCGGGATCCCGGTGACCCACCGGAATCTCACCTCCACTCTGGCTGTGATCACCGGAAACGAAGACCCAACCAAGGAAAACCCGAACATAGCCTGGGATAAGATTGCAACCGGCGCCGGTACCCTGGTGTTTCTAATGGGTATGGCCAACCTGCCGGCCATAGTCAGGCGCCTGGTAGAAAACGGCCGCTCCCCCCAAACCCCGGCGGCGCTGGTAAGGCGGGGGGCCGGGCCGGAGCAGCAAACCCTGACGGGAACCCTGGAGGATATCTGTGATAAGGCAAAGAGTGCGGAGTTTAAAAACCCCGCTGTAATTATTGTTGGAGATGTTGTTTCCCTGCGCGAAAAACTAAACTGGTTTGAAAGAAAGCCTCTCTTCGGCAAGAGGGTGCTGGTGACCCGTTCCCGGGAACAGGCCAGCGCCCTGTCGGCGGCCATTGAGGAAGCAGGCGGCGAGGCCCTGGAATTTCCCGCCATCCGCGTGGTGGAACCGGAGGATTACGGGCCCCTGGACCGGGCTATCAGCAAACTGAAGACTTATGACTGGGTCATATTTACCAGCGTTAACGGAGTACAGGCTTTTTTCCGGAGGCTACGCCATCAGCACAAGGATGTCCGTGAACTCCATCAGGCCAGACTCTGCGCCATTGGGCCTAAAACCGGGGAAGCGCTGGAAAACTGCGGTCTGCTGGTGGAAACCGTACCGGAAAAATATCGCGCGGAGGAAATTATCGAGGCTTTGCGGGATAGGATTGGGGCGGGCACGAAAATCCTCCTGCCCCGGGCGGATATCGCCCGTAAAGTGCTGCCGGAGGCTTTACGGCAAATGGGCGCGGACGTGACGGAAGTCACTGCCTACCGCACCGTTGCAGGCGGCGGTGACAGCACCAGGATCAGGGAGATGCTGGCGCAGGGAGAGATTCACCTGATTACCTTTACCAGTTCTTCAACTGTCCGCAACCTGGTTAAAATGTTGAATGCCCCGGATCTCCAGGCTTTACTGAAAAATGTTGTGGTGGCCTGTATCGGGCCGGTTACAGCCGGCACCGCCAGGGAACTGGGGCTCAAGGTGGACGTGGTGGCGGAAGAGTATACCATTGAAGGGCTGGTCAGGTCGTTGCTGGGATACTACGGCTTACAAACCGTTTAAATAATGGAACCCGTAAAGGTGTGAAATCTTTTGATCAGTATAACCAGGCTTTTATGTGACACGGACTACTACGGAGACACACTCCGGTACAGCCCCGGTTCCCGGGGCCAGATCCACGGAGCGGTTTGCGGGCGCGGCCCGGTGGTGGTCTGGAACTGTACCCGGACCTGTAATTTGAAATGTATCCACTGCTACTCAAGTTCCGATTCCAGACAATATGAGGGAGAACTTACCACGGAAGAAGCCTTAAGCTTTATTGACGATTTGGCAGAGTTTAAGGTACCGGTACTCCTTTTTTCCGGCGGGGAGCCCCTGCTGCGAAAGGATCTAAAGGAACTGGCGGCTTACGCCGGCAGCAAAGGCATCAGGCCGACCATCTCCACAAACGGCACGCTGTTGAAACCCGGTGCCGTGCAGTCCCTGAAGAGTCTGGGGATCGGCTATATCGGCGTCAGCCTGGACGGGATCGGAGAAAACAACGACCGCTTCCGGGGCCGGGCCGGGGCTTTTGATGCTGCCCTGGGAGGGATCCGGAACTGTATTGCCGCCGGGCAGAGGGTGGGGCTGCGTTTTACCATCAACCGGCATAATTACGAGGAACTTGACGCCATCTTCGACCTGGTGGAGAGGGAAAATATCCCCCGCGTCTGTTTTTACCACCTGGTTTATTCCGGGCGCGGCAGCAAGATGATGGAGGAGGACATATCCCGGCGGGAAGCCAGGGCGGCAATGGACTTGATTGCGGCTCGGACGCTGGATTTTCACCGGCGGGGTCTGGCCAAGGAAATCCTCACCGTGGATAATCACGCCGATGGTGTCTACCTGTACCTCAAGCTGAAAGAAACCGACCCTGAAAGGGCGGCAAGGGTGCTGGAACTTCTCCGGCTGAACGGAGGCAACCGCACCGGAATAGCTATAGGAGCAGTTGACTGGTGCGGGAACGTGCACCCCGACCAGTTCACCCAAAATCATACCTTCGGCAATGTTCGGGAGAAAAAGTTCGGTGACATCTGGACCGATACCTCTCATTCCATCCTGGCCGGCTTAAAAAACCGCAAGCCCCTCTTAAAAGGTCGCTGCGCAGCCTGTAAATGGCTGGATGTCTGCAACGGCAACTTCAGGGCCAGGGCCGAGGCCGTCACCGGCGATTTCTGGGAATCCGACCCTGCCTGTTACCTGACTGATGAGGAAATAGGAATTAGTTCATAGATAGAACAATTCTAAAACGATTTCAATCTGTTATAATCAGGAAAGAGGTACGTAGTCCGGATACCAAGTTGAAAACTGAGAAACCTCAAAATAAGGATAATTACAGTCTAATAAGGGAGGAATTTGGCCATGACTTTTCCTGCCCAGCGTCCCAGGCGTCTGAGGAGCAGCGAGAACATCCGGCGGATGGTCCGGGAAACCGTTCTTTCTGTGGATGATTTAATCTACCCTGTTTTTGTGACCCATGGAAAGGGTGTCGCCCGTCCTGTGGAATCCATGCCCGGGATTTATAACTATTCAATCGACATGCTTTTAAAACACTTAGATGTAGCAGCCCGCTTGAAAATCCCCGGGATTCTGCCCTTCGGTATACCGGCTGCAAAAGATGAGGTGGGTTCCGAAGCCTACGCGGAGGACGGTATCATTCAACAGGCTGTGCGGGCAATAAAGGAAGCCTTTCCGGAACTTCTGGTTATTACCGATATCTGTTTGTGCGAATATACGAGCCACGGCCACTGCGGACTGATCCGGGACGGCCGGGTGGCAAACGACCCCACTCTGGACCTTCTGGCCAGGACGGCCGTTTCCCATGCTGCAGCGGGAGCGGATATGGTTGCCCCTTCGGATATGATGGACGGGCGGGTGGGCGCCATCCGCCGGGCCCTGGACAAAGAAGGCTTTAAAGACGTGCCGGTCATGGCCTATTCGGCCAAATACGCCTCGGCCTACTACGGGCCCTTCCGGGATGCCGCCGGTTCCGCACCGCAGTTTGGTGACCGGAGGGCATACCAGATGGATCCTGCCAATTCTGACGAAGCGCTGCGGGAAGTCTGGCTGGATATCGAGGAGGGTGCGGACATCGTTATGGTGAAACCCGCCCTGGCCTACATGGACGTGATCCGGCGGGTCAAGGACGAATTCGGTTATCCCGTGGCGGCTTACAACGTCAGCGGCGAGTACAGCATGATCAAGGCCGCAGCGCAAAAGGGCTGGGTGGACGAGCGCAGGATTGTAATGGAAACCCTGACCGGCATCAAGCGGGCGGGGGCGGATATTGTGATTACCTACCATGCCCTGGACGTCGCAAAATGGCTGCGGGAGTAAGGAACGGGATTTAAAACCCGGGCCTGATCCTCAGGTTTGAGCTTTGCATCATAAAATTTTCCTGGGAGTTGAGAGCATAATGACGACGTCGGAGGGGGTACAAGTATGATCATATCGTGGAATACGACCAATGCCTGCAACATGATGTGCAAGCACTGTTACCGGGACGCCGGAGTCAAGGCCGAGCAGGAACTGAGCACGGAAGAGGGCCTGAAACTGATTGATCAAATTGCTGAAGTCGGGTTTAAGATCATGATCTTCAGCGGGGGTGAGCCCCTAATGCGTAAAGATATTTATACCCTGGTAAACCATGCCCGGGAAAAGGGGCTGCGGCCGGTTTTCGGCACCAACGGCACCCTGCTTACCGCTGAAGTGGCCAAACGGCTGAAAGATGCCGGGGCTGCCGCCATGGGAATCAGCCTGGACAGCATCGATCACATGATTCATGACATGTTCAGGGGTGTGTACGGGTCCTGGCAGAAGGCGGTGGACGGCATGCGCGCCTGCAGGGAAATAGGCCTGCCCTTTCAGATTCACACCACCGTGATGGATTGGAACATGGCGGAGGTGGAAGACTTGACCGACTTCGCGGTTGAGGAGGGAGCGATTGCCCACCATATTTTTTTCCTGGTTCCCACCGGCCGGGCTGTCAACATCGAGAAAGAGACACTGAGGGCCGAACAGTACGAAGAATTACTCCGCCGGATTATGAAAAAGCAGAGCGAAGTTAAAATAGAACTGAAGCCCACCTGTGCCCCCCAGTTTATGCGGATTGCCTCGGAAATGGGGCTGGAAACACGCTTCAACAAGGGCTGCCTGGCCGGCTTGTCCTACTGTATCATCAGTCCCCTGGGTATTGTCCAGCCCTGTGCCTATTTGAATATTCCCGCCGGCAACGTAAGGGAAAAGCCCTTTGGCGAAATCTGGCGGGAAGCTGAAATATTCAAGGTTTTGCGTACTGAAGAGTATAAAGGGGCCTGCGGTTCCTGCCGTTATAAAAAAATATGCGGCGGCTGCCGGGCCCGTGCCTATTTTTACCAGGGTGACTACATGGGTGAGGAGCCATGGTGCCTGTACAAGGGCAGAAAGGAATCGTAGTCATGCAGTTCGATGCCGTGGACAAAAAACTTCTGAGCATGATTCAAAGGGACTTTCCCCTGGTTCCGGAGCCTTACCGGGAACTGGGAGTTGCCCTGGGTGTGCCGGAGGAAGAAGTTTTAGCCAGGCTGCAGGCCCTCATGGAGAGCGGGGTCATCCGCCGCCTGGGAGGGGTTTTCGACTCCAGGAAACTGGGGTACAGCGGCGCCCTGTGTGCCATGAATGTCGATAAAGAGCGGATCAGGGAAGTAGCCGGGGTGGTGAACTCTTTCACCGGAGTTACTCACAACTACTTGAGAGAGGGCTTCTTCAACATGTGGTTTACAGTTCTGGCGCCAACCGGGGCCAAACTCGGGGAGATTTTGGATGAAATCAGGGAGCGTACAGGTATCCGGGAGATCTTGACACTGCCCTCGGAAAATATTTTTAAGATCAGGGTAAACTTTGATCTTGACTGAGGTGAAATCTCATACTGACCGAACAGGATAAACAAATCATCCGGGAACTGCAAAACGGCCTGCCCCTGGTGAGCCGCCCCTTCGAAACAATTGCGGCTAAACTGGGTATGAGCGAGGAGAAACTAATCGGGCGGATTAAGCAATTTGTTGAAGATGGAAGGATCAGGCGTTTCGGAGCTGTGGTCCGTCACCAGGACCTGGGCTATGTGGCCAACGCTATGGTGGTCTGGAATGTGCCGGATCATAGAATTCAAGAGGTTGGGCCTGTCATGGCCAGTTTTGAGGAAGTAACTCACTGTTACCAGCGACCTCGCCGTCCAATCTGGCCCTATAATTTTTATACCATGGTACACGGTCAGACCAGGGAAGAGTGTGTTCAGGCGGCTCAGAGAATCGCCCGGGCCACCAGACTGAAGCAATACCGGCTGCTCTTCAGCACCGCCGAATTGAAAAAGAGCAGTATGCGCTACTTTGAGGAAAAGGAGTTTGTCGTAATGCAGAAAAAATACTCCAGGTCCGTAACGCTTTTCAAGGAGGCCGCACAGTATATTCCAGGCGGTGTGAACAGTCCAGTGCGCGCTTTTAAATCGGTGGGCTTAAACCCGGTCTTTGTCAGCCGGGGGGAAGGTTCGAATATTTACGATGTGGACGGAAATGAGTACATTGATTACGTCGGCTCCTGGGGCCCGTTAATCCTCGGCCACCGGCACCCCCGGGTAATTGGGGCGCTGGAGCAGTGCCTGCGGGAAACAGGCACCAGTTTCGGCGCCCCCACTGAAATAGAGAATACTCTGGCAGCCATGCTCGTGGCGGCGCTTCCCTCGGTGGAACAGGTGCGCCTGGTAAATTCGGGTACGGAGGCTACCATGAGCGCCCTTCGTCTGGCCCGGGGCTACACGGGAAGAAACAAAATTGTCAAATTTGAAGGCTGCTACCACGGGCATGCGGACTTTCTCCTGATCAAGGCCGGCTCGGGCGCGCTGACCCTGGGAGTGCCCACCAGTCCCGGTGTCCCACCGGGCTCGGCTGCCTATACAATCACTTCCGGTTATAACAACCTGGCGCAGCTCAGGGAGATTTTCCGGCTGGAAGGTGAGGACATTGCCGCGATAATTGTGGAGCCCGTGGCTGGGAACATGGGGGTTGTCCCGCCGGCGCCGGGCTTCCTGGAAGGCCTGCGGGAGATAACCAGCGCTTACGGGAGTCTTTTGATCTTCGACGAAGTTATGACGGGCTTTCGCGTAGCCTACGGCGGCGCCCAGGAAAAGTACGGGATCACCCCTGATTTGACCTGTCTCGGGAAAATTATCGGCGGGGGGCTTCCGGTGGGCGCTTACGGCGGAAGGCGCGAAATCATGGAACATGTTGCGCCGGCCGGTCCGGTTTACCAGGCCGGGACGCTGTCCGGCAACCCCCTGGCTGTGACCGCCGGGATTGCTACCCTGGAGGTTTTGCAGCAGCCTGGTGTTTACGAGACGCTGGAGCAAAGCTCTTTTGAACTGGAGCGGGGATTGCAGGAATCTGCCCGGGAGGCCGGGATTGAAGTTGGTTTCAACCGGGTGGGTTCAATGCTCTGCTGCTTCTTTACGGACCAGAAGGTTTATGATTACGGCAGCGCTTGCTTATCGAACACTGCCCGCTTCGCGGCGTTCTTTAAGTCCATGCTGGAACAGGGCGTCTACCTTGCTCCTTCCCAGTTTGAAGCTGCTTTTGTATCCCTGGCCCACAGCCGGGAGCAAATCGAACGGACGGTGGAGGCCTCCCGGGCGGCATTCCGGGCGGCTCTGGCAGTGTGAATTATTGGTTGTAAATTTTCCAGTTATTGTGATTGAAAACACAAATTAAAAGGATATAATAAAATCAAACTGAAAAGGCAGCCTGACGGGTATGGGCGGGTCCTGTCCCGGAGGGTCTTTAATAAGCTCTGCGAAAAAGGGAAGTTCCTGACCTCAAGGAGAATCGACGGCTAACCAGGCCCTTTTTTCGCATTGCGGAAAAGGGGCTTTCTTTATGGAGAGAGTTGTGGGGGGGTGAAGATTTGGCGCGGCGTATTGGGATTATCGGAGTGATCGTGGAAAACAGGGAAAATTCCTCCAGGAGAATCAACAGCGTTCTCAGTGAATACAGCGAAATTATCGTAGGACGCATGGGTATTCCTTACAGGGAGCGTGATTTATCGGTAATCTCCTTGATTATCGACGGTTCCACCGATGAAATCGGAGCCTTAAGCGGCAAACTGGGCGGAATTGCGGGGGTTAAAGTTAAAACGGCGCTGCTCTCAAAGGATCTGTAAGGGTTTTAACAGGGGACTGGTTTAATTGAATACCGCAAGGAAAAGGACCTTTGGGGTGATGCTCCAATTTTTTAAATAAATATTTTTTGGTAGGAAGGGGGCGGGTGTTGCTTTGACTGCGGGAAGCTTTAATGAGACACCCAGGGGAAGCAGGTTCCATATTGCCATTTTCGGCAGGCGCAACGCCGGCAAGTCAAGTCTGATCAATGCTCTGACCAACCAGGAAATAGCCATTGTTTCCAGCTTACCGGGCACGACCACTGATCCGGTCTATAAGACAATGGAGATCCTGCCGCTGGGGCCGGTAGTGCTCATAGACACGGCCGGGATCGATGATGTTGGGGAATTGGGCAACCTCAGGATCAAAAAAACCATAGGCGTGCTTGCTAAGGCGGATTTAATGGTCCTGGTGATCGACGCCGGCCAGACCCCGGGGGAGAAAGCCTATGAACTGGAACTGATCAGGAAAGCCGGGGAGCAGGGCGTACCCGTGCTGGGGGTGCTGAACAAAATCGATTTGTACCCGGAGGCTAAAGCTCCGGAATTTGAGAGGTTGCTTGGGATCAGGGTCGTTCCGGCAAGCGCTGCTTCCCGGCAGGGCATCGAACAACTGGTTAAGGAAATGATCCGGTTGGCCCCCAAGGACTGGTCTTCGCCGACCATTCTCGGCGACCTGATTAACCCGGGCGACACCGTGGTCCTGGTTGTTCCCATCGATCTGGCAGCTCCCAGGGGGAGGCTTATTCTGCCCCAGGTCCAGACGATCCGGGACCTTTTGGACAATGACGCTATGGCCCTTGTGGTCAAAGAAAGGGAATTGAAGACAGCCCTTGCCGGCCTGGTCCGGAAGCCGAAGCTGGTGGTTACCGACTCCCAGGCTTTTTCCAAGGTGGACGCCGATACCCCCGGGGATATCATGCTGACCTCCTTTTCCATCCTTTTCGCCCGCTATAAGGGAGATCTGGAGGCGCTGGTGGCCGGGGCGCTGGCTGTGGACTCCTTAAAGCCCGGAGACAGAGTTTTAATCGCCGAGGCCTGCACCCACCACCGGGTGGAGGATGACATCGGCACTGTTAAAATACCCCGCTGGCTGCGCCGGAAGGCGGGGGGAGAATTGCGCTTCGACTGGTCCAGCGGCATTGAGATGCCCTCGGAGTTGGGGCAGTACAAACTGATTGTTCATTGCGGAGCCTGTATGATTAACCGCAAAGAAATGCTGCACCGGCTCATGCAGGCAGCCGGCGCCGGCGTGCCGGTGGTCAACTACGGGGTGCTCATAGCCAGCTTGCACGGTATTCTAAGGCGGGCCCTTTCACCCTTCCCGGGCGCCCTGCGCCTCCTTGAAGAAAGCAAAACGGGAGTGAATGAGTATGCGAAAGGCCTTTGCGGAGGCGCTGGAACGGGCTGCTGACGGAAGAGAGCTGTCCCGGGAAGATTTGCAGGTACTGCTGGGGGCGGATGAGCAGGAAAGCGCTAGCCTTTTTGAGCTGGCAGATGAGGTGCGCTCCCGGTTTGTCGGTGAAGACGTCCATTTAAGGGGGCTCATTGAGTTTTCCAATTACTGCGCCGGAAACTGCCTGTATTGCGGGCTGAGGAAAAACAACCGCCGGCTGGTCAGGTACCGTATGAGTCCGGCGGAGATTAGGGAAAGCGCCCGCCGGGCCGCAGGCCTGGGCTGCCGTACCATTGTCCTCCAGTCGGGAGAGGACGGATTCTATACAGCCGAAGTTCTGGCAGATCTGATCAGCAGGTTGAAGGAAGAATTGGATGTTGCCATTACGCTTTCCATCGGCGACCGGACCTGGGCGGAGTACGCGCTGCTCAAGGAAGCCGGGGCTGACCGCTACCTTTTAAAATACGAAACCAGCGACCCCTGTCTGTTTAGCGCCCTGCGTCCCGGGACCACCCTGGAGGAAAGGCTGAAAAGAATAGCCTGGCTGAAAGAACTTGGTTACCAGGTGGGTTCGGGGAATATCGTCGGCCTGCCGGGCCAGTCCCTGGAGACCCTGGTCGGGGATATCCTGTTGCTGCGCGGGATGGGTGTGGAAATGGCCGGGATCGGTCCCTTCATCCCGGGTGACCGGACGCCCCTGGGCAGATTTCCCCCAGGTACCCTGGAACAGGTCTTGAAGACACTGGCCTTGGCCCGTCTCGTCCTGCCCAGGGCCCACCTGCCGGCTACCACGGCTACGGCCACGCTGGACGCCCGGAGCAGGGCCAGGGCCCTAAAATGCGGAGCCAACGTGATTATGCCGAACATGACACCGCTGCCTTACCGCGGGGACTACCGCATCTACCCTGGTAAGGACGGGCTCGGGGAAATGCCGGAAGAAAGCTATGCAAAGGCGGTGCGGACGGTAAAAAGTGCCGGACGCAGGGTGGCCCGGGACTTCGGGCACGGGTACGGGAACCTTTGACGGGGGGTTCAGGTATTAGTTAATTCAAGGGGTTTATTAAACCGCCGGGACCAGATTATTATGAAAGTTAAATTTTTGAAGACAAAGATTGAGGAGGGTTTTTTCTTGAACCAACATAAAGCGGACTTCATAGACGAGAGGTATATTTTCAGACTGCTGGAGGAAGCCCGCACCGCGACTCCGGCGGAAACCAGGCGGATTATTGACAGGGCGGGGCAGTGTGAAGGTCTGACGCCGGAAGAAACGGCGGTGCTCCTGCATGCCGGAGACAGGGAAATACTAGAAAGAATATACCTTCAGGCCAGCAGGATTAAGGAAAGCATCTATGGCAAGAGGCTTGTTTTTTTCGCTCCTTTGTACATCAGTAACCACTGCACCAATAATTGCATCTATTGCGGCTACAGGCGGGATAATAAACTCGACCGGCGCAGGCTGACCATGGAAGAGATCAGAAATGAGGTAACTGTCCTGGAAGATATGGGCCACAAGCGCCTGGCCCTGGAATGCGGAGAGGATCCGGTAAACTGCCCCATAGATTATGTTTTGGAAGCTATTGAAACCATTTACTCGGTCAAGGAAAAGAACGGCAGCATCAGGCGTATTAATGTCAATATAGCTGCTACCACGGAGGAAGATTACCGGAAACTGAAAGAGGCCAAAATTGGCACCTACATTCTTTTTCAGGAAACTTATCACCGGCCCACTTACGACAGAATGCATCCATCGGGCCCTAAAAGGGATTATGACTGGCACACCTGCGCCTTTGACCGGGCCATGGAGGCCGGTATTGATGACGTAGGAGCCGGTGTTCTGTTCGGACTTTATGATTATAAATTTGAGGTGCTGGCCTTGCTGCTGCATGCCCTGCACCTGGAAGAGGTTTTCGGCGTCGGACCCCATACCATATCCGTGCCGCGAATGAGACCAGCCCGGGGTGTTAGCCTTGAGACTTTTCCACATCTGGTTTCAGATGAATCCTTTAAAAAAATTATCGCTATTCTCCGGCTGGCTGTCCCCTATACGGGAATCATACTATCCACCCGGGAAAGAGCGGATTTCCGGGACGAACTGGTTAAAGTGGGAATCTCCCAGCTTAGCGCAGGCTCCTGCACCGGTGTCGGCGGCTACCGCCTGGAAAAGAAGGGGGAAGGCACGTGTAAGGAATCACCCCAGTTTAATGTTGAAGACCGTCGCAGCATCAACGAGGTTATCACCAGCATCTGCAAGTCCGGTTATATCCCCAGTTTTTGTACGGCCTGCTACCGCAGCGGGAGGACCGGGGACCGTTTTATGCCTCTGGCCAAAAGCGGACAAATACAAAATGTGTGCCAGCCCAATGCCATTCTCACTTTCAAGGAATTTTTAATGGATTACGCAACTCCTGAAACCAGGCGGAGCGGTGAAGAAGCCATTGCCAGGCACCTGGAGCTGATCAGCAGCCCGGCAGTCCGGGAAAAAACTAAAAGGATCCTGGAGCAGATTGCCGGGGGACAGAGGGATTATTACTTCTAAGCAGGTGCGCCGGAAAGCTTCTTATTGTAAAAAGATTTTGTAAAAGATAATGAAAAGGCAAGCTGCAGCTTTTTTAATGATTATTATGAAGATCGAAATTTCACAATCATTATTTACGCCGTGGTTTTTAAAAGATATAATCAGACAAGGGGGTGTTAATAATTATTCTAACAACAACGCCGTCCATTGACGGTCGCAAGATCCAGGCTTACCTGGGCATTGTTACAGGGGAGGCTATTATGGGCGCCAATATTGTGAGGGATCTTTTCGCGAGTATAACCGATATCGTAGGCGGACGATCCGGCGCCTACGAGGAAAAATTATCCCAAGCCAGGAAAATCGCTATCGATGAGATGGCTTCCTACGCCAGAAGACTGGGGGCAAATGCAGTGGTGGGAGTGGATCTCGACTACGAGGTTATCAGGGAAGGAATGTTGATGGTAACCGCCAGCGGCACGGCAGTTACAATATAATAAACCTGGGAAGCATCACCTTGCTAAAAGCAGGGTTTCTTTTTAGAAACTGGTTTGCCGGGAAAATCCAGGGGCATAAAGAATTATAAAACCAGGTGGCATGGAAAAAGTTATTTGACGTTGGATGCTCTGATAAGATAGAATAGTACATAATTGCACAAGCAGATTTATCTGTAAAGACAGTGTTAATTATGATAAAATTAAGTTTATATTTTTGAAATTAAGGTTTGTGAAATGTTTCGGAGGGTTAATTAATGAAAACACTCAGGGTACCAGAGGCTACCATTATAAGGTTGTCTGTTTATTCCCGGTATCTGGAACAATTAGACAGAAAAGGCGTTGTTACCATATCATCGGTTGAGATTGCAGACGGAGTAGGGGTCAGTCCCGCCCAGGTAAGAAAGGACCTGGCCTACTTCGGTGAATTCGGGACTCGGGGTGTGGGATATAATGTTAGAGACCTGATGCATTATACATCCAAAATCCTGGGTCTCAACGAGCCCTGGCCCCTGGTGCTGGTCGGAGCCGGCAACCTCGGCTTTGCCTTAAGCACTTACAAGGGATTTAACAACCGCGGTTTCTCCGTTGTCGGTATTTTTGATAATGACCTGACTAAAATCGGTAAAAAAATTGTCGATATGGAAGTCAGTCCTCCGGAAAAAATGCCCGAAATAATTGCCAGGCACAAGGTAAAAATTGGTATTATTGCGGTTCCCGCCAAAGCTGCCCAGGAAGTTGCAGACCTGATGATAAAAAACGGCCTGGTGGCTATCTTGAATTTTGCGCCTGTTTCCCTGAATGTGCCTGAGCATATTGAGCTGAGGAACGTAGATCTGTCGGTCAACCTTGAAATTTTAACCTTTAACCTGGGCATGCGGCAGTTTGAATCCCGCGGCAAGTATTAGGGGAGTGGGTTCCATGGCTTCTAAGATTTTCACCCTGGAGGTATCAACCTGCGAGAGAACGCAGATGGTAGATATCACCGGCGAAGTAAACCGTATTGTTGCCAAAAGCGGTGTGGTGGAAGGCATCTGCCGTCTCTTTGTGCCGCACACGACGGCCGGCCTGACCATCAACGAAAATGCCGACCCGACTGTTACGGCCGACATTCTAATGGAGCTTAATAAGATCATTCCCTATGAAGACGGGTACAGACATAGCGAAGGTAATTCAGCAGCCCACATCAAGTCATCTCTTACAGGAGTTTCCCTTTCAGTTTTTGTAGCCGGGGGAGAGCTCCTCCTGGGTACCTGGCAGGGTCTTTACTTTTGTGAATACGACGGTCCCCGGCGCAGGAAGGTTCTAATCAAGGTTGTAGAAGAATAAAGTGAAGACGGGCTCTGGATGTTCCGCCGGAGCCCGTATATTTTTACAGATTAATTTGTCAGGCTTTGAATAGGGGCCGGGATCCGGCCGCCCCGCCGGACGAAATCCGACGATGAATAGGGCTTCACCGGGATTACAGGGGCCCGGCCCAGCAATCCGCCGAATTCCACATAATCGCCCACTTTTTTCCCCACTGCCGGGATCAAGCGGACAGCAGTGGTTTTTTTATTAATCATGCCTATAGCGGCTTCGTCAGCGATGATGGCCGCGATTGTTTCAGCGGTGGTATCTCCCGGCACGGCAATCATATCCAGTCCCACAGAGCACACACAGGTCATGGCTTCCAGTTTGTCCAGCGTCAGGGCGCCCGCTTCGGCGGCGCGGATCATCCCGGCGTCTTCGCTTACTGGAATGAAGGCGCCCGAAAGACCGCCCACGTAAGATGAAGCCATGGCCCCGCCCTTTTTAACCGCATCGTTCAAGAGGGCAAGGGCGGCCGTGGTGCCGTGCGTGCCGCAGCGCTCCAAACCCATGGATTCAAGAATGTCTGCTACACTGTCACCGATGGCTGGAGTGGGTGCCAGGGAGATATCCACGATCCCGAAGGGGACATCCAGCATCCGGGCCGCTGTGCGTCCCACCAATTCGCCCATCCGGGTGATTTTAAAGGCTGTTTTTTTCACAGTCTCGGCCAGTGTCCCGAAGTCTTCATCTTTGACGGTGTCAACTGCGTTTTTGACGACACCGGGGCCGCTTACGCCAACATTAATTACGCACTCCGGTTCACCGATTCCGTGAAATGCCCCTGCCATAAAGGGATTGTCCCCGGGAACATTGGCAAAGACAACAAGTTTGGCGCAGCCGATTCCATCCTTTTCCGCCGTTTTTTCCGCCGTTTTTTTGATCACCTGGCCCATCAGGTAGACCGCGTCCATGTTAATCCCGGCCCTGGTGGTGGCCACGTTGACAGAGGAGCACACCCGGCCGGTACAGGACAACGCTTCCGGAATGCTGTTAATCAGGTTTTTATCGGCCTTTGTAAACCCTTTATGAACCAGGGTTGAAAAGCCTCCGATAAAATTTACGCCCACAGCGGCTGCGGCATCATCCAGGGTTCTGGCAAAATCTACGTAATGGTCAAGACTGCTGCTTTCCGCCACAAGTGCGATGGGAGTGACCGAGATTCTTTTATTGACGATGGGCAGGCCGTACTCCCGTTCAATGTTTTCTCCCGTCCTGACCAGATTTCCGGCAAGCCGGGTAATCTTATCGTATATTTTTTGCCTGGCTTTCGCCGGATTGGGGTCGGCGCAGTCCCGGAGGCTGATCCCCATGGTGATGGTGCGAATGTCTAAATTTTCCTCCTGCACCATTTTAATGGTCTCCAGGATTTCCTGAAAAGTGAACATAAAAGCTCCCCCTGACTATACTTGTCTAGATCCTGTGCATAAAGTTAAAAGCGTCTTCGTGCAGGGCCTCGATCCTTACTCCCAGATCGAGGCCTTTTTTATCTAAACTATCCTTCAGAGTAAGAAGGTCAACGGTGCTGCCGCTCATATCGGCTACCATGATCATGACCAGGAATTCCTGGAGAATCGTCTGGCTGATATCCAGGATATTTATTTTGTTGGAAGCGAGCACCTGCGCTACACCTGCAATTATACCCACCCGGTCGGGTCCGATTACCGTTACAATAATCCGGCTGCCTCTGGGCTCTTTGGGATCTATTTGCGACAACATTACATCCACAAACTCCTTTGTAAAAAAATCAAAGCTGGTATCCAGCTTTGTTTTGGTATTTCCATCAGGAACTGATACTATAAGTGAGCATTTATAGTTCAATTATTTTAATATAAAACAATCTTAACTTTGGCTAGAAAAAATGTCAAATCTTTTTCAACCTGTTCCGGTTATCGGTGGGAGTTGCAGGCTTTTGATTTGAGCCGGCTTTGCCAAAAGCAGTTCCCTCCGGTTTCAGTGTAAAGCGGTGCTGAGCCGGGGAACCTGTGTAAACCGGTTCCAGCAGATCCGGCGCCGCTTTTGAACAAGTTTTTTCCCCGCAAAAATTTGTTTTGAAGGAATCAAAGTTCCAGCCTTCAAAAAAACCCGTTGCAGCTGCGATACCGGCCTGGAAAAGATCCTCCTTTTTCAGGTTAATATTCTCAAAATCCGTGGTCTTAATTCCCAGGGAAGGAATTGAAATTGTGCGGACCCTGCTCTTGGGATCCAGTTCGTGAATCCTGTCCCGTGCTTCAAGTATGGTTGAAAGGATGGCTGTGAAGAGATTGAAAGGGTTATTGGATTTAAAAAAAAGGTATTCATCAGGTTCTACGATTTTAAAGCCGAATGTGGGCCATTCCGGTACTTGTTCGCTGTCAAAGATCCATACGGGAAAATTGCTTAAAACTCCCCCGTCAATAATATAATTTAACATTCTTTCACCGTCTGCGTTGACAAAGGGGAGCCTGCAGGGTTCGTAGAAGAAAGGCAGCGAAGCGCTCATGCGTACGGCTTTGCAGACAGCCATGTTATCAGGATTAAGGTTGTATTCCTGGAGGTCGTAAGGCAGCCTGAGGAGTTTGCGCCTGGATACGTCTGTGGCGGTGACCACCAGTTTGTACCGGCAGACCGGATCGTCTTCAAATTCCTTTAACACCAGGTCTTTAAAAGTATAAATTCCTTTGGCCGCCAGTTTCTCCCGGACCCAGCCTTCCAGGTAATCTCCTTCGTAGAGGCCGTTTTCAAACCAGAGGCTTAAGGCCAGTCCCACAAAAGGGATTCTGTCCAGCCAGTCCTTGTCTTTGAACAGGGTAAAGTCCAGCTGCCAGACCATCTCCTTGATTTCCTCCGCCGCATAACCGGCTGCAGCCAGGGAGGCTATAATGGCGCCGGCCGAGGTGCCGGCAAGGTTGACCCAGGTATAACCTCTCCTTTCCGCCTCGTAAAGGGCGCCCAGCATACCTACAGCCTTGACCCCTCCTCCTTCAAAAATAGCGTTTGCCCGCTTCCCCATCTTAATCACCTCCAATTTTCAATATTTTATTTGCAAATAATCTGGAATGTGACAAAAAAAGATTTGTGGTTTAACCTTTGGCCATTTTGCGGATTTCCCCATTAGATTTCCATACCGCTGATGCGGCGCCAGTAGAAGAATGAGAAATTAGTTTTCAAGATGATCATTAAAAGGTTTTAAATAATGCATCTTGCAAAAAGAAATGATTGACAAAAACACATGTTCGTTTTATGATTAAAGCAAACATATGTACGGGAATGCAGAGAGAGGGGATTTATAATGGAAAAGGTTTGGAGGGAAAAAGAAAAATACCTGTTAACCTCATCTGTATCCGGTTGTAGCGTGCTGGATAAGGCGCTGGAATGGTTGGAGAAAGAGGATTCTGAAATTGAGAAGATGACGGGGTACGGTATCTGTCTGGCTTCCCTTACTTACTTTCTTGCCAGAATGGTGCAGACTATTTTTTAAAACAGGCGTAAAAAGAAGACGCCTTTAAAACTTAAAGAATTGAGGTAAAAAAAATACACCAGGTGCGTGTGCCCAAAGTCGTTTCAGAGCTGGGGCATTTCAAATTCTAGTATGATAGTGGATCTGTAGAGTTAACTAGTGCCGACAATTAATAGAGAACTGCCGGTAAGCCAGAACTAAAACAATTTATAGTTTTATTAGCTTAAAACCAGTCGAAGGCAAAATAAAAAACTCCCGATATTCTCGGAAGCCTTGTCTTGCTTGGTGCGGCAGAAGGGACTTGAACCCCCACGAGCTTACTGCCCACAAGAACCTGAATCTTGCGCGTCTGCCAATTCCGCCACTGCCGCATACATATTTAATTGCTTCATCAACCGCATAGATAATATAGCATAATTGAAATGAGCTGTCAACAACCTTAGCTACGGTAAAAATTGAACCTCAAGACAAAGTGTTTGTTATATGGAAATTATGTTTAAGCATTGGATTGCAAATCGGGGGAAAACTTATCATATAAAGAAAGAGGAGAGGTGCTATGAGCAGAAAGGTCAAGGGGATACCAAAGAAGTGCGGGGTTCCCGGATCAACAAGAACAGGCTACCGGAATACCTGGGACCTGGGGAAAGCCGCCGAGAATAAAAAAAGGTGGAGGGCCGGGGGAGTGAACAGACCCAGCACCTAAAACCACAAGATAACTTTTCGGAAAACAATGCCCCTGTCGTGGATTCAGCAGGGGAACAAAACAACTGCGGTTGTTATAGTAAAATAACGGGGTTTGGCTCATAGGCCAACCTCGTTTTGTTTATTTGTTGTATTTGCGGCTATTTTTACGGCATCTCCTTAAAAAATACTCCAAAAAAGCTGGACGTACGGTAGAATTACCGGTAAGATTACTTTGATTCCCAGGATTAAGCTTGTTTTAACAAACAGACCCGGAGGATGGAAATGTTTTATTAAGATATATAATCGATATAATCGCGCAGTTATTATAAATCAGTTTTACTCATGCTTTTAAAGTGAAGTGGAGTGTGGTAAGTGGACAGGAAAGAACCTGGTTTAAGTGAAAAACAGGATGATGGGAAAGAGGTTGTCAAGGCCGGGGAAAAGGAAGAGCCGAAGTTCCCTGAAGAGGTTGAATCAAGCCGGGAAGAGCCCGGCGCGGGTGCTCACTTCAATGATGTTTATGGAGCCTTTGAAGATGAGATAGGGGATGAGGATATTGAGGATAAGGATATCGGGGATGAGGAGGAGGAAATACCGCGGCGCCGGCCGGTGTGGCTCCGTATCGTAGCTTTCCTGACCATCCTGGCCTTTCTCGGACTGGTGGCGGCGACATCTTTTCCTCCTTACAAGGGGCAGTTGCTGGAACTTGTTCTAGACTCTTTCAAGCTGCAAAAGAATATCGACGCCAGGTTGCTCCAGGCGGTAGTACAAATCAATGTAGTTTCGCAGAAACAGAATGTCCCCCTCGCCGCGGAACAAAAATCCGGCAGCGGCTTTAATATCGATCCCCGGGGTGTTATTGTAACCAACCACCACGTTATTGATGGAGCCTTGAATATAACGGTGACATTTCCCGATGGAAAAGTTTACCCGGCCAGGCGTTGTTCCAGCAGGCCGGAATACGATCTGGCCGTGCTCACTCTGGAGGCGGAAGGACTCCCAACAGTTCCGCTGAATGCTTCCGGAGATCTTGCCCGGGGAGATCAAATCAGGGTAGTGGGAAATCCCCTTACCCTTAACAATATCGTTGTGGAGGGAAAGGTGGAGGGATATTTGCTGGTGGGCAGCAAGCCGGACCGGGTTTTCAGCATCGATGCCCCCATCTACCCCGGCAATAGCGGCAGTCCTGTGTTTGACAGGAATGATCAGGTTGTCGGGGTCGTGTTCGGTATTTTGAGCGGCTCAGAAAACGGCAGGGAAAAAACCTCCGGAGTAGCTATACCGATTCGTGAGGTGCTTGAGCTGTCAAGGGTTATATCCAATGGCCAGTAATTTCGCAAGGATGTTTTCAGGTTTTCCGAAGGCATGGATTCTTTATTCTACCAGGTGAAGCCTTTGCCCGTAACTTCAACTGTTTCTGTCACAAAGATAAAGGCTTTTTTATCGGTTGACTGAACAATTTCATTTACTTTGGCGATTTCATAGTGGCTGACTACGCAATTGATTACCAGTTTGGCATTTCCGGAAAAGGCGCCCTGGCCCTCTAAATAGGTCACCCCCCTTTTTAATTCCCTCATAATTCTTTCGGCAATTTCCGGGCTTCTGTCTGAAATAATCATGACCGACTTGTGCCGGTTGAATCCTTCTATAACAGTATCTGCAACTCTACCCCCGACCCACATGCTGATAGCCGTGTACATGGCTATTCTCAGGTCGAAAAAGTATAGGGAGGGGGCCAGTACCGCCACGTTAAAGCAAAACATGGTGGTGCCTATGGAGATGTTTTTCTTCTTTTTTACAATCATTGAAACAATGTCCGAGCCCCCTGTTGAGGCGCCGTTCCGGAGGATGATCCCCAGGCCCAGGCCGCTGCCGATGCCGGAGAAGATACAGGCCAGAAAAAGATCCAGTTCGGGGACCGGAGTATAAGGTTTGGATAGAGGAAGTACCACGATCAGTACGATTGTCCCTACTGCGCTGAAGGCCATTAATTTCCTGTTAAGTTCCTTTAGCCCCCACAGAAAGATGGGAATATTCAAAAGGAAGATTCCCAGATAGACAGGAATATTAAATATGTAGTTGCCCAGGAGCGCCAAACCCGATATCCCTCCCGATAAAAGTCCATACGGGATGACGAAGGCGTTGAAGGTAATTGCGATTAAGGAGGAACCGGCAGCTATGATTAAAAGCCTTTTTGCTATGTCCAGAAATGTTCTTCGGAATTTCAACAGTTTTACCCTGGTTTTTCTTTTCATTTCTTTCTCCTTTTTACTTTACACAAAAAACAAATCAGCCCCCGTTAACGAAGGCATACCATCAAATCAATGGAACTCTTACCAGGATTATAGCATTTAAAAGACAGAGCAATCAATTAATTAAAAATTGAATCAGCCGGTGAAAAAAATCTACCTCAGAATTTGAGAAAATTTTTTAATACTTTATAAAATCTGTTTGGCAACAGGAATATCAACATCATAGAGAGAAAAGACACAGGGGTAAGATCTGCCATAGCTTCAATTAAATGGCCGGCTCAAATTACCGGCTTAATCCATTAAGTAAAGGAGGTTTATTTGATTTTGTTTAAGGAAATCCTGCTTAGTAAGGAAGGTCCTGTGGCGACAATTACCTTGAATAATCCAGAACGCTACAACGCTCTTGGAGCAACCATCACCAGTGAACTTTTAAGTGCCCTGGTGATGTGCCGTAAAGACAGGGAGACCAGGGTGGTAGTCCTGACCGGGTCCGGCAAGGCTTTTTGTTCAGGCGGTGATATCAGTTATTTCGAAAAGTTTGCCGGTTCCGACCCTTCTGAGCCGGTCCGGCAACTCCTTGACCCCCTGCACCGGATTGTGCTGGAGATAAGACAAATGCCGAAGCCGGTGCTGGCGGTGATCAATGGTGCGGTCAGCGGTGCGGGCATGTCGCTGGCCTTTGCCTGCGACCTGCGTCTCTGTTCTTCACAAGCCCGTTTTAAACAGGCCTATACCAGCCTGGGGCTGGCACCGGACGTTGGTTGGAGCCTGTGGGTCGGTTTGCTGGCGGGTTACAGCAAGGCTGCCGAAATGGTTTTTCTTGATCCCGTATATAGTGCGGATCAAGCGATGGCTATGGGGTTGGTGCACCTGGTTGTGGAGCCGGAGAAACTTGAAGAGTCTGCCCGCGCCTGGACTGAACAACTGGCAGCAGGGGCGACCCATTCATTTGCCTGTGCCAAGGCGGATTTGAACCACGCTTTTTTATCGCTACTGGAGCGTCAGCTGGAGATTGAGCGAAAAGGCGTTCTGGAAGCGTCAACTACCTCAGATTACCAGGAAGGGCTGAAAGCCTTCAGGGAGAAGCGGAAACCGGACTTCAAGGGTTATTAGAAAATTTGGGAGTCACCGACAGCCCCGCGGATGTTTCCCGGGGTTGTTTTAAAAAAAATTTTTTAAAACTGGCATAACAGCCTTTATTTTTTTATTGTATTACTATATACTATAGTAAAGGAAAACAATCCTTAATATATTATATAATTTTAGTGTGTGTTTATCCAGTGATTGGGAATGATTTAAAATGATAATTCCCGATCCTGATTAAACGTTTTAGCTTTTAAACTCCAACTTCTTCTACCCCTATATTTTGACCCTTTACATTCGGTAAGGGTCCTTTTTTTATAAGCAGGCTGTTGTGCCCATGCAGGTTGAAAAGGACAAAACCATGATCGCCTGGATTTGGAGATGTAGCCAATGGCCTGTAGCGGGATACCTGGATAGATTTTTCAAATTAATAAAACTTTTAAAAAATGTCTTTAAATATCATTATCCTGGTGTTACAATAAATAAAACTCTATACTGCCATGGGGAGCTGAGTTATCGGCTGAGAAAGAACTATTTGTTCTGACCCAATGAACCTGATCTGGGTAATGCCAGCGGAGGGATTGTAGCGATACTATATATGTACTTGTTTAGCGCTTCCCTTTATGGCGAAGCGCTATTTATTTTGAAAAATGGGGGGTAATGGCAGAAAATGAAGGTAGTGTTGACGATTGCCGGTTCTGACTCATGCGGTGGTGCAGGAATACAGGCAGACTTGAAAACATTTAGCGCTCTTGGGACTTATGGTATGAGTGTTATAACAGCGGTAACAGCCCAGAATACCAGAGGTGTTCAGGACATCCGGGAGATGGATGAAGAAATTGTTGAAAAACAGATAAACTGTCTGTTTGAAGACATCAAGATTGATGCTGTAAAAATCGGCATGGTCTTCAATACCGGGATCATCAGTGTTATTGCAGACTGTCTTAAAAAGAACCAGGCTGAAAATATTGTTGTTGACCCGGTTATGGTTTCAAAAAGCGGCCATCATTTACTCAAACCGGAGGCTAAGGAACAGCTGGTGAAAATGCTGTTCCCCCTTGCAACAGTTGTTACGCCCAACATCTGCGAGGCTGGTTTGCTAACGGGCGAAAGGCTTGAAAACCTTGGGGAAATGAAAGAAGCTGCTCAAAAAATACAGGGACTGGGTTGTTCCAATGTCATAATCAAGGGCGGTCATCTTACTGGCGATGCGGTTGATGTCCTGTATGACGGGAATAATTTCATGTGTTATAAGGGGAGTAGGATCAA
>DBRJ01000062.1:0-9486 GCA_002305915.1 Pelotomaculum sp. UBA1371 | reverse complement strand
TACGGGCCCACCCATCACTTTTATAGTTTATATCAAAAGGCGGGTGTTTCTGGTTGAATAAAGCGGGTACACTGGGAAGCTTTAATATGTTCACGCCTGGTTTGGGGCGGCCGTATAAGCCGCAGCCGCAGGGGTGGCGTCATGCATATCTTTGTTTCCCGGGACCTCGTGTTGGGAGCTACAATGCCCGCCATGGCCGTAACAGTAATTGTCTACTTAACCTTCCGTTTAATCAAGAACTAGATCAAGATAGGGGTGATGCAATATGCTCGCTAAAATCGCTGATGTTATGGAAAGCGTAAGGGCAAAAACACCTCTGGTGCATTGCATTACGAATTATGTCACGATAAATGATTGTGCCAACATCCTGCTCTGTTTCGGCGCTTCACCGGCCATGTGTGAAGCCGTGGCAGAGGTGGAAGAGTTTGTTCCCTTTGCCTCCGCCCTCTATATTAATATCGGTACATTTTCGAAAGAACAGGAAGAAGCCGCCATCCCTGCTTCGCTCAAGGCTGCAGAGTTAAAGGTGCCTGTGGTAATTGATCCCGTTGCCTGCGGCGTTATATCCAGAAGGATGCAGGTAACCAAGAAGCTCCTGGATCTTGCCGGGATTACCATAATCAAAGGAAACACAGGGGAAATAAAAGCGCTGGCGGGTTACGGGGCTAAAGTCAGGGGGGTTGATTCCCTGGAGGAAGGCGAGGATGCCGTAGAGGCCTGCGTAAACCTGGCCAAGAAATATAATACAGTTGTTGCAGCAACCGGTAAAACAGATATTGTAACCGACGGGGCCAGAACATGTCTCATTTATAACGGGACTCCGATGCTGTCGCAGATCACGGGGGCCGGCTGTATGGTGGGAGCTCTGGCGGCTGCAGCTGCCGGTTCATCTGCGGACGGTTGGGCGGCCGCTGCTGCCGGGGTTGCAATTATGGGGCTGGCCGGGGAAATGGCCGCGCGGGCTTCAGGGCCTTATCCGGGTACATTCAGGGTCAAGTTGTTCGATTCATTATACACTATGACCAGGGAAGATATAATGAAAGGAGGCAGGATCGAATGCATCTAGATTATACTCTTTATCTTGTCACAGACAGGTCCTGGCTTAAGGGCAGGGATTTTTTCGGGGTTGTGGAAGAGGCCCTGCAAGGCGGAGTAAGCCTCGTTCAGTTGAGGGAAAAGGAGGTTTCCAGCAGGGATTTCTATAATATTGCCCTGAAAATGAAAGAACTGGCTGCATCCTACAACGTCCCGCTGATCGTCAACGACCGCCTGGACATAGCGCTGGCCGTCGATGCGGCAGGACTGCACATCGGGCAGGAGGATCTCCCCATCGAGGTTGCCAGGAAAATTATGGGCCCCGGGAAAATAATCGGCTATTCCGTTTCCAATGTGGAGCAGGCTGTTTTCGGGGAAAAACACGGGGCTGATTACCTTGGGGCGGGACCGGTTTATTACACGGCCAGCAAATCCGATGCGGGAAAACCCATTGGTGTGGACGGATTGAAGCTGATTAAGGAAAGTGTAAAGATACCGGTAGTGGCCATTGGCGGTGTCGGACTGAACAATCTGGAGCAAGTAAAAAAGACCGGCATCGCAGGTGTTTCCGTTATTTCAGCCATTCTGGGAAGCCGGGAGATCAGGTCGGCGGCAAGGGAGTTTATTGTTGCCTGGAAAAAATAGTTCATCATACAGTTATGCTGTTTAGTATAGTTTCCATATGGCAAACGAAGTATAAGGCTGGAGTATAGAGGGAGGGAAGCATGAAAAGAGTGTTTTTCGTTGATTTTGACGGCACAATCACCAAAGTAGATGTCTGTGCCGCTATGGTTGAAGCCTTTGCCGGGGATGGCTGGAGGGAAATCAACGATTTATGGGAAAAAAAGCTGTTGTCGACCCGGGATTGCGCCAACATGACCTTTAAACTCTTTAGAGTAGGCCTGAAAGAGATCAAAAGCTTGATCGAAAAGATAGAAATTGACGAGTATTTTCAGGAATTTCTGGCATTGTGCCGGAACCAGGATTACAAAGTCCATATACTAAGTGACGGGTACGACTTTTGTATAGAAACTTTTTTTAAAAAGTACGGAATTAATGTTTCTTATTACGCCAACAGGCTGGTTTACAACGACGGTTTCGAAGTTGATACTCCTTACCATAATCCAGCCTGCGGCCAGTGCGGAACCTGTAAAAAAAGTTTAATGTCCAAACTACGAGAAAACGCTGAAGAAATTATTTTTATCGGCGACGGCTATTCCGATACCTGCCCCGCTCAAAATGCCGATTTCGTTTTTGCCAAAGGAGTTCTGTATAATTTTTGTCTGGAAAAAGGGGTAAGGGTTCAGCATTACGATTCCTTTAAAGACATAATCCACCGGGTTACCCCGGAAAGTAGATTAGGTTAAATAAGATTCTTATACATGATAACTGTCAGGGGACTGGCCTAAGGTTGGTTAATTATGGATTTATGCTTAATAAGGCTTGAACAGTAAGCTGAATTCTAAGAAGACGGACAAATAAAATAACCCTCTGGAACCTAAAGGGGTTTTCGGGGGTTTTTCTTTGACTGGTGGGCCATTAGGGACTCGAACCCCAAACCTGACGATTAAGAGTCGCCTGCTCTACCAATTGAGCTAATGGCCCAAATATATATAGTTATATAATGGCTGGGGCGGCTGGATTTGAACCAACGAAATGCCGGAGTCAGAGTCCGGTGCCTTACCGCTTGGCGACGCCCCAACAGTTGATGAAATATTCAGTGTGCAAGCAACACCTGCGGCACTGCTGATTTTTATGGTGACCCCACCGGGATTCGAACCCGGGTTACCGCCGTGAAAGGGCGGTGTCTTAGACCACTTGACCATGGGGCCTGGTCGGGATGGAGGGACTTGAACCCCCGGCCTCTTGCTCCCAAGGCAAGCGCGCTAGCCAAACTGCGCCACATCCCGCAAAATCTGATGCAAATGTTATTATATCTAAATAAGGTTTGCGCGTCAAGCTCTGCAAACACTAATAATAATGAAAAAAAAGTCCAGCTTGCGCTGGACGGGGAGAGATAGAACTCACCAAAGCGGAGTATCAGTATTATGTTCCATTTATCAGAGAAATATACACCATCAAATATAAATTTTGCCGGACATTATCAGAAAATCAAAAGCCCTTCTTGGAATAATCTTCAAAAATAATCCCAAAGAAGGAACGCTTACTGAAATATTATTTCCTTTAAATGTAAAGACAACGGGTATTATACAATGTGTTCTATTATTAAAATAAATTGGTTTTTTTTGTACATAATTTTGATTATCAAGATAATTGACTTTTGCGGAGATAAGAGTTTAAAATAAAAATAATTATGTATTCCTGGTAAAATACAGTACTGCAGGAAAAGTAAACGTGCCCAGGTATTTTAAACTAAATAGCCTGACTGAGCGCTAATGAAAGGAGCAGCTTGTCGAAAGCCACGGAGGCCATGTTTTTTCCTTATCTGGATAAGCAGGTAGCGTGGTTTTCTTTTCATGTTAATTATAGTGGTTTGACCCGGAGGTGGAAATTATTGTTTAGCCGGAAGAAACGGATACTGGTAGTTGACGACGAAGTTGGAATCGGCAAATTAATTCAACGCCTGATAGAAAGCGAAGACCTGGAGGTGGAGCTGGCGCATAGCGCTGAACAGGCCCGGCAATTGTTTTATAAAAATCATTTTCCGGTGGTGCTGCTGGATTTAGATTTACCTGATGCTTGTGGTATTCAATTGCTTCAGGAATTTAAAGCCAAAAGGCCCCGCAGCCTGTATATAGTTATGACCGGTCTCAGCACTACGCGTACAGCGGTCAAGGCTATACAGCTCGGGGCATACGATTTTCTGGAGAAGCCCTTTGATAATATCAGTGCCTTAAAAAAACTAATTAAAGAGGCATTGCAGTTTTACCTGGAGAAATTTGAACATGTACCCGTACGGCCCGGCTGGGAAGAACTGGCCCGGCGCCACCGGTTTATTGTCGGAAAATCGCCGGAGATGCAGCGTCTGGTCGCGACGGCTTACAAGGCGGCGGCTAAGGATATCAGCATCCTGATTCAGGGTGAAACGGGCAGCGGCAAAGAGGTCCTGGCCCGTTTCGTGCACGCCGCCAGCAACCGGTCCAGGAAGCCCTTTGTTGCTGTAAATTGCGGCGCCCTTTCGGAAAACTTGCTCGAAAGCGAGCTGTTCGGACATGAGAAGGGTGCATTTACAGATTCCGTTAGCCGTAAACGAGGCATATTTGAGCTGGCCGACGGTGGTACGCTGTTCCTCGATGAAATTGGCGAGGCCAGCCAGTCTTTACAGGTCAAGCTGCTGCGTGTCCTGGAGAACGGCGAATTTATGCGTATAGGCGGTGAAGAGTTTATCAAGACTAATGTCAGGGTCATCGCCGCCACGAATGTAGATCTACAAGAAAGAGTAAAGGATAAGACTTTTCGCGAAGACTTGCTTTATCGTCTGGAAGTTGTTAATTTAACACTGCCGCCGCTGCGGACACGCCCCGGAGATATACCGGAACTGGTTGACTTCTTTTTAAGGAAGTATGCTCAACAGGAGGGGCGGCAGGTTTTACAAATTTCCCCCATATGTCTCCGAATTCTTCAGAGTTATCACTGGCCGGGCAATGTCCGCGAACTGGCCAAAGCCATTGAACAGGTGGTGGCGCTGTGTGAAGACCCTGTCATTATGCCGCGGCATATGATTGGCCTGCTGTTGCATAAAAAACCAGACGGGCATCAGCCGGAGCGCTTGCCGGAAAATGAAAAAGAGGAGTCCATGGATAATCTGGTTTCGGCACCTGTCAGATATTTGCAAGCTTGTCTGGCAAAGGACATTGACTGGGATCATCTGCCCCCCGAGCAATTGCTCCTGGCCAATAAACTGGCCAGGACCCTGAGCCATCATTTAGAGCGGGTACTGGCGAAACGTAAACTGGCAGAAGAGGAAGCGCCGGGTTTAAAGGATCTGGAAGGCAGGTTCATTGCCGAAACACTGCGCTATTATAGTCATAACATTTCCCTCACTGCCCGCGCCCTGGGGATTGCCAGGAGCACCCTTTACCGTAAGATTAAGAAATACAGTTTACAAAAAGGTGTTTAAAAAGCAGCCTGTCCTGAATTAGGGCAGGCTGTAGCATTTTGCTTCAGGGGTCTGGCCGGCATGTTTGTATGGAACAGGGAATTATTAGTTATGGGGCTTGAAAATAGAAATTCAAGTTTAAAGATTAAATAAATTGTTGCAAATATCATTGTCCATAACCCCTGATAGCTGGGGAAGAGAGCAGCACATTCTATAAAAATTCCGGAACATTTTGAAAGTGCTTTTAGTATTTGGTACAGGGATTGCATTAGTGTTAATTTAAATACAGAATAAACAGAATAAAGAGGTTTACAGTTTATTGATATTTATCTATACATCTTCTTAATTTGCCGGCCATGAAGGTCGCAGCACAATCCAGTTTAATTCCAGTATTGTGTTCTTGTAATATTTGAGCCATGAAGCTTCTATCCTGACAGAAGTATGGATAAGATCATTATGGCTTTTTTATTCCTGCAGGGATAAATAATAAAAAAGGAGGGAGGCAGAAGAAGTCCTGGAGTTTGATTCAGCATATCTACAGTAAGGATTTATTGGTGTGATGTGTTCAAGTAAAGAATTTACTAAAGAATTAGTACATTTAATTAAAAAATACGTAAGGAGATGACAAATATGGCATTGGCCGATCAAGTCTATGGATTTTTTATTCCTACTGTTACATTAATGGGTGTCGGTGCGGTTAAAGAAACAGGTAACCAGGTGAAAACACTGGGTTGCAAAAAACCTCTGATTGTTACTGATAAAGGCCTTGCAGCCCTTGGCGTGGCTGAAAAAATCAAAGGTTATGTGGAAGAGGCCGGAGCTTCAGCAATTATTTATGACGGAGCGGAGCCGAACCCGACGGATATAAACGTACATGACGGCCTCAAAGTTTTTACGGACAATAAGTGCGATTCAATAATCTCCCTGGGTGGCGGAAGTTCCCATGACTGTGCCAAGGGGATCGGCATCGTTTCCACCAACGGCGGCCACATCCGTGATTACGAAGGAGTCGACAAGTCCAGTAAACCAATGCCTCCGTTCATCGCCATCAACACCACTGCCGGCACTGCCAGCGAAATGACCCGCTTCTGCATTATCACCAATACCGATACGCGTGTTAAAATGGCGATTGTGGACTGGCGTGTAACTCCAAACGTTGCCATCAATGACCCCGTTATGATGGTTGGGATGCCGCCGGCCCTGACCGCCGCCACCGGTATGGACGCTCTGACCCACGCTGTGGAAGCCTATGTTTCCACTATCGCTACTCCAGTTACTGATGCCTGCGCCCTGATGGCTATCAAGCTCATTTCGGAAAACCTGCGCAACGCTGTAGCCAACGGGCAGAATATGGAGGCACGGGATAAAATGGCCTATGCCGAGTACCTGGCCGGAATGGCCTTCAACAACGCAAGCCTGGGCTATGTCCATGCTATGGCTCACCAGTTGGGCGGCTTCTACAACCTGCCCCACGGTGTCTGTAACGCTATCCTGCTGCCGGCAGTTGAAAGCTTCAACCTGATTGCCAATCCCAAGCGCTTTGCCGATATTGCCGCAGCCATGGGCGAGAATATTGATGGTCTGTCCGTGCGTGATGCCGCCGACGTAGCCATTGCCTCCATTAGAAAGCTTTCTGCTGATGTTGGTATCCCTGCAGGTCTTAAGGAACTGAACGTCAAAGAAAAAGACTTCGAAGTTATGGCTAAGAACGCCATGAAAGACGCTTGTAGCTTTACCAACCCGCGCCTTGCTACGCTGGAAGATGTAATCGAGATCTTTAAGGCGGCAATGTAGTGGAATAAATTGAATTAATAAACGCGGGGGCCAGGCTTACACCTCCATGGAACCCCATTAAGGAAGAGTCCTTATACTAACAGGCGGTATAAGGACCTTACCTATTTTGCCGCCTTGTCTTTGCTGAAGGTTAAAGGGCACCCGGGGCTACCTTTTAGTGGGGGGCGGCTTTTAAGGAATATTCCCGGGCGATTTACGCCCGAAAGTGGGACTGGTGTAGAGCCATGAGTCCAGATAGACTGTCCTGGTGATTTTGCTACAGGGCTTTACTATAAAATAATCATGGACAGGGACGATAAATTCTGTTAAAATGTGATAAAAATGATAATCCATTCAGGTAACTCCGGCATTCACCGGGGTTAAAAGGGAACCGGGTGAAAGTCCCGGACGGTCCGGCCACTGTGAGTGGGTAGCGGCTTCCCTGTAATGCCACTGGGTAAATTATATGCCCGGGAAGGCGGGGAGTTCGCGGCGATCCATGAGTCAGGAGACCTGCCTGAATGATTTTTGCTGCAGGGCTTTCCTCTGAAAAGCCGGTGGTGATGATAAGGCATTAATTCTTATATTGCCGTTTATCAATAACAACCCCTGGTTTTTGATTAAGCCGGGGTTTTTATTATGTTGAAATGCAAGAATAAAAAGAAGATAGAATTGCAGGATCAATCGCAATAGGTTAATTGCCCTTAAACAAAAGATTAGTGGATTATAATATTGGTCCGGAATTGAGCTTTATCAGAAAATATCGATAAAAAGCCTCTTGTTGATTTTTAAAGAAAGTTAATAGACTCTATGATCTAAATAATCAGGTAACTCCGGCATTCGCCGGGGTTAAAAGGGAACCGGGTGAAAGTCCCGGACGGTCCGGCCACTGTGAGTGGGTAGCGGCTTCCCTGTAATGCCACTGGGTAAATTATATGCCCGGGAAGGCGGGGAGTTCGCGGCGATCCATGAGTCAGGAGACCTGCCTGATTATTTAATAACCGCCTTCCGTTGAAAGGGCAGGGTTATTTTTGTTGGACGATTATAGCCAAGCAAAAGCCCGGCTGCCTGCGAAAGGCAGCCGGGCTTTTATTGTACCTCCTCCTTATTATTTAACCCGTTTTTTTAAAGGCGGGTAACTTTTAAAATAATGTTTTTTAAATAAATAAACTTGTTCAATCGGCCATTGAGCTGGAGAAAAAGGTGCAAAAGGTGATTCAAGGATTTGTTGCGTGAATTTTTACAGGAAGGAGGACCGGGATAATTTTAATTCAAATTAAGGAAGGTGGTAAAAGTCAGATGCTGTTTAACTTCTGCTTGGGCGCAGGCGTTGTTGCCCGTTTGAAAGGGCTGAAAAGACGGGTCGCAGGAAAAAAGGGTGCCTTGATCACAATGTTTCTAATCCTGTGCTCCTTTGCGGCAATCCTGGGTGCTTCGGCCAAGACATCTTGTGCTGACAGCAGCGGCGAGTTAACAGCCGCTGAAATGGCAGCCGGGGCAGTGGATTTTATCCATAAGGAATATATAAATTATAAAGATATCGACGGGTATTCAGCCTACGTTTTAAATCTGGCCGGAGAGGATCTGGCTTCCGAAAAATGGACGCGGGATAATGAAACATTGAAGTCTAAGATAATGAAGCTGGCGGGCCTTCTCGGGGACAGCAACAATTTGATTACATACATAATTAACACCCAGAATGCTGACGGCAGCTTCGGTCCCTACGCGAACGAGTCTGGCAGCAAGGTCCCGATACAGGCCCTGGCTGCGATTCGGAATGACTTGCCCGGCACCGGTCTGGAAGAGCAGGTTAATGATTCCCTTGCTCTAGCTGTAAACTACTTTAAGAACGGCTACTGCAGCGGGAGCATGCCTTATTCCGCAAACGGCTGGAATTTTGACTACCGCTGTGTAGAGGCCCTGGCTGCAGCCGGTGAAGATCTTGCGGGCAGCGATTGGCTAAACGGCAGCGCTACTTTAATGGAAGAGGTTTTAGCTTCGGCCCAGGCAGCAGCGGCGATTCCGGAAGAACTTGATGCTGTTCGCCTGGCCAAGGAAATCTCCGTGATTAATGCAGTTTATCCTGACTCTGAAATCATTGATATCCTGGCCGGCGCCTTGATTGCCAGGGTGGAAGAAAGCGTACCGGGGCAATTGCATTTTGGCAGCAGTGTTTACGATCATGTTCTTATTTTGACCGCCCTGGGCAAGGCAGGCAAGCTCGGTCTTATTGACCAGGATCAAGCCCTTGCCTATCTCAACACCTTTAAAAACGACCACTTTAACAGTTGGGGCCAGTTGGCCGGGGCGGCCTGGGGCGGCTATGACCCGGAGGAACCTGATTTAACGGCGCAGGTGTTGACAGCCTTAAGTTACTTCGATGATGCAGACAGGCCGGGCAGCAGCGTTCACAGCGCAATTGCAGACGGTCTGGCCTACCTGGCCGATATTCAGGATAGCGATACGGCGGCTATCAATGCACCCTGGGACAGTACCGTGGCCACCGCCGAGACGCTTATTGCCTTAAAATCAATAGGCAGAAGTTTTGACGAATACGCCGGGGCATCGTCAATCTGGGTCAAGCAATCAAAGACAAAAACCATAGCCCAGTGCCTGCT
>DBRJ01000065.1:40209-68211 GCA_002305915.1 Pelotomaculum sp. UBA1371 | reverse complement strand
GGTTGTGGACATGCGGCGGGAAATAAAAAACGGTAATAGAGGTATCTTCAGTCAGGCCCTGACGGAAGCCGTGAACCTGCGTCTGGACAGGGGAGAACAGATACTTCTGTTTCTGAACAGGCGGGGCTACGCAACAATTGTCGTCTGCAGGGAATGCGGACTGGTCTTGAAGTGTCCCCGCTGCGATATTTCGCTCACCTACCACCTGGACAACCGCTTGCGCTGCCATTATTGCAATCATACCATCCCAGCCCCCGGACGCTGCCCCGGTTGTTCAAGCCGCTACATCAGCCATTTCGGTACAGGTACGCAAAAGGTGGAGGAAGAAGCCAAACGACTCTTTGAGCGTGCCGGGATTGTAAGGATGGACAGCGACACCACCACCCGCAAGGGCTCTCATGAGAGGATCCTTAAATCCTTCCGGGAGGGGAAGGCCGATATCCTGATCGGAACGCAGATGATTGCCAAGGGACTGGATCTGCCGAAGGTGACCCTGGTGGGTGTGATTAACGCAGATACAACTCTGCACATGCCCGATTTCAGGGCTGCTGAACGCACATTCCAGTTGTTGACCCAAGTGGCGGGCAGGTCCGGGCGGGGCGATCTTCCCGGGGAGGTGCTGATCCAAACTTATTCACCGGATCATTACAGCATAACTGCTGCTGCTGCCCACGACTATGAGGGATTCTACAAGAATGAGATGAGGGTAAGGCGTGCTTTGGGTTACCCTCCGTTCAGCCACCTGGCGCTGCTTCTTTTCACTCATGAAGATGAAGATGAAGCGAAGAAGGGAGCCTTTCTGGCGCAAGAATTTTTTGTTAAAGAGCTGCTCAACGCCGGCGGGCAGATAGATCTCCTGGGTCCGGCGCCGGCTACCTTGAACAAGATCAAGGGAAGACACCGCTGGCAGCTGGTATTGAAAGGTCCCAAACGCAATTCATTAAAAGAGCTGATCAGGGAATTTCTGGACAAACTGGAGACCATTCGGCCGGCCTTCAAACCGGTTGTTAACGTCGATATTAATCCCCAGGGAATGCTGTAAAGGAGGCAGGGTTATGGCGATATATAATATTGTAGAATTAGGAGACGAGGTCCTCAGGGAAAAAGCTAAAGTGGTCCCTAAAATAACCCGGAATATTCTCAAGCTTTTAGATAACATGGCCAAAACCATGTATAGCGCCAGGGGTGTAGGTCTGGCCGCACCGCAGGTGGGGATCTCCAAGCGAGTAATTGTTGTGGATGCAGGAGAGGGGTTGCTGGAACTGATTAACCCTGAAATCATTTTTGCTGAAGGGGAGCAAGTGGATACTGAAGCCTGCCTCAGTATTCCCGGTATCACTGGAGAAGTAGCCCGGGCTTATGCTGTTCATGTGAAATACCTGGACCGCTACGGCAAGGAAAATGTAATCAAGGCTAAAGGTTTCCCGGCAATAGTTTTCCAGCATGAAATTGACCATCTTGACGGAATCCTGTTTATTGACCGGGCCAGGAGTGTTACTAAAGTTTGAAGATTGGAGAATTGAGGTAGATGGTATGCGCATCGTTTTTATGGGTACTCCGGATTTTGCCGTACCTTCCCTGAAAGCCCTGAAAGAAGCAGGACACGTACTTGCAGCTGTAGTTACCCGCCCGGATCGTCCCAGGGGCAGGGGAAAAATTAATACACCCACCCCGGTTAAGGAAACTGCCCTTGCTCTGGGTATACCGGTACTTCAGCCCTTAAGGATCAAGGACCCTGAATTCATCGGGACGCTGCGGGGTTTAGACCCGGAGATTGTGGTCGTTGTTGCCTATGGTCAGATCCTTCCGGCGGAAATCCTGTCCTTACCCCCTTTTGGTTGTATTAACGTCCATGCCTCTTTACTGCCGAAATACCGCGGCGCAGCCCCCATTCACCGGGCTGTCATCAACGGAGAAAAGGAGACAGGCGTTACCACCATGTATATGGACGAAGGTATGGATACCGGTGATCTGATTTTGAAGGAATCCATTCAAATCCATGAAGAGGACACCGTGGGCATAATCCACGACCGTCTGGCCCTGGCAGGTTCCCGCCTGCTGGTGGAGACCCTTCGCTTGATTTCCCTGGGGCAGGCCCCCAGGATTCCCCAGAATGGGGAACCCTCCTATGCTCCCCTGCTGAAGGCGGAGGATGAACAAATCTGTTGGGACAGGCCGGCCCGGGAAATCTATAACCATGTCCGGGGCATGAATCCCTGGCCGGGAGCCCGCACGACACTGCAGGGAAAGGTGCTCAAGCTTTGGCGGACCAGTTGCCTGGAATCCGGCCGGGCAGGAGCAATACCCGGTGAGGTTGTTGCTGCCGGCCGTGATGGAATTTTGGTGGTTACCGGTAAAGGTATGCTAAGGATCCTTGAGCTTCAGTTGCAGGGAGGCAGACGGTTGGAGGCAGCTGATTTTTTAAGGGGCAAGCTCATTCCAAAGGGTACGGTGCTTGGGAGCAATAACCTTGCCGGGGGCGAGTCATGTTGAATGTTGAGATACTCCCGGTCCGGAAAAGGCTTTTTATTGGTCTTCTGGGTTTCAGCCTTGTGGGTGTGGGGCTTCTCCTGTCGGGGATCTGGTATCTTGCTACAAGCGATACCCGTACTCTAATTGATCAAATCCTGCTCCTGGCCCTTGCGGGATTACTGGTCGGCGCGCTGGTTGTAGCCTGTTTCGGTACCGGCGGTATTATTCTGACTCTGCTCTATGCCAAAGATATTACTGTGTTGCACGGTCCCATGAGGGTGGCGTTGAATTTATTTTTTCCCATTGCCTTGGCTCTCGGAGGGGTTTTTCATATTGATCAAAACCGTATTAAGAGTTCCTTCATTGAAGTAAACAACCAGCTTGTTCGCTCCAAGGAATTCAATCTACTGCCCACCCAGATCCTCGTATTGGCACCGCATTGCCTGCAGTGGAGTGAATGTCCCCATAAAATCACAGTTGATATTGACAATTGCCGCCGCTGCGGCAGGTGTTCTGTAAATAAGCTGCTGGCTTTGAGGGACCAGTACGGTATCCATGTGAACATGGCCACCGGGGGTACCCTGGCCCGAAAGTTCGTACGGGAATACCGCCCCCGGGCTATAGTTGCCATCGCTTGCGAGCGGGACCTTACCAGCGGGATCCAGGATTCCAATCCCATCCCTGTGCTTGGGGTAACCAACGAGCGGCCCTTCGGGCCATGCTTCAATACGGAAATTCGTATTGAAAAAGTTGAGGAAGCTGTTCTGTTTTTTATGCAGAGGTCTTGAACGCCGCTTATTATTGATTTATCGTTTCTCAATTTGTTGTTTTGTTGATTAATGTATTTAATAATTTCAGATAAAAACAGTTTGGCTAAGACAAGCTTTTCTTATAGAGAATAAGATTGGTTGGACCAGGCAAAAATCTTGATAAGACCATGGCAAAGGTAGAAGAATTTCAGATGGGAGTATTCTTGTCTAAAGAAAGGAACCGTGATTTTATTGCTCCACATATCGGCCAGGGAGCTGGCTCTAAAGGTCCTCAGGGCAGTGGAGGAGGAAGGCGCTTTTGCCAACATTGCCTTGAACCGGGTTCTGGAAAAGTACCGCCCGGGAAAGCTGGACCGGGCTTTTGCCACCGAACTTGCTTACGGCACCCTGCGTTCCCTGAATACCCTGGACTGGATTCTGGGGCATTTTGTTAAGAAACCCCTGCAGTCCCAGTCAACGGTGGTGCGAAACATCCTCAGGCTGGGTGTGTATCAGCTGCTGTTTATGGAAAAGGTGCCCCCTTCAGCCGCCTGCAACGAAGGAGCGGAATTGGCGAAAAGGTACGGTCACCCGGGCTCTGTAAAATTCGTAAATGGCGTTCTCCGAAATGTTTCCCGCCGCCACAGTGAAATCAACTACCCCTCCCTGTCAGGTAACCCCCTGGAGCATATTTCTTTGCGTTATTCCCATCCTGTCTGGATGGTGGAGCGCTGGCTGGCGGAATTTGGTCCTGAAGAAACCATTGCTCTGTGCCGTGCCAATAACAAGCCGGCTCCCAATACAATTCGCACCAACACCTTGAAAATAACGCGGGCCGGGCTGGTTGAAAGGCTGCAAGGGGAAGGCCTGTATGTGGCAGAAACGGCATATGCCCCCGAAGGCCTGAGCATCGAGGGTTTCAATTCCCTGGGCTCAATGCCGTCATTTCAAGAAGGGTTATTTCAAGTGCAGGACGAAAGTTCCATGCTGGCCGGCAGGGCCTTAATGCCGTCACCCGGTTCCTTTGTAGTGGACGCCTGCAGCGCCCCCGGCGGCAAAACCACACACCTGGCCCAGCTGATGGAAAACCGCGGCTTAATTCTCGGGGTGGAGCTCCACTCCCACAAACTGTCTTTAATCCGGGAGAACTGCCTGCGCCTGGGTATTGATATTGTGGAAAGCAGGCAGGGGGATGCCAGAAATCTGCCCGAGGAGCTAAATGGCCTGGCCGATTTTGTTCTGGTTGATGCTCCCTGCTCGGGGCTGGGTGTTCTGAGACGCCGTCCTGACGCCCGCTGGCGAAAAAATCCGGAGGAACTTCCAGCCCTTGTAAAGCTCCAGGCTGAAATTTTGGAAGGCGCCTCCCGCTGTGTCAGGGATGGCGGTGTCCTGGTTTACAGCACCTGCACCCTGCTCCGGGAAGAAAACATGGGGCAGGTGGAGAACTTTCTTGCCGGCCACCCGGAATTTGTTCCGGAGGATCTCCGTCCATTCCTGCCCGGAGCCCTTGATCAGAAAGGGACCCTGGCAGAGGGCCATCTGCAGCTTTATCCTCACCTTCATGGGATGGACGGCTTTTTTATAGCCCGGCTGAGAAAAAAGGGATTGACTTAAAGGACGGAGAATAGTTTCTTCTAGAAAGAAGGTTTCGCTCATAGTGTCAGGCAAGGTTAATTTAAAAGACCTGAACCTGTTCCAATTGGAGCTTTTTTTAGGACGCCTGGGAGCTGAAAATTACAGGGCCGGGCAGGTAGCTGAATGGCTCTTTCAAAAAGGGGCGGATTCTTTTCAGGAAATGACCGATCTCCCCAGGGCCCTCAGGGAACGCCTGGCTGCCGCTGCCTGGATCAGTCGCCCGGAAATACTGGCCAGGAGGGCTTCAAAGCGGGGTGACACGATTAAGTACCTGTTCGGCCTGCATGACGGACAGGTGGTTGAAAGTGTCTTGATGAAGCACAATTACGGCAATTCCGCCTGTATTTCTACGCAGGTGGGCTGCCGGATGGGATGCCGGCTCTGTGCCTCCGGTCTGGAGGGCCTTGTACGAAACTTAAGCTCCGGAGAGATGTACGATCAGGTTCTTGGGATGCAGAAGGATACCGGGCAGAGGGTCAGCCACCTGGTCTTGATGGGTTCCGGGGAGCCTCTGGACAATTATGACGCCACTCTTGCTTTTATCAGGCAGATTTCTGCCGCCTGGGGCTTAAATATCGGGCTTCGCCATATAACAGTATCAACCTGCGGCCTTGTTCCGCAAATCAGGGCGCTGGCAGCTGAAAGGCTTCCACTGACCCTGGCGGTATCATTGCACGCGCCCAACGATGTCCTCAGGGATAAACTGGTGCCGGTAAATAAAAAATATCCTATAGCACAGCTGATTGCCTCCTGCAGGGATTACGCCAGGGAGACGGGGAGGCGGGTTACCTTCGAGTACGCCCTGATCAGGGGCGTCAACGACCATAATGAACACGCCCTGGAATTGGGACGGCTGTTGTCGGGAATGCTCGCCCATGTTAACCTGATTCCGGCCAACCCTGTAACCGAAAGGGGAATTACCCCGCCCTCCCGGGAACGGGTGAAAAATTTCAAGCAGCTTGTGGAAAAACATAGTGTGGCAACTACTGTCAGGCGGGAACTGGGTGCAGAGATCAATGCGGCTTGCGGACAGTTGAGGCGAAGGGTCTACCCCGGAGGTGCTGTTGTTGCTCCGGGCAGAGCCCCTGCTGAACCCGTAAGAGGGTTAAAGCGTCCAAAGTAATAGCGCGCGTATGCGAAAAAACCAGCCGGGAGATGAGCTTTATGGGTATGTTCTCAGGACTGGAAGGAAGTCTGGAAAAGTACATTGAAGGTTTTTTCAAGGAAACCTTTGGCGGTGGGTGTGTTCAGCCTGTGGAAATCGCCAAGCGACTGGCCAGGGAAATGAGAGACTGCAGGCGCGTCAGCATCAATCGTATTTATGTTCCAAATCAGTACATAGTTCACCTTAACCCTTCTGACTGGGAGAAGATTGCTAATTTCGGTAAACTGCTCTCCAGCGAGCTGCAGGATTATATCAGTCAGAAGGCAAAGGAAAAGAAATACACGCTTACAGGACAGCCATCGGTTAGTTTTAACCCGGATGAAAACCTTACCGCCGGCATGATCAGGCTGGAATCTGCTTTCAACGGGACAACTGTCCTTGAAGAACCTGCCGCACAGGACAGGGATATCGAACATACCCAGCGTTTTTTTCCGGTAAAGGACAGCGTTCGGGTAGATCCCCAGCCGCGGGTCTACGGAGTTCTTGAAGTGGATGACGGACCTGAACAGGGGAGGGTTTTTTCTTTAAAGGGAGTTAACATCCTGATCGGGCGCCGCGAGGATTGCCAGATCATATTCAACGACACCAGCGTTTCCCGGCGCCACGCTCGCCTGGAGCTGCACCGGGGCCGCTATACCATTCAGGATCTGGGGAGCACTAACGGTACCCTGGTCAACGGTGTTAGAATTACTTCAAAGGTGCTGGAGCCGGGGGATGTATTGACTTTCGGTACAACTGTCTGCACCTTCAGGGCGAATTAAGATGGCCGGAATCTTGTTACTGGTTTTGCGCTATGTATTCCTATTGTTGTTGCTCCTTTTCATATTCAGCCTGGTTAAATGGATGGTTGGCGATCTCAAAAACCTTCCTGCAGACCGGCAAGCCTTCAGGAGGCCTACAGGGGCGCCGGGAGATCAGAATTCTAATTCCAGGGGGGCGGATGCTTCGCTCACCGTACTGGAGAGCTCCACGACGGATCTGCAGCCCGGAGACACCTTTGCTGTTTACAAAGAAATGTTCATTGGCCGAAGTGAGGAAAACGATATCACCACCGGGGAATCCTTTGCTTCTACCCGGCATGCCCGTATTTATTTAGTAGATGAACAATACTGGCTGGAGGATTTAAACAGCACCAATGGTACCTTTTTGAACGGGGTACCGGTTTCAAAACCAACTGTTCTGGCAAATGCCGACAGGATTAAAATTGGTGGCATTACTTTTCAGTTTGTGAGGTGGGGGTATGAGGTGGGCTCAGATATCTAATATTGGGCTGGTCCGGGCTTTAAATGAAGACAGTTTGTGTATCTCACCCAAAACAGGGCTGTTTGCAGTAGCAGACGGCATGGGAGGGCACCGGGCCGGGGAGGTTGCCAGCAGCATGGCCCTGCGGGTCCTGGAACGCGAACTGGGGAGGAAACTTGCCGGCGGAGCCCTGCCTGAAAAGGCCCTGGTGGAGAGTATCAAGGAAGCAAACCGGTCTGTTTATGAATTGTCCGGCCGTAATCCGGAATGGGCGGGGATGGGCACCACTGTAACCGCCTGTCTGAAGCGGGGAAGGGAACTTTATGTAGGCCAGGTAGGAGACAGCCGTGCTTATTTAATCAGGGACGGCGTAATAACCCGCCTGACGGAAGATCATTCCCTGGTGCAGGAACTGGTGAAAAACGGCGGTATTACCGAGGAGCAAGCTTTCAACCACCCCCAGCGCAATGTTCTGACCAGAGCACTGGGGATAGAGTTGTCCCTTGAAGTTGATCTTTACCGGTTCCAGGTTGTTCCGGGAAACTTAATCCTGATCTGTACAGACGGTTTGACAAAATACCTGCGACCCGAAGAGATCCTGCTTACGGTCAGTAATTCACCGGACCTTGAAGCATCCCTGCAGAATCTTTTAGCCAGGGCGCTGGCTTGCGGCGGGTCGGATAATATTACAATGATCCTCCTGGAGTGCTGACAGTTTGTTTTGTAAACCGGCAAGAAATGAATCAAATAAAATAAAGTCAGTCCAATCAAGAATCTAACATGTATAAACCAGTATTAAGCTAAAGGTTGAATAGGTTAACAATGAATTAAAAGAGAATCAAAAAGTCCTGCAGTTTTTGCTTATTTGTAGACGGATTTTCCCTGTTACCCCGCAATAATCGTAATTTTTACGTATATAACATTTATGGAGGTCCTTCCATGAATCCCGGGATGAAGATACTGGGAGGCAGGCCTAAAAAACATAAAAATACCGGGACCGGAAACCGTAATCTGGAGAGAAACCTGCTCCTGCTCGCCGGTGTTTACCTTTTGGCCGGGATGATGGTCCTTTACCTGGGGCTGGAAAACGGCGCCGGACAGGTCCTTATCGCCGGACCGGCAGTTACGGTTGCATTTTTTCTGGTTCATCTTTACTGGCGGTGGAGCGGATACAGGGGGGACACACTTTTACTGCCGGTTGTTGCTGTCCTCTCGGCAACCGGTCTGATTTTTTTGTTCAGGCTGGACCCCGCCTACGGACAGCGGCAGTTTATCTGGCTCTTAATCAGTCTCCTGGCGCTGGTTCTGACTAACCGGCTCTTGCTCGACTTCCGTTTTTTAAGCGATTATAAATACCTGTATGCCCTGGCCGGGATAATTGCCTTGATTTTGCCCATTTTTTTCGGAACGGAGCAGGGTGGTGCCAGGAGTTGGCTTGATTTTGGTGTCTTCCACCTGCAGCCTTCCGAATTTGTGAAGATCCTGGTAGTTCTTTTTCTGGCCAGTTATCTTGCCGAGAACAGGGCCCTGCTTACTGCAGGCACGCGCAGCCTGGGCGGAATTGCGCTCCCGGGGCCCCAGGAATGGATTCCACTGGTCGCCATGTGGGGAATTTCGCTGCTGCTCCTTGTCTTTCAAAAGGATCTGGGCACCGCCCTGATTTATTTTTGCACCTTTCTGGCCATGGTCTATGTTGCCACATCCCGTTTTCTATATACTGTTTTTGGGCTGGGGCTTTTTACAGCCGGAGCTGCTACCAGTTATTATTTATTTGATCATGTGCGTACAAGGGTCGAGATCTGGCTGGATCCGTGGTCCTATATTGACACAGCGGGTTACCAGGTGACCCAGTCCCTTTTTGCCATCGGCTCGGGTGGGGTTTTGGGCACAGGTCTGGGTCAGGGCTACCCCAATTTTATTCCGGCTGTGCACACTGACATTATTTTTTCCGCTTGCTGTGAAGAATTGGGCCTGGCAGGCGGGGCAGCCATAATTGTTTTATTTATGATTATTGTTTACAGGGGACTGAGAACGGCCCTCCAGGCCAAGGATGACTTTGCCGCGCTGGCGGCTTCCGGTTTGACCGCCCTGCTGGGGCTGCAGGCATTTATCATCCTGGCTGGTGTGACCAGGCTCCTGCCCTTGACCGGTGTAACACTGCCCTTTATGAGCTATGGCGGCAGTTCGCTGGTCGCTAACTTTATTCTCCTGGGATTGTTGCTGAATATTTCCAATGAGGCGCAGGACAGTTCATGAAGAATAATATCTTAAAACTCAGTTATCTGCTTCTGGGTCTGTTTATGGTTCTGCTCCTTTACCTTTCCTACCTGCAGTTAATCAAGGGGCCCGTGCTGGCGGCCAATCCCTACAACCGCCGCCTTTACGAACTGGAGGCCCAGGTCAGGCGGGGTACGATCTTTGACATTAATGGAGTTGCTCTGGCTAAAACAGAGTACGGGGAAGGGCAGAGCCGGCGTGTTTATCCGGAAGGGGCCGCTGCAGCCCATCTGGTGGGCTACATTTCAGAGCGCTACGGCAGGGCCGGGCTTGAATCTGCTTATGACAGTTACCTGCTGGGGATGGAGGGCAATGACCGCACCCGTAATTTAATAAACAGGTTCCTCGGCAGGGAGCAGGCAGGGGGCGACGTTTTTCTTACAATTGATGCCGGACTCCAGGAGTTGGCCCTGGATCTGCTGGGGGGCCGGCGGGGCGCCGTGGTTATGCTGGACCCCGGGACCGGCGCCATTATGGCCATGGTTTCAAGTCCCGGCTATGATCCCAATAGGCTGGACGAAATCTGGTCCGGGCTGGTCCAGGATTCCTCTTCACCCTTGCTGAACCGGGCTGCCCAGGGGGCCTACCCGCCTGGTTCCATATTCAAGGTGGTCACCGCCGCAGGGGCGCTGGCCGCCGACCCGGGTCTAGCTACCTCTATTTTCAACTGCCCGGGCTTCCTGGAAGTTGAGGGGTACAAGCTCACCGACCTGGCGGCCCACGGGGAAGTTGACTTGAGAAAAGCACTGGCAGTTTCCTGTAATACCACCTTTGCCCGGCTTGGTCTAAGCCAGAAGGCCGCCGGTTTCCAGCAGGCATTTAAGGCCTTCGGTCTGGCTCAGGATCCCGGCCTGGGAGTTCCTGTCCGCTCTTGCACCATGGCCTCCAAAAACGAGATGACCGCCCCTGAATTGGCCAGCAGCGCCATCGGCCAGGGCCAGTTGCTGGTAAGTCCTTTTCATATGGCCCTGGTGGCGTCGGCCATTGCCAATGAAGGCACGATCATGCAGCCGTATCTGGTTGATTCCGTCAGGGACTCGGCGGGATTTACGCTTCACAGGGCTGCGCAACGTTCCTGGCAAAGGGCAACTACTCCGGGTATTGCAGGTATGATCAAAGAAGGAATGATCGCTGCTGTAGAGGATGGAACGGCACGGGCTGCCGGGCTCCCGGGGATGCAGGTGGCCGGCAAGACCGGTTCTGCCCAGAACCCCCACGGACCGACTCATGCCTGGTTCATCGGCTTCGCTCCGGCTGAACAGCCGAGAATGGCGGTTGCGGTTGTCCTGGAAAACGCCGGAGCGGGCGGCGCTCTGGCTGCACCCATTGCCGGGGAGCTTATGGCGGCGGCTGCGTCCAGGGGCTACTGATTTTTTAGCAGTTGCCGGATGAAGGTTGCCGTTGCATAATTGGTAAATTAGAGCACAGTCTCTTCAACATAGATTAGAGGTGAAATCATTGATCGGGAAGCTTTTAGGGAACCGTTACGAGATCCTCGAGCAGCTCGGCGGCGGAGGCATGGCCATAGTTTACAAGGGCCGGGATAACTTCTTAAACAGGCTGGTCACCATTAAGATTCTGCGGCCTGAATTTACCTGCGACGAGGATTTTGTGAACAGGTTTCGTAGGGAAGCCCAGGCCGTCGCAAGCCTTTCCCACCCGAACATTGTCAGTATCTATGATGTGGGCAGGGAAAACGATGTCCATTATCTGGTAATGGAGTATGTGGAAGGGGACAACCTGAAAAACCTGATCAGGGCCCAGGGTGTTTTACCCCAGGAACGGGTTGTTCAAATCGCCAGGCAGGTAGCTGAAGCCCTGCAGCATGCCCACGAAAACAACATCGTCCACCGGGACATCAAACCGCAAAACATCTTAATCACTGCGGCGGGACGGGCCAAGCTTACGGATTTCGGCATTGCCAGGGAAGCCACCACGGCCACCCTGACCCAGACAGACACAGTTCTGGGGTCGGTTCACTATCTTTCTCCGGAACAGGCGCGCGGGGAGACGGCCGATCAGCGTTCCGATCTTTATTCCCTGGGCATTGTCATGTATGAGATGGCTACCGGTGTTCTGCCCTTCCAGGGAGATACACCCATAGGAGTTGCCCTAAAGCATATCCAGGAAGTACCGGCGCTTCCATCCAGCCTGAATGCTTCGGTATCCCCGGGTTTGGAGAGAATTATTATCCGGGCCATGGCCAAGAATATAGTGGACCGTTATGGTTCAGCCAGGGTCCTTTTAGGGGATCTGGAGGGACTGACCGGTCAAGTTTTCCAGGATTCCGGCACCGCAGGGCAGCTTGATGAGTTTGCTACACGGGTTATTCCCGCCGTGAAAAATAAAGAGGAGCCGTCCCAACCGGCAAAAAAGGCTGTTTCCGGGCCGAAAAAGCGCAGGTTCGCCTGGTTATGGGGAACGCTGGCGGCCTTGATTCTGGTAGCAGCGGTTTACGCAACCTTTGAACTGTATGTCAACGTTCCGGAAATACAAATGCCCAATGTTGAGGGAAGCACCCTGGAAGAGGCCCGGGCGACTCTCCAGAGCCAGGGTTTTAAAAATATTCAGGAAAACCGGAATCATCACCCCACAATTCCCCCTGAAAATGTTATATCCCAGGATCCCCCGCCGGATACCATGGTTAAAGTGACCAGGAACGTTACCCTGACAATCAGCCGGGGGCCGGAATATCGCACGGTACCGGAGGTCATTGGCTATACTCTCAGCGACGCCAGGATCAAGATTAGCCAGCACGAGCTGATTGTGTACGAGCCTTACCAGGAGAAGTACAGCAACGATTATCCGGTTGGGGTGGTGATGGACCAGGACCCCAAGCCGGAGACCAACCTGACCAAGGGGTCCGGCGTGACTTTGTATGTGAGCAAGGGTCCCCAGCCGGTCCTCCGGAAGATACCCGACCTGATTGGTTTAACGGAGAATCAAGCCAGGGGGGAATTGGAAAAAGTAAAGTTAAAAATGGCTGATAATGTAATCAGGGCAACAAGCGCAGACTATATGCAGGGTCAGATCATCAGTCAGAATCCTGTCGGCGGTTCGGAAGTCGAGGAAGGTTCGGAGGTGCAGGTCACTGTCAGCAACGGTCCCGGACCGGAAAGACGCGAGGTTGAAGTTGAAGCCCGGATTCCGGATGACGGAAAAAGGCACGAATTAAAGATTATAGTTAACGATATCAGGGGAAGCAGCGAGGCCTACAAAAAAGAACATCCCCCGGGCAGGAAGGTTGTAAGGGAAGTGCCCTATTACGGTAAAGCTGTAATCCAGGTTTACATTGATGGAAAATTGGCTGGTGAGCAAACTATTGACAAACAGTGAGAACCTTGTGGAAGGTATTGTGCTCAGGGGCTACAGTGGTCACTACTATGTGCATGACGGCAGGGAAGAATGGGAGTGCTCACTCCGGGGGCGCTTCCGCCGTGAAAAGCAGCAGACCTTCGTGGGGGATCGTGTCCTGTTGAGACCGGGGCACGGGTACAAGGGGGTCATTGAGCGGATGCTGCCCCGCAGTTCGCTGCTGGTACGCCCGCCGGTGGCCAATGTAGACCAGGCGGTTATTGTTTTTGCAGTGCGGGAGCCTGACCCGAATCCCTGGCTCCTGGACCGCTTTCTGGTTTTGGTTTCCACCAGCGGAGTGAAACCGTTGATTTGTTTCAACAAGGTGGATTTGACGAAAGACGGACAGGTTGAGCTGGTATCCCGCTATAGGGAGATCTATCCTCTGGTAGTGATCAGCGCCAAGACAGGGGAGGGGCTTGAGCTTCTGCGCCAGGCCCTGGGGGGGAAAGTATCTGTTTTTGCCGGACCTTCCGGAGTGGGGAAGTCCACCATCCTGAACGCTCTTCACCCCGGTCTTGCCCTGAAAACTGCGGAATTGAGCGCAAAGCTCAAAAGAGGCCGGCACACCACCCGTCATGTGGAATTGATTGCCCTGCCCCGGGGCGGCTTTGTTGCCGATACCCCCGGTTTTTCCAGCCTGGATTTGCCCGGCATAAGGCCGGAGGAATTGTCCGGCCATTTTCCTGAAATGGATGTTTACTTTGGGAAATGCCGTTTTAACCAGTGCCTGCATCACCAGGAGCCGGATTGTGCTGTAAAAGGCGCTGTGGAGTCAGGTCTGATCAATAAGGAGCGTTATTTTCAGTACCTGGAGTTTTTAAAAGAACTAAAGGAGCGCAGGAGGTATTAAAGCATTGATTAAACTGGCCCCTTCCATATTGTCGGCTAATTTCGCAGCTCTTCTGGAGGACGTTATGATGGTGGAAGAGGCAGGAGCGGAGTACCTTCACATCGATGTGATGGACGGCCGCTTTGTCCCGAACATTACCATCGGCCCCCTTGTGGTGGAGGCGCTGCGCTCCAGGTGTACCATGCTCTTTGACGTGCACCTGATGATTGAAAAACCGGAACTGCACGTGGAGTCCTTTATCAACGCCGGCGCCGACCTGGTTACGGTGCACGTTGAGTCGGGCGGGCACCTGCACCGCACCTTGAGCTTAATCAGGGAAAAAGGCGCCAGGGCCGGGGTTGCCTTAAATCCCGCCACACACCCGTCCTCTATAGAGTACGTTCTTTCCATGGTGGACCTGGTCCTGCTGATGACTGTAAACCCGGGTTTCGGCGGGCAGAGCCTGATTCCGGAGGTTCTGCCCAAAATCAAGGCAGTCAAAGGTATGCTGGAAGAGCGGGGCCTGAAGGCGGAAATCCAGGTTGATGGAGGAATTAACAACAGCACAGCCGCGGCTGTTACAAAAGCCGGTGCCGATGTGCTGGTGGCCGGCTCGGCAATTTTCGGCAGGAAAGACCCGGCTGCAGCCGTACGGGAATTGAGAAAGGCTGCTTTAAGGGGGTGAAATCTGAAAATGGCACTTTGGAAATGCGCAGTTTGCGGAGCAGAAATGGAAGCCCGCTGCAAGCCCGGGAAATGCAAGAACTGCGGCGCCGTAAAGGACCAGCTGGTCAAAGACGCCCCGGCCGGAACCAAGAAAAAGGAATCGTGAACCTTGTGCCCAGGAAAAACTGATTGACACATAACTCACTGGAATATAAGAATTAAAACATTTTCCGGGGAGTGCGCCGCTGCCGGCAGGTGAGCGGCGCAGTAATTTTTAAGCAGAACCATTTTGGGCTAAAGAAAGCTTTTCTCCGCATGAATTCAAAGAATATAAGACCGGTAACTTGGATATCAATAATCAATAAATTTTGCTCTAGCTGCATCTTTTGATTGATCGAGTGTCTTTCATAAACATTAGGGGGGCGACTGTCTGTGCTTTCTTTACCCCGAACCACACTCCTGGTCCTGTGCGGCGTGCCGGGCTGCGGTAAGTCATCCTTTGCCCGGTGTTATTTTAAAGATACCATGGTGGTTTCTTCGGACCACTGCCGGACACTGGTCAGCGACTTTGAAACAAACATGGCATCTTCCCGGGAAGCGTTCAAATTGTTCCGCTATACCATTGAGCGCCGCCTGGCCCTGGGCCGGTTTACGGTGGCCGATTCCACTGCCGTCACCCGGCGGGCCCGCAAGGATCTGCTCAGAATCGGAAAAAAGTATGGTTTCCATGTTGCTCTGTTAATTTTCAATATCCCTGTAGATGTCTGTTTGGAGCGCAATGCCCGGCGGGATCGCCGGGTAGTCGGGCCGGTTATTAAGAGGATGGGAAAAATGCTTCTCAAGACCATGAAGGTTGTGCACGATGAAGGCTTTGACAGTGTCAAGATCATTACGGAAGGAGAATTACAGGATCCTGCCTTTGATGTCTCAATCCGCAACCATGAGGTAACCATTCCGGGTCCCTATGACATTATCGGAGATATCCACGGCTGTTATGAAGAACTGCTCATGCTCCTGCAAAAACTGGGTTATCGCAAGCAGTTTGACTACTATCACCATCCCGCCGGGAGAAAGGCTGTCTTTATCGGCGATCTGACGGACCGGGGACCGCAGAGCCTGAAAAGCTTCCGGCTGGTTAAAAATATGGTGGACTCCGGCAATGCCCTTTATGTCCCGGGCAACCACTGCCGGAAGCTCAACCGCTACCTGGAGGGAAGAAAAATTAAGATTTCCCACGGCCTGGAGAGGACGGTGGAGGAAATCAAGGCGATGCCCGAGGATGAGCGGGCGGAGTTTAAAGAGAGTTTCCAACAGCTCTACCGGGATGCGCCGCCCTATCTCATCCTTGACCAGGGGAGGCTGGTTGTAGCCCACGGCGGGATTAAAGAAGATATGATTGGAAAAGTTACTGAGCGTGTAAAAAGCTTCTGTTTCTTCGGAGACACCACCGGGGAGATCACCGGGGACGGGCTTCCGGTCCGGCGGGACTGGGCCAGGGAGTACAGGGGAGCCGCCCTGGTTGTGTACGGCCACACGCCGGTCCCCGAGGCTGTATTTGTGAACAATACGGTGGACATCGACCAGGGTTGCGTCCTGGGGGGGAAGTTGACTGCTTTACGTTATCCCGAAAGGGAATTTGTCCAGGTGCCTGCCCTGGCTGCCTACTACATGAGGGAGGGGTTCAGCGCCAGGGTCCAGGCAGGCGCAGAATTCAGCAACAGGGAAGATGATGCTCACAGGTCTTCCGGCGCGTCCGCTCCGGCCGGACCCGGCGGGGGGGAATTCAGCCAGGCAGGGGTTTGAATTGTTTGTAACTTAAGGGACATCTGCCCTCCCGGTTATTCAGGCCTCAGCAGAAAAGCGCCGGTTTTAGTGAACTAAACCGGGTCCTGGGACAGACCAAAACGAGAGAGCCTTGTTAATACAAGGCTCTCTCTTCACCAGTGGAGATAAATCTGTCCGGCGCATGCCTGCCGGCAATGATCCGGTTTCATAGCGTTTTATTAGCGAAGAACCAGGCTGCCTGCTTCCTTAAGGCTTTCCATACGGTTGGCCTTAATCATCATTTTGGAGAGGGTGTAGAGGTTTTCGTTGATATACAGAATTCTTTCGATATCCTTTTCGCTGTTGTACCAGTAGTTTCCGGCTTTGAGGTAGTCTTCCTCCGTAAGGTGCGTAATCCGGCCCTTCAGGACGAAGCCTTTGTTCAGGTCCAGGCTGTATACATAGGCCCCCTGGAAGGTAAACCGCCCGTACTCGGGGAAGGGCGAGCCGGCTGTTCCCCCGCTATTGCCGGTCTCCATAACCCTGACTGGGAAGGCCAGGAGATTCTTTTCTTTAGAAAACAGGAGGGCCTTATGGTTTCGCAGGAGTTCCGAGTCTGTTCCCCTGTCGCCGATGTTTTCCCGGAACATTTCCACGGGATTCTTAACGTCGGTAACATCGAAGAGAGCCATTTTCATACCCAGGTAGAAGGCCATGCTGCCGTTATCCCCCAGGCCACCCTTGGCGCCCATTTCAACCGTATCTTTGCCGAAGCCGATGACGTGGTTCTCATCGTAAGGATGCAGGTAATCGCTGTAGCCGGGGATCTTCAGGGCGCCCAGGATTTCAGGCTGCTGCGGGTCGCTCAGATCCAGGACAAAGAACGGATCCACATTTTTAAAGGTTACCATATAGGCCCGGTCTCCGGTGAACCTGACGGAATAAATCCTTTCCCCGGGGGCGATGCCCTCTATTTTACCGGCGAGCTTCAGGTCGCTGTCCAGAACGTACAGGTTGTTCCTGGAGGTGAATTCGTCGGAGCGCCAGCTCTCGCCCTGGGTGGTGGCGATCCGGAAATAGTTGTTGTATTCGTCCATGGAAAACTGGTTGAGGATGCTTCCGGGCACTTCTCCCTTTCCGGTATAGGTCAGGCTGCCGTCCTCCAGTTTAAACCTGTAAATACTGGTATTGATCATGCCGGCCGGAGAAGGGGGTCCGGACAGGATTTTGGCCTCGTCCGGCATGATCCGGTAGCGATAGTTGGTCAGGGCGATATAAAGGTTCTCCGGGGAGGCGTAAACATTCTGGCCGGAGCCGAGGTAGCTTGAAACGCTGGCCTTCTGTTCCGGCCGGTCCAGGTTCAACCCGGCCACAATCAGGTAATTGGGTTCCACAAAATCCGGAAAACAGCGGATGTCCGGGTAGTCAATAGCAGCAAATCCATCCTGGACTGCCGTATCCCGGTATAAAGGTCTGGGCTCGTCAATTTCCTGTCCCGGATAATAATAGATGTTTTTGTTGGCAACAAGATAAAAGGACTGGCCAATTTTCCGGGAAGATATATAGCGTCCGCTCAGTTCCAGCTCGCGCACTTGCCGGACGTTTGATTTGTCCCCGATATCGTAAATAATAGCCTTGACTGTTTCCCTGTTCCAGTAGGGAGGATAGATCATGGAACTGCTGTCCATGGGTCTTGCAACGGGAGCACTGGTATGGCCGATGACAATCAGGTGTTTTTCGTCAACGTAGATTTCCTGGGGAGAAAAGCCCTGGTTCCCGTAATCCAGGGTGCTGACGACTTTCATGTCTTCCGCCGGATAAGCTCTGGCAATGATCAGACGCTCCCGGTTAACCTGGTAAATATAATTGCCGTCGGTTTTGACGATGTCCGCCTCGTCTACGCCCTCCACCTGGAGGTTGGTTTTGGAGTAGTCCTCCATGCTTTTCATTGATTCTGCAGCGCCGCCCGCGGCTGGCGCCGGAGCTGACGCGTCGGCGCTAATTGACTCCCTGGCGGCTTCCTGGTTTACCATAATTTCATCATTTCCTCCTGCCCTTACCCTCCCGTACAACCCGGGATGCTGCAGGGTGCTGGCCAGAAGGCTTTTCAGGTTTTCGTAGGAGCCGACGCTGGGCAAAGAAGCGGCCCCGGCCGGCTCCCGGCTCCCCGGCGGCGCGATCCGTACGGTTTTGGACCCTTCGTTCCAGGTTACAGCATAACCCAGAGCCTCGGCTACCCAGCGGGCAGGAAGCACAACCCTTCCATCTTTAAGTTGGGGTACAGCGTCCATTACGATTGCCCGGCTGTCCACCTGCAGGATATTGTTTTCGATGGTGAGTTTGAGCAATTTGCCTTCCTGGGAGATGGTTACCGTACGGGCTGCTTCATCCCAGGTAATGCCCTCATCAGGGATGCCCAGGGCAGAGGCCAGAAAGCGTACCGGGATAAAAGCCCGGCCGTTTTCAATGTAGGGGACAACATCAATGACTTTAATTTGACCGTCAGCAATATACGTTCTCTCACCGATCCCGAAGCTGGCTTCATGGCCGGGTGCGGCGGCCACCCCCGGGCCAAGCTGCAGGGTCAAGACTACAGCAAGCAGCAGGATTACTATACCAGGGGGGATGAACCTTTTCATTAAAAAACCTCCCTATTCTTTTTTTAGTTAGACGTTTCATTTAGAAAAAAGGTTCAAATTAATATAACTTTTTAATATTTTTAAAAGAGTGGAGTTAATTTATTTTTTTGTGTATAATATCTTGAAGTGACAGGGAGTTGCTGTTTTTAATAAAATGTTTTTAAACTATCAAAAATATAAAAAAAAGGTGCATTATTAAAATGGACAATCATAATTCTAATCACCTGCACATAGCCCGTTATATCACCATTGCCATGGATATTGCAGAGAGGGTTAAAGAGGGTGATTATAAAGAGGGACAAAAAATTTCAGGCCGTTCCACCCTGGCCGGTCTCTATAACGTATCGCCGGAAACTATCCGGAGGGCTCTGTCTCTCTTGCATGAAGCGGGTGTCGTCAAGGTGGTTCCCGGGGCCGGTGTGCTGGTGGACTCTGTAGAAGCGGCCCGGGACTACCTGATTGAATCCGGCCAGTACAAGATGATCAAATCCATGCAGGAGCGTCTGGCTCAAATGGTGGAGGAAAGAAACAAGCTCAATGCGGCTATTGAACACCTGACTTCAGAATTAACGGACTTCGTGCTGGCTGTACTGTCAACAAAACACAGGATTTAAGCCGTGCCGTAACCTGGATTTTTGCCGGGCCAGGGTAGCTGCCAGAAAGCGTGGGGTGTTGCCAACTTCTGTTAAGCAAGGATGTACTCCCTGTCTGTGACCAAAACAGTTGACATTCTTTAGAGCCGGTCATATAATTACTATATGGTGTAACAAGTTTATAGGGATAACCTTCAGGGACGGGTGCAATTCCGTACCGGCGGTATGGCCTGATGTGCCGAGCCCGCGAGCCCTCTTGGGTTGATCCGGTGAGAAGCCGGGGCCGACAGTTAAAGTCTGGATGGAAGAAGGTGATTTTAGTTCGCTTTTGGAAATAGTTTCTAGGGGACTGTTTTTTATTGCTTATTCTTCCTGTTGCTCATCCCGAGGGTAATTACCGCGGGTTTTTTTATTTCCTTTAGACTATTTAATAACTGGAAAGCGAGTAGGGAGAATTATGGCAAAAGAGGCTTGTTATTTTAAGGACATCTCAGTTTGAAAGGTAAATATTTGTGAGTATACAAACAGACAGGCATTATATGAAAACGGCTTTGGAGTTGGCAGCCAGGGCCCGGGGTCGGACCAGCCCGAACCCCATGGTGGGGGCCTGTGTGGTTAGAGACGGGAAGATAGCCGGGTGCGGCTTTCACCGGCGCGCGGGCACCCCCCACGCCGAAGTGCACGCCTTGAGAGATGCAGGGGAGCAGGCAAGGGGCGCAACGCTCTATGTAAACCTGGAGCCCTGCTGTCACCACGGCCGCACCGGGCCCTGTACGGAGGCGGTTATTCAAGCGGGTATCGCCAGGGTTGTTGTAGCCATGGCCGACCCCAATCCCCTTGTGGCCGGCAAAGGCATCAGGGCTTTGCAAGATGCAGGAATTGAAGTAACTCTGGGTGTCCTGGAGGATGAAGCCAGGGAACTGAACGAGGTGTTTATCAAGTACATCACCACCGGGCTGCCTTTTGTAGTGGCCAAGGCAGCGGTCAGCCTGGACGGAAAAATTGCCACCCGTACCGGAAGGTCAAAGTGGATTACAGGTGAGGCAGCGCGGGCATACGGACACCGCCTGAGGGACTGGTACGACGCTATCATGGTGGGCATTGGAACGGTCCTTGCCGATGATCCTTCTCTTACCACCCGGCTCCCCGGCGGGGGTGGCCGGGATCCGGTGCGGGTAATCGTGGACAGTCAGGCCCGTACCCCTTTAAAGGCCAGGGTTTTAACCCAGCCATCCGGTGCTGCTACCCTGATTGCTACGACGGCCGGCGCTTCACCTGCCAGAGTGGAATTGCTGCGGCAGGCGGGAGCAAAGGTGCTGGTGGCCGGGGCGGGACCCCGGGTCGATCTGGCCGGGTTGCTTAAAATACTGGTTCAAGAGGGGATCACCTCTGTTTTAATTGAAGGAGGAGCAGCTATTCACGGCTCAGCTCTGGCTGAACGTATCGTAGACAAGGCCGCCTGGTTTATTGCTCCCATAATCATCGGCGGCCGGGATGCGCCCGGTGCAGTGGGAGGGGAGGGGGTAAACGATCCTTCCGAGGCTGCCGAACTGGAGCGGCTCAAGATCAGCCGTCTGGGCCCCGACATCTGTGTCGAGGGATACTTAAAATATCGAGGTGGGTAAGCGGTGTTTACCGGCATTGTGGAAGAACTTGGATTGCTCCGGGCTGTCCGGAGCGGGGCTGATTCAGCCCGGCTAATCATTGAAGCTAAAAAGGTCCTGGAAGATATCCGGCTGGGGGACAGCATTGCTGTTAACGGTGTCTGCCTTACAGCGGTCAGCGTTGGCGACGGTGTCTGGGCCGCCGATGTTATGGCGGAAACACTGAAAAAATCCAATCTCGGCGCTTTAAAGGCCGGAGACAGGGTTAATCTGGAAAGGGCCCTGCGCCTGTCGGACAGGCTGGGGGGACATATGGTCAGCGGCCATATTGACGGAGTGGGTACGATCACCAGACTGGAGAAACGTGACATCGCCACCCTGGTGACGATCAGGGCACCGGCGGAGGTCATGCGTTACATCATTCGCAAAGGTTCTGTGGCCATTGACGGGATCAGTCTTACGGTTGTTGATTTCAATCCGGAATCCTTTCAGGTTTCCCTCATTCCCCATACCGCCCGCCTTACCACACTGGGTTTTAAAAGAGAGGGCGACACGGTCAACCTGGAAGGGGATCTGATTGGTAAATATGTGGAAAAACTGCTATACCTGCGGGGGGAAAGCGGACAGGAATCAAAAATAAATATGAGCTTTTTGGCCGAGCACGGTTTTTTGTAGGCGGTTTTATTTAATTTCTATTGCTGTGCCATTGCCGGCTGAACTGCTTGAGGCTCCGGAAACAAGATCATAATTTGCTGTTCGTAAAGGATAAGGAGGCAGGGTACAATGAAATTTAACACAATAGAAGAGGCTATCGAGGATATCCGGCAGGGTAAAATAATCGTTGCGGTAGATGATGTCGACCGTGAAAACGAGGGGGACCTGATCATGGCCGCTGAGAAGGTTACACCTGAGGCGGTAAACTTCATGGCCACGAACGGCCGGGGGTTAATTTGCCTGCCCATTATTGGGAAGCGGCTGGATGAACTGGACCTGCCGGCGATGGTAGCGCATAACACTGACCCCCATGCTACCGCCTTTACAGTTTCCATAGACGCCAAAGTATGTACAACTGGAATTTCCGCCCATGAGCGGGCTACCACCGTCAGGGCCGTTTTAGACCCCAAAACCAAGCCTTCCGATTTGCGCCGCCCGGGTCATATTTTCCCGCTGCGGGCCAAAGAAGGGGGAGTCCTAAGGCGGACCGGCCACACGGAGGCAGCGGTAGATCTGGCCAAGCTGGCAGGTCTCTACCCGGCCGGTGTTATCTGTGAGATCATGAAGGAAGACGGAACCATGGCCAGGGTTCCCGAGCTTATGGAATTTGTTCAGACTCACAATCTTAAAATAATCACAATTGCCGACTTGATCCAGTACCGGCGCCGTACGGAACGCCTGATACGCCGGGTGGATTCGGCCAAACTGCCAACCCGGTACGGTGAATTCACGGCGGTTGCCTATGAGAGCCTGCTGGACGGCAAGGGCCATATTGCCCTGGTTATGGGCGATCTGGCCAGTGTGGAAGCTCCCCTGGTCAGGGTGCACTCGGAGTGTCTTACCGGGGATGTCTTCAGTTCGGTGCGCTGCGATTGTGGAGATCAGCTGGCCCGGGCTATGCAGATGATTGCCGCTGAAGGGGTGGGTGTCCTCCTCTACATGCGTCAGGAAGGACGCGGCATTGGACTGCTCAATAAAATCCGTGCTTACCATCTCCAGGATCAGGGCAAGGATACCGTGGAGGCCAACCTGGCCCTGGGTTTCCCGGCCGACTTGAGGGATTACGGTCTGGGAGCGCAAATCCTTTCCGACATGGGGCTGAAAAAGCTCCGGTTGATGACCAATAATCCCCGCAAGATTGCCGGACTGGAAGGGTACGGCCTGCATGTGACCGAACGTGTGCCCATTGAGATTAGTCCCGGCCAATCCAATCACTTTTATTTGTCCACCAAACAGAAAAAACTGGGACATATGCTCCAACTATGTAAGGAACATTAAAAACAGTGTTTTACTGTGTAACTTAAAACTGTTTGCTTAAAACATTTTAACTTGAAAAGGAGACAAAAGATGCCGAAGCTGTATGAAGGAACCCTCCTGGGGCAGGGTCTTAAATTTGGAATTGTTATTGGCCGGTTTAATGAGTTTATTACCAACAGGCTTCTGGGAGGCGCCCTGGATGCTCTGAACCGGCATGGGGTTGCAGACGGGGATATCGATGTGGCCTGGGTTCCCGGAGCCTTTGAAATACCGCTGGTAGCCCGTAAAATGGCTGATACGACGAATTATGATGCAGTTATTTGCCTGGGAGCGGTCATTCGCGGCGGGACGCCCCACTTTGACTATGTTGCCGGTGAGGTAACCAAAGGTGTGGCCAAGGTCGGGCTGGACAGCGGGATTCCTGTCATTTTCGGCGTAATCACGGCCGATACCATTGAACAAGCCATCGAACGGGCCGGCACCAAGGCTGGAAACAAGGGCTGGGACGCTGCTGTAAGCGCTCTGGAGATGGCCAATCTAATGAAGAACCTAAACGAACAGAATTATAATAAGGTCTAATTTGCTGCAGGCCGTTCATGTACAGGTATTCAGATGACAACCCGAACCGTATTACCCCTGCAGGTATAGCTTAACAGGCCCGGAATTATCCCGGGCCTGAAATATTTACGGAGATTGAAGCAGTAGCAACAAAAACGGTGCTGAAGTAGCGAGAGCGCATCTTTCCGGCTAAATATATACTTCGCAGCCTCTGTTGAGGAAAATAAAAAACGGCTCTTTAGAGGGCCGCTTTTTTCATATTTCTATTTTATCCACCTGCTTTATGCCTGGATAGCACGCTGGACCTTGCCGCTTCGAAGACACCGGGTGCACACCAAAACCTTTTTGGGGCTTCCGTTGATAATGGCCCTGACGCGCTGCAGGTTGGGTAGCCAGGTCCTTTTGGTGCGGATGTGAGAGTGACTCATCTTCATCCCCACTGAAATACCTTTGCCGCAGATGACGCACTTTCTGGCCACAATATCCACCTCCTTTTTACCACCACTCTATTTTAACAGAAAAGGATTTTGGCTGCAAGGATGCCCTTAAGACCAGATTCCAGTTTTTTTACGGAAATCAGGACCGTGGGGGGCAGACAGATCTAAACAGGTCTGTAAAACATTCAAAATGACCTTGAAATTAATTCACTTAATTTACTTGGCTAGAAGATTTCCTTTTGAAAAAAATATTATTATTAATCAAATCATTATTAATAACCTGTAAAAATGGAGGGCAAAAGTGTCAAAATCAAAAAGAAACAGGCACAGAACCAGTTTTCCCTTTAAAGGCCGGGACAGGGGCATTTTCCCTGAAGTGGCCGGAACTCCTGGTCTAGATATAAAATAACAGGTTTTAAGGGAAATACTTCTTTCCGGCGGTTAAAATCTGATTAAACAGACCATGGCAAGGTAACCAGAGTATATCCTTGTTTTCCATAGTTTTTGATAGTTAATGAGGGAATATGTTCTAGCATAAACACTACCGCCGAGGTTCATAATAGAATTAGAAAAAAAAGAGGAGGTGAAATTAATTGGCACAAGGACAAAAAAGGAATCAAATCCTGATCCGGAACGCTTCCCGGGCCATGGAAGATTTCAAATGGGAAACCGCCCGTGAGCTTGGCATTCAGGTTCCTGAAAGTGGCTACATGGGGGACCTGCCATCCAGAATGAACGGCGCCATCGGCGGTAACATGGTTAAAAAGATGATTGCTGCTTATGAAAACAGCCTGGCAGCGGGCACTGTACCTCCGACTCCCCAGGTAACCAATGCCAACCTTAACCAGTAAAGGGGGTGGGTGTACGGGAGTCCTGTTACAGTAAAAGTTTGCCTTATTCAAGCCCGGGTGGTTGCCCGCAGCATACTACCCGGGTCTTTAATACTTGTCAATTAATACTTGTTAATCCACTTTCCAAAATAACCTTTGTAGCAGGTGGAATTATTCCCCTTGCTGCGTTTTTTTAAGGTTAATTCAAATACATATTATATTCTTCAAGACCTATAGCAGGATGCAGAGCCATGGAAATGCCCCCTGCTACAATTTTAGATGTATTTAAGATTAATGCGTCGATTTCTTTGGGGGTTACCGTTAAATTACCTGCGAAGGGCTGCAGAACGTCGTTAATAACCTGATGTGTAAAGTCCGGCCGGAGATTTTTGTAAATCTGGTTCAGGACAGGGGTGTTCTGAAGTTTTTCCAGGAAATGTTCCACGGTAACCTGGGCAATTACGGCGGCATTTACTACTGTAGGGATACCTACGGCTATAACCGGTACGCCCATTGTTTCCAGATTAATGCCGGAACGTTTGTTGCCGATGCCGGAACCGGGGCTGATCCCGGTATCTGCGATCTGGATGGTGGTGGCAATCCGCTCAACGCTGCCGGCAGCCAGGGAGTCCACCACAATGATCAGCTCAGGTTTGATTTTTTCCACAACACCCTTAATGATCTCGGCTGTTTCAATTCCAGTGATACCCAGCACACCGGGTGCTAAGGCGCTGACGGAGCGCAATCCCCCCTGCAGTTCTTCCGGCGCATATTTGTACAGATGGCGCGTGACCATACTCTGGTTGATGACTTTCGGACCCAGGGCGTCCGGTGTGGCGTTCCAGTTTCCCAATCCCACCAGGAGAATGTTGGCATTTTCAGGCAGGTTGAAAAGAGATTTTAGTTTTTCAGCCAGAACCTCGGCTACTTCCTGCTGAGCCTCCCGGTTGTTGTCCCTGAGCGCAGGCGCTTCTATGGTTATATAATTGCCCCTGGGTTTGCCCATCAATTGTTCAGCGTCTTCTTCTACAATTTTAACGATTGTAACGGTAGTGTTTTCGTATTTCTCCCGGTCTACAATTACACCCGGGATTTCCCGTCCCGTTTCACCTCTGACTATTTCGTGGGCTTCTACGGCAAGGTCTACATGGATGTTGAAAGCTTTATAAAAATCTAAATTCAACCGGTCCGCCTCCTTAAACATTATGTTATCCTTTTCAGGTAAGAATATACACAGGGTGAACCATAATGTAAATTGCGAAATAAATCGATTTTAAACAATAGATATGCTATAATAATAATCTAAAGGAAGGGGTTGTTTGTATTACGTATCATTACCGGTACGGCAAAGAACCGTAAGTTGAAGGTCCCCAAAGGTTTTGAGGTAAGACCAACTAGCGACCGGGTTAAGGAAGCACTCTTTAATATTCTGGGAGACCTGGTGCCCGGTTGCTTATTTTTAGATTTATTTGCAGGCACTGGTAACGTTGGTATTGAGGCCTTGAGCCGCGGGGCCGCCGGTGCGGTCTTTGTTGAAAAAATCCGGAAAAATGTCCTGGTGATTGAAGAAAACCTGGTTCTTACCGGCCTCCACTCCAGGGCACGGGTGATTAACCTGGATGTGTTTAAAGCCCTGCCTATACTGGGAAGGGAGGGACTGCATTTTGATTTGGTTTTTCTTGACCCACCCTATTTAAAAAAAATAGAAGCAGAAGTATTGTCAGATATCGTCGGCAACAATCTCTTGAAGCCCCGGGGAAGGGTTATTGTTGAAAGCAGTAGAAAAAATTTGTTGCCACCGGCTGTTGACCTAATAAAATTAAATCGCCAAGAAAAATACGGCGATACGGTGCTTTCAATTTACAGCTACCAGTAGAGATGTGGGGGGATACATATTGCGTACAGCTATTTGTCCGGGAAGTTTCGATCCCGTGACCTATGGTCACCTGGATATTTTCGGACGGGTTTCCTTGTTGTTTGATCATGTTATTGTGGCAGTTTCCCGGAACCCGATTAAGAATCCCCTGTTTTCAATCGAAGAGCGGGTTGAGCTGTTAAAAAGTGTGCTAACTCATTATCCCAATATTGAAGTCAGTTCCTTTGACGGTCTGACTGTTAATTATGCTATTAAACGAAAGGCCATAGCCATTGTCCGGGGCCTCAGGGTCATTTCGGATTTTGAAAACGAATTCCGCATGGCTCTGACCAATAAGAAGCTTGCCTGTCACGTGGAAACCGTATTCTTAATGACAAGAGCCGAGTATTCTTTTATCAACTCAAGTACGGTAAAAGAAATAGCTTCTTTTGGGGGCTCCCTGCGAAGCCTTGTTCCACCCATAGTGGAAGAAAAACTGCGAGAAAAGATGAAAATGAAGCATCTGCCTTAAAGTTAAGGAGGGGTAAAAACAAAGTGGACCTGCTGAGCGCCCTTAACGAATTGGAAGAATTAATCGAGAACAGCGGAAAGGTTCCTCTGACCAGGAAGGTAATGGTTAACGAGGACAGTATTCTGGACCTTTTGGACAGAATCCGGACAACAATTCCCGAAGAAATTCGTCAGGCCAAGTGGATCATTCAGGAACGGGAGAAAGTAATGAGTGATTCTCAAAAAGAGGCTATGCGAATTATGGAGAATGCCCAAAAACAGGTTGAAAAGCAGGCTGAAGACAGTGAAGTGGCCCGCAAGGCCAAAGTCGTTGCTGAAGAAATAATAGCCAAGGCCGAACAGACGGCGCAGGAAATGCGTGAGGGTGCCCGGATTTACGCTGACGAAATTCTGGGTGCCTTGCAAGACAGACTGAACAAGATAAACCAGCAAATTGAACAGGGACGGTCCGAGTTGAGGGCCATGAAATAAAGGCGGTGAGCCGCCTCATTGTAGTGATTTAAGCACGTTGCGCCAGTCGACGTGTTTTTCTATGTTTTCCACCGCCGCCTTGACGGCTCGTTCATCCGTGGATCTGATTTTTCTGCCCACCTGGGATATTTTCTCTATAGTGGTATAGGTGTCGTAGTGAACCAGGATCAGGGGAACGCCTTTCTCCTCGGCCCGGGCTACAACCTTGACATCCGGGTACAACCCCCCCGTCAGAATCAGGGCGGAGGTGCTTGTTTCCAGCGCGGCCAGAGCCACTTCCGAGCGGTCACCGCCGGTAATTACAGCCTTATTGGCGGCCCGGCGCAGGTAGCCAAGGGCGCTCTCAATAGTCATGGC
>DBRJ01000065.1:0-40191 GCA_002305915.1 Pelotomaculum sp. UBA1371 | reverse complement strand
AACGGTGGGCGAAGTAATCACAGGGTCCCTGGGAATTATTCCCATTGTCCGGAAGCCCCGCTCTTCCAGCAGCGGGCGGTATACTCCCTCGGTTTTTGCCAGCAGGGGGCGCGGCACATTGTGAAAAATATTTCCCAGGACCGGAATCCCCTTGTTTTCCATAAAAATGTTCATAAAAATGGCCAGATCCAGGCTATAGTCATTATCGATCCGGATCATCAAGAGCGGCGCTGCTTTTAACTCCAGGGCGAGACTTACCGAATCCAGTCCGATACAGCCCATGATGTGGGGGAAGTTGGCGCCCCCGATAACCACCAGTTCCTGATTGGCGGATATCGCTTCGAATGATTCGCGGATAGTTTTCAAGGATTCGCAGGAATTCCTGTGCCCTGACAAATAGGAAGGTCCCACTATGCAGGGAACGATGGTTTCCAGGGGCTGTTCCATATTGAGGATTTGTTTCATCAAAAGGGCGTCCTCGTCCTCCCGGGAGGCCGGACCGCTGGCGTGCCCGACGGGCTTAAAATAAGCCACCCGGTACCCCTCCTGGCGGAACTTCAGGGCCAGACCCAGGGCGATACTGGTTTTGCCGCTGCCGGCAGGCCCCATGATAAAGAGATTTTTCACCTCTACACACCTCACGATACAGTTATTTTCACATCCAGGGCGGCAGCCCCTGCCTGATAGGCAAAAACCGGGTTGATATCCATTTCGGTGATTTCCGGAAAGTCATGGACCAGACGGGCTACCCGGTCGATCATTTCTACAATTGTTTTGATATCCGCAGGCTTTTCCCCCCGGTAACCCCGCAGCAGGGTGTAGGCCTTTGTTTCTGCCAGCATGTTTTCTATTTCCCGGGTTGTCAGGCCTTTTGTGAGCCGGAAGGACACGTCCTTTAAAAGGTTGACATAGATTCCGCCCAGACCGAAGGCAATCAGCGGTCCGAACTGAATATCCCGGGTTACACCGATAATCAGCTCGATGCCTTTCGGCATCATTTTTTGTACTTCCACACCGTAGGCCGCAACCCGGGGCAGGTAGCGATAAACGTTGTCCATTATTTCCAGAAAACCGGCTTGGACCTTCTCAGGTGTATCCAGGCCGATTTTAACGCCGCCCACATCAGTTTTGTGCATGATTTCGGGGGAGGCGATCTTCAGGACTACAGGGTAACCCAGTTGGTCTGCCTGCAGGGAAGCTTCTTCGGGGCTGTGTGCCAGCAAGGTGGGGGCGGCGGGTATCCCGTAGGCGCTCACTACTTCCGCAGCCTCACTTCCCAAAAGGACCAGACGTTTGTCCCTTTTGACATCGTAAAAGACCGCTTTGACGGTTTTTGCATCCAGCTCCGGATAATGGCTTATTTCCTCTTCCTCAGGTAGATTCCTGGCCCTGGAGTAGCTTACCAGCCCGCTGACAGCTGAGATTGCCGGCTCCGGAAAAGTAAAACAGGGAATACCGTTTTCACCCAGCAGTTCAACACCTTCCTCCAGTTTTTCACCTCCCATGAAGGCTGCAAAAAGGGGTTTTTCAGGATGGAGCTTACGCATCTCAATCAGGGCTCTGGCTGTTTCGGCCGGTTCGGTCACGCCTGCCGGGCAGACCAGTACTACTGCGCTGTCTACGCCTGGGTCGGCCAGGACCTTTTCCAGAGAAAAGCGGAAGCGGTCAGCCTTGGCGTCGCCCAGTACATCTACGGGATTATAGATATTTGATTCTGCCGGAAGGTAGCCGCGCAGCTCTTCCACCGTTTCCCTGGTAAAACGGGCCATTTTCAGCCCTTTTAATTCAATGGCGTCCGTGGCTATGATCCCGGGACCTCCGGAATTGGTTATAACAGCAACCCGGTCACCACCTGGTATAGGCTGGTTGGCGAAGGAAACGGCCAGGTCGAAAAGCTCCGGCATGCTCCTGGCCCGGATTACCCCGCACTGGCGAAAGGCTGTTTCGTAAGCCAGGTCGCTTCCGGCCAGGGCCCCGGTGTGGGAGGAGGCTGCCTGGGCGCCGGCCTGGCTGGTGCCCGACTTGAGGATAATAACCGGTTTTTTGCGGTTTGCCCTGCGGGCTACCTCCAGGAAATGAGAGCCGTTTTCCACATCTTCAATATAACACAAAATCACCTTGGTATAGGGATCTTCGGCAGCTTCCTCGATAAAATGGGCTTCCGTCAGGTCGGCTTTGTTTCCCAGACTGACAAATTTGCTGAAGCCCAGGCCGGCCTGGTAGCTCCAGTCCAAAATTGACAGGACCATGGCTCCGCTCTGAGAAATAAACGCAATCTCACCCTTAAGGGGGGAACCGGCTGCAAAGGAAGCATTGATGGGAATGTGTGTATCCATAATCCCCACGCAATTGGGACCCAGCATCCTCATTCCGTACCGGCGGCAGACCTCCACCAGCTTTCGTTCCAGATCCATGCCCTCTTTGCCCGTTTCCTTAAATCCTGCTGTGATCACTACAAGATTCTTGACACCGCTTTTTCCGCATATTTCAGCTGTTTCCAGGGACCTTACTGCTGGAATGGAAAGAACTGCAAGTTCTGCAGGTTCGGGCGTCCGGTCTACCGAGGGGTAACAGGTCAAACCCTCAATGTTCGATTCCTTAGGATTTATTGGAAATATTTTTCCCGGGAAACCGGATTGAATCATGTTTTTAACAATAACATTCCCTATTTTCCCAGGTGATTTGGATGCGCCAATAATGGCCACGGACCTGGGGTTAAAAAAATCGTCCAGGCAGCCCAAATTTCTCACCTTCTTCACCGATCTGCGCTGTTAATTGGTATTATCTTGTCCCTTAAGGGTGCGGTGAATGCATTGAAAAAAAAAGTCAGCCGGGGAGATAGACCAGGCGGCCGGGCTGGCCCGGATCCTAAGCTTTGTCGAAACAGTACAAATAATGTAAGATTATAAAAGGGTTTCAACCTTCCGGCAGGGAATATTAAGAGATTGACAATTTGGACGGATTAGACAACAGGAGGTAAGCTTCATGCTCATGGAAAAGGCTGGTTCACTTCCCGCCGCAGGGCAAAAAAAATTTCACTATGGGTTTGTCATTTTGCTTCTTGGGATTCTCACAACAACCGGCGCTGTCGGCTTTGCGCGCTATGGTTATACGACCATTCTTCCTTCAATGATGGAAGGGCTTGGCCTCGACAATACGGGTATGGGACTGATGGCAAGCGGCAACCTGGCGGGGTATATGATTTTTTCCCTGGTGGCCGGTTTTCTTGCTTCAAAATACAGCCCCCGGATTGTAATCCTGTTTTCCATGCTTATGTCGGGGGGAACCATGCTGCTGACCGGTCTGGCCGGGAATCTCTGGACAGCGCTCACAATGCGGGCGTTGACCGGCCTCGGCAGCGCCGGGAGCTACATTCCGATGATGGGGATGATTTCCGCCTGGTTTGCGCCGCACCGGCGGGGCATGGCTTCAGGCGTTCTGGTAGCGGGGTCCGGAGTGGCTCTTCTTGTGACGGGGTTTTTAGTACCGCGGATAGTGTCTGCGTCGCCTCTTTACGGCTGGCGGATTAGCTGGTTTATCCTGGGACTGGCTGTTGTTCTGCTCGGCCTGGTCATCTACCTGTTTCTGCGCAACAAACCGGCTGATCTAGGACTAAAGCCTGTGGGCGCTGAAAGCGAAACAGCTCATGAGTCCGGAGCGGGGGCGGAAAAAGACGGTTCTGCTGGAACAGAGGTGGAGAACGACAGCGGCGGGGGCGCAGGTTGGAAAAATGTTTATGGTTCCCGGACATTGTGGCTCCTGGGATTGGTTTATTTCGCCTTTGGTTTTTCATACATTATTTACGCCACTTTCTTTTCCACCTCGCTGGTGGCTGATAAGGGCATCAGCCAGGAGCAGGCCGGGTCTATGTGGGCGCTGATCGGTTTGATCAGCATCTTCAGCGGCGTCCTGTGGGGAGTAATTTCTGATTATATAGGTAGAAAATTCACCCTGTGTATAATTTTTGCCCTAATGGCGGTTTCTTACCTGCTTTTCGCTTTGGGCGGCTCAACCCTTCCACTTTACGTTTCTGCTGTTATCTTTGCTATTACATCCTGGAGCATTCCGGGTGTAGTCGCGGCGGCCTGTGGTGACTATGTTGGGGCAAGGCTGGCCCCTGCCGCACTGGGCATGGTAACGCTTTTCTTTGGCGTGGGACAGGCTATTGCTCCTGGTGTAGCAGGCTATACGGCGGATCTTACAGGTTCGTTTGATCTGGTTTTTATTCTGGCGGCTATTGTAGCTGGGCTGGGCTCAGTGGGTTCTCTGACCCTGCGGTCTTCCTAAGCTTAATTTGAAAAGCAGGCTTTTAAGCAGTATTAGATCATTATAACTATTAGAGCCGGATTTTGAAAAATGAGCCTAAGATGCTGCGGGCAAGGTTTAGGAGCAGCGCAAAGAGGATAACTGCAGCCAGGGATATAAAAAAGATCAACAACATTTTTAAGTTGCCGGCATAACCTGGGTACTGCCATCCTGAGGCGGCCAGGGCCGGCGCCGTCAGTTCTTCCAGGGGGAGCTTCCAGCGGCAAAGCAGGTAGGTGAAAATTCCGGCCAGGCAGGTGTGGGCCAGCCTGGACACCACAAAGGGGAGCATCCGGATATCGGTTTCAGCGATCATGCTGGCTGCCTGGGCATGTACGGAAAGGCCGCTCCAGGCCAGGATCATACCGATGGCTACGACCTGCTGGAGCAGGGGGGCTGCCGCCTCGCTGGCCAGCTTGGAACCGATGGTCATCTCAAAAAAACCGCTGCCCAGGGCGGGCAGGATTTCAGGGGAAAACCCCAGAGGCAACAGAAAAATGCCTAAAATTCCAGCCAGGGTATTAATGAAACCCACGTGGAACAGCAGCTGGATAATAACCGCAAAAAGAATAATAAATCCCCCGATGTTCAGCAGATTTGTGACGGCATTGCGGACCGCGTCACCCATGATCTTGCCGACGGGGCGGTTTTCCTCCCTCTGAACCTGCAGCATCCTGCTTAGGGCGGATCTCAACAACCCCCTGCGCATGCCCCTGTTGGGAAACCTCTCCCCTTCGGTCCTGGCGTAATAACGGAGGATAAATCCCAGGACGAGGTTGGACAGGTAGTGGGCGCCGGCAATGAGCACGCCGATGCCGGGATTGTTGAACATGCCCACTGCAACTGCAACGAGCATAAAGAGGGGGCTGGAATTGTTGGTAAAGGACATCAGCCGCTCGGCCTCCACCCGGGAGCACAAACCCTCCGACCGCAGCCTGGCTGTGACCATTGAGCCTATGGGGTAGCCGCTGGTATAACCGATGGCCATGACGAAGGAACCGGCGCCCGGGACATTAAAGAGGGGCCGCATCACCGGCTCCAGCAGTACCCCCATGAAGTGGACCACGCCAAAGTTCATCAGCAGTTCCGAGGCGATAAAGAAGGGCAAAAGTGCAGGGAAAACAATATTCCACCAGGTTTTTAGACCAGTCAGAGCCCCCTGGAAGACAACCTGCGGGCAGCTGATCATACTGATTACAAAAACAAGGACACAGGCCGTCCAGAAGAGGCGAACCAGGTCCCTGCGCCTGGAATAGGTTTGAGAACGGGTTAACTTATCCAGTGGCACCAATTATTCACCAGGCTCTCACTCGCGAATTCCATTATAATTATATTGCCGGTTGAAATGGTTTTAGACCGGCGCTGACGCCGGGAATTGACAAGCCTATAAATACGGGAGGTGTTAAATGTTGAGTAAGGCCCAAAAAGTATTGCTTGCGCTTGTGCTGATTGTTGCGATTACCGGAGTACTCCTTGCACAACAGAATAATCAGCCGGCAGTTACGAACGGCAGTGTCGATCATGGGAACGGCAGCCAGGAACCGGCTGAAACCACAGTAGAGCTGACCCTCTACTTTTCTGATGACCAGGCTATGTACCTGCTGCCGGAACAGCGGAATGTTACAATTGGTGAAGGAGAATCCATTGAAGAGACCGTGGTCAGGGAACTGATCAAGGGTCCGTCCGGCGCCGGCCTGAAGCGGACCATTCCCCCTGAAACCAGCCTGCTGTCCCTTTCTATAGAAAACGGGGTGGCTGGAGTTAATTTTTCCAAGGACATCCAGGACAGCCGCTACGGCGGCTCTGCCGGTGAAAGTATGCTTGTTTATTCCATTGTAAACTCATTGACTGAATTATCCGGGATCAATCAAGTGCAAATTCTGGTGGAAGGCAAGAAGATCGAATCTTTATACGGCCATATCGGTGCTGCTGAGCCCCTGGAGCCAAACCCCGGCCTGGTTCAAGGGAATGATCAGAATTTATAGCGGGCTAAGAACCCTCTATAACCCGCGGTCCAGGAAATTTCTTGACAAAGCTTGGGTTTTTTGAATATAATTTTGGGTGTTGAATGCGAAGGTGGGTAATCTATGTTACAGATGGATGTTGCCGGCTTAAAAAGGGCTGTCGGGGAAACTTCTTGCTACGAATTGCAGGCCGCTTTAACACCTCTGGAAGTACGGGGAGCAACGGTGAGTTTTTGCGGACCGGTAAAGGTCAGCCTGGTTGTCAGCAATACCGGCGAAGGCCTTCTGGCCCGGGGTCAGGTTGCCGGGAACCTTAAACTGACCTGCGACCGCTGCCTGGAGTTGTTCCAGTATGCTTTCAATTTGCCCTTCGAGGAAACCTACAGGCCTGTTCCCGGTGGTGAGGCAGCATCCTCCGGAAGCGGCAAAAACGATGCTGAAAGCGTGACCTTTTCCGGTGATATTCTGGATATTACCCCCGAAGTCTTAAACAATATCATTCTGGCCTTGCCCATGAAAGCACTGTGCCGGGAGGACTGCCCGGGTCTCTGTCCCCACTGCGGCCGTAATCTCAAGGCCGGGCAGTGCGACTGTGAGAGCGAAAAAATTGACCCCCGCTTAAGTGTGTTGAAGGACTTTTTCAGCAGGGAAAAGAAATGAGCTGCTCACCGGCCGGCGCTTGAATAAATGGAGTTATTTTACGAAGATTAACCTCCAGTCATCTTACTTCAAGTCCGAAGGAGGTGTAATTATGGGAGTACCCAAAAGGAAAGCATCCAAACAACGTGGAAGGCAGCGGAGGGCGGTCAATATGAAGCTCGACGCGCCGGACCTGGTTCATTGCCCGCAGTGCCGCGCCCTGGTCAGGCCTCATCACCTGTGTCCGGAGTGCGGGTATTATAAAGCCAGGGAAGTAAGAGCCGCAAAATAAGTCAAATATTTGTGAATTATTAAATAAGCTTCCAGATGCTATTCCGGGGGCTTATTTTTTTCTATTTACTTGCAAATTGATTACAGGTACATTATACTATTCTTGGCACCTGGTACTAATTAATTACCAGATTATGTGTTTTGAGGGTGAGAGCTTGTCCAGGGAAAGCTTAAGTAAAATTGAAAGGCAGCGTCAGTTGGCCCGGTATCTGGAAAGAGACCCTTTTTTGACGGATGTTGATCTTTCTAAGATTCTTAGGGTGAGCATTCAGACCATCCGGCTCGACAGGCTGGATCTGAAAATCCCTGAACTGAGGGAAAGGCTTAAAAACGTGGCCAGGAGTAAAGCGCCGCAGTTGAAGTCAATGACAGGGGGAGAGCTGGTGGGAGAGCTTGTAGATCTGAAAGTGGGTGCTTCGGGAATTTCGCTCCTACCGGTGACACAGGAAATGACACTTCGCAAGACAAAAATTGTCAGGGGGCACCATCTCTTTGCCCAGGCTAACTCATTGGCCGTTGCCATCATTGATGCCGAGGCTGTCGTTACCGGGCTGGCCAGGGTGAGCTTCAAGCGGCCGGTCTATTGCGGCGAAAAAATTTGGGCGAAGGCGGTTATAAAAATAAAAAAAGGTAATAAATACATGGTAAAAGTTACCTCCCAAGTAAAAGACGAAATTGTCTTTTTAGGCAGGTTTCTGGTCTTTACATTACCGGAGGAGGTCGTACCGCAGTGAAAATCGCTGTGGATGCCATGGGGGGCGATTTCGCTCCCGGGGAAATTGTCAAGGGCGCCCTTCTGGCCGCAAAGGAATACAATCAGCCCTTAATCCTGGTTGGAGACGAAGTAAAAATCCGCGCGGAGATGGGCTTGAATTCTTTAGACAATTTGATCAGCATAGTTCATGCCCCCGAAGTGATTCAGATGAACGAACAGCCTGCTGTCAGTGTCAGGCGAAAAAAAAACTCCTCGATTGTGATGGCCACCCGGCTGGTTAAAGAGGGTGAGGCCAGTGCCCTGGTTTCGGCGGGGAGTACCGGCGCAGCCATGGCTGCCGCGCTGCTGGGGTTGGGGAGGATTAAAGGAATTGACCGGCCGGCCATTGCTGGAGTGCTGCCTAATGTTAAGGGGTTTACGGTACTCCTGGATATTGGAGCAAATACTGACTGCAAGCCTCACAATCTCCTACAGTTTGGCATAATGGGTTATCTTTACGCTAAGAATATCCTGGGTGTTGAAGAGCCCAGGGTGGGTTTATTGAGCAACGGAGAAGAAAAAACAAAGGGTAACGAGACAACTCTGTCTGCTTTCCCGCTTTTGACGGATGCAGATATTAATTTTATCGGCAACGTGGAGGGCAGGGACATCTTTTGCGGGGGCGTTGATGTGGTGGTTTGTGATGGATTTGTGGGAAATATTGTTCTGAAAGCTGGAGAAGGGTTGGCGATGGCGCTTTATAAAATGATGAGAGAAGAAATCACTAAAAGTTGGCTGGCTAAAATCGGTACGCTAATGGCTGAACCGGCACTGAGAATGTTTAAGAGCCGTGTTGATTATGCGGAATACGGCGGCGCGCCTTTACTGGGGGTTGATGGTATATCTATCATATGTCACGGCAGTTCAACGTCAAGGGCCTTGAAAAACGGCATCGGAGTTGCAAGACAGTCCGTGGAAAAGGGATTGGTAAAATCCATCAGGGAAAGTATTGCAGGAAGTGTTCAGAGAAAAGGAGCTGGTGTTAACCTTGCCCGGAGAATTGATTAAAGCTGGTATTGCCGGTATAGGGGTCTATGTTCCGGAGCGGGTTCTCACTAACGCTCAACTGGAAGAGATGGTTGATACAAATCATGAGTGGATCCTAAACCGGTGTGGGATCCACGAGAGGCATATCGCCACACCGGAGCAGGCTACTTCGGATCTTGCCGTCCTGGCTGCTGACCGGGCTCTGGACAATGCCGGCCTGGCGCCTGAGGAACTGGACTTGATCATTGTTGCTACCAACACACCGGATATGTTTTTCCCCTCCACTGCTTGCCTGGTGCAGGACCGGATTGGAGCCGGGAAAGCCGGGGCTTTTGATCTGGCTGCCGGCTGCGCCGGGTTTATTTGCGCTTTGGCGGTGGGGTGCCAGTTTATTACCGCAGGTTCAAGCCGTTATGTTCTGGTGGTGGGCGCTGATAACCTGTCCAAATTTGTGAACTGGGAGGATCGTAGTACCTGTGTTCTCTTCGGGGATGCAGCCGGAGCGGTTGTTCTGGGCCCTGCCCGGGAAGGGAGCGGGTTTACAAACTTTAAGCTCCGGGCTGACGGATCCGGAGGTCCGTTGCTGAAGCTGCCTGCAGGGGGGTCCAGGCTTCCGGCCAGCCGGGAGACCGTTGAAAACAAACTTCACTACATTCAAATGAACGGCCGGGAAGTTTTTAAATTTGCGGTCAGGGTTATGTCGGAAGTCACTGAGGAAGTACTTTCCGCCGGGGGACTCGGTAAAAACGACCTGGACTTTTTTATCCCCCACCAGGCCAATATCCGGATCATAAACGCAGCCGCCAGAAGGCTTGAACTGCCTCCGGAAAAAATTCTGGTCAACGTCGACCGCTACGGCAACACCTCTACTGCCTCCATTCCCCTGGCCCTGGAAGAAGCGCTGCGCGGCGGCAGAATCAAGGAAGGAGACAATATTGTGCTGGCGGGATTCGGAGCCGGGTTGACCTGGGCAGCGGCATTGTTGAGATGGTGATACCCCATTCATGTTTGATAAACATCTTAAAGGGGTGAAAGGGTATTGATTCATACCGTGTTGTGTGATTTATTGGGCATAGAATATCCTATTATTCAAGGGGGCATGGCCTGGGTTTCCTCCGCTGAGTTGGCTGCAGCTGTTTCCGAAGCGGGCGGTCTCGGCGTTATCGGATCCGGCACCGCTCATCCCGATTGGTTGAGGGAGCAGCTTTCCAGGGCCAGGCAGTTGACCGGGAAGCCCTTTGGGGTCAACGTGATGCTGCGTTCCCCCTATGTGGAAGAAATCATGGCCATACTCCAGGAGGAACCTGTGGCTGTGGTTACAACCGGAGCCGGAAATCCCGGTAAATATGTGCCTGCGCTGCGCGAGGTGGGTACGAAGGTTATTCCGGTTGTTTCTTCCGTGGCGCTGGCCAGAAGGTTGGCCCGGGGTGGCGTGGACGCCCTGATTGCCGAAGGGATGGAATCCGGCGGACATATCGGGGAGTTGACCACCATGGCTCTGGTGCCCCAGGTGGTGGACGCAGTTGATATTCCGGTGATTGCGGCCGGCGGCATCTTTGACGGCCGGGGCCTGGTGGCTGCCCTTGCCCTGGGAGCAGTTGGCGTTCAGATGGGCACACGTTTTATGTGTGCCGCTGAGTGTACCATTCATCACAGGGTCAAAGAAACAGTCATTAAAGCCAAAGACCGGGATACGTCCATTACGGGCGCTTCTGCAGGTCATCCGGTCCGTGCTTTGCGCAACAAACTTACCAGGAAATACGAGGAAATGGAGAAAAACGGGGCGCCTTTTGAAGAAATCGAAAAATTAGGGGTTGGAAGCCTCAGGTTGGCCATGGTTGAAGGTGATGTGGAAAACGGCACTATTATGGCCGGCCAGATTTGCGCCATGGTTAAACAGGTTCAGCCTGTCCGGGATATCATTAATGATATTGCCGGCAGCGCAGGTGAGGTAATCCGCCTTTTGGAGGGTCAATTCAGTTAATTATGAGCATAGCATATGTTTTTCCAGGACAGGGTTCCCAGTATACAGGAATGGGCCTGGATTTTTTCCTGACTTTCGCTGAAGCCGCGCAAATTTTTAAAAGAGCGGATGATGCCCTTGGTTTCAGTCTTACAGACCTTTGTTTTGAAGGTCCGGAAGAAGAATTAAATAAAACAGCCAACACCCAGCCGGCGGTTTTAACTACCAGTATTGCCTGCCTGGAGGTGTTCAGGCGGGCCGGGGCGCCGGTTCCCTCCGCCCTGGCGGGTCACAGCCTTGGTGAATACACCGCCCTGGTGGCAGCCGGCTCCCTCTCCTTTGAGGATGCCGTCCGCCTGGTCCGGAAGAGGGGACAGTATATGCAGGAGGCGGTGCCCCTGGGAACAGGCGGTATGGCAGCAGTGATGGGCCTTTCCGGAGCTGAGGCGGTGGAAGTATGCCGGCGGGCTTCGGCTGAAGGAGTAGTGGAAGCCGTTAATTTAAACTGTCCCGGTCAGGTGGTTGTGGCCGGGGATCTGGCAGGCCTTAAGGCCGCTCAGGTTCTGGCCAAAGAAGCAGGGGCGAAGCGGTTTGTCCCGCTGTCTGTGAGCGCCCCCTTTCATTCCCGCCTGATGGTGCCGGCCGGGGAAAAGCTGGCCGGGGACCTGGCGGGGATCGTGATTAATGATCCGCAAGTTAAAGTGGTGGCCAATGTTTCGGCAGATTATGTCCGGACCGGCTCTGAAGTCAGGGAATCTTTAATCAAGCAGGTCTATAGTCCCGTTCGCTGGGAAGAAAGCATCCGCCGCTTGATTTCGGATGGTGTTAACACGTTTATTGAGATCGGTCCGGGCAAGGTCTTAAGCGGTTTAATTAAAAAAATCAGCCGGGAAGTTAAAATATGCAATATTGAAGACCAGGCGTCCCTGGAAAAAGTCCTTGCACTTCAGGGGGAGGTTAGCTAAAATGGTTCTTAGCGACAGAGTTGCCATAATTACTGGAGGCTCCCGGGGGATTGGGCGGGCTATCGCCCTGACCCTGGCTCAAAAAGGCGCAGCCGTGGTTGTTAATTATGCCGCCAGCGCCGGTGCGGCTGCAGATGTGGTGGACAGCATCCGGAGCCGGGGTGGCCGGGCTATCGCCTGCAAGGCCGATGTTTCCGATTCCGGTGAAGCCGCCGGGCTGGTTAAGGAAGCCCAGACCCAATTCGGGCGTGTGGATATCCTGGTCAACAACGCCGGGGTCATCCGTGATAATCTAATTTTGAGATTAAAGGATGAGGACTGGGAAACCGTGCTGGGGATTAATCTGAAAGGCGCTTTTAATTGTGCCAGGGCAGCGGCGCGGGGTATGCTCAAAAACCAGTACGGCAGAATTATAAACATCAGTTCTGTTTCAGGCATAATCGGAAATAACGGCCAGGTTAATTACTGCGCCTCCAAGGCCGGTTTGCTGGGCCTGACCAAAGCCCTGGCAAAGGAACTGGGTTCCAGAAACATCACCGTGAACGCAGTGGCGCCCGGCTTTATTACCACAGAGATGACAGCAGGGTTGCCGGAAGACATCAAAGAAAAAATGCTGGCACAGATACCGTTAAGGAGATTTGGCGGCCCCGAGGAAATTGCGGAACTGGTGGCGTTTTTAGCTTCGGATGCCGCAGCTTATATTACGGGACAAACCATAACAGTAGATGGCGGAATGACTTGTATATGAAAAGGATTTGCAGTAGACCGGAAGGGGGTGATTTTAAGTTATGGCAATTATTGATAAGGTAAAATCGATTATTATTGAGCAATTGGGGGTAGAGGAAGAAGATATCAAGATGGAGGCGTCCTTTGTGGATGATCTTGGGGCCGATTCTTTAGATATTGTTGAACTTGTAATGGCTTTAGAAGAAGAGTTCGACCTGGAGATTCCTGACGAAGATGCGGAAAAAATCCGCACGGTGGGTGAAGCCGTCAAGTATATCCAGGAGCATCAATAGCATTTCGTCAGATAGGGTTCAAGTCCCGGGGGAAACCACGGGACTTTTTTGAAGAGGGAGGAATACGATTGCAGAAACGGGTTGTCATTACCGGCCTTGGTGTAATATCTCCGGTAGGGACGGGATTGGAAAGGTTCTGGTCTTCGTTGACCGGCGGAATTTCGGGGATACGATCTGTAACAAGGTTTGACACTACTGATTTTAAGACGAAGATTGCAGGGGAAGTTATTGATTTTGAGCCGTCCGGGTATATTGACAGGAAAGAGGCCCGCCGCATGGATCGCTTCACTCAATTTGCGGTGGCTGCTGCCGGTATGGCCATAGAGGACGCGGCGCTGGATCTGGAATCCGCAGACAGGGACAGAATTGGTGTTATTCTCGGTTCGGGCATCGGCGGTATCGAGACCCTTGAAGAACAGGCCGGGGTCCTGGCCGGGCGGGGTCCGGGGCGGGTCAGCCCTTTTTTCGTACCCATGATGATAGCAAATATGGGCGCGGGGCAGATAGCCATCAATTTTCGCCTGCGGGGGCCGAATATTACCAGTGTAACGGCCTGTGCCTCCAGCAGCAACGCCATTGGTGACGCTTTTAAGATGCTCCAGTGGGGACATGCCGATGTTATGATTACCGGCGGAACAGAAGCGCCAATCACACCCCTGGCCATGGCCGGGTTCTGTTCCATGAAGGCCATGTCCACCCGCAACGAAGAACCCAAAAGGGCCAGCAGGCCTTTTGACAGCAGCCGGGACGGTTTTGTAGTGGCTGAAGGTTCTGCGATCCTGGTGCTGGAGACTCTTGAACATGCTCTGGCCAGGGGGGCCAGAATTTACGCCGAGTTAGCAGGCTACGGCAGTTCCTGTGACGCCTATCATATCACTGCCCCCGACCCGGAGGGCGGCGGCGCGGCAAATTCCATGAGGGCGGCTATTGCGGACGCAGGTATCGAAGCTGAAGCTGTGGACTATATCAATGCCCACGCCACATCCACACCGCCGGGAGACATCGCGGAGGTCAAAGCTATTAAATCTGTTTTTGGAAAACATGCCTACAAACTTGCGGTTAGTTCAACCAAATCCATGACCGGCCACCTGCTGGGCGCGGCCGGGGGGTTGGAGGCAATGGCCTGTGTTCTGGCCATCTACAACGGAATTATTCCTCCCACAATAAATCTGGAGCAACCCGATCCGGAATGTGATTTGGACTTTGTACCGAATACTGCCCGAAAGGCCGAAATAAAGGTAGCCCTGACCAATTCATTTGGCTTTGGCGGGCATAATGCCACCCTTGCCATTAAAAATTTCTAAAAGGCAAAGGTTAAAATGGCCTATGGGTGGCACGGTTTGTTCACATAAGGGCAGTTTAGGGGTAATCTTATAATCAGGTGATTTCTATTGGCAAAGAGAAAGGAATGTCTGGCCCTCTTTAAGAAAAGGCTGAAATTGGACTGGGTTGACGAGGAGCTTCTGGAACAGGCCTTGACTCATAGTTCATTCACCTATGAAAGCCGCCAGAACGGTTTAGAAAACAATCAACGTCTTGAATTCCTGGGAGATGCAGTTTTGGAACTGGTGATCAGTGATTACCTGTACCGCAACCATCCCGGTCTTGATGAAGGAAGTTTGACCAAACTTAGAGCCTCTGTGGTATGTGAGGCCTCTCTGGCAAGGGCAGCCAGGGAACTGGGGCTTGGTTTATGCCTGCTGATGGGTAAAGGTGAGGAACGTTCCGGGGGGAGGGAACGGCCCTCCATTCTCGCCGATGCCTTTGAAGCCCTGCTGGGAGCGGTCTATCTGGATCAGGGTTTGGGCAAGGCCGGTGAGCTGGCAGTTCAATTCCTTACCCCCGTGCTCAGGGATGTCCTGGAAGGGCGCCTGGAGCGCGACTATAAGACTGAGTTGCAGGAATTTGTCCAACAACATGATGGTGAGCAGGTCCAGTATGTTATCCTGAAGGAAGAAGGACCCGATCACCACAAGACTTTTACAGCAGGTGTACTCTACAGAGGCAAGCTGGCGGGCAGCGGTACAGGCCGTTCCAAGAAGGACGCTGAACAGCAGGCCGCCAAATCTGCCCTGTTAAAGCAGAACATGCAGAAGAAAAATCCTTAGAACTTTCTCCGGCATCATTATCAAACTTATTGTGGAGGTTGCATTAACCCATGGGTTTTTTTAATCGTTTAAAGGACAGCCTGGCTAAAACCCGTCAGGGTTTTGTTGAAAAAATTGATACCCTGGTTCACCGGCGCAAAGAAATTGACGAGGATGTTTACGAGGAACTCGAGGAAATTTTGGTACAGGCCGATGTAGGAGTTGCCACGGCCATGGAACTGGTTGAAAACGTCCGGCGCATTGTGAAGGAGAGACGGATCGAGGATGCCGCTGGAATCAAACCCGTTCTTAAAGAACAGATCAGGGAGTTGCTGGGCACGGGCAACATGACCATTAATGTATACTGGCAGTCCCCAACGGTTGTTTTGGTGGTAGGCGTGAATGGAGTTGGTAAAACGACCACCATCGGAAAGATGGCTCATCTTTACAAGATGGATGGTAAAAGAGTACTTTTAGGTGCTGCGGATACATTCCGGGCGGCAGCGATAGATCAGTTGGAAGTCTGGGCGGAACGGGTGAATGTGGACCTGATCAAGCACCGGGAAGGTTCCGACCCTGCCGCAGTTGCTTATGATTCCCTGCAGGCGGCAAAGGCGCGGGGGGCGGACCTCTTGATTATCGATACCGCAGGCAGGCTGCATACAAAAAGCAACCTTATGGAAGAGCTGAAAAAAATCGGCCGGGTTTTGGACCGGGCCATGCCCGGAGCGCCTCACGAGGTTCTTCTGGTTCTGGACGCAACAACCGGCCAGAATGCGGTCAATCAGGCCAAACTGTTTGGCGAAGCTGTGGGTGTAACCGGTATAGTTCTGACAAAACTGGATGGCAGCGCCAAGGGAGGGGTGGTGCTGGGGGTTAAACATGCCCTGAATATACCGGTCAAGTTAATCGGTATCGGAGAGGGTATAGATGATCTGAGGCCCTTTGACGTTGAGGAATTTGTAGAAGCTCTGTTTTCGTAATAAATTAAAATTTATTGATAGTAAAACTCATACGGCCGCAGGGCCTTTTTTATTTACATAAAAATCAGGCAGTTGTAAATAATAGTAATCTTGTAGGTACTAATACTGCGGGAGAAATCTTTAATGACTAAAAAAACGGCTATGTTCCCCCTGTTTCAGCTGGAACCGGCCTACATTACCATATTTCAGGGGGCCATTCTGTATTTCACTTTCATTATTTCCACAGTAGATATTTTTGTTCCCTCCATTACTGCGGCTGTGGCCGGACGGGACAGCTGGATTTCAGCTATTGTTACTGTCATCCTGGCCAGCCCGGTGGCTTTAACTATTATTACCCTTGCCCTGCGATTTCCCAGGCGAAGCTTCATTGAGTACTCTCAAATGGTGCTCGGTGTCTGGGCCGGCCGGCTGGTAGGCTTGCTCTACCTCTTCTTAATCCTGGTTATCGGAGCCACAACTGCCCGCGAACTTGAGGAAATCATGAGTATTGCCTTTTTTACGCACACGCCGCAAGTTATTTTTGGAATCATCGGTGTCGGCCTGTCCGCTTATCTTGTCTGGAACGGTCTGGAAGTAATCGGCCGGGTGAACGGGATCCTGCTTCCGGTAGGGCTCCTTTTATTATTATTTGTCGCTGCGGCTGTTCTCCCCGGGGCAAAACTGGACCAGTATTTACCGATTTTGGAATACGGTTACGGGCCCCCCGCCAGAGGCGCCATAATCCTTATGGCTTATTTGCTGGAAGGGTTTATTCTGATCTATATCCTACCCCTGATCCGGCAGCCGCACCAGGTCTTCAAGGCCTTTACAATCACTCTGCCTCTTCTGGGGCTGGCGTTGCTGACGGGTACTGTTTCCATTCCGGTGTTCGGTCTGGAGGCCACTTCCAGGCTTTTGATGCCGGCTATCGAACTGGCCAGGGAGATCCAAATACCCGGTTTGCCCAGATCCGACATCTTAATTATGCTGGGATGGTATGCCGGGATTCTGGTCAGGATTGCCGTTGCCCACTACCTGCTGGCCCTGCTCACCGCCCAGTGGGCCGGTTTAAGGAACTATAAACCTCTGGTTCTACCCTTTGGCGTAATTATCGTTGCTTTATCGCACCTCATGTTTAACAACACCGGCGAGGTAATCCAATTTATCGGCAACTCCCTCGTCTATACTTTATTATTCTTTGAATTTGTCATACCCTTTTTTATCCTGGTTATTTCCTGGGTGAGGAATATTGAAGAGAAGGGTGGAGTTTCCTAAAACGTTTCTCTAAAAAAGGGTAGAGCATTCCGATGATATTAAAATTGGTGTTGTAGATGACCTTTTTAATACCGGGCAGGGTAATAGCGTTCACCAGGCGGTCGATATCACTGTTGTCCAGTGTATTGAATGCCCTTCTAAAAACCGCCATACGCCCGGCCTGGATGCTTAAAGGCGCGGTTAATCTTTCGTAATCCAGTCCCTCTGCTATGGCCCGTCCTGCCAGGGCGCCGCCGGCCAGCGCGGCAAAAAGCCCCAGTCCGAGAAAACTGTCGGTGAAACCCCCGCTGGTACCGGTCAGCAGGATATTATCCAACTGCCGGCGAGAGGTCAGCCCGGTTGACTGATAGATTTCAAAGTTTTCAGCGATCTCAAAGTTAATATTTTCCATATGCATAAATCTATTCCATAATTCATTCACCCGGCTGCGGGCAACTTTTGGTACAATCAGCAGCAGTGCTGCCCTGTTCCGGTTGAAGGGCGACAGACAGGCAAAACCGTGTCCGGCATAGTCAGTGTTGAAATAAATTGACGAGCTGTCAGGGGCGAACCGGCCAAGCACGATGGCTCCTTTGACCCAGGCATCAAAGCTTGTTTCCAGGACATGCAGGTCTCTGGCGGCCTGATGATTTCCTTCTGCAACGACAACAAAATCGTACTCCCCGGCCAGGGCCCGGTAATCGGCTTCCAGGTCAAACTTGATCCTGGTACGCAATTTCCGGGACAGCTGGACCTCAATAGCTTCCTCGCTTTGACCCCTTTCCACCAGGAAGCCGAGGTTTCCCCTGACCGTGGCGTTGTGGCGGGTAGTATGCATGACCACCCTGCGGAGAGGCGACAGCGGCTGAAATTCAAGGGCATAGTTTTTCAAAAGGTAGTGAAGCTGATTCTTTAAAGGACGTTCAAAGAGCTGCAGCAGCACCTCCACCCTGGAGATAGGATGGCCCACCCGGTTGCTTCGCTCAAAGATATCCGGATAAATCCCCCTCCGTTCCAATTCCAGGGCACAGGCCAGGCCTCCAGGCCCCGCGCCCACAATGGCCACCCGCAAAGGTAATCTCCTCCCTTTACTTATTTATTATTCTTATATTTTTCACCGGCAGGGGAAACATTAATTCGTAATAGATAGAACATTTCCGATACCTGTGCGAGGCCCGGCTTTTCTTAAAGGATTGGGAGGGTAAATATTCTGTGTATAAATACTCCTGGTTGATCAGTATGATCGTTGGCTGGATTATCTTTTTTATGCTGGCGGACAGGTTCAGGTTCAAATACACAGTCTGGGGCGGTTTTATTGTTTGTGCTATTCAATTGCTGGTTGATGCCGGCGCCATGCATTTAAACCTGTACCGTGTTCACAGTTATTTTCACATTTTTGGTTCATCAGTTTTCTTTACCTTCGGCATAGTTTTTACCATGGGAATCCTGATAGCCCAGTTTTTACCAAATACCCCTTTGCTGCAGGGCATCAATATCCTGGTTATTACGGCTCTGTTCTCTGTGGAGGAGCTTCTGTTCCTGAAAACTGGAGCCCTGGAATACATCAACTGGAATCACCAGTCCAGTGTTTTTATAGACATTTTGGTTTTGACCAGCTACACCTGGCTGGTGAAATCCCTGGGTCTTAACCGTAAGTGAGCTGGATCATTGAAACGGAGGTTACAATGCCTTGAGTTTGTTTACCTTTACAGTGTTCACAATACTGACAGGGGTGCTCGTTTACATCTGGTTCAAAATTCTGTCCAGATTTGACTAGGTTTTTCCCGGTATTTGGATTTACTGCCGGAAAACTACGGCAGGAGCGGCCTGCCTGACTATTCAAGGCAGTTCTCTGGAGATTCCCGTCTGCTTCTTAATTGTTGGGGCTTGTTTTGAGGATTTTACATAGGGTTTGAAAGGAGTTAAGACTTTGCGAGTCGCCATCATCGGAGCGGGAGTTTCCGGCCTGGCCTGCGCTCATGAACTGGAGCGGCATGGTATTATGCCGGATATTTTTGAACAGCGACGCCGGGTGGGGGATCTCTTTGCTCATATGGCTGTTGCCCTGCAGATACTGCACAGGCCTGTCAAGGATCAACTCAAGGATCTTAAAGAAAACTACCATATTTCATTAAAGCCTGCCAATGTTTTAAAAAAAATAACCATGCACACGCCCAAAGTTACAGGCAGCATTTATGGAAATCTGGGCTACCTTATGCTTAAAGGCCAGTCTGAGAATGCGGTATCAAACCAGTTGCTTAAACAGGTAAAATCACCCGTATACTATAATACCCGGGCTGAGTATACGAAGCTGGCCCGGGAGTATGATTATGTGGTTGTTGCCACCGGCGGCCGTGAGATCACATCAATCCTGGGCTGCTGGGAAGATGTCAGCTTAAACTGGGTCATGGGTTCGACGGTGCTGGGTTCTTTTGATCCCAATGCGATGATGATGTGGCTTAACACGGAATATGCCGGGAGCAGCTATGCTTATCTGACACCTTTCAACCGGAAAAGCGCCTCCCTGGTACTGATCGTGTCCAACGCCAAAAGAGAGGAAATGGGGTACTACTGGAAAAAATTCTGGCAAATCGAAGGTTTTGATTACAGGGTCGCTTCCCTCTGGGATCTGGAACATGTTTCCGGTTATGTTTACCCGCATCAGGTAGGGAATATTCTTTTTGTGGGTAATTCAGGCGGATTTTTAGAAGCCTTTTTGGGATTCGCGCTTTACAGCGGACTCGTCAGCGGTGTTTTGGCCGCCCGCTCCATAGCAGGGGGGCGGGACTATGAGAGCTGTCTTAGGCAACTGGTTGCCAACAGCAAGTTTTCTGTAACTTTAAGAAGGGAGCTGAATCGTTTGACCAATAAAGGTTTTGATCACCTGGTGGCTTTGTTAACTACCCCCGGGATTAAGCAGCTTGTTTACAACACCAATCTGGACTTCATTAAGACTTCGGCAGTTCTTCTGGATATCGTTGAACGGGCCAGATCCCTGATGGACAGAAAAATTGAAACAGGACGGGAGGGCTGGGAAAAGAAACCCTGAAAAAGGAACCGGCAGATCATACTTTAAATTTGGGGGAAATGATGTTGACTGGAAACGGTTTGGCTTCTATAGCGATGATTTCTTTTTGAAGGGCCGAAATATGGGCCATTTCCTCATCTCTCAGGCGGGTAAAGAATTCCCTGACCACCGGGTTGGTTATTCTAACCGAAAAGTGGTTATAAAAACTCTGGTTGGCAATTTTGTCCTCGAGCGCAAGGTAAAGATAATTCAGGGCGTCCATAAGCTGACCTCCTCCTTTGTTTCCCTGGTTTCCCTTGTTTCCTTTGATTCATTTGATGTTGAGTTGTTTCATCAGGTTATTCAGCTGTTTCAAACGCTCAGCCGAGATGCCGGCAAATTCTCCGAAAAGGTGCTTAAGCCGCCTGTCCCGGAAGTTTTTGGAAATGTGGAGGTACCGCGCCCGGCGCTGATCCTCCCGCAGCAGAGCCTCCTTTAGGGCATTGCTGAGCAGATCTCCCTGGGACAGCTTGAGTTTATAAGACATAAAACCACTCTCCTAATTGTTTGTTATTATTTTTCCCAACCTCTCAAAGTAAAATTTATAAATACAGAAAAACAACCGCCTTTTAAGGGCAGGTTCTTCTTAAACTGGTCGCCGGGATAATAATTAAATGAACAGGTTGATCCTGGCCTGCCGGCCCCGCTCAGGCAAGGGGCCGGGCCGGCGTAGGCAAAGCCGTCTGAAAATCCCTGGTTTGCCGGCCAGGAGTTCTTTTCTTCCCTGCTTACCCTGCAAGATGGGAGGGAAGTCCGCAGCCTACGCAGGATACGTGGTGGTCGCGGGAAATGATGAGGATGCCAGGGTCCGGTTTTTATCGCTTAGCCAAAAAATAAAGTTATGACGATATAGCCGGCAAAGGGTTAACGTTCCTTCAACGGGAAAAACTATAAAATATTTTTTAGGGTTAAATTTAGACAGGCAACAATATGCGACGGGAGGTGCGGGCTTTGCCTGTTTGTCCGGTTTGCAACGGGCTGGCCTCAGTTCAAAAAATTTGTCCCCAATGCGGCAGGACGATGTTTGACGCGGGTTTGCTCCAGGATTATTACGATAATTACAGCGCCTACCTGGAGCAGGATCTCTATGAAGACGGGTACCGGTGTTATGACCAGGATACTTGCGTTCATCTTTTTGCCTGTCCCTGCTGTCATTATGACATGAATGTCGCCTTCAAGAGGCTTGCTGGCGGGCTTATGTCAGAATAATAGCTAAGTCTAACGTTTTTATAAGAGGAATGAATGTTGGAAAAGGCGAATAACTAGGAAAGATCCAAAATAAGCAAAAAAATAATTCAATCAAGGGGATGTCGTAATGGCTGTAGACGTAAGAATTGCCGTTATCGCTGGAACCGGGGTCTATGACCCTAATATTATGACAAATGTCCGTGATGAAACAGTGAACACACCCTATGGTGATGTTCAACTCAGTGTCGGCAACTACCGGGGTAAACCCCTGGCCTTTATGAACCGTCACAGGGAGGATCATTCCGTCCCGCCGCACCTGGTCAACTACCGCGCCAATATTGCGGCATTAAAGAAACTTGGGGTTAAGAGTGTAATTGCCACAGCAGCCGTGGGTTCTTTAAACCCGTCCATGCAGCCCGGTCACTTTATTTTTGTTGATCAATTTCTGGATTTCACAAAAGCCCGCCAGCAAACCTTCTTTGAAGGCGGTGCCAGCGGTGTGGTCCACCTGGACATGACCGAGCCCTACTGCCCGGAGCTGCGAGAGATTCTCCTGCAGGCCTCAAAAAGCCTTGGTTTTTCTGCGCATCCCGCTGGAACATATGTCTGCACTGAAGGGCCGCGTTTTGAAACGCCTGCTGAGATTAAAATGTACCGCCTGCTGGGCGGCGACCTGGTAGGCATGACCAGCGTTCCGGAGGCTACGCTGGCCCGGGAAGCCGGGATGTGCTACGCTACCATTGCCATGGTCACCAACTATGCTGCAGGTATTTCGCCCACCAGGCTTACCCACCAGGAAGTGGTGGATATGATGCTGCAAAATGGTGAAAACATCCGCAAGCTGATTATGCAGGCAGTGACCTGGATCGATGTGGATCGCGCCTGCCGGTGTCAACGGGCTCCGGGCCTTACGGGTTCAGAATAGAGGTCCAAGGAATTTATTCAAAAACTGTTCCGGGGAGGTGTTTTTTTGGATACCATGCGCTGGACGGATGACGGCGTGCTGGAACTGCTGGACCAGACCAGGCTCCCCTCCGAAGTTGTTTACATAAAGTGCGCCACCCATGGGGAAGTTGCTGCCGCGATCAAGCGCCTGGCTGTGCGGGGCGCCCCTGCCATCGGGGCAGCGGCGGCCTTTGGCCTGGTTCTGGCGGGCCGGCGCCTGAAGTGCCTGCCTGAAGAAGAATTTATAGCCGGTTTGCGGGCGGCGGCCGCTGAACTTGCCGCTACCCGGCCCACTGCGGTGAATTTGCGCTGGGCTTTGGAACGCATGACCCGGCGGCTGGAGACTTCCGGGTCCCGGGACCCGGATGCGCTCTGCGCTGTCCTGCTGGCCGAAGCCCGGAGCCTTTACGGTGAAGACGTGGCCGGCAACCGGAAGATGGGGGTGTACGGGCAGGAATTGATTCCAGCGGCGGCACGGATATTAACCCACTGCAATGCCGGAGCCCTGGCCACGGCCGGCTACGGGACTGCCCTGGGCGTAATCCGGGCAGCCCGGGAGGCAGGCAAGGGGATCAGCGTTTATGCCGGCGAGACCCGGCCTCTTTTACAGGGAGCCAGGCTTACGGCCTGGGAAATGCTCCAGGAAAACATCCCTGTCACCCTGATTACAGATAACATGGCGGGTTACTTGATGGCCAGGGGCGGGGTGGACCTGGTTCTTGTAGGCGCCGACCGCATCGCCGCCAACGGCGACGTGGCCAACAAAATCGGGACATACGTACTGGCTGTACTGGCCCGGGAGCACAACCTTCCTTTCTACGTAGCAGCGCCGGTTTCCACAATTGACTTGAGCCTGGCCTCGGGGCAGGAGATTCCCATCGAGGAGCGCGAGCCTGAGGAGGTAACCCACCTGGCCGGCCTGCCGTTAGCCCCCGGCGGGGTCAGTGTCTGGAACCCTGCCTTTGACATTACACCCCACCGCCTGGTTACCGCCATCATTACGGATTGGGGAATTGTACGCCCGCCCTACGTGGAAACGCTTCAGGAATTATTCGAAACAAAGAAAACATAAATGAGCGGGAGGCCTGAATTTCTTGAAAGATTACATTGTAAGAGACCTCAGCCTGGCCCCCGCGGGCAGGCTGAAAATAGACTGGGTCAAAGAACATATGCCGGTGCTCAATGCCATCCGGGAGGATTTTGAACGGGACCGGCCCTTTGCCGGCGTACGGGTGGCGCTGTCCATCCACCTGGAGGCCAAAACGGCCTATCTGGCCGAAGTTATCCAGGCGGGCGGGGCCCAGGTTGCCGTCACCGGCTCCAACCCCCTCTCCACCCAGGACGATGTGGCGGCAGCCCTGGCCGCCTCCGGCATCAACGTCTACGCCTGGTACAACGCCACGGACCGGGAGTACCGGGACCATCTTCTCCATGTCCTGGATACCGGGCCCCGGGTGGTTATCGACGACGGCGGGGACCTGGTGGGACTTCTGCATACAGCAAGGAGGGAGCAGGCGGCAAACGTGGCCGGCGGCTGTGAAGAGACCACCACGGGGGTGCGGCGGCTGGAGGCCCTGGACCGGGAGAAAAAGCTGCTTTTCCCGATGCTGGCGGTGAACGATGCCCTTTGCAAATTCCTCTTTGACAACCGTTACGGCACCGGGGAATCGGTCTGGTCCGGGATCATGCGCACCACCAACCTGGTAGTGGCCGGAAAAACCGTGGTTGTTCTGGGTTACGGCTGGTGCGGCAAGGGCGTGGCCATGCGCGCCAGAGGCCTGGGGGCCAGGGTCATCGTCTGCGAAGTCGATCCCGTCAAGGCCATCGAGGCCTGTATGGACGGCTACCAGGTGCTGAGCAGCGAACAGGCTGCTGCTCTCGGCGACATTTTTATTACCGTCACAGGCTGCCGGGACGTCTTGTGCCGGAGCCATTTTGAAAAAATGAAGAACGGCGCTGTCCTGGCCAATGCCGGTCACTTTGACGTGGAGATCAACCTGCATGATCTCGGGGATCTGGCCCAGGAGCGCCGGACGGCGCGCCATAATATCGAACAGTTTACCCTGACCGGCGGCCGGAAAATTTACCTGTTGGGCGGGGGACGCCTGGTCAACCTGGCTGCCGGGGACGGCCACCCCACAGAAATTATGGATATGTCCTTCGCCATCCAGGCCCTTTCGGCCAGGTATATCCAGGAGAACGCGGGGAACCTGGACAGGCGGCTGTACCGGGTTCCGGAAGAAATCGACCGCCGGGTTGCCCTTCTGAAGCTTAATTCCCTCGGTATAACCATTGACAGCCTGACCGGGGAGCAGGAGGCTTACTTGAACAAGTGGCAGGAGTAAAATCTTTGGAAGGAGATCAGATAGATGGCTAATTTATTGATCCGGGGGGCCACCGTGCTCACCATGGAGGACCACGACGGGATCTATCCGGAGGGTGAAATTGCTGTTGCCGGGGATACCATCGTTGCGGTAGGCGAGCGGGGTTGTGTGCCGGAAAACTTTCAAGCGGACCGCGTCATAGATGGTTCGGAAATGGTGGCCCTGCCCGGTTTCGTCAACTGCCACACCCACGCGGCCATGACCCTTTTGCGCGGCTATGCCGACGATATGCCTCTGATGAAATGGCTTACCGAAAAAATCTGGCCCCTGGAGGAAAAACTGCAAAGGGAAGATTTTTACTGGGGCACCAGCCTGTGCTGCCTGGAAATGATCAAATCAGGCACAACCACTTTTGCCGATATGTATTTTGAAATGGACCAGGTTGCCCTGGCTGTGGAGCAAAGCGGCCTGCGGGCCTGTCTCTCCCGGGGCATGATCGGCGTTGCGCCCGGCGCCCGGAAAGCCGTTGAAGAGAGTGTCAGCTTTGTCCGGGAATGGAACGGGCGGGCCGGGGGCAGGATTATAACAATGTTCGGTCCCCACGCTCCTTACACCTGCCCTCCGGAATACCTGGAAGAGATCATCAGCCTGGCCGGACAGTACGGGGCCGGGCTCCATATCCATGTAGCCGAAACCAGAGATGAGATCCGGCAGATCAAAGAAAGCTACGGAACTACCCCTGTCCGTCACCTCGACAAGATCGGTCTTTTTGAGCTGCCGGTGCTGGCCGCGCACTGCGTGCACCTGGACCAGGAGGAAATTGAAATCCTGGCGGCCAGGAAGGTTGGGGTTGCGCACTGTCCGGAAAGCAACATGAAGCTGGCCAGCGGGATTGCTCCGGTGACCCGCATGCTTGCTGCCGGGGTTAATGTGGGTCTGGGTACCGACGGAGCGGCCAGCAACAACAATCTCGATATGCTGGAGGAGATGCGCAGCGCTTCCCTGCTCCAAAAGGTGGCAAACGAAGACCCGGTGGTGCTGCCTTCCTTTGAGGCGCTTAGAATGGCCACCCGGGCTGGGGCAGAGGTTTTGGGCCTGCCCGATGTGGGGCTTTTAAAGCCCGGGATGAAGGCCGACCTGATCCTTGTTGACTTTAACCGCCCCCATCTCTGTCCCCGGCACGACTTTTTTGCGCACATGGTTTATGCTGCTCATTCTGCTGATGTGGACACGGTAATCATTAACGGGGAAGTGGTTATGGAAGGCAGAAGGGTACTGACCATGGACGAGGAAGAAGTGATGCGGAAAGCCCAGGAAAAGGCCTTCCGGCTGGTAGGTAGAATTTAACGGCAGAACAGGGTTACATAATGAGCGCAGTCCGGCCGGACCCAATGCCGCTCCGGGGAGTATGCCCGGAAAGAAGGCTTAAGGCCGGCCTGGGGTGGAGTTGAAAGGAACAGGCGGCACTGGCGGCACAGAGTCGCAGGGCAGGCCGTCCCCGGTTTTGCCGATTAGCGCCCTTCCCAGCATATGCCGGCAGGCGGTCCGGGACACGGAGCGACCTGCCGGCCAGTATTTGCCCGGGGCATGATGCCCGGGTGCCTGACACCAACTTATCAACTTATGGTATGGTAGCCTGGTAGCCTAGCCCAGGGTCTCTGAGGCGGCACCAGCAGAAGGATGACTTGCAGCAAGATGAGAATTAATTAAGGTAGCAAATCTTTTTCTTACGACTGGAGAGGGAGGTCGCGTTACGCTGGTGCTGCGAGCCCGCAGGATAGACAGACCACCAACGACCAGGTGTACTACAGATTGTAGCTCCCGACAGGGAAGCACGCAGGTTAGACGGGAGGGCTCCCTTTCCAGCCTGGAGCAATCCGGGGGTAAAACTGGTGGTGCGGGTGCTCCCCGGGGATTGGCTATACCCGGAAGATTATTGTTTTTTAAGCAGTGACTTGAACATTGTTTTTGCCCCGGAAGCAGCCATGCCCATGAAGCCTTTATGGCTGGCAAGGATGCTGTCAAGGGCTTCCAGGAGGATGTCCAGCTCTTCCCGGCCAACATTCAGAGGGGGTTCCAGCCGGATTACATTGGGGTTGTTCAGGGTGTAGGCGGTAATAATCCGGTGCTTGTTCAACAGTTCGCCGGCTACCAGGCTGCCCAGGTATTCCTCGGAGAGCCTGGAGGCAAGGCCGAAGGTCGCTTTAGCGGCCAGGCCGCCGGGTTGGTTAAACTCGATGCCTACCATCAGGCCCCGCCCCCGCACGTCTTTGAGCAGGGGGTATTTTTCTTTCAGCTTATTGAGCCCCGCCTGCAGGTAGTCACCGTTTACCCGCGCCTGCTCCGGCAGGTTCTCTTCGTAAATTACATCCAGCGCCGCGATGGCTGCTGCGGCCGCCCAGGTATTGCCGCCGAATGTGGTGGTGTGCAGGAGTGCTTTTTCCATGCTACCGTAAGCCCTTTTCCAGACCCCGTCCGTGGTGATGTAGGCTCCGATGGGCATGATCCCGCCGCCCAGGGACTTGGCCAGGCACAGGATATCGGGTGTAATACCGTCATGCTGGCAGGCAAACATCTTCCCGGTCCGTCCAAAACCGGTTTGAATTTCATCGAAAATAAGCAGCGTGCCGTGCCGGGAGCAGATCTGCCTGGCGCCGGAAAGATATCCTTCGGGCGGCAGGATGATCCCGCCCTCGCCCTGAATGGGCTCCACGATGAAGGCGGCGCAGGTTTTTTCCCGGAGTACTGCGTCCAGGGCCTCCAGGTTGCCGAAGGGAACCGGACGGCAGTCCGGGATTAAGGGTGCAAAGGTTTTCTGGTATTTTTCCCTCCCGGTAACGGAAAGGGCGCCCATAGTTTTACCGTGGAAGGAGTTCCGGCAGTAAACCAGACCTGAGCGCCCGGTGGCGGCCCGGGCCAGTTTCAGTGCTCCCTCTACCGCTTCGGCTCCGCTGTTGCCGAAAAAGGAACGGCGCAGTTCACCGGGGGTAATGAGGGCTAGGTTTTTAGCCAGCGCTCCGGCAATTGTGCCCAGGGAGGCCTGGAGCAAGTTCGGCTGTTCCCTGACCCGGTCCAGGGCTGCCAGGACTTTCGGATGGTTGTGCCCCAGGTTCAAAGCCCCGTAGGCGCCTAAGAAATCGAGATAACGGTTGCCCTGGCTGTCCCAGACATGAATGCCCTCTGCTTTAACAAACTGCTTGTCAAAATTCAGGAGACCCAGCATCATGGCCAGGCTCGCATTCAGGTAGGATTTGTGGTTTTCCACAACCTTATCCCGGTCCTGCTCCAGGGCATCTTCCAGGGACATCCAGCCGGCCGGCTTGCGGGCTTGCTGGAGGGGGTTTTTAATCGCACTCAATTATGTTCATCTCCTGTGTGCTCAAATATGTGTACACCTTTATTTTATATATTTTCTCCAGATGGCTGAAATAACCTCCGTAAAACCCGAAAAAAAATAGGGCTTTTCTTGACACGGCGGGACCATTCAAGTAAAATCTATCTGTAAAGGCGAAGACCTTTATAGGCAGGCGGTGAGGATAGTGTTGGAAAAGATAGCCTGGATCACAATGCTATATGACTTCTACGGCCAGCTTTTAACCGAACGGCAGAGGGATTTTGTTGAACTCTATTATGGTCAAAACTTATCCCTGGGCGAAATTGCCGGTGAGTTTAATGTAACCCGCCAGTCTGTGCATGACACCTTGAAAAGGGCGGAGCAGCTTCTTGTCTATTATGAAGATAAGCTGGGTCTGGTGACCAGGTACCGGACAGAAAGAGAAAAACTGGCCGTTGCCGCCGGTCTGCTGGACCAGTGCATTTCTGCCGGTGAAGATGACAGACTCAAGCGGGTAAAGGAGATCCTCTACGAGTTTATGGATTCGGGAGAACAGTAAGAGGTTGAGATATAAAAAGGGGGGACCCGGGCATGTTTGCCAATCTGGCTGAAAGGCTGCAGGATACATTTAAAAAGATGAGGGGTAAAGGGCGCCTTACTGAGGCAGACGTCAACGAGGCCCTGAGGGAAGTGCGGCTGGCCCTGCTGGAAGCGGACGTCAACTTTAAAGTTGTGAAGAACTTTGTGGCCCGGATCAAAGAAAGGGCGGTGGGACAGGAACTGCTCAGCAGTCTGAACCCTGCCCAGCACGTCATAAAAATTGTTCACGATGAACTGACCACGCTCATGGGAGGCTCCAACAGCAAAATTAATTTGGCCCCTAAACCTCCCACCGTTATCATGATGGTTGGGCTCAACGGCGCCGGTAAAACCACCACCAGCGCCAAGCTGGCCAATCTCCTGCGCAAGCAGGGCCGGCGGCCGCTGCTGGTAGCTGCGGATGTTTACAGGCCTGCTGCCATAAAACAGCTGCAGGTGCTGGGGGAGCAGTTGAAAATACAGGTATTTGCCCGGGAGGAACAGCAGGATCCCGTGGCCATCGGCCGGGCCGCCGTGGAAAAAGCTGCGGTGGGCGGATTTGACATAGTTATCATTGACACCGCAGGACGCCAGGAAGTGAACGAGGAGCTGATGGCAGAACTGGAAGCCATGAACAGCTACCTGCAGCCCCATGAAATTCTCCTGGTGGTGGATGCCATGACCGGCCAGACTGCGGTGAATGTTGCCGAAACCTTTAACAGGCGCCTTGAACTGGACGGGGTGGTCCTGACCAAGCTGGACGGCGATACCAGGGGTGGAGCCGCCCTGTCTGTCCGCTCGGTCACCGGTAAGCCCATCAAGTTTGCAGGCGTCGGCGAAAAACTGGACGCTTTGGAACCCTTCCACCCCGACCGGATGGCCGAGCGGATTCTGGGCATGGGCGATATGCTTACACTTATTGAAAAAGCCCAGGAGAACTTCGATGCCGGGCAAATGGCCAGGATGCAGAAAAAAATCAGATCCATGGAGTTTACCCTGGATGACTTTCTGGAGCAGATATCCCATGTTAAAAAGATGGGTCCCCTGGAACAAGTTCTGGGGATGATTCCCGGCCTGGGTGGGTTGAAAAAGTTGAAGGACATCCAGGTGGATGAAAAGGAACTTGTTTATGTGGAAGCAATTATCCGCTCCATGACACCGGATGAGCGACAGGAACCCGAGCGGGTCTTAAACGGCAGCCGCAAGCGGCGGATTGCCAGGGGTAGCGGTACTTCCGTGCAGGAGGTGAACCGCCTGCTGAAACAGTTTGAGCAGACTAAAAAAATGATGAGGCAATTGATGGATATGGAAAAAAGTATGAAGAAGGGCGGAAAGATTCCCAAGATGCCTTTCTTCAATTAAGCTGATATGGACCAATAAGCTGATATGAAACAAAGGAGGTGAGGACAATGGCTGTGAGAATCCGTCTGAAAAGGATGGGCGCCAAAAAAGCTCCTTTTTACCGCATTGTGGTAGCTGATTCCCGCTCCCCCAGAGACGGCAGATTTATCGAGGAAATCGGGTACTACGATCCCTTGAAGAACCCTGTTGTTATTAAAATTGACCAGGAAAAGGCACTGGATTGGTTGAAAAAAGGAGCTCAACTTTCAGAAACTGCCAAAGCCCTGTTCAACAAAGCAGGGGTTTTTAAGAATGATGAAACAGTAACTGCTGCGGAAGAGGGTCAGTAATAGGGAGGCTGTTATAATGAAAGAACTTGTGGAAATTTTGGCCAAAGCCCTCGTTGACCAGCCGGAAAAAGTTATGGTAGATCTGGTTGAAAAGGACAAATCAACTGTTATTGAGCTCAGAGTAGCTCCCGAAGATATGGGGAAAGTTATCGGCAAGCAGGGGCGGATCGCCAAGGCCATCCGGATGGTGGTTAAAGCGGCTGCAACCAGGCAGAATAAAAAGGTTATGGTTGAAATAGTCTAAGTACCATCAAACGATAATATGAAAGGACTAAATTAAGTCCACAGGAGGAAGCGCCCATGGATAGCCTGAACTTGATCCGGCCTGTGCTGGTCAAGGCAATCGTTACCGAATCCTTTAAAACAAGTGCAGCTGCTGAGCACCAGGAGCTCATCCGCCGCCTGGAAAAGGAAATAGAACATATTGACGACCAGGAAAGCAAGCTGATAGCCGCACTGGAGAAGAAAAATCCCGAAGGGCTTGCCAATGCCAGGCAGACCCTGAAACAGGAAAGGCTCCGGAGGGCGGAGGAGCGGCAAAAACTGCTCATGCGTCTGAAGGAAATCGGCATGTGGTCCCTGGATTCCGAAGTGACCCTGGGAAAAATGGAAAGTCCCGTGACCCTTCAGGTTGGAGACCAATGGAACCGGATGATGAGTGTGGAAATTATTCTTAAAGACGGTTTTGTTACTGAAATCAGAGAGGGCGGGACCGGAGTGGACCGCGGGGATGCTTGAGGAATACATCCGGATTGGCAAGATCCTGGGAACTCAGGGCAACCGCGGGGCAGTCCGCGTTCTTCCTTTAACCGACTACCCGGAGCGCTTTCTGAAGATGAGCCGGGTTAAGGTCAAGCTCAAAGAGGACAGGCATGATTTTCAAATCGAGGCGGTAAACGAGCACAAAAAATTTTTAATCATCAAGTTCCGTGGAATTGATGACATGAATGCAGCAGAACAGCTCAGGGGAGGGTACCTGGAAATAACCCGGGACCAACTGATCCCCCTCCCGGAGGGTAGCTTCTATATCTTTGAGATCATCGGCTTAAAGGTTTACAATCTTGCCGGCGCTTATCTGGGACATGTTACTGACGTGCTCCAGACAGGGGCAAACGATGTCTATGTGGTTGAAACCGGTGGCAGGCCCCTGCTGGTTCCAGCGCTCAAGCAGGTTGTCAGGGAAATCGACCTGCCGGGCCGCCGGATGCGGGTGGAACTGCCGGAAGGGCTGATGGAATTATGAGAGTGGATATCCTGACTCTTTTTCCGGAGATGTTAAGCGGGCCCTTTTCCTCCAGTATCCTGAAGCGGGCGCAGGAGCGCGGCCTGCTGGAGATCAATCTGGTGAATATCCGGGACTTTTCTACAAACAAGCACCATACCGTGGATGATGCTCCCTACGGGGGCGGCGCCGGGATGGTTATGGGCCCGGAACCGCTTTTCGGCGCCGTGGAATATGTTTCCCGGGAACTGGGCTTCATGCCCGGGGTTGTGCTGATGAGTCCCCAGGGCAGGCCTTTCAGCCAGGCCCTGGCTGCAAATCTGTCCCGCGAAAAAAACCTGATTATCATCTGCGGTCATTACGAGGGGATTGACGAGCGGGTCAGGGATACCCTGGTGACCGACGAAGTATCTATCGGCGATTATGTACTCACCGGCGGTGAGCTGCCGGCTGCTGTGCTGGTGGACGCGGTGGCCCGACTTATTCCCGGGGTTCTGGGAGAGGCCGCTTCGGCGGAGGAAGAATCCTTCACCACAGGTCTGTTGGAGTATCCCCATTACACCAGGCCCAGGGAATACCGCGGCCTGGAAGTTCCTGAAGTACTGTTGAGCGGCCACCATGAGGAAATCAGAAAGTGGCGGAGGCGCCAGTCCCTGTTGCGCACCCTTGAGCGCAGGCCGGAACTGCTCCACCAGGCTGAATTATCGAGGGAGGACAAAAAAATCCTGGGCGAGATAAGGGATCTGTTGACAGGTCTCAACCTGTCATGAAAATTTTAAGCTGGTTTCACCCCATTCCTTATTGTTGATGAGCAGGGGTGTTTATGCTATAATTACCTTTGTCGAGTGTAAAAAAAGGAATATTTTTAAGTGCTTGAAAGATTTTGAAACACCTAGAGGGAAGGAGGGACTTTTTTAATGAACCTCATTCATTCGCTTGAGCAAGAGCAGGTCAAAAAAGATATTGTGAGATTTAACCCCGGCGATACCGTCCGCATCCATGTTAAGGTTGTGGAAGGGGGACGGGAGAGAATCCAGATTTTTGAAGGTGTTGTGATCAGGCGCAGGGGCGGCGGTATTGGTGAAACCTTTACCGTCCGGAGGGTCTCTTATGGAGTCGGTGTGGAAAGAACATTTCCCCTGCATTCTCCAAAAATCGATAAAATCGAAGTTGTAAGAAGAGGCCGGGTTCGCAGGGCAAGATTGTATTACCTGCGCGGACTGCGCGGCAAGGCTGCCCGGATTCAAGACAAGAGATAAGTTGGAAGGGACTGGGCACGACAGTCCCTTTTTGCATTTTTACCGGGCTGGATGATAGTTTCTTTTGGCCCTATTTGCCGGTAGGAAACAGTCCTTTTTACGTTAATGCCGGCCTGGACGAGGGGAGGCAGCAATATGGAGCAAGGCAACGAAAAGAAAGCGCTCCCAAAAACCGGGAAGCGCTCGTTTTTTGGTGAGATTATTGAGTCGGTGGCAATTGCGGTGATACTGGCAGTGGTGATCCGGCTGTTTATCCTGGAGCCGTTTTATATCCCGTCCGGTTCCATGGAGCCCAACCTTAAGGAAAATGACCGGATTATTGTAAGTAAACTGAATTATCATTTCCAGGAGCCGGAACGCGGGGACATCGTCGTTTTTAAATACCCCCGGGATCCAAAACGTAATTTTGTGAAAAGGTTAATCGCCTCAGGCGGGGAGACAGTGGCCTTGAAGGACAGCCGCCTCTACATCAACGGCGAAGTGGTGCCCGAGAACTACCTGCCCGGGGGATTGAGATTTGCTGATTTCGGTCCCGTAAAGGTGCCGGAAGGTCACTACCTGATGCTGGGGGACAACCGCAATAACAGCGATGACAGCAGAGTGTGGGGGTTTTTATCCGAGGATCTGATTATTGGTGAAGCTGTTGTAATCTACTGGCCGCCTGACAGGATTGGCACAATGGCTAAATAAAGCATGAAAGGATTCCAAGCCGGTTTTTTTAAGTGCGTCTATATGGGAATTATGTAATAAATGTAAAAAAGTATTACTGTAAGAATAACGTGTCGGCTAATTATTTTAACCTTTCCTCTTTTGTTAATTCTCAAAAAACAGGTAATATTGGAGAGCTCCCTTTTCTTGCACAACCCACTGGAAGGATGACTTATGGACATACAATGGTACCCCGGGCATATGGCCAAGACCAGGCGGCTGGTTTTAGAGAACATGAAACTGGTGGACGTGGTGATTGAGGTTTTGGATGCCAGAATTCCCTCCAGCAGCCGCAACCCCGAGATCAACAAAATAGGAGGACAAAAACCCCGCCTGGTGGTCTTAAACAAGTCAGGTCTGGCGGATCCGGAAAAAACCCGGCTCTGGCTCGATCTTTTCCGGGCGTCAGGCTTTTGCGCAGCCGCCGTGGACGCCCTGCAGGGCAGGGGGATGCGGGAGATCCCGGCTCTGGTCCGGGAACTGGCGGCGCCTAAAATGGCTGAGCTGGCATCTTCCGGAAGGAGAAGCAGGGCCCCTCGCTGCATGGTCCTGGGTATTCCCAATGTGGGCAAGTCTCTTTTAATCAATAAACTGGTGGGCCGCGGCGCAGCCAGGACCGGCGACAAACCGGGTGTGACCCGCGGCCGGCAATGGATCCGGGTGGCGGGCAGCATCGACCTGATGGATACACCGGGTATTCTCTGGCCCAAGCTGGAAGACAGGGAGGCAGCTTTTCGTCTGGCTGCCACCGGCGCGATCAAGGAAGAAGTCTATGATTTTTACGCCGTAGCTGGAAAACTGGCCCGTTGGCTTGCCGAAAATCGCCCGGAAGCCCTAAGGGAGCGTTACAAACTGGACTTGCTGCCGTCCGGGCAGGAGGAACTGCTGGAAGCAATTGGAGCCGCAAGAGGGTACTACCTTTCTGGAGGAGTGGTTGATACCACCAAGTCCGCCCGCACCGTCCTGAAGGAATTCAGGGAGGGCAGACTGGGGCGGTATACCCTTGATGAGCCAGGTTCCCCTGGGATAGCCAGCAGCTGAAACATTGTCATTGGAAGATAAAAATGAATGAAGCTTATCTGGCTGTTTATTATCGTTTTTAAACATTTGAACAATATTTTTCCTGGTAGGGCAGGGGTTCGCGCTTTCTGCTTAGAATATACATAATATTAATCTCCTGGAGTGTTTTTCCTGAATTTATCAAAACTTTCAGTAGCGGAAATTAAAAAGTTGTTTAAAGGCCCCAGGGAGGACTGGCAGGAGCACCTTCCGGCCCTGGCGGATGACCCCAGGGCCGGAGTCCGTGAGATTTACAGGCGGCTGAAACGGGCAGAGGCTGTGTTGGACTCCGAAAGAAAGCGCCTTGCTAAAATGTATCTTTACGAAGAAGACCTCAGGGCTGCAGGATATGAACTTGTCGCCGGGGTGGACGAGGCGGGGCGGGGTCCCCTGGCCGGACCGGTGGTTGCGGCCGCCGTCATTTTACCTCCGCAGGCCGGGCTTCCCTATTTAAACGATTCCAAGAAGCTCACCGCTAAAAAACGCGAAGAGCTGGCTGTTCTGATTAAAAAAACTGCCCTGGGGTGGGCTACCGGCATGTCCACGGTAGAAGAGATCCTGCAACAAAATATCCATCAGGCCGGCCTGGTGGCCATGCGCAGGGCGGTCCAGGATCTTCCGGGGAAACCTACGTACCTCCTGGTGGATGGTTTTAAAATCACAGGGCTGGATTTGCCCCAAACACCCCTAATCGGCGGGGACGGGCTCAGCGCCTCCATTGCTGCGGCCTCGATCCTGGCCAAGGTGACCAGGGATCAGCTGATGGATTCCTACGACAGGCTGTATCCGGAGTACGGCTTCAGGCGACACAAAGGCTACGCAACGCCGGAGCATCTCCAGGCCTTGAAGCGTTTCGGGCCTTGCCCCATTCACAGGGCGGGTTTCCAGCCTGTGCGGGACATGCTTGAAATAATTTAAAGGGCTTGCCGGGCGGTACGGGTGTCTAAACAGGAGCAGGAGCATGACCATTCAGAGAAAGAAACTGGGCCGGCAGGGGGAAGATGCTGCGGCATGCTACCTTGAAAAAAACGGCTACACCCTGTTGCGCAGGAATTATACCTGCCGCCTGGGGGAAATAGATATCGTGGCCATGGACCGGGATGTGCTGGTTTTTGTGGAAGTGCGCTCCCGTAGCAGTGAAAATTACGGCCTGGCCCAGGAAAGCGTCACGGTGCGCAAGAAGCTGAAACTCCGCCAGCTGGCCTGGCAATATCTCAAGGCGGCAGGAGAGACGGACAGAAGCTGCCGTTTTGATGTGGTTGCTGTTTTATTCAACAGGGAGGGCCGGGTCAAGAGGTTGGAGCATATTGAAGATGCCTTTTGAATTTTACCGTTAATGGAACATCTGGCGACTGCGCCGGTTGTTATGCGTACCCGGGCAGTAACTGCCTCTGACAGTTACGCAGGCTTTATTAATTAACCCATACCCCGCTGACACCAGCAGCAAGGCAACAAAACAAAAAATCCGCAGACTAGTTAAGGATCAATTATTAAAATCCGGAAATCAAACTCAGAAGATCTTCGTTAACTGCTATCTTGTTTCAAACCACACCAAAAAATTTGCAGTTTAGTCCATATACAGCTGCAGTTCACCAACAAACCTCAGCAACAAAGAATTCCCAATTCCACTTAATTCCTGTTAAAAACAGATTCAGCAGGCTGTGTTCACGGCCATGCCGGTTTTTCAGCAAAGGGGCGGGCAGCCGGGAGAAGTAAAAACATCGGGCATGAATCAAAGGGATGTTTGCGAATACTAAAAAATCTTAAGGGAGGGACCGGTATGTCTGCAGGTGAAGGCCCGGGTAAGCAATTGTTGCAAACTGTACAGGCCATTGACCGGATCTTCAAGGCCAGGTCGGTTGCTGTCGTCGGTGTTTCCAGCGATCCTGCCAAGCTTGGCTACATGACCCTGGAATCGATCCTGAAAGGTGGTTACGACGGCCGGGTTTACCCGGTCAACCCCAGGGGCGGGGAGCTGCTGGGCCTCAAAGTGTACAAAAGCCTCAGCCAGTTGCCCGGCCGCCCTGATCTGGTTGTGATTCTGGTTCCGGCGAGATTTGTGCCCGGGGTCCTGCGGGAGGCTGCAGGACAGGGAATTCCCGGAGCCGTTATTTTAAGCGCCGGCTTCCGGGAAGCCGGCCGGGCTGATTTGGAAGAGGAGATCGCCGCCATCGCCCGGGAAACTGGACTGCGCTTTGCCGGGCCCAATATTCAGGGGATCAACTACCTGCCCAACAAGCTGTGCGCCATGTTCTTCCCGGTGATCACTACCCGGGGGCCGCTGGCCGTGGTTGCCCAGAGCGGTTCGGTTACGGCGGCCCTATCTGAGTGGGCGGCCGGCGAAGGCCTGGGGATCTCGGCGGCCATCAACCTGGGAAACCAGACTGACCTTTGCGAGGCAGACTACCTTGAATATTTTTCAACTGACGAAAACACCGGAGCTGTCGCCCTTTACCTGGAAGGTATAAAAAATGGCCGGCGCTTTTTGGAAGCGGCCGCCAGGGCCACGCTCCGCAAGCCCGTGGCTGTTCTCAAGGCCGGCCGCAGCGAAACCGGACGGCTGGCTGCTAGCTCCCATACAGGTTCTTTGGCCGGGCGGCATGAGGTCTTTAGCGGCGCCTGCCGGCAATTCGGCTTGATTAACGCCGGCAGCCTGGATACACTTTATGATTATGCCAGGGGTCTCGCTGCTCTGAAGGAGCCCCGGGGCAACCGGGTCCTGTCCATTTCCACCTCCGGGGGGATGGGTACCCTGGCTGCTGACGAGGCCGGCGCTGAAGGTCTGGTCCTGCCGCCGCTGCCCGACGGGCTTGTCCGGGAAATCCAGAGCCTTGGCATCTCACCTCTGGCTCATTTAGCCAACCCCATAGACCTTGGGTATGTCCCGTCGGAGGGTTTCAAGCCTGTTATTTTGCTGGCTGATAAATATGAGGCAGCGGACATTATTCTGTTGAACCTGGGTGACCCCATGCCCGGTATGCCTGAAATTGCAGTTGAGCTGGCCGGCAGGATCAAGGCTGCTTTAGCGGTTAGTTATGCGGGGGGCGGGGAGGAAGAGAAGAAAGGGCGTCCGGCTATGATGGCCGCAGGTATTCCTGTCTTTTCCAGCCCGGAGCGCGCTATAAGAGGGATTGGGGCGGCTGTCCGGGCGACCCGCTTCCGCCGTGAGCGGCAGGCGGGGGAGGGAGCTTATTCTTTGTCCCTGACGGATCTGCCGCTGCGGGACAAGGCGGCGGAGAGCCGATTGATAACCGAACCGGAGGCTGTCCAGTACCTCAAACGCTACAACATTCCCTATCCGGAGCACGGGCTGGCCCGCAGCGCTGAAGAGGCTGTGAAAATCGCAGCCGGCACAGGGTATCCGGTGGTGCTCAAAATTGTCTCCCCGGACGTAGCTCATAAGAGCGATGCAGGCGGGGTAATCACAGGCCTTGAAACACCGAGCCAGGTCCGGGAGGCCTACGACCGGATCCTTGCCAGGGTCCTGGCGGCCGTACCCGGCGCATCCATCGAGGGTGTCCTGGTTTGCAGGCAGGCGCCGCAGGGTCTGGAAGTCATCGTGGGGGCACTGGAGGATGAAGTCTTCGGACCGGCGATCATGTTCGGCCTGGGCGGGATCTTTACCGAGGTGTTTCAGGATGTTTCTTTCAGAATCGCCCCGCTCATGCCCTTTGATGCTGCGGAAATGATCCGGGAAACGAAGGCCTATCCCCTTTTAAGGGGAATCAGGGGACAGACTCCCTGCGATATCCAAGCCCTGGAACAATTGCTGCTGGCTGTCTCCAGGCTGGTTATGGAACACCGCGAGATCAAAGAATTGGACTTGAACCCGGTGCGCGTATTTAAAGAAGGGTTGCTGGTACTGGACGCCAGAATGAGTTTGTTTGGAAGAAAATGAAAAATGAAAGCACTGCTGCCAAGCCCGGGTTTTTCAATTGTTCATTACCTCCCTCAATAATCCGACGATTGCATTGGCAGATACCTTATTTGCCCTGACTGTGGACTGTTATATAGTTAGGATGATTACGAAAATGGGGATATAGGCATTGGATTATGCAAGGAATGCGCAGACAGGGACTAACATTTAATGAAGAGAATCCGGGCTCTATTCTTTTGCAGGAAAATGCTTCCTTTTACCGAATTATGGTATGTGGAAGGGGTGGGGGTATGAGTAAGTATTATATTATGGGCTTTACGCAAAATGAAGTCGCTCAAGGATTAGTCATAAAACAATTGAATGATTTTAATGAAATCATGGCAAATAATTTTAAAGATGCCGAAAGCCGCGTTCGACAAGGTATTAGAATGGAAAAAATTCAATTAATCTGTTATTCAATCAACACAATATGGATTATAGATGGAAAATATAATGACGATAAGTACAGGAAATATTTAGAATTAGTTTTTGTAAACGAAAACCTAAAAAATGCTTTAGAACAACAGGGTATTTATTATAATTATATTGAAAGTATAGAAGAAAAGGATTTACCATCAAAAAAATCGCTGATATTAAGTGTACAATATTTTATATAAACAAAAGAGCCTCCAGGCTCTTTGTCTGTTAGAGGAATATACTTCCTTTGCTTTCTGAAAAATGTTATGAGCTGGCCGGTTACTGGTTATGTGAGCCTTTGCTGTTAATTCTCTCGGCTGTTTTATAAGCGTCATACATGCCGTAGATCCATACAGCGGGATATGTAATAAAACCAACTAACACAAACATGAGCAACGCGTTTATCGCCTGGAGAACTATGAGTCCCACACCTTTTGCTATTTGTCCGTTATAAATCTGTCCCAAACCGGAAATGAAAAATGAAAGCACTGCTGCCAGGCCCGGGTTCTTCAATTCTTTATTACCTCCCTCAATAATCCGGCGTTTTCTCTCGTTAGGCTGGTTTTCCCTGGATTCTCACATTGCATAAAACATACATATGGATAACATGCTTCTATCATTTTTTTGGGAAGCTGTCAATGTATAAAGGGGTACTTTTTCTGGGGTTATGGTGACTTTCTGGCCGGAATACGATCTTCACAGGGCACACCCACCTGGCAGAGCCCGCAGCCCGTTTGCTCAAAACCCAGCCGTTCCCTGCGGCGGGCGGCTTCTTCCCCGCTGTAATTCATTATATTGCACAGTTCCTTGTCATGGCCCCCGCTGTTGAGAGCATTAACCGGGCAGCGCCTGATGCAGGCGGTGCAGCCCCGGCTTGCTAGGCAGTAGTCCATGTGTCCACTGTAAGGGCGCTCCGCCCGGGGCAGTTTCGTGTTTACAACTACGCTTCCCAGACGGTGGGCAATCCCCCGGGCGGTAATCAGTCCATCGTTTAGGCTGAATGTGCCCAGGCCGCAGGCATAAGCGATATGCCGTTCCGACCAGGTTGAGGTGAAATTTCTCCGGACCGGGTCCTTAATAATCTTAAATCCGGGCAGCAGGGAAGGGGCAACCGCCGGGCAACCCCTGGCTTCCAGCCAGTCCGTCACAAATTTTTTCAAACTGTTATTGAACTCCTCTCCGTAATTCCGGGTATAGGACCATTCAGGGGAGGGTTGCGTCTTTTCCCGGCGATTTGTTGCCCTGACCAGGGAATGAATGGGCAATACCCAGGAGACAACGCTGATGTCTTC
>DBRJ01000014.1 GCA_002305915.1 Pelotomaculum sp. UBA1371 | reverse complement strand
CAAAGAATTACCCGTGACCTCTGCTCCATATTAAAGAAGCATCCACCGTTATATATTAATACACAATTTAACCATCCCCGCGAGATTACCCGTGATGCCGCCCTTGCCTGTGAAATGCTGGTTAACGCCGGTGTGGTTCTGGGCAATCAGGCCGTCCTGCTGAAAGGAATTAACAACACGCCTTCAATTATGAAAAAATTAAACCACGAACTGCTGAAAATCCGGGTTCGTCCTTACTATATTTTTCACGCCAAACAGGTAAAAGGCACCGGTCATTTTATCACAAGTGTTGATGACGGCATAAAAATCATGGAAAAGCTGCGCGGTTACACCTCTGGTCTGGCGGTTCCGTCCTATATTATCAATACCCCCAACGGGTACGGTAAAACTCCAGTCCTGCCTCAGTACATCCTGGACAGGGACGAAGAATACATTTCCCTCAGGACATGGGAACACCGTGTAATCAAGTACCCGAACGGACCGCACAGCGATGCCTGAATAAACATTTCTTTTTTAAGATTAATTTAGCATTACCCTACTCTGAAAATTGAATTTCCATACTGCTGGTGCCTCGTCAGCGGCACGGATGTCTAAGCTGTTGATTGAACAATACCATTAGTAAACCTAAAGCTATATATTCAGCGTACAGGTAGAAGAAGGCGGAATACACCCGCCTTCTTCTACCTGATCAAGCGAGAATTGTTTCAATTAAATCAATCAGGTTTTCCCACCGGCGCAAGGGATGCAGCTTAAGTAGACAACGCGAATCCTAAATTGCAATAGCTTTTCAGGTCAGGCCGGTTCAATTGAGGGTGTCGATGAATTGTTGATAGTCGGTGATCGGCGCCTGACAGGCGTAGTTCTGACAGACATAAGCCGTTGTCTTGCCATTTATTGCTCGCTGTTCTTTCAGAAAAGGCGCCAATTTTTCCAAATCTGTCCCGGCGCCATCATCAGGGTTGAAAGCAATTACAGTTTCCGGCATAAAACGATGCCGGACAGCCTTGAGCATGCTTTCAACCAGGGCATCCCCGGACTTGCCTGCAATTACAACCTCTCTGGTGGGTCCCAGGTAAAAATCCAGTCCACTCATAAAAAATGAACAGGCCTGGGGGTTATCTGCGACCTCGCCGGCAAAGGTCCTCACCTGTCTTTCCGCCTTGTCCGACAGCGCCCCGTCGCCGGTCAGGCGGGCAAGGCGCAAAAGATTCAGCAGCATTACGGAATTGCCGGAAGGGAGCGCTCCGTCATAGATTTCCTTGGGCCGTATGATCAGCTGCTCGGCGTCTTCCCCGTAAAAGAAAAATCCGCCGTTTTCCTGGTCCCAGAAAAGTTCAAGGGCCTGGTGGGTCAGTTCGAGGGCATCCCTCAAATACCTTGGTGCGAAGGTAGCCTCGTACAGCTCCAGCAGGCCCCAGGTAACAAAGGCGTAATCATCCAGATAGGCGGGAAAAGCCGCCTCCCCGTCCCTGTATCTGGCCAAGAGCCTGCCGTCTTCACGCCTCAATTTGCTGAAAATAAGAGCAACCGCACGCTCCGCCGCCTCCGTATAACGGGTTTCTTCCAGCACGGACCCGGCCCTGGCCAGAGCAGCAATCATTAAACCGTTCCAGGAGGTCAGGATTTTATCGTCCTTATGGGGATGTACCCTGTTCTCCCTGGCCTTAAACAGTCTTTCCCGGAGATCATCAAGCTGAGCAAAGAATTCTCCGGATTCCCCGCTGGATGCAAACTCTTCATTTTCAACCCTTTTATGAATTAAGTTGGGAATGCTCTTACCCTCAAAATTTCCTTCGTGGGTAATGTCATAATAGCGGCAGAAAACCTCTCCGCCGTCTTCACCGAGGATTTCCCGGACTTCCAGGGGTGTCCAGACATAAAACTTCCCTTCCACACCTTCGGAATCTGCGTCCTCGGCCGAATAAAACCCTCCCTCCGGCGAGGTCATATCTCTAAGGACATAGCTGAACACTTCTTTTGCGACACGGGCATAAAAATCCATGCCTGTAACCTGGTACGCCTCGAGGTAAGCCAGAGCCAGAAGCGCGTTATCGTAAAGCATCTTTTCGAAATGAGGCACAAGCCACTTCCGGTCGGTAGAGTAGCGGGAGAACCCATATCCGATATGGTCGTAAAGGCCCCCGTTGTACATAGCTTGCAGTGTCTTTTCCACCATGGCCAGGGCTTCTTTTTTACCGCTTCTCTTCCAGTAGCGCAGGAGGAACATCAGATTGTGGGGGGTTGGAAACTTGGGCGCGGCGCCGAAGCCGCCGTATTCATGGTCAAACCTGTCCCGCAGCTGTTTATAGGTTCTGTTCAGTGCATCCCTGTCCAGAACTGTCCGGGAGCCCGAGCCAAACCCTGTTTTTAGAACTTCAAGAACCTCTTCGCCGGCCTCCAGCACCCTGTCCCGTTCCTGTTCCCATTTTTGGCTGACCTGGGTTAAAATATCCACCAGGCCGGGCATTCCCCATTTACTGTTTTTGGGGAAATAGGTCCCGGCATAAAAAGGTTTTTTCTCCGGGGTCAGCAAAACGGTCAGAGGCCAGCCCCCCTGTCCGGTCATGGCCTGACAGGCATTCATATAGATATGGTCGAGATCCGGGCGTTCCTCCCGATCAACCTTGACTGAAACATACCCATCATTAAGAATTGCCGCCACTTCTCCGTCTTCGAAGGATTCCCTTTCCATTACATGGCACCAGTGGCAGGTGGAATAGCCTATTGACAAGAATATCGGCTTGTCTTCAGCCTTTGCCTTTTCGAAGGCTTCTTCTCCCCAGGGATACCAGTCCACTGGGTTATGTGCGTGCTGTAGTAGATAAGGCGATTTTTCGTTGATCAATCTATTGGGTACAACATTATTGTTAGTCATTTTATCAACTTCCTTCATCACTATAATAGTCTAGTATGCCCTAAAGAATAAAGGATACTACTTTCAATGTCCAGCAATACCTACTCACTCATAAACCACCGTATTTTTATAACCATTGACTTTTTTTTAAAAGATGATACACTATTTGCAAAACAACTATTAAGAAACTGAAAGGAGTAAATGATGCGCTTCTAGTCCTGCTTGATATTTAATTAAATTTACTTTGTTAGATTTAAACGAGCAGGATAGGGATGCCCGCATGGCAATTGTGCATCATTTTTGCATTCTCCCAAAATACAGGGAACAGCAAGGACGAGAGTTACTTTTCCACCTCTTGTCTTTCGGGTAAGCGGGCAAGCTTCGTCAAGAATGCATAAACCATCCTCTCTCCAGCTTAAGGAGGGTTTTTTTATGCTTTTGCTAGAAGCAGACAAAATAAAAAAACTATATGGAGACAGGATTCTTTTCAGGATCGACAGTTTGAAAATATATCAAGGTGAACGGATTGGTGTAGTGGGCGCCAACGGTTGCGGCAAGACTACACTCTTAAATATACTGGCAGGGATAGACTCTCCTTCTGAAGGTACGGTCCGCCGCTACAGCAGGTACGCTTTTATCCACCAGCTTGAGGATACCGAAACCCATCCGGTGGAACGTATTATGGAAAAAAGGTTTGGTGTCCCTGATCTCGACCACAAAACCATGAGTGGTGGAGAAAGGACACGTTTAAAAATCGCCCGGGCCCTAAGTGACCAGTGCCCGCTCATTTTTGCGGACGAACCCACCTGCAACCTTGACCTGGCGGGAATTCAATTATTGGAAGAAGAGTTGAAGAACTTCAAAGGAGCGCTGGTATTAGTTTCCCACGACCGCGCCCTGCTGGACAGCCTGTGTACCAGAATTATTGAAATTGAAAACGGCTTGGTGACTGGTTATACAGGCAATTTCAGCGAGTACAGGCGCCAGAAGGAAGCCGCTGGAAAAAGGCGGCTTGCTGAATACGAGCATTATCTCAGTGAAAAACGCCGCCTCACCGCTGCCTTGATCGAAAAAAAGCAAAAGGCAGGCTCGATGAAGAAAACACCTTCTCGCATGGGTAATTCAGAAGCCCGCCTGCACAAAGGAAAGACAGGCCAAAAAATGGCCAAGTTGGAAAAGGCGGCTGCAGCTATCAGAACAAGAATAGAGCAATTGGAGGTAAAAGAAAAACCGGCTAAACCAATTAAAGTCAATATGGATATTAAAGACCAACGCCAGCTCTATTGCCGCGTTGCTGTTACGGGAAAAAGTGTAAGTAAAGCTTTTGGAAATAAGGTTATACTTAAGGAGATTAGTTTTGAAGTACCCGCAGGAAAAAAGGTGGCCTTAATCGGCAACAACGGCAGCGGTAAAACAACCCTACTCAAGATGATTGAAACGGGGGAAAAAGGAATTGAAACAGCCAGGGGGGCCAGGATCGGTTATTTCCACCAGGATCTCGACACTTTGGACGAAAATAAAACACTTCTTGAAAATGTAATGCAGGACAGCAGCCTCCCCTTGCCCGATGTAAGGCTGATTCTGGCGCGATTGATGTTCAGGCGGGAGGAAGTTCATAAAAAAGTAAAAGTTTTAAGCGGTGGAGAAAGAGTAAAGGTTGCTCTTGCAAAAATTTTTGCCGGCAGTTATAACGTGATCGTGCTGGATGAGCCGACAAACTACCTGGATGTTTATTCCTTAGAGGCGCTGGAAAAGGTCATGAAGGAATACCGGGGCACCATCCTTTTCGTATCCCATGACCGGACATTTATCGAACAAATTGCTGATGAAGTCATCGTTCTGCAGCATGGGAAAGCTGTCCATTACCCCGGGAAGTACAGTGAATACCTGCAGCGTCTGGATTCCTTTGAACGGTCGGGACAGGACCAGCGAAGAATAAAGATTTTACAGTTGGAGAACAAATTAAGCGAAATAATAGGGCGGCTATGCACCTCAAAACAAAAAGATACTTCAACCCTGGACACCGAGTATAAAACTATTTTGAAAGAATTAAACCTGCTCAGGTCCCTGAGTAAATAAGGTTATTTAATATCACCACGATCTTTACTTAATGTTAAATAATAGATATAATCATGTTATCAGATAATTACGTAAAAAACCTTCCTTTATTTTTCTATATAACTTGATATTAAAACCGGCGATTACCAAAAATTACCGTAGTCGCCGTATGTTTTTATTTCTTTCCAAATCTAATGAAAGGTGGATGAAAATGTCCAGGCAAATATTTATCACAGAAAGAGACAAACAAAGACTTCAGAAATTTATAAATGAAGCTAAAGAATTTGGATCAGGTAATCAGGAATCCCTTAAAGAACTTGAGCTGGAATTAAACCGAGCCCAAGTAGTTACTTCATTAAAAATTCCCCATGATATAATTACGATGAATTCTAAAGTGTTATTAAAGGATTTGGACTCCGGGGAGGAAATGATTTACACCCTGGTTTACCCTGCCGATGCCGATCTGATGGAGAATAAGATATCCGTACTGGCTCCTGTGGGAACAGCAATTCTGGGTTTTCGCAAAGGGGATATGGTCAACTGGAAAGTTCCGGGCGGTTTGGTTAGATTAAAAGTAGAAAAGATTCTTTATCAGCCGGAAGCAGCCGGTGATTATGACTTATAGTAGTCTAAGAGTAACTTACAGTATTTTATTATACTAAGATACCCGGGAAGCAACCATGATGATAACGTCTGCAGGAAACTATAACAAGTCTTAAAAATAACTATTATAATGTTATAATGTTAAATAACATAATAAAATAATCTCTAAGCATAAAGATTGGGTATTTCACAGGACATTACATTGAAATACCCTATTATATTATTTGATTATCTGTTATTATCTCTTAAATATATTATTTGGGAGATTAAGATGAAAAAACTTAGCATCTCAATACATGCATTTGAGAGTATCCTGGAAAGCTTGGTTAAGCTGGAAGAAGAACGTGATTTAATTCTCGAATATTACGTCGATCCCAACGATAGGGCCAGGATAAGCCAGCTTATTGAAAAATACATTGAGACAATCGATCTTTTTTTAGGAATTGTTGAAAGGGAAGATACATGGGACAAAAAATTACCGCTGGTGACCCTTGATTGTGAAGTAGAAGTAGAAGATATATTAACTCAAGTCCGTCAAAAGCTCAGGTTGGTAAATGCAACAGATGAAATCAAACATGGTGATGTCTCAATCTTTTCAGCGCCGGGTAATGCTCTACTCCTTAAAAAAACCGGCAGTATTGTGGAACTGGAGCTGCCTGCCGGTAAAAAAAAATACAGGATTACCGGGATCAATGCCATTATTTAAATTATGGAGAACAATGCGCTGCGGTCCTTTTCACTAACCATTATTAACGCACCTGTTAATACTAAATATTATGCCTATTACATGTTTACTCGGCCATTCTCTTTAAAGAATCTAAGTCTTTAATTTTAATTGATGCCCTGTGATAATCAATAATGCCTTCTTCCATTAACCTGCTCATCTCGCGTGATAGGGACGGGCGTGAAACATTCAGGAAGTCTGCAAGTTCGTTTCGTCTTAGCGGTATTATGAATGTAGCTTTGCCCGTCCTTTTATATTGTTCAAGCAGGTAAGTGCTGATCTTCCCCCGCATGCTCTTTATGGCCAGGTATTCTACTTTCCTGTGCAGAGCAAGTGCCTTGTCGGAAATAATTTTAAGCATATTTGAAATCATCATCTTATGACTTGCACATGCGTTTTCACAGCTATTGATAATCTTTTCGGCCGGTAGAAACATCACCTCGCAGGCTCCCCGCGCCATAACCGTAGCCGGCCAGACGATATTTCCTGAGAAAGCAGCCATTTCCCCGAACATCTCCCCGGGACCGTTAACTGCTATGATCACCCTGTTGCCTGCAATATTTTCCTTGCTAACCACAACATCACCGGAAAGAACAACTCCCAGGCCGATCATTTTCCCGCCCACAACCGTCACATATTCATTCCTTGCGTAGCTGCCCATCTTCGGTTTCAAGCAGGACAATACACCTTTCAATTCGTCCGTGTTCATGCCTTTAAACAACTGGCATTTTAAAAGGACTCCAATCCATTTTTCATACATTTTATTCACCGCCGTCATCAGTAACTGTGGCTACCGTTTTCCTATGCTTATTATAGTATAATCACCCTACGAATACCACAAATAAGCAGGAAAGGAGCTATGAGATGATCAGAAAAATTATCAAAATAGACGAAGACAAATGTAATGGCTGCGGTCTTTGTGTCGAGGCCTGCCACGAGGGCGCTCTTCAAATCGTAGACGGAAAGGCCAGGCTTATTTCAGAAAGCTACTGCGACGGACTGGGAGACTGCCTCCCGGAGTGTCCTACCGGAGCTATCACCATTGAAGAACGGGAAGCGGAAGCTTTTGATGAGGCTGCGGTGAACAAGCATAAGGCAGCAAAGAGCAAACCCGAACCTGAAACCCTGGCCTGTGGCTGCCCCGGTACCCATGCCAGGGTCATAGAGAGAAAGTCAGACGCAGCGACAGGCCCTGTTTCCGGACAAGCCCGTTCAACGGCAGGATCGCAACTTCGCCAGTGGCCATGCCAGATCAAGCTGGTACCGGTTAACGCTCCCTACTTCAATCAGGCCCACTTACTTGTAGCCGCAGACTGCACCGCCTATGCCTACGCCAACATTCATGATGATTTCATGCGCAATAAAATCACTATCATCGGCTGCCCCAAGCTGGACAACACCCAATACGCCGATAAACTCACCGAGATTATAAAAGCCCATGAACTAAAAAGCGTTACTGTTCTGCGTATGGAGGTACCCTGCTGCAGCGGCATAGCCCAGGCGGTTAAACAAGCCCTGATCAACAGCGGTAAAATGATCCCCTGGCGGATCGTTACCATCTCCACTGATGGAAACATACTGGAAGATTAGGAGGCGTTGCTCATTATGAGCCACCTAATTAACATAAAAACAAAAAGGAGGTAATTCAATGAGTAGCATGTTTTGTTTTCAGTGCGAGCAAACAGCAGGCGGTAAAGGCTGTACAAAATCAGGTGTATGCGGCAAAAAGCCGGAAGTTGCCATTAAGCACGACGAACTGACCGGCGCCCTGGTTGGACTGGCCCGGGCTGCACAGGGCAAGAGCCCGGGCCGAAAAGCCGACGAACTGATGATGCAGGGTCTTTTTGCAACAATCACAAATGTAAACTTCGATGGAGACCGCATTGATGAGTTCAAAAGGCTTGTTCAGGAGGAAAAAGCAGAACTGGGCGGCGCTGAAGATTTTTCGCCCGCCGACCTCTGGCAGGGAAACACCGATACAGTATCCTTGCGCTCGACTCTCCTGTTCGGTTTGCGCGGTATGGCCGCATATGCCTGGCACGCTTATGTGCTCGGCAAAACAGAAGATGAAGTCACCTCCTGGTTCTATAAAGGCATGCGCGCTATTGGGGAAGAACACTCCATCGAAGAATGGCTGGACCTGTTGATGGAGTTCGGGCAGATTAACCTCAAGTGCATGGCCCTGCTCGACGAGGCCAACACCTCTGCCTTTGGCCATCCCGTACCGGTAAAAGTGTCCAATACCATTGCCAAAGGACCATTTATTGTGGTAACAGGCCACGATTATGATGATTTAGAGCAGCTCCTTGAGCAAACCCGGGGCAAGGGCATCAATATCTACACCCACGGCGAAATGCTGCCCGCCCATGGTTATCCGGGGCTTAAGAAGCATGAACATCTAAAAGGAAACTTTGGAACTGCCTGGCAGAACCAACAGAAAGAGTTTGACGGCATTCCGGCCCCGGTCCTCTACACAACGAACTGCCTGATGCCGCCCAAGTCTTCCTATGACGACAGAATTTTCACCACCGCCGTGGTGGGCTATCCGGGTATTCAACACATACCGGAAAAAAACGGCAAGAAGGATTTCACCCCGCTTATCAACAAAGCCCTTGAACTGGGCGGCTGGAAAGAAGATAAAAAGCTCGTCGGCATTAACAACGGTTCCGAACTTATAACCGGATTTGCCCACAATGCCGTTCTCGGTGTTGCCGATAAAGTTATTGATGCGGTCAAAGCCGGCGCCATCAAGCATTTTTTCCTGGTTGGCGGCTGTGACGGCGCCAGGATCGGCAGGAATTATTATACCGAGTTTGTTCAACAGGCTCCTGAAGACACCGTTATCCTGACCCTGGGCTGCGGAAAGTACCGCTTTAACGACCTCAACATTGGTGAAATTGGCGGACTGCCCAGAATTATGGACATGGGCCAGTGCAATGACGCCTATTCCGCGATTCAGGTCGCCCTTGCTCTTGCCGATGCCTTCAAGTGCGATGTAAATGAACTCCCGCTGACGTTGGTGCTCTCCTGGTATGAACAGAAAGCAGTCTGCGTTCTGCTGACGCTCCTGTCGCTGGGCCTGAAAAATATCTACCTTGGTCCCACACTGCCGGCATTTATCTCTCCCAATGTCCTGAACGTCCTGGTAGAAAAATTTGAAATCAAACCAACCGGCAAACCTGAAACAGACCTGGAAGCGATTTTCGGATCATAATCAATTAACGTAATACAGACTTTTACAAAAAATGAAAAGTAAAAAAGTATAATAATACGGGCAGTTCCCGAAAAAGCCGCCCGGCTTACCGGGCGGCTTTTCTTTATGGTCAAGATGAACAGATGACAAAATTCAAGAGACTTGTTATTACGGCTGTTGACTAACGTACCGTCCAGTTATGGCCGTTGTTGTTGTCCCAGTTATTGGCCGAATCCTTAAAGCAGAATTTCAACGCATGATTTTTCATTCTAATTGTTTTTTCAAAACCCTGGGCGGAATTTTCCATCCTTGTAGTATCAATATCAAACCAGCGGTTTGTATCACCAAATCCGTAATGCAGATAAACCTGATCGGCGCCCGAGTTTTTGAGCAGGCCGTTGTAAATAACGGTCAGCTCATTACCGTAAGCACTCTTTACTTCAACACCCTTTTGAATATCCTTCCAGCCGGTTACCAATTTCTTCACTCCCTCTCTTATTATTTGTAAAACAAAATGAAAACCTGGATTTAGCTTGGCCAATGAAGAAATATTTATTCCTGGCCCCGATATTATTTAAAAATTGTTAAAGCTGTAGAGCCCAAAAAAAAGCCTCTATAAAGAGGCTTTTACGACTCCATTTGTTTTGCCAGAAAACCTGCGGCAGTTTCCGCCAGCTTGGTTTCCAGATTGCCCAGTTGAACCCCGGGATCTTTTGCTGCGATAATTACTGCACCAACTGTATCTCCTTCTGTGATAATCGGCGCGATTACCGCTGAACTATAACTAATATCTTCATCAACGGTCAAGTAGCAAGGCTCATTCAACATAGTCATTTTTCTTTCAGCCATCACCTTTTCAACATCGGGTCCAATTTGCTTATTCATCAACTGCTTTTTGGGAGCTCCAGCAACTGCAATAATAGTGTCTTTGTCTGCAATACATGAGATGTGACCGAGGGCCTCATTGAGTGAATCCGCATATTCTGTCGCAAATTCACCAAGTTCACCGATAGGTGAATACTTCTTTAAAATGACTTCCCCTTCCCTGTCCGTAAATATCTCAAGGGGATCTCCTTCCCGGATCCGCATTGTTCGCCGGATCTCCTTAGGTATCACCACTCTTCCCAGATCGTCGATTCGACGAACGATTCCTGTTGCCTTCATCGTATCTGTCACCCCCTTTCAATGTATTATACGCAGACTCATGGTAATTTAATCAGGTCAGGAAAAGAATCTTTCCTTTAGAACCGAATTGCCGAACAAGAGGAATTTCCCTTTTTTGCTCGAAAAACATCTTGAAAGCTCATTATTTGAAGGCTAGAATAAATGGAACTTTTTATTAAGCAGACGCAAAAGGGATTCAGGTTAATCTAGTATTCTTTAGAGAATGTTGACGGTTACCGGCAGGGGGATTCCCCATACCGGCAGGGCCGGCACTTTTAACAAGGAGCAAAGAGTTGTGATTCTTTTCCCATCCACACCTGAAAAATTACCCCGGTTCTACTATTAGTTTTCACGAAAACGAAATTTATATTAGCAAGAATTTCACGAAATTTAATGGATTACATTAACAGATTTAAATCCCGTGGGTCCAACAGATTTATCCATCAGCGTCCGGCTTCTGCTGAGGATGATATCTACAAGAAAGCGGGTAAAACATAAACTCCTTTAATTCTATATCACTTACCTGACCGGGCGCACGAAGAGTAAAAGGCAGCCGTTTTCGGCTGCCTTTTACTTGGCGCGTTTAAATTATATTTAAAAGAAATTCTTTTATTCTATAATTTAACCACATTTGAGGCCTGTGGGCCGCGGTTGCCCTGAACGATGTCAAACTCAACGCTCTGGCCTTCGTCAAGGGTTTTAAAGCCATCACTCTGGATGGAAGAGAAGTGGACGAAAACGTCTTTTCCTTCCTCTGTCTCAATAAAACCGAAACCTTTGTCCGCATTAAACCATTTTACCTTACCGATCATACTTCTAAATATACCTCCTAAAATTCCTCACGTAGAGGCGAATAATACAAGTATACACCATACTTGTAAATTTGCAAGATATTTTAACATAATTCTGCAGTAAATATCCTGCATTGCTTTAACAGTATAACCGTTCCACACCTCTGTTATTCCCGGTATAGAGAAATAGCCATTATAAAAAACATAAGCTCTTTCATACATTTACAATCTGCCGTTGAATTTAACTCACAAATGTCATGCCCCGGCAGTGTCCAGTCGGGCGTTTACATCTTCCCAATTCACCAAATTCCACCAATTATCGACATAAGCAGCACGCCTGTTCTGATATTTAAGATAGTAGGCATGTTCCCAGACGTCTACAGTCAGCAGGGGAACTACCCCCCACTGGGTCAGGTTCTGGTGTTTTTCAGCAGTTAAAATCTCCAGCTTCTGAAAGCCGGGATTGTAGCAGAGCACAGCCCAACCTGATCCTTCCACGGCCACGGCAGCAGCCGAAAACTGCTTTTTAAACCTTTCAAAGCTTCCGAAGCACCTGTCAATTTCCTCCGCTACTTTACCCACAGGGGGACCTCCTCCATTAGGGCTCATATTGTGCCAGAAAAGTGTGTGCAGAATATGACCCGAGCCATGGAAAGCCAGCTCCCTCTCCCAGTGCTTGATCAGCGTAAAATCTCCCTTTTCCCGGGCTTCTGCCAGTTTTGCCTCGGCATTATTCAGCCCGTCCACGTAACCCTTATGATGTACGTCATGGTGCAGCCTTACAGTCTGTTCGTCGTAATAGGGCTCCAGAGCTCCGTACGCATAGGGGAGTTCCGGTAGTTGATGCAATGCCATTTTCTCCGCCTCCTTATTTTTATTATCGTAATAACTCAGGTACCGGGTACTTAAATTTTTAAATATTCAGCAACTCAAGTACCGGTAGTCAAGAAAAAATCAGCTTGTTTTAAAGTTCCGGGGTTGAGGTTGGCGGTGATGGGTGGTCACTTAACATCGGGCTGGATTTTTTTAAATACTTCCCTGGCTACCTTTAGCCGATTGCTGACAATTTCCCACAGAATACGCTTCATAATACTTTTAACATAAGCATTCCTGGTCTGAAAAATTGAACAGTAGGCGTGTTCGTAAACGTCCAGGACAAGCAGGGGAATTACGGACCAGACTCCCTCGGAGTGATCATCGGCAAAAAAATTCCTGAGCGCCCCGTCCGTCAAGTCAAAACCCAGAATCACCCAACCTCTGGAACACAAAGCCAGCGCTGTAAATTGCATTTCCCACTCCTCAAAAGAACCGAAATAACGTTCGATGACGTTTACCAGTTCTGGAGAAGGTTTTGAACCCGGTTCTCCGATGTTTTCAAAATACGAGTTGTGCAGTCTTACTGAATTGAGGGCATAGGCATACTCCTTCTTTAAGGAACGCAAAGGGCAGTAGGTCGGATCCACACAGACTGTATCAACCCTGAGCAGCCTTGCCTCAATTTCTCTTATTTTAGATTTTTGAACAGCCGGATACAATTTATGGTGCTCTTTAAGATGCTCCCGGAATATTCCCGGATCAATATTTATTGTTCCACTCATTGCCTCACCCCATGTATCCTGTACGTTGATCATAGTTCAGACAGCTTAAGACCAGATTACAAAATCATTAATAATTTATTAAAGCGGAGGGTTTGTCCCTCCGCTTTATTTAAGCATAGTATGATCATTTTTTTAAATTTGACTCATACTCAAACTTATATCCTATCCCCCAGACCGTTTTGATATACAAAGGACTTGAGGGGTTTTCCTCTAATTTTTCTCTGATTCTCCTGATATGCACAGTTACTGTATTATCATCTCCATAATAGGAACTTTCCCAAACCTTTTCCAACAGGTGCGCTTTTGAGAAAACCTTATTGGGGTTGGAGGCCATCAGCCAGAGCACTTCAAATTCCTTGGGAGTCAGCTCAATCTTCTGGTTCTTGCAGGTTATCAAGCGCTTGTTGTAATCAAGGGTCAGCTCCCCAAATTTTAGCACGGTTTTGGCCTGCTCCCCGGGGTCGCGCACCCTTCTCAAGATCGCCTTGACGCGCAGGGCCAGTTCTGTAGGGCTGAATGGCTTGGTCTGATAATCATCCACCCCCATACGGAATCCTACCACCCTGTCCACTTCGTCACTCCTCGCGGAAAGAATAATGACCGGCACGTCATGCAGCGCCTTCAGCCTCTGAAATGTTTCAAAACCGTCCATGCCCGGCATCATAATATCCAGGATCACCAGGTCCGGCAAATACTTTCCTACTTTTTCCAGGGCCTCCTCCCCGCTGGCCGCGGTAATAACTTCAAAACCTTCTTTGCGCAGTGTGTGCAGGAGAATTTTTAGTATTTTAGGATCGTCGTCAACAGCTAAAATCTTATTGGACATTTTGGTCAACTCCTACCCCATCTTTTTCCCCTACCGGAAGGGTAAAAGTAAATGTACTCCCCCGATGTAACTTGCTGGACACCTTGATTGTACCGCCATTCAATTCCACGAGTTTCTTGACAAGGGTGAGGCCGATCCCCGTTCCCCCGAATCTTCTTGCGGCTGAACCGTCTACCTGTTGAAAGGGTTCAAAAATTTTCTGCTGTTCTCCCGGGTCAATTCCAATACCTGTATCCTTGACCGAGATAGCTACATAACGTCCTGATTCGTCAAGACAGGCTTCTACCATCACGTTACCATCCGGAGGTGTGAATTTCAAGGCATTTGAAAGTAAATTTGTCAAAATTTGCCCCACCTTATCCCTGTCAGCCAAAACCTGCAAACCGTTGCCAGGAAACGGGGCAACCTCCAGGACAACCCCTTTTTTGTTAAACAAAGGCCGGATCCGTCGTACAACGGTTTCAATCAACTCATTTACCCGGAAAATTTCTGTAAACAGTATTAACTTTCCTGCAGCAATTTTTGATAAATCCAAAAAACCGTTGATTCTATCCAAAAGTTCCCTGCCGCTGTCGTTGATCTCATTCAAATAGTCCCTTTGCAAATCGTTCAGTTTTCCTGTGCTTTCATCACTTAACAACTCGGTGAAGGCAATGACCGCTGCGAGGGGTGTCCGTAATTCATGGTTTGTATTGGCCAAAAACTCGTCTTTCAAACGGTCCTTCTCCTGCAACTGGAGATTGGTTTCCGCCAGCATCTCCCTTTGTTTTGCCAGGGTCCTGTTTGTTTCATACAACATGCCGACGGCATCATCCAGCATGACCTTAAAGATAAAAGCATAGGAAATGATTTTTAAGATGTGTCCAAGTAAATTGTAAGTATCGTAGGCGTTGCTGTAGAGGGTAAAAGCAAGCTCGCTGAAGATCCCGGTGATTAAGGCCATGCAGAAATAGTAATCCTGTTTGTCCATCAGGCTTTTTTGCAACAGTTTCAGCGCCGGCAGGGCCAGCATGATAATGATCAGGTATTCCAGGGCGATTTTTAGCAAGGTCTGTTTTCCCGCCCCGGGATCATACATGGGGGGAAGGTACGGTAAAAAATAGGCAACGGCAACGACTACCAGCAGGCCGCCCGTGATCCACAAAAACAAAACTATATTAACCTTTATTTTTCCAACCCTGTCACCGGAAAAAACCGCTGTGAAAAGGCCGGCGCCCATGAGCAGGTTGGAAATAATCCAGTATGTAGAGGCCTTATTTACGGTATTGGGTGTTAAAAAGTCCGGCATACCCATATAGGATACAGCATGGGCAAACTGGATCATGGCCACAATACAGAAGGTCAGGCATAAAATAATTGCCCGTAATTCAAATTTGTACTTATAGTCATACCAGCTCATCAATGAAGCGCACGTTGCCGTAATGATGAGAGCAAACTCCATAGCCAGGTGAACGCCGGGGTAAACTCCCCCCGGAATCACAATATAAAATTTACCCGCAAAATAAAATAAAAACAGGATAACGAAAAACCAGAATACCAACCTTGGCAAAAAACGCTCCCCGGTTGCTAAACGTTTTTTTAACAATTTGCTGCTCAGCATCTTCCTCAGCCCTTCCGGCCGGTCCCGGCAGATCTATAACGAATAACGGCCATGCCTTCGACGGCAGTCTTCATTTGACAGTTCCAGGGCTTACAACCGCCCTTCGGCCGGGCGCCGGTTCTAAACTTAAATGCCGCTCCTTTGGATCAGGCCGGGGTGGTCATTCTTTGGAGAGTTAACCAGTGAAGAGACAGGATAGAACTCCATTTTCCCCCGGTAAGTTCCCAGGAGTCCTTTCAAGGAGCCGGTTTCAGCAGGAGCCAGCCAGGTTTCATAGTCCTGTTCCCTGTCCAGGATAACCGGCATTCTTTCATGAATTCCTTTGAGGTATTCGTTGGCAGGTGCAGTAATCAAGCTGCAGGAGTATACAATGAGGCCCTCCGGGGATATCCAGCGGTCCCAGATGCCGGCAAAAGCAAAAAGAGCACTGCCGGGCAGGATAATTCTGAAGGGCTGCCTGGATCTGTGCTTTTTTGACCATTCGTAAAAACCATCCGCCGGAATCAGGCAGCGGCGGTGCTGAAATGGTCCCTTATAGGCGGGCTTTGTGTCGATTGTCTCGGACCGGGCGTTGATCATATTGTAGCCAATTTTTGATTCCCTGGCCCAGCCGGGGATCAACCCCCATTTCATCAGTCTGAGCTTCCGGCTATCGTTTTCCTTGATGATAACGTGGATATTCTGGCCTGGAGCGATGTTGTAACGGGGGATATAATCAAAAATATATTCTTTCAGCTGAAAAACATTTTTCAGTGTCTTAATGTCCGTGGTCAGGGTGAATCGCCCGCACAAGACCGGACACCTCCGTCAAAAAGGAATCAAATCTACTTTTAAAAAGCCGGCTTAAAGGGTTAGGGTTAAGCGGGAACCGTTTTTCCTGAGCCAGGCCCGTTGAATTTGATAATCCGGGCAAACGTCCGCCACCAACCGCCAGAATTTTTTGGAATGATTAAGCTCAATCAGATGCATCAATTCGTGGATGATAATATAGTCCAACACGTCCGGCGGCGCCATGACCAGCCTCCAGTTAAAATTTAGATTTCTTTTTTGAGAGCAGCTGCCCCAGCGGGTTTTTTGGTTCCTGATAAAAATACGGTTATAGGACAATTTTAGCGCTTTACTTATTATTTCCACCCGCTGGGTGATAATCTGCCGGGCCGCTGAGCGTAACCACTGTTCAAGGACGGCTCCTGCCTCATTTTCAGACCCGGCAGGCACAGTAACCACCAGTTTACCCCCGCTCAAAAAAACTGACCGGTTGTTGCCCTGTTCCACTTTCATCACAACTTCACAGGCACATCCACGGTAGTATACCCTTTTGCCGCCATCCTGCCCGGGCAAGTCTAATTTTTTTAACTGCTGATAGCGGTTTATTTGATCCAGAACCCAGTCCTGCTTACGCTGCAGGACTACTTCCAGCAGACCCAGGTCATAACTGCCGGGGACAACAACCTCAAGCTCAGCTGAATCACAGTGCACTTTAAGGCATAAATGTTTAGCCCGGCGGCTTCTCCGTACTGTATAATGAACGGTCCTGCCCTGGAGGTTAACGGAGTTGCTGGAGCAACAACCATTGCCGCCATTTTCCTTTGAAGCCGGTTTTTGCATTATTGAACACCTTATCCCCACTCCGGATCCGGGAGTAGCTCGTTATTCAGGCTGCTGCCCGCAACAGGAGCCGGGCGTGCAATCCTTCGCTCCGGCAGTACTGCCGCAGCACCTGATCTCGTCATTGGCGGGTTTTCCTACCGAACTCGGCAGAAAGGGGGCGGAAATCAATTTTTTCAGATCATCACTCCCGCAATTGGTACACTTGACGTTGTTCTCCTGTCCCGGCAACTCCAAAGTCTCAAATGTTTTTCCACAGTTGCTGCACTTGTACTCAAAAATCGGCATTTCAATAATCCTCCTTTTAGATAATTATCAAAAAACCCAGATTAATTTCGACGCGGGCCTAAAAAATCCTCCTTTAATCAGTAACTGCAATCCTCTTCAGTTCAAAAATTACCGGACGATCCGGATCAGGACAGGCCCAGGTGGAAACTTCGCTGTCTTCAACCCAGGGAAAACAGCCTCCGTAGAGTAGCGCCGCCACTGCCGAACGCAAAGAATCGTAGGCAAACTGACACAGTCCTCCGGGGGTGAACTTCCCAAACTCGAAACTGTCCCCCACTTTATGTCCGTAGGAACATTTTCCTTCTCCCCGGATTTCTACAATCGTAGCGATCACCTTGTATTTATACATCTTTATTCACCTCCCCAAAAAAACTTTGATTAACTGAGGTTCGCGGCAATTCCCGCCTCTTTATAACAACATAACAACGGATGAATGAACTCGCCACGGTTGAACATAATAATGTTATGAGTAAACATAAATGCCATGTGGACAGAAAAAGAAACGAATACGGAAACGCTGTAACAAAAATGCGCGTAAACCTGATGGAACGTTTAAACAAATCAGCTCCCCTGATTGAGTATAACTTGGAGGCCTTTTCAGGCAGATTTGAAGTTTACGACCCGAATAAAAGAAAGGGGAGAAAAAACGAAATTATCCTTTAACAGGAGCAAAAAATTTTAATAAAGACACTTCTTTAACAGTAAAATGTATACTCTTACATTTAACTGGTTATCCTGTTAATAGGCCTCTAAAGGCGCCTGGCGCCGGGGGGCCTGCTTATTTTTTAGGCGCCGGCGTCAACATCCCTGGTTTTCCCGGCCTCCGGCAAGGCCATAAACATACCTGCTACAGCCAGCCCCGCTGCAAAGAACATGACTCCACGGTAGCCCCAGTACTGGGCAATCAGACCACCCAGGAGGGGACCAACAGCGTTGCAAAGATTCAGTGTCGCCTGGAAAATACCCCCTGCTGTACCCCTTTCCTCCCCGCTTTGCAGGACGATCACCAGGGCGCCCACATAGAGGCAGGACCAGGCTACCCCCAGTAAAGCATTCACAGCTATAAGGTACAACTTTCCAGACGCGAAGGCAAAGGCCACGAAAACCAGGATGGACAGTATTTGCCCAAAAGCAAAGACTTTGAATGCTGAAAATTGTTGCAAACAACGCATTACAATAAACTGTACAACGAAATTTATCCCCCACAGGAACCCGATCCAGAACTGATTAAGGCCCAGACCGGCCAGGTACAGGGGGAGGATGATCCAGACCGCAGTAGCCCCCAGATGACGCAGGAAAACGGCTAGATAGACCCGGTAATTCCTGATTACCACCGGCCATAGCCGGGGAGGCAGGGAAGAACGGTAAGATGGTACATTTTGAAAAAATTGAGAGATTAAAAAGGCTGCCAAACAAACCAGGAAGCTTAACCAGAACAAAAGGTGGATATCTCCTACCAGGGCCGCTCCCAGAGCGCCGAAAATCCAGCCCAGGGAGCCGTAAGAGCTATACTTGCCCATATCGGCGCCGGCCTCAAAGGCATAGGCGATGAATGCCGCAGAGGCAATTCCCAGGGAAAATCCAACTGCCCCGCGCACTACAGCAAGCACCAGGATACTGTCGGCCAGGAGTTGAGCTGCAAAGGCAGCACTGCTGAGCAAAAGCCCCCAGCGCACAAAGAGGAGCCGTCCCAGTTTATCTGATTTCCACCCGGAGATGAGGGATGAAACCAGGTAAGAGCCTCCGTAAACAGCGCCAATCATTCCTATTTGAAAATCAGAAGCCCCCAGCTGGGCGCCCAGAAGGGGGATGAAAATGACGGAACCCTGGACGGCAAACCCAAAAAGAAAGTTTACCAAACCAATCAGCCACCAGCGGGAAAACTCCCTCTCTACCGTTTTTTTCATCGTGTTACCTCTTACTACTCCCAAAATAAGGTGTCAGGGGTAACAAGGGGACAGTTTTCTGACACCCTTGTGCTAGGATGGAACTGGTTTTTAAATTAATAACAGCCTTAATAAAGCTAGCCGCTCCAGGCCAGCAATATCACCATAAACTGATAAACATACCGGGCTCCTAAAAACGTGACGAGAAAGCCTAGCGTGCCCTGGATGAATCTTTCAGGTAAATACTTCTGAAGTCTGGCGCCGACATATGTTCCCAAAAAGCCCCCGGCGCCGAACAACAAACCCAGGGTCCAGTCAGGCGCCACCGCAACCTGTGCCCCGGCCGGTAAAACCGCAAGGATGCTGTAAAAACACACACCTGCGACAGAAGTCATGAAAGTGCCTGCCAGGGCGGCCCCGGCCACCGTGTAGACAGGAAGACCCAGGTAGGTAACTAAGAAAGGGGCAATTATTGCGCCCCCACCGATACCGTAAACACCTCCCATAATTCCCACTGCCACGGAGATTAAAAGAACAGTGAAAGTGCTGATGGAATAATCCTCACCCCAGAACTCAAATTCTATCCTGCGCAGAGTAAGTCTTTTCCTTTTAACAACGGCATCGGCCGGCAGTCCTGCAGATAAACCGTACCTGGCTGACCCATTTCCCCTGGATGCTTTCGCCGTCTTTCTAAATTTTTCTTCAATTGCGTTTTCCTTGTGGTTCGGCGTAAAGGTATCGTAAAGCAGCCGAAAACCAAGATACAAGAGGACCAGGCCGGCAAAAACCTTAAAAGACCCGGGGTCGTGCAGGTAATTGACCCTGATCAAGGCGCCCGCAAATATACCGGGAAGAGTGCCGGCGATGGTAACCCAGGCGAGGGTCCAGGCCATCCGGCCTTCCCGGATATAACGGTATAATCCGCCGGGTATGGCTACAATATTGTAAATCAGGTTTGTTGGGCTGACGGAGGGGCTGATAAAACCCAGTACGCTCATCTGGAAGGGAAGCAAGAGAACCCCGCCGGAGATCCCCGAAGAAGTTGTACATGACGCTATCAGAAACGCAACCAGCGGCGGCAGCCACGGTGCCACCTCAACACCTGAAACGGGTAAATACAAGAACATCCTCCTCTGGCCAGGGTAATAAACAATAGAAAAACAAATTTCCAAGTCTACATTTATCGACAGATCCCGTGTACTAGAATATCACTGTTGCCACACAATATAAACCTTTTTTACGTTTGAATTTTCTTTTCCCGGTTTTCGCCTGAAATCTGCAGAAAAAAGGGGAAAATATGATCCAAATATATTGTTTTATGATACATTGGATTTGACTGGAAAGGAGAAAGAATATTGAGTACAGAATTAGAAAATAAATCTCCCGGATTTAACCCTGACCCGGTACCTGCAAGCACAGGTTCATCCTTGCTGGAGCAAAGTGTTAAAAAAGAATTAAGGGCTGTCCGCAGAGCCAGACGGGAAAGACAAAAAAAAGAACGGGACGAAACGGAGAGCTTAAATGAACTGGCGAAATACGAAAGTGTGCTGGCAAAAAACTACATAGAGGAATGTAAAAACATACTCCAAAAGAACCTCTCTGCCGGAGAATTTGATTGGATTTCCTATTACAAAGATGAGCCTTACCCCCCCTTTGTTTTTAAAGAACCACTTCCCCGTTATGAGCTTTTTGCCAGGGAAATGGGAGTTCCCCGGAAGGATTCAATCAAGGAATTTTTCCTGCCTCCATTTAAGAAAAGGCGCCTGAAAATGGAAGAAGAGGCCAGGCGATTGTTCAAGTTGAAACTGGAAGAATACCACCAGAGGGAGAAATCTGCCAGGGCGGCTTACGAGTTGAAACGCAAGTCCTTTCTTGAAGAGCAGTCCCAATACAACCATTCCATTGACCAGCTGCGTTTAGATCTTGCAAAGGGGCAGCCAGGCGCCGTCGAGAGCTTTGTCCGGACACTCCTGTCTTTAATGAAATATCCCGACGCCTTTGAAGTAGAATTTGACGCCCGTTATGAACAAGGGGACAGGCTTCTTGTAGTGGAGGCCGTTTTCTGCGCCCCCAATGAAATTCCCCGGACAATCCGCTACCAGTATATTGAGGAAGAGCACGGCATTACTGCTGTGGAAATGAATGAACAGGAATTTGCAGATTTTTTCCAGGAAATTCTTCTCCAGCTGTGCCTGAGCGCAATTCATTTGATCTTTTCTTCCTGCCCGGACAGGCTGGTAGAGCAGGCAGTGTTCAACGGGCGAGTCAGGACAATAAACCACGAAGTTGATCCCGGAGAGCCTCAGCCCTGTATTATGACCTGCAGGGTCAACCGTGACCTGTACCGTTCCGTTGAACTCTCCAGCGTCCCCTCCCAAGCTGCTTTTCTTCGTTTTAACGGGATTATGTCCACTCCTCTGGTTGCGCTTAAACCCGTCGTACCGATCCAAAAAATGCGCCAAAAACCCTCTCCCTACCCCGAACCTGAGCCTGTCCCGGACCCGCAAAACTCTTCTCCCAGTCCGGCGCCCTACCGGCCGGGGGAGCTTGAAAATATGGCTAAAGAACTCGTCTCGGATATCCTTGAACAAATAGAAAACAATTGGGAAAAAACAAAAGAACCAGGAGAAATTATTCATTAAACAGTCTATCTTCTTTAGACCTGACCATACCGGGACAGGAAGTCAAATCTTACATAATTAGCCTGAATGTGGTATAATAAAAACAAAGGTCCTGGAAAGCGGGGGTGTTTAAATGGACTCGTTGCTGAAAAAGCTCAACTGCTTTTATGAAAAACTCGATCTATACCTGCAATCATCCAAGAAAGACTGCGGAGTATGCGGTGAGTGTTGTAAGGTTACTTCAGTATTGAGGGTGTACCCGCTGGAAATGGAGAATATTGGCAGACGCATTAATAATCGTGTTAAAATGAAACGGTTCCGGGATTTTACGGGTAATGACCTGATCGATATCTGGGGAGGTACATCCGGTCACTGCCCTTTTCAGGAAGGGGACCTGTGCGGCATCTATGCCTTCCGGCCCTACCAGTGCCGTGTCTACGGGCATTATGACTATAAAGGAAGAAGCCTGCCGGTCCGCTGCGTTTACAGGGGACATGCCGTCCGCTACGACAGCCGGGAGGAACTGCCGCTTTATGACGAATTCAGCAATCTGACAGAAGGATACGACGAAACAGTCAGGGAAGTTGCCGGATTAAATAAGAACCCCCCGTCCGGTTAACCGGAGGGGGGTTCTTATTTAAAAGCTTCTCCCAAAATACTTAAATTATTTTATATAACCTTACCCTACATTTTTAAATGCCTTTGCCATCGCACCACAAATGGGACACTTATCCGGAGCGCTGTTTTCATGGATATATCCGCACACTGTGCATAAGAAATATTCCAGGTCTTCCTTTTTTTCCAGCGCCGCAAGGGCTTTCCGGTAAAGCTCGGCATGTACTTTCTCGGCTTCATTGGCCAGGGAAAACGCTCTTTTGGCCTGATTGGCCGCTTCTTCTTCAGCATCTCTGATAAAGCCAGGGTACATCACGGTAAACTCATAGGTTTCCCCGTCAATGGCCGTCTGCAAGTTTTCCGCCGTTGTCTTGATCCCCCCCATAGCCTTTAATTCAGAATAAGCATGGATGGCTTCGGCCTCAGAGGCAGCCCGGAACAGTTTGGCCACGGACGTGTATCCTTCTTCGTCCGCCTTTTTGGCAAAAGCGAGGTACTTGCGGTTGGCCTGTGATTCACCGGCAAAAGCTTCTTTTAAGTTCTGATCTGTTTTCATGATATCTCTCCTTTTTTTCTAGTAATAAATATTATATACCAAATTCAAACAAGTCAACATATGCTATTAGCGCTATTTTCTATATTTTGGTGATTGAAGCCAGCCGCTTCAGGGCTTCGACGGTTTCTCTTTGACCGGCTTTAGCCCGGCGCAGGGCGTTCTCCAAAAGCACAATGGAGCGATTATAGTTTTCTCTGTTTACCGGGAAGGGGTGCCCGTCTTTGCCGCCGTGGGCGAAACTGTACCGCACCGGATCACGGCGGCTGGTCCTGACATTGTAAACAACCTCTGAAACCAGGGCAAAGGCCCGTACAGTGGCCGGACCCACCCCTTCCACTGCCAGTACCTGTTCATAAGAGGATGGTTTCAGGTCGTAAAGCCTGTTCAGCGTTTTCTCGATCCGGCCGGCTCCCGGGACCGGGTGGGCTGCGGGCAAGTTCAGCTCAAGCCTCCCCCGGCCGGCCAGTTCCTTAATTCTTTTCAGGTCCTTGATTACTTCCACCGGCCTTTGGGCCAGATAAAGCGTGGTGTCCCTGGCCTCAGCGCTTTCCGAGGCAACCAGGTTCAAAACCCGTTCCTCCGGCTCCCCGCACACGGCGGAATGGGGTTCCTGAATAAAGCTTTCCAGCTTGTCACCTCTCCAGTGGTAACGCCGGGCCCAGCCCGTAGCCTGATTCATCCCCTGCTGTACCACCGCCCAACGCCCGTCTGCTGTAAAGACAAAGACATGATGGTAAATTTGATAGCCGTCCTGCACCGCTGCGCTGTCCACCTTAGCGGACATACGGCTGGCGTACTGCAGTGCCGGAACGTCTACAGAAAGGCCGAAGCGGTCCGCGTATTTTTCGATTTCCAGGGGGGTCCTGCGGGAAGCCATGGCTTTACCCCCCGCAAAGTAGATCCCCAGCTGACGCTGCTTGGGACGGAGTCCCTCTTTCAGGGCGCCGCACAATACAGTGGTCAGGCCGGAGGAATGCCAGTCAAAGCCCACCACGCAGCCCAGGGCCTGGAACCAGAAAGGGTCGGAAAGCCGGTCAAGAACTTCAGCCGTTCCGTATTCTTCCACGACGGCCTCGATAATTGCAGAACCAAGCTTGACCATCCGGTCAAAGAGCCAGCGCGGGCAATGGTGCCCGTGCAGGGGGAGGTTTGCAATCCCCGTTCGCATATGATCACCTCTTTATAGGTCATTATATACGAACACCTGTTTCAATAACAACCCCGTAAAACAAGCCTCCTGGCTTTCCTTTCGCAAAAAAGCCCTGGAATTTACCCGGGGTGATACACTGCCTTGCCCGGCTGCTTTTCTTATAACAAAAAATTACCCGGATATACTAAAAAAATACCCCCTTCCTTTATAAGCAAACAGGGAAACACCTTTGTGCTTAATCTACTTAACCAATTTTTTCCCTTAATACTTTGCGTTTCAAAAAATTTTTGCTCTTCCGCGGTGCGGATGACATAAAACAGTTCGGAAGGATATCCGCATGATTTGGCGAATACTTACCAGGTCTTACTACAGCCGCTAAAGGAGAAGGTTTAATATGCACCGGACAGCAACCATTATTTTAATTCTTCTGTTCATTTTGCTGAACGCCGGCTGCACAGGCGTCTACTCCGGAGACAAAACACCAGCCTCCGGCACACCGGAAAAAATTGTGGTCCAGGCTCCCCTGGCTCCACCCACTGCGCCGCTTTTTAAAATGGCAGGCGAGGTCCTGCCGGATGGCACCCCGCTGGAAATCATCTTCTACAAATCAGTAGAAGAAGCCACCACCAGGGTTGTCAAGGGAGAGGCAGATTTCAGCGTGCTTCCGGTAAACGTTGCAGCAAAATTGTACAACAAAGGCGTTGACATTTCCCTGGCCAATGTCAGTACCTGGGGAATACTCTACCTGGTCAGCCTGGAAAGCGATGTCAGGGAGTGGACGGACCTCAGGGGTGAGGAACTCTACGTTGGAGCCAGAGGCTCTACCCCCGATGTTCTGACCCAATATTTCCTGAGCCGGAGCGGGCTAAAAGATGGGGAAGCCCACTTGACCTACCTGGACTCCCCGGAGATTGCCCGGATGATGATCAACGGCCTGGTGAAAAACGCCGTGCTGCCGGAACCCATGCTGACCCAGGTGCTGATGAACCACAAGGAAGCGCGGGTTATCCGGGACTTCTACAGCGACTGGCAACAATACGAAGGTGACTCCACCGCACTGCCCCAGGCCGGCATGGTGGTGCTCAACCAGTTTGCCCGGAATTACCCGGGAACGATTTCGGAATTTCACCGGGCCTACGCCGGGGCTCTGGACTGGACGGTGGCCAATCCCGCTGAAGCCGCTCCCCTGGTTGAAGCCAGCGCAAGCATTCCGGCCCCGGTATTTGTCCAGAGCATGGAGCGAACCCGGCTGCGCTTTGTCCCGGGCTCCAAGGCCAGGGCTGATGTGGACGTCTACCTCTCCAGGCTTCTAGATTTCTCACCGGAAATGGTAGGGGGCAAACTACCGGATGAAAAATTCTATCTCTCTGACTAGGGGCCTCCTGCCCCTTTTTGGTTTGGCTGCCTTTATCGCCTTCTGGCAGCTGATTTCCGGCTTTTACAGCCATGTTGTCGTCCCTTCACCGGCTGAGGTTGCGCAAACCCTCTGGACCCTGGCAGCCGGCGGTGAGTTGTGGGAACAGAGCCGCCACTCCATCCTGCGCGGCCTGCTTGGATTCTGCCTGGCTGTTGCGGCAGGCACACCCCTGGGTCTGCTAATCGGCCTGAATCCTGTGGCAGCCAGCCTGCTGAGGCCCCTTGTGGTCGTACTGCAGGTGACTCCGCTGATCTCCTGGCTGCTCCTGGCCATGATCTGGATTGGTTTCAGCAGGGTGCCTGTTTTTGTTGTCTTTGTAACAACTGTACCCCTGATCGTGATTAATACCTATCAGGGAGTTAAAAGTATAGACAGACAGCTATTGCAGGTAGCCCAAATCTACCGCATCAGCAAGCCCAGGGTAATCCGGGAAATTTACCTGCCCCAGGTGGCGCCGTACCTCCTGGCCGGTGTTTCCAACGCCCTCGGAGTTACCTGGAAAGCCGTGGCAATGGCGGAATTCCTGAGCGTCCAGCAAGGCATAGGGGCCGGCATGGCGGTGGCCCGAATTAACCTTGAAACGGCTGCTCTCTTTGCCTGGACTCTGTTTCTGATTGGTCTTGGTCTGGTTACAGACCGTCTGCTGGCCTGCGTGACGCATCACAAACTCAAACACTGGATGTGACCGTAGTGATCAAGTTTGAAAACGTCCATAAGACCCTGGGACCGACCCGGGTCCTGGAGGGTTTTTCATTTCAAGCTGAAAAGGGAAAGATTATGTGCCTGGTAGGGCCATCGGGCTGCGGAAAAACAACTATCCTGCAGCTCCTGGCCGGCCTGGAGTTGCCCGACGCCGGCCAGATCACAGGAACGGAAGGACTTAAGGTAAGTTATGTATTCCAGGAGCCCCGCCTGCTCCTCTGGAAAACCGTAGCCGGCAACATGGACTTTGTCCTCCGGGATGCAATCAGTCCTGCCCGCCGGCAGGAACTCATCGCTAAATACCTTAGCCTGATGGGCCTTTACGAATACCGGGACAGTTATCCCAAAGCCTTGAGCGGGGGAATGAAGCAGCGCCTGGCTCTCTGCCGGGCCCTGGCCTTCCCCCATGATTTGCTCCTGCTGGATGAACCTCTGAAGTCGCTGGATATGCCCTTAAGACTTGGTCTTGTTCGGCAGTTGACCAATATGTGGCGGGAAAATCCCTGCACCATGGTCTTTGTGACTCACGATATAATGGAAGCCCTGCTTCTGGGACACCGGGTCGTAGTACTCTCCGCCAGGCCTGCTACGCTCCTGGATACGGTGGATCTAAACTTGCCTTTTGAACAGCGAAATATCGGCCGGGAGCCTCTTCCTTCTCACTACGAACGTATGCTGTCCCTGCTGGAGGCAGAAAGCATGAAATCCCTTCCCTATCTTTGAGAAGACGCCTTTTCGACCGGAACAGTCCACATGAACTAAAGACACCCACACAGCATGTCACTTCATCAAGAAAGAGGGTCTGCACCATGTTACCGGCACTCACATCAGGCCATATTGCAGGAATCATCGTTACGCTTTGCGCAGTTACACTTGTGGGGATCTATGCGGGGCGCATGGTTAAATCAGCCCTGGATTTTTCAGTGGGCGGCCGCAGGGCAGGCGCCACAGTAGTAGCCGGAACAATCATGGGAACTCTTGTAGGCGGCTCCTCAACCATCGGCACGGCGCAGCTGGCTTTCCAATACGGCCTGTGCGCCTGGTGGTTCACCCTGGGCGCAGGGCTGGCCTGCGCCGTCCTTGGACTTGGTCTGGCCCGCCGCCTGCACGAAAGCACCCTGGAAACGGCGCCCCAATATCTGGTCAGTGTCTACGGGGAAAGGATCGGCCCGGTGGCAAGTATTTTCTCTTCAGCAGGCATTTACCTGAATATTATCGCCCAGGGACTGGCGGCAGTAGCCCTGCTTACCTCCATGTTCCGGATCAGTCCTGTCACAGCCACTCTAATTGGAGTCTGCCTGGTCCTGGCCTATGTTTTTTTCGGGGGAGTCTGGGGCACCGGGCTTGTAGGCGTCGCCAAACTGGGCCTGCTCTATTTGGCCACCCTGGCCAGCGGGGCACTGGCCTACCAGATGACAGGGGGTTGGCCCGGCCTTAGAGAATCATTCCCGGCCTACCCCTGGTTTTCCTTGTTCGGGAGGGGTATCCAGGAGGATCTTGCGGCAGGTTTTTCACTCCTGGTGGGGGTCCTCTCAACCCAGACCTACATTCAAGCCATATACTCTGCCAGGAGCCTGTCCAAAGCCAGAACGGGGGCGCTCCTGTCCGCCTTCATGATCCCTCCCGTGGGCATCGGAGGCATTCTTGTCGGCCTGTTCATGCGCTCAAACTTTCCCAACACTCCTTCCCAACAGGTCTTGCCCTTCTTCGTTATGAATTACCTGCCGCCCTTCCTGGCCGGCGTTGTGCTGGCAACGCTCCTGGTTGCCGTTATCGGGACCTGGGCGGGCCTGACCCTGGGGGTTTCCACTATGCTGACGAAGGACATCTACAAGCGGTTTATCCGGTCCGGCGCCGGGAGCCGGGAAATACTGACTGTACAACGTCTTTTGATCCTGCTTGTCTGCGGATCCAGCATTTTTTTCGTGGCCGGCAACCTCAAGTCCCTGATCCTGGGGTGGAGCTTCTTATCCATGGGTCTGCGGGGATGCACAATCCTTTTTCCCCTGCTGGGGGCAATGTTCTTCCCCAGGGCCGTGACACCGCTGGCCGGAACCATGGCAGCCCTGGCCGGGCCTGCGGCCGACCTGGCCTGGCACTTTCTCTACCCTGAAGGACTGGATCCCCTCTACGCAGGTCTCCTGGCCAGCCTGCTGACCCTGGTTTTGTTCAGCCCGATTTCCCGGCGGCGGGTTCCATTCGAATCTAACACTTTGTAAAACAATGCTGCCGGCTCGCAACTTTGCAAGACCTGCGCTCAAATTTGCTTTTCGCTGCCTATAGCCGGCAGGCATATAAATTCTCTTCAAGTTGACCTAAAAAAACCGGCATTTGGCTCTTAAACATAAAAACAGTGTTATAAACATATTCCATACAAACAAAAAAACCCGCGGGGCGACTCCCCCACGGCTCTTAGTTTAAATTGTTTGTCAACCGGCAAAAACCCTGCCTTCCCGGGACCACCGGATTAGTTCCTCGAAAGATCCTTTCAAAATAAGCATATTCAAAGTTATTTCAGCTTTAGCTCCAATACGTTTTGTCCGTCAACTCTGCGGTAGGCCACGGAACTCGCCAGACCTCTAATGAGCATTGCGCTCAGTTCATCAAAATTTTCGCTCTCAAGGTGGTTTTCAGGGGGGTAATTATCTTTAAACATAATTTCCTTTGAGTTGTCGTTTTCGTTATACCTAACGGATATGGTTAACATTTCGCCCGATACCTTGCGTTTCATAAGATATGTCACATATTCCTCACAAATAAGATTAATTTTGTTTGTTTCCCGCTTACTCATATCATATTTCAAACAATACTCGGTGACTTGCTTCATAACCTCATAAAAATCAATTTCTGCCACGGCATATTCACCGGTAAATACCTTTAATTTATTAATGAATATTTTGGTTTTTTCTTTTTGAGGATGATCAAAAATGTCTGACGGAGTACCGCTTTCGTAAATTCCCTGCTCATCCATATATAATACTTTAGCAGCAATACTCTTGGCAAAATTCATTTCGTGGGTGACGATTATACAAGTTAAACCTTTTCTAACCAGCTTGCGGATTACCGACAGCACCTCGTCCACCATTGTCGGATCCAGGGCAGATGTGGGCTCGTCAAAGAGAATCGCTTCAGGATGCATGGCCAGGCAGCGGGCAATGGCAACCCTTTGCTTCTGCCCGCCGGAAAGCTGGTCAGGCAGGTGATCGGCACGGTTGGCTATGCCGACCAGTTCGAGATACTCTAGAGCTTCCCGCACTGCCTGTTTCTGATTCAGTTTTAAAACATTCACCGGGGCTAGAATAACATTCTCCAATACAGTCTTATGAGAAAACAGGCTAAAGGATTGAAAAACCATGCCCAGTTTCCTGCGAACAGAATCAAGATCCACCCCTTTTTTTGTAATCTCCTGCTCTCCGATGAATATTTGACCTGAATCAGGTTGCTCCAGGAGATTAATACAGCGAATGAAGGTACTTTTACCGCAGCCTGACGGTCCTATAACAGCCACTACCTCGCCATCTTCAATGTCTACGTTGATGTCCTTAAAAATAAGATTGTCACCAAAACTTTTAGATAAATTTCTTATGGAAATCATTACTATTCTCCCAATTCATCTTTGAAATCTGCAAGCCGCAAATGCTTTTCCCTTTCCACCAGCTTGAACAACAACCCGGAAACGGCCCCGATAACCAGATAAGCTACGGCGGTGATGATTATTGACAGATACGGGTCCATAGTACGGCTTGTGATAACCTGGCTGGCCCTGGTCAGATCATTTATTGCCAGAAAGCCGACCAAAGAAGTTTCCTGCATGGTAATAATCAGTTGATTCTTGTATACGGGCAACGCATTTTTGATTGCCTGGGGAAGCACAACCAGTCGAAAGGCCATAAAACTTGACATTCCCAGTGTCCTGGCTGCTTCTATTTCGCCTTTATCAACGGTTTCAATGGCGCTGTACATAATATCCGATATATATGATCCTGTTTTTAGGGCAAAGGCCATGATGGCCAGGGTAACTGTATCTAAACTGGAATCGGAAAAAAGCATATAGGTGAATATTATCAGCAAAACAAGGGTGGGCAGTCTGATGAAGAGTGTCTTAAGCCAGAAAATTGCCTTTGAAACCGCGCTGATTTTGGAAACCCTCAACCTGCAGAAGATGGCCCCGATCACAGTCCCCAGCAAAAAAGACAGGAACGTTAAGTAAAGGGTCATACCAAAGCCTTTGATCAAAAACAAATATCTGTGTTCATAAATCAGATTTATGTATATTGAACCCTGAATGCTCTGGATCAGATCAGCCATTAATTCTCCTCCTTATTCACAATGAGAACAATGTCCTTTAAAAAAACCCAGTCGGACATGACTATGTTTCCGCTCATTTCCAGGTCCTTTGCCAACATGAGAGAATCGGGACACAACATAAGATCGACCAGGCCACTGCTCAACTCAATTATCATCTGCTCCCAGCTCATATCTATCAATTCCAGCTCTGCCCCCAGGCTGTTGGCAAAATAAGTAATAAGCTCCACGTCGCAGCCTTCCCATTCACCCGTTGCGGCATTGATGTATGAAATGGGCTCCCACCCGTCAAAGGCGGCAACCTTCAGCACCCTATCAGTTGTGACTGTATTTTCAATCTTTTTAGCCTGAAAAGGCGCATCTGCAGAAGCCTCCACGCGCCTTAACATGTCGGCATACTCCTCTGTTTTTTTAAAATCACGTATAAACTGGTTGAATTGCTCCAATAACTCGGGCCTGTCTGCATTAAACATGTAGGCGTACTCCAATTGTTCCTCGGCTACAAGACCTATCTTAAATTCAGGCTGCATCCGGCAAAACACATAGGCCTCATCCATTTCCGTTGCAATTGCGTCAATTCGGTTAAATCTCAAGGCCAGGGTCATATCCGCATAGTAATCATATCTGTAAATATCTAAGCCGTATTCCGGCTTTGACAGGATATAATCAGAGCTGTATCCAATTATTACTCCCACCTTCCTGCCTGCCAGATTGCCTGCGGTAAGAGGTTCTTGCGAGGTTTTACCGCAGCCTGTAAACAGTAAGCAGAGAAGTAGTAAGAGGCAGATATCTTTTATAATTAATTTCTTTAATCTGAATTCACTCATAATCCAACCCAAATCTATTTTTTATTCATTAACCAGGCTTTATTTGTAGTTCCCAGTAATTGGGTGAAGCTTAAGCTCTACTTTAACTACAAATCAGTCTAATTCTTAACACTATCAGGTATGTATATCTAAAACTTTGGTTTTTTACCTTTATTAGCGCTCCGGCAAGTTTATCCTGGTTTGTTTCAGAGTTTTTCTCCAACGGTTAAAAAAATCCTGCTATTTCCTGTATACTTCTTCAAATCATTATCAAGACCAAATAATGTGTTAAAAAAAGGCATCTATTTTTGTTATTGGCAAACATAGATATTTCTGGCAATTATGCCTTGTAGTTCCTGATTGTCCCTGCCCCTAAAAGGGCAAGATTAAATCTCTATCTTATAAGGGAAAATCTGCAATGGTTGGATTCATAAAAAATAGAGCTGCTCTAAGACAGCTCTTATCTTTGTTCTTCATTTTTATTTTTCTTAATTAATATTTATCCTATTGCGCGTAACGCCGGTTGTTGCGAAAACAGTCACTACAGTACACCGGCTTGGAGCCGTCCGGCTGGAACGGAACCCTTGCTACCTGACCGCAGCCGTCGCATGTGGTCTCATACATTGGCCGGTTTTGACGGTGATACCCCGAACCGCTGAACCCGCCACCCTGTTCACGATTGCGGCTGTTTTTGCGCGCCCTCCTGCAGGAGGGGCATCTGGAAGGCTCATTTGTAAAGCCCTTTTCAGCATAGAATTCCTGTTCACCTGGTGTAAACTCAAATTCCTGTCCACAGTCTCTACATTGTAAAAACTTGCCCGTAAACATCAAGACATCTCCTTTCTCGTATTACTCTGCATGGACGAATTACCAACCCTGGTCAGGAGATGTTTATCGATCTTTTGCAGGCATTATTATTATATCACCTTTACAAGCCCTTTAAAATATTAGCAAATTTTAAAATAAAATTATTTTACAGGGAATACCGGTTCTTGTAATTAAGAACAAACAAATGTATCATTAAACTAGACTATAAAAACGCCTGGTCATCAGGTATTGCCCAGGAGCAATCAATGAAACTGCAAGAGGCATCTAGAATAGCCGCCCAAAAGTTAAAGAGCGCCCAGGCCCTGATCATTACCTCCGGAGCCGGTATGGGGGTCGACTCAGGCCTCCCCGACTTCCGGGGCAATAAGGGTTTCTGGAAAGCCTACCCGATGTATGAACGACTGGGCCTCAATTTTTTCGAGGCCGCCAACCCGGCTCATTTTATCCGGGATCCGGCTTTCGGCTGGGGCTTCTACGGACACCGCGCCGGCCTGTACAGCAACACGCATCCCCATGAAGGGTTTTACCTGTTGCGGCAGTGGATTGATCGCTATAACCTGGATTATTTTGTCGTTACATCAAATGTGGACGGTCATTATCAAAAGGCAGGCTTTGCCGAGGAAAAGGTCTTTGAAATACACGGCTCCATCGGCTACCTTCAATGCACCAGGCCTTGTACGGGGGACATCTGGCCTTGTACCGAAACCATCCCGGTGAACCAGGAAAACATGCGGGCCGAACATATACCCAGATGCCCCCAATGTGGCGCGGTAGCACGCCCCAACATCCTCATGTTCGGAGATTACTTCTGGAACGACGGCCGAACCGCACAGCAGGAAAGAAACTTCAAATCTTTTCTAAAGCTCCACAGCCAAAATCCCCTTGTAGTGATCGAAACGGGGGCCGGTACAGCTGTTCCCACCATTCGCAGGCTCAGTGAGCATCTGGGAAGTTATTGCCAGGCCACGGTGTTCCGGATTAACCCCCGTGAGCCTTATATTGCACCTCCGCACTTTTCGCTTGCCTGCAATGCGCTGGAAGGGCTTCGCCTTATTGACGCCTTTATTCAGGAAGAATTGGCTATAGACTGATACGAGGTGATGTGCTTTGCGAAGATTTATTATGGAAGCCTCCAACTGCCTGGAAGAGGACCTGAGGGTCTGGCAGGACGCCGGTTTTCAAATAGCTGAACCGGGATTAAAGCAAGACCCCAGGCAACGGCCGGATCTTGTTATCCTGCGTCATTGGCCGGAACAGGGGCAATTAGCCTGGACCGAAATAAAACACCTTTTCCCCAGAGTATTAATCATTATCAGCGAGCAAGAGATCTTATTTCCGGAGGAAGTCTCCACAATTTACAACCGCTACTGTTTTGTTGGAAAGTCAGGCCTGGTTTTTTCCATCGGCAGTACCCTTGAAGGAAAAATTGAAGAACCCGACTGGGAGGCCTACCGCTTTGGCGATCAGCCCACCAGAACGGAAGAAAACAAGGCCGTCGCCGGTACCCTGTACCGTTACCTGCTGTTGGACGTGTTCCGTGAAACGGCGGAATGGTGCGGACATATGTCTTCAGTAGTGGGTCCCGCCTGACATCCCATTTAAAAATGAACCAGAGCATGCACTCAGTTTTTCCTGCATTTCCGGTACGGTTTTTTTCATCCTTGTCCCGGAAATTAAGTTTTTCCATCAATTCTTACAGGATAGTTCTTTTTTTATGGCTTTAGTCATTTTTGTTGACATACGGTATTCATATATGTAAAATTTAATTAGTTAATGAACAGTTGCGGCTGTCCCGCCCGAAGTGTTTTCATACAGGATACGTAAAAATAAATTTTTGCCAGGCCTGGTATAAATTCAAACATCCTTAAGAAGTGCTTTCATTTTTAAATTCTCCTGCTACCATTCCCGTACCACGTATGTCTGATTTAAACAGTTCTTTAAGTAAATTTGTGCGAACGAATTCGCACTTGCTTAAAAAATAAGAATACACAGCCATAATTTTATATTACGAATTAAACCACGGAGGTTAACTATACCTGACAATAATCAGGTAAAACTTCGTGGTTTATTTTTTGAAAAGCGGTTGATGCATCAAGACTAACCTTGTAAACAGTGTTCCGGATCACCGCAAGAGATTTGTCTAAAGACTGGCTAACATGACTTTTATTGTTGAGCCGTTCCCGGCAAACCCTTGTCTCAGTAAACAATAATCCCTAAATACTATTGAGAGGAATGGTTAAATGCGCACATTTTTTTCCAAGCCATTGATGCTTGCTTTGTTAATGCTGTCTCTACTGATTCTGTCCTCGACAGGCTGCGGCAGCAACCAAGGGGGAGAAGAAGCCGCAGGGCTACAGGATCCAGCATATACGATAGCCGACCCCACCGGGGACTGGGGCTTCCCATCTCCCTTCACCCATTATTTGCGTGGTCCTGGTTACGTCAGGACGAGCTTTATTTTCGATACCCTGCTCTGGAAGGACAGCCAGGGTTACATACCGGCGCTGGCAAAAAGCTGGGAGTTCTTAAAAGAAGAAAACGCCTATCTGTTTAAGCTGCAAGACCGGGCCACCTGGCACGACGGCACACCATTCACGGCAAAAGACGTAGTGTTCAGCGTAGATTACCTGAGAGAACACAACTACGAATGGGTTAACCTGGACGTAGTTCAAAAAGCTGAAGCTGTTGACGATTTATCGGTCAAATTGTATTTAAACAGGCCTTACGCCCCGTTTCTGGAATATATCGCGGGAACGGTTCCAATCCTGCCCGAACATATCTGGAAGGAAGTCGGGGAACCCAGGCAGTTCTTGCAAAAAGAAGCCCTGATTGGTACCGGGCCCTTTAAACTGAAGGACTACAATAAAGAACAGGGGACCTACCTGTATGAAGCCAACAGCCAGTACTACCAGGGAGCACCGAAAACCAGGCAGTTGAAATTTGTCAGGGTCAGCAATGAAATGTCCGCTGCCGCTCTGAGGCAGAAGCAGGTCAACGTGGCCCAGGTGCCCCCTGAGGTAGCAGTCGAATTAAAGAAGGAGGGTTTTAGAGAATTAACCGGCAGCCATGACTGGGTGGCCAAATTGATGTTTAACCACCAGAAAGCGCCCCTGAACAATGTGGAATTCCGCCGGGCGCTGGCCTATGCCATCGACCGCCGGGCGCTGGTAACAACCTGTCAGCGGGGTTATGGCCTGGAAGGCAGTCCCGGCCTGGTTCCCCCGGACAGTTCCTGGTTTAACCCGGCGGCTGCCGCGGAATATCCCTACGCTCCTGATAAAGCCGGGGAAATCCTCACCAGCCTGGGATATATGAGAAATGGTAATTACTTTGAGAAAGACGGGCAGACGCTGGAGCTTGAACTTCTAATCAGCAGCGGGGGTACCGGCGTACCGGGTTCCCCGGGCGAGCGCGAGGGAGAAATGATTAAAGAATTGCTGGAAAATGCCGGAATTAAAATTAATTTGCGCGGTCTGGAGGCCAAAACCCTGGATAGCCGGGTCAATGAATGGAAATTTGATCTCGCTCTCAGCGGCCACGGCGGAATAGGCGGTGATCCTGAATTTTTGAACAAGATGATTTCCGGCAAGGGCTTTAACAGCGCCAGATTCAACCAGAACGACGAACTGAATCTCCTCCTGGAGCAGCAGATGAAGGAGATGGACCAGGACAGGCGCAGGGAGTTGGTCAACCGGATCCAGGAGGTTTATGCCCGGGAAATGCCCTGCTTGCCGCTTTACTATCCAACCTGGTATTATGTAACGGATGACGCCGCATCACTTTATTTCACCTTCCAGGGAATCGGCAGTGGAGTACCGCATCCTTTAAACAAGATGGCCTTCTTGTAAAAATATTTGTGCAGACAATCCTTTTTTCGGCAACATAAATAACGTTCATAAAAAAGAGTGGTTATTATGCAGGAGTGCGTCCAGACCAGGCATGTACCAATACGCAACAAGGTCTTTAAAAAAGCATCAGTTCTAAACAAGGCATCCATAATCAACTATGTGGTTGCCCTGTTAATCATCCTAACCATGAACTTCTTCATTCCCCGCTTGATGCCTGGTGATCCGCTACAGGCCATCTACGGCAATGAAGCCCTTCTGGTGATGACCCCGGAGCTGCAGGAAGAACTGACTCACCGGTTTTCCCTGGACCGCCCGCTGGGAGAGCAATATGCTTCCTACCTTTTATCCCTCTGCCGGGGAGATCTGGGCCATTCCTACTATTACAACGCTCCGGTGCTGAAAGTAATTTCCGGGTTTCTCCCCTGGACCCTTTTGCTCACAGGATTGGCCCTGGTTATATCCACCCTGGTGGGCTTCTTTCTAGGTGTAGAGTCCGGTTCCCGGAGGGGGCGGCCCCTGGATCAGGTTTTACTAGGCAGTATAATGCTTTTTAGCGGATTCCCGGATTTCTTTATGGGGATCATGCTCCTGCTCTTCTTTGGCGTTTTTTTAAGCCTGGTTCCCCTTTCCGGGGCGCTGACCCCCTATGCCGGCCACAGCGGTCTGATGCTGGTTGCTGATCTCCTGCATCACCTGGCCTTGCCCCTGGCGGCCCTGGTCCTGGTCCGGCTGACAGCCACCTATTTGTTAACCCGCAGCACCATGATTACTACCCTTGGCGAAGCTTTTATTTTAACAGCAAAGGCCAAGGGCTGTCCTGAACGGATTATCCGGTACCGCCACGCCGGGCGGAATACCCTTCTGCCGGTGGTAACCGCAGCGGGTCTGCAGTTTGCCCATCTGGTTACAGGAACACTGTTTGTTGAAATTGTGTTCTCCTATCCCGGCCTGGGCTCCTTGCTTTATAAATCCCTTTTGACACGGGACTACCCGCTCATGGCAGGGATCCTCCTGGTCCTTACGGTTGTAGTCCTGACCATTAATCTCCTGCTAGATGTCTTTTACTCAAAACTTGATCCGAGGGTGGCAAAATGCACGTAAATTACTGGCGAGAAGTCCATACCACCGGCCCCGGCCGGATTGGACTCGGGTTGCTCATTCTAGTGGTAACCGCGGCTGTCCTGGCGCCGCTGCTGACAGGCTACCAGCCTGCCGCCTACACGGGCGCCCCTTTTATGGCACCATCAGCACAACACTGGCTGGGAACAAATGACGTGGGCCAGGACATCTGGACGCGCCTTCTCTACGGCGCCCGCACCTCCCTTGCCGTGGGCGGCGGAGTAGCCTTGCTCTCCCTTTGCTTGAGCATTCTGGTTGGCTGTTCTTCCGCCCTTCTGGGGGGTCTTTACGACCGGCTGATGATGCGGCTGGTGGACGCCTTAATCGTCATTCCTCCGGTGATTGTAGCTATCCTGGCCGCAGCCTACCTGAGACCAAACACAGTTTTATTAATTGTTTTGCTTTCCCTCTTTCTCTGGCCGGGAGGGGCCAGGGTCGTCAGGGCTCAAACCCTTTCTTTAAAAGAGCGGATGCCAGTTTACGCCGCCCGGACTTTCGGTGCCGGGCGGCTGCACCTGTTGTTCAATCATATTATTCCTGATTTGGGACCTATTTTAATTGCCCTGATCATCCAGGACGCCCGGAGGGCTGTTTTTATGGAAGCCGGCCTCTCCTTTCTGGGCATCTGTGATCCCACCGTCGTCAGCTGGGGAAAAATGATGCAGCATGCTTTGAAATTTGTCTACCTGGATGTCTGGAGGTGGTGGCTCCTGCCCACCGGATTTACGCTTTCCCTTACTGTTATGGGCTTTACGTTCACCGGGTTCGCCCTGGAAACCGCGCTGAACCCCCGTCTGAGAAAGGAGGCAGGCCATGCTGACAATTAAGAATCTGAAAGCCTCCTACAACGGCCTGCAAATTTTAAAAGACATCAACCTTAACCTGGAAAAGGGCCAGGTCCTGTCCGTTATCGGTGAATCAGGCACCGGTAAAACCACCCTCGGCCGTGCTGTTATGGGCCTACTGGAAGGCCGCTGCACAGGCGAGATCCTTTTTAAGGGCAAGAACCTTCTTACCTGCCCGGAAGAGGAGCGGCGCCGGATCCGCGGCAGGGAAATAGCCATGGTGTTTCAAAATGTTGAAGACGGCCTTCACCCGCTCTATTCCATCCTCTACCAGGTTATGGAGGCTGTCCTCATCCATGGCCTTACGGACAAAAAAGCAGCAGAGAAAAGGGCCTGCGAGGTTTTGGAACTGGTGGGTCTGGACAACCGCCGTTCCCTGGCCTACCCCCACCAGTTAAGCGGAGGCGAAAAACAAAGAGCTTTGATCGCTTTGGCCGTGGTTAATAATCCTGACATTTTAATCCTGGATGAACCCACTGCCTCCCTGGATGCTTTAACCAAAGCGGAAATCATTGCTGTATTGAGGAGAATTACAAGGGAAAAGGCCTCCCTGGTGATTACCCACGACATTTCCACTGCAGCCGACCTGTCCACTCATATGGCCGTCCTCTACGGAGGCAGAATCGTGGAACTGGGGGCCACCGGCGATATGCTGACCGGGCCGCGCCACGCCTACACCCGGGGACTTTTACGGTCTTATCCCAATATGACCACGACCAAAGATTTACAGGGAATACCCGGGCGAATGTCTCACCATGTCGAAGGCTGCCCCTTTCACCCCCGCTGCACCCAGCGGATCCGGATCTGCTCCGCCGAGGCACCGCTACCCGCGGTTGAAGGCAACCGGTTGATAGCCTGCCACAGGGGCGGGATTGTACCCCTCCTGGAGGTCAGGTGCAGCAAGTCCTTTGGCCCCCTGAAGGTATTACAGGATGTGGAGTGTATCCTGCACGAAGGAGAAACATTAGCCCTGATTGGTGAAAGCGGTTCCGGCAAAACAACCCTGGCCAAAACTGTCATGGGCCTGCTCAAGGCCGATGAAGAAGAGATCCGGTTGGAAGGCAAAAAAGTAACCAGGAGGACCATAGATTTCTACAAGAGGATCCAGATGATCTTTCAAAACCCGGGGGAATCAATCAGTCACCGGATGAATGTATTGCAAACTGTTAAGGAGCCTCTGGACATCCATAAAACAGGCAATGAAGAAGAAAAATTGGAAAGGGTCCGGCAGGTCTTGAACGAAGTGGAATTACCCGGAGACGATGCTTTCCTGAAAAAATACCCCCACCACTTGAGCGGTGGCGAAGCCCAGAGAGTGGCCATTGCCCGGGCTCTGGTACTGAACCCGAAGGTTCTCATTGCCGATGAGTCGACATCGGCTCTGGATGCCAGCGTTCAGGCGAAAATTCTCAAGCTCATGATGAATTTACAGGAAAAAAGGGGTCTTTCTATAATGTTCATCACCCATGATCTGGCCCTGGCCAAAAAAATCAGCGACCGCCTGGCTGTGCTATTAAAAGGCAGGATCGTGGAAGAAGGGCCCACCAGCGAAATTATTTATCACCCCCTGCATCCCTATACCAGGGCATTGATCGACTACGCGCCGCTGCTGGAGGACCGTTCCGCCCGGCCGGCAGGCAGTCGGTGGGCTCGCAGGACTCACAGCGGGACTTGCGGTAATTCGTTACAGGCTGCACCCAGGCTTAAGAGGCCCCCTTCAGCGACCTCAACAGGCTGTCCCTACGCCAACCGCTGCCTGGCTGTAAAGGACCGCTGTCTTGAAGAAAGACCGGAATTAATAGCCTGCTCCCCCCGTAAGGTAGCTTGTTTTTATCCTCCGGTGGACTATAAAATACAATCTAACTAAAGGAGTGTTTTAAGCTTATGCCATGCAAGATGAATGATTGGGAGAAAGTGCTGGATTTCCACGGCCATTCCTGCCCCGGGGTAGCCACCGGCTACCGGGTTGCCAAAATTGCCCTGGAAGAGCTTCAGGCAATTCGTGCTGAAGATGAAGAGCTGCTGGCAATCGTAGAGAATGACGCCTGCGGAGTGGACGCCGTCCAGGTTTTGACCGGCTGCAGCATCGGCAAGGGAAACCTGATTTACCGCGACTACGGCAAGCAGGTTTACACCTTTGCCTGCCGCAACAGCGGACAGGCCGTACGCATCTCTGTAAAGGGCAAAGTCTGGCAGAGCCCCGAGTACAGTGAGCTTAGAAAGAAAGTCTTCGGCGGCGAAGCCAACGACGAAGAAAAGGAAATTTTTAACCGGCACCAGCAGGACCGTACCCGTTCAATTCTCGAAATGCCAGCCGAAGAGTTTTGCCGGGTGCAGCACGTCCAGATTGAGCTGCCTTCAAAGGCCCGGATCTTCAACACCCATATCTGCGCAGCCTGCGGTGAGCCCGTTATGGAACCCCGTACACGGGTCAAGGAAGGAAAGATTGTCTGCATTCCCTGTGCCGAAGAATACAGCAGAGGCTGGTAAGCAAAGGCAGAATAAGATTCTGCCTTTGCTCCATTTTAGGGCAAAATATAGAGAAAGAGCATCCTTTTTCAGAGACAGGTATCATTAATGAACATGTAGGAAAATTATTGCAAGTAAAGTCACAAAAAATGTTATAATGAATGGGGTTTAGTAGCTGTACTTCCGTAAAGAAGTTTTTTCCGGCACGTTATTTGCTTGATTAATAAGGTGAGGAGTTATATGTACCATGTTTCACAATAGGTTCCTCTAACAAGGCCAGGGCATTTAAGTTCATAAGGAGGAGTCCAGGTGAAGGTTGTGAAGAGGCGTCAACTTGAAGGTCAGGAGAACCTTCAACCACTGAGGATACTCATTTCGGGAAAGAATAATGAAAAAAATGACTGTCTGGCAGGGTTAGCTTTCTTATACCCTGGACAGAGGATCCCGTCATCGGGTTTTTTACTTCATCCCACCGAAGAATTTCTCTATGTAAAGTCGGGGACAATCCGCATTGAAACACATAAGGAATGGGATGTAGCCGAAGAGGGAGATTTAATCCTCATGCCACCCTGCGAACCACACTTCAATGTAAACATATCGGACAAGCAGGCAGAGCTTTTATGGTGTCGTTCAAGCGCCTGAACCTGTACTGCTTCATTTTCGGGACATAAAAGTCTTAGCATGCGTTTAAATAAAATACTTTTATATATTGCTTATTTTAGGATATGTTGGTTATGTCACCAAAAAACCCCACTAAAACCATCTAGCCCAATAACTCCGGCAGCCCTTCGCCTCCTTTTTCCCAGGATTCACCTATTTTTTCTGAATTATTAAAAAATTTATACCCTTCTCCTCTCCACTGTCCGCAGTACCGGAACTATCTTCACCTGTGTTTTTTCCCGGGGAACAATTGCCGATACGATGCAGGCCGGGATTCCAATTCCGCCGAAAGACACGCTTAACACCATCAATAACCGGAGCAGCGTGACATCAAGTTCCAGGTATTCAGCCAGCCTACCGGCCACACCCGCAATCATCCTGTTCTTTCTAGAGCGATAGAGATGATGCTGTTTAATTCTATTACTGCTATTTTATGGTAATCAGCACAATGCTGTTATGATTCCCCGAATGAAGGACTAGTGAAACGGTACGCCAGAGCACCAAAATTTGCTAAGGATATTGCTTATTCATCATAATAAAGATATAATTCAAATAATAATATAACCTGTACCCCTATTAATTTATCTTTGATTACCCTAAACAATTGAATATCGCGCGGGGAGCTGAAAATTCGGCTGAGAAAGAACCATGTTCTGACCCACAACCTGATCTGGGTAATGCCAGCGTAGGGATTGCGATTAACTTCGTGTTTGTACGTTAAGGCCTTTTACTCTTCAGGTAAAAGGCTCTTTTATTTACGGGAGGCGGAATCATGAAATACAACGTGAGCTTGCAGGTCATTCCCAATGTCCCGGAGGAAGAGCTGTATCCTCTGGTTGACAGGGTTATTGAACACATCAAGGGTTCCGGCGTAACCTATCAGGTAGGCCCTATGGAAACCACAATGGAAGGTGAGTTGCCTGTCTTACTGGATATTGTAGCAAAAGCCCAGGAAATCTGCCTGAAAAATGGAGCAACCCGAATCCTGTCGGTTGTCAAGATAGACTGCAAAGCAGGCGGTGTTACAATTGAGGAAAAAATTCGTAACTATCGCTAACAGCGCCGTTCCGCTGGTGTTTGTGGGTTTATTGCTGGTTCTCTGGGAATGCCTGGTCCGGGTCATGGCAGTCCAGGAGTGGCTCTTGCCAGGACCTGTAAGAATCCTGGAAACTCTGTGCGGAAATTTGCCCATGCTCCTGAAACACGCCCAGAGCACCCTGCTTGAATGTCTGGCGGGTTTTGTAATTGCCATTCTTTTTTCTTTTATCCTGTCCTTTTTCATGGAGGAGATACCCCTCCTGAAAAGGGCCTTCTATCCCCTGCTTGTAGCCTCGCAGACGGTTCCGATCATATCCGTGGCCCCGCTGTTTATTATCTGGTTCGGCTACGGAATGCTGCCCAAAGTTATTGTAGTGGTACTGGTCTGTTTTTTCCCCATCGCCTTAAGTCTGCTGGGAGGACTGGCGGCGGTGGACAGGGAGTATTTGGAGCTTTTCAGGTCAATGAAGGCCGGCCGTCTGGCTACCTTTCGCATGGTGAAGCTGCCCCTGGCATTGCCGTCTTTCTTTTCCGGGCTAAAAATTTCCGCCTCTTATAGCGTTATGGGCGCGGTCATCGGGGAATGGCTGGGAGCAAAGCAAGGCCTTGGAATTTACATGACTCTTGCCCAGCGCTCTTTCCAGGTGGACCGGGTTTTCGCGGCAATCCTCGTGGTCACACTTTGCAGCGCTGCCCTATTTGCCCTTGTCAGTCTTCTGGAAAGGTTGATCATTCCCTGGAATCAAAAAACTAAATGGAGGGAGCTATAGTGAAAGTGAAAAAAAAGGTGATGGCTCTGGTTGTTCTGTTTTCTCTGCCGCTGCTGCTGGCGTCCCTGCTGACAGGCTGCAACGCAGGCCGGGAGGAGACCGGACAAAAGGAACTCAACAAGGTAACTGTTATTCTGGACTGGACTCCCAACACAAATCACACCGGGGTCTATGCAGCCCAAAAACTGGGTTATTATCAGGAACAGGGCCTCGCTGTAGAAATTGTCCAGCCCAGCGAAGGCGGAGCCTCCCAGCTGATCGCCGCAGGCCAGGGAGATTTCGGCTTCAGTTACCAGGAAGAGGTAACTATTGCCCGTACCCGGGATATGCCGGTCAAAGCCCTGGCGGCAGTAATTCAACACAACACCTCCGGCTTTGCCTCGCCTGTGGAAAAAAATATAAAAAGCCCCAGGGATTTCGAGGGGAAAAAATACGGTGGCTGGGGCTCGCCAGCTGAGGAGGCTATACTCAAAGCTTTGATGAATCAGGAACAGGCCGATTTTGAGAAGGTTGAAATGATTAACATCGGGACGGCCGATTTCCTTACCAGCGTCCGTAAGGATATCGATTTTGCCTGGATTTTTAAGGGTTGGGCGGGCATTGAGGCAGAGCTCAAAAGCATTCCCTTAAACTTTGTTTACCTTAAGGATTACCACGAGGCTCTGGACTACTACACCCCTGTAATCATTGCCAGCGAAGAAACAATCGGTAAAAACCCGGAGCTGGTCCGTAGTTTTATGCAGGGGACAGCCAGAGGCTACCGCTACTGCATCGAAAACCCCGAGGCTGCCGGGGAGATCCTTCTGGAGAGTGTTCCTGAACTGAACCGGGACCTGGTTCTGGAAAGCCAGAAGTATCTGGCCCATGAGTACCAGTCAGATGCCCGGGTGTGGGGAGAAATGTCTGAAATACGCTGGAAAAAATACGCTGACTGGATGTATGACCAGGGACTCATCGACCAGCCTGTTGAACCCGGACAGGTTTTTACCAATGAGTTTCTGCCCGGGGAGTAACTCGACTTGCCGGAAATTGTTGTAAAAGGCGTTCAAAAAACCCTGGCAGGGCTCCTCACCCTGCGGGAAATTAATCTCGTGGCAGCTGATAGAACTGTAGTAGGCATCCTCGGACCCAGCGGCTGCGGCAAGAGTACACTTTTCAACATTATCTCAGGGTTGATGATGCCGGACAAAGGAAGCGTCTCCATCGGAGGACGGGACGTCACGGGCCAAACAGGGCTGGTCAGTTACATGCACCAGAAGGATTTACTGCTGCCTTCTCTTAACGTTTTGGATAATGTCAGCATCCCCCTGGTCCTGAAGGGAACTTCCAGAAAGGCAGCACGCGCCGAGGCGGCAAAACACCTCCAGACTTTCGGGTTGCAGGGCTTTGCAAGCTATTACCCCTGGCAGCTCTCCGGAGGCATGAAACAGAGGGCGGCAATGCTGCGAACCTACCTTTTTTCCAGTGATATCTGGCTGCTGGATGAACCCTTTGCATCCCTGGACGCCATCACTAAGAGGAAAATGCACACCTGGCTGACCGGCGTGCTGGAGCAGTTTCGCCCCACGGTCTTGTTTATCACCCATGACGTGGACGAAGCCCTTTACCTTTGTGATAAAGTCTATGTACTTTCCGAATGTCCCACAGTCGTCAAATTGGAACTGAGCATTCCCTTCTCCCGCCCGCGGCAAAACCGCACAATTCTGGACCAGGCCTACGGCGCTGCCCGGGATGCCGTCATGGACGCGCTGTCGATTTAAAAAGCGGCAGCAGCAAAATTTTTTACCTGGGAAGTAGATCTTGTCAACCTGGTTGCGCTATCGCTAGCCAGTTGCCGGGGAAGGGGTGCGAACGGCTTGTCCTGCAGCAGCGTTTGCACCGGCGTTCAATGAAGAAAGTCTAGACCTTTATGGATTCGGCAAAAATAACAGTTGGGAAGTCACCTGGAGGGTTTGTTTACCAGTGAAATTTTTAATCATGACAAATGGTGCCTACGATGATCTGAACTGGTACCGGAAACAGCGGACAGACTGCTTTGACAGGATTATCTGTGTCGACGGCGGGGCAGGCAGGGCACGGGCCTTGAGCCTTACCCCCCATTGGATCGTCGGGGATCTGGATTCCATCTGCGAAGAAGACCGCCGCTATATGGAAATAGCCGGGGTTCCCTTTAAGACCTTTCCATGCGAAAAGAACCACACCGACACCCAGCTTGCCCTGGGGCTGGCGGCAGGCGAGGGGGCCAAAAAGGTCGTTGTCTGGGGCGGCACAGGCTCCCGCCTGGACCACACGATTTCGAACATATGCAGCGCCGCTGCCCTCCTGACCCGGGGAATTGATGTGCTCTTTGACTCCCCTGGCGTTACAGTATACCTGGTTAAGGACCAACTGGTCCTGCCCGGCTCGGTAGGAGACACAGTATCCCTGATTGTGCTGGGCGACAGGGCCGCCGGGGTGAATTTGCACGGTTTCCAATATCCCCTGCGTGATGCAGTCCTGGAAAGCCGGTGGCAGTGGGCGGTTTCCAACGTAATCACGGAACCCGGGCCGGTTGTAAAAGTCGCCTCGGGCAACCTGGCCGTCTTTCACTACAAAACACCAATCACATAATACCGGATAACTTAATTTTCCGGTACCGGGTATCAGAGTTATTTTTTATTAAGTTATTTTGTTCAGGTGGATTCACTACACTGCCGGCACTGGGTCAAAAGGCATTAAATGCGTTTCGGAGCAAACGCCGGTAATACGGGGCGTTCTTATAGGGTCGCCACAACCCGGAAAACCAACATAACTTTATGGCTTTAACCGCAGGATTTGCCAGAGCAGGACAAGGGCGGCTCCGGCAGCACGCCGGGCAGCCTGGGAGCGATTGCCCCAGAACAGCATTTCCTGCACCTGACAGTTACCTTCAAAGTCCACAGCGATGCCCACCGGGTACTGGTGGCGGGAGTATTCTACCGGCAGCACCGTCCCGGCCGTAGCAACACCGATCCCGCTGCCGAAGTAACGCCTTGCGGCAGCGGCCATTTGAGCAGCCACCTCTTTTGTGTCCCCATCCGGGGGAGGGATAGCTCCCTGGAAAAGACCTGAGGGCAGCAGACCCGGCTGATTTCCGGGCAGGACCAGCCCGCCGCTAAAAGTTTGCGCGGCGGTGGGATCGCTCACAAACATGTGAGCCAGCTGTCCGCCGGTGAAGGCCTCCAACAGGGAAACCTGCCGGCCGCCCTGGAGCAACAGGCGGCCCACCACAGCCGGCAGGGTCTCTTCATCCACTCCAAAAACATAACCCTGGAGACGCTGTCTTACGGCCCTTTCCATTTCGTCGATGACCTGGACCGCAGCTTCCTTGCCGGCCGCTTTAGCTGTAATGCGCAGGTGAATCTCACCCTCTTTGGCACAGGGCGCCACTGTGGGGCTGGAGCTGTTCAGCAGTTCGCCCAGTCTTTCAGCCAGGACCGATTCGCCCAGGCCGCAAATCTTCAAGACCCGTGAATGAATCGTGGCCAGCTGGTCCGGAAAGCGTCTCTGCAGGTAGGGAATAACCTGTTCGTCCAGCATTTTGTTAAATTCAGCCGGAGGCCCGGGCAGCAGGAAGAATGTTTTACCACTGTGCTCCAGAACGATTCCCGGAGCCGTCCCGATGGGATTATCAAGCGCCGTTCCGCCGGCGGGAATCAAGGCCTGCTTTAAGTTGGCACCGGGCATGGGAATGTTCCGGGCCAGATAAAACCTGCGGACGATCGCCAGGGCAGCCTTGTCCTGAACCAGGGGAAGTCCCAGGGCCAGGCTCAGGGCCTCCCGGCTGACATCGTCCTCCGTGGGGCCCAGGCCGCCCCCGATAAAGATCACTTCGGCCCTCGCAGCAGCCTGGCGGATTGCCTCGGCACAGCGCTCCAGGTTGTCCCCCACTGTAACCTGATGATACAGATCAAAGCCGTGGGAAGCCAGGGCTTGCTGTAAATACTGGGCGTTTGTGTTTAAAATTTGTCCGAGCAAAAGTTCTGTTCCGGTAAAGATGACTTCGGTTATCAAATTATTTATACTCCTCCCGGTTCATTTTAACATCAATCTGGGAAATGACTTTCTCTTTGATCCAGGTTATTTGCATTGACAATACTCCAGATTCCTAAGGACATTTTTAAGAGAATTATTCAATCCAGAGACCATGTGCGAAGCGGCGCCAGGATAAAGGATTAAACCATAAAAAAGCATTCTCTATAATAAAATTGCAGAACTTTTAAAACACTCTAGGATTCAACAGGCAGCTGATTAATCCTCCTTGCCGCTGTTTTCCCGGAAAATTCTTCTCCAAAAAGCACTTCAAAAACGTTTATAAAACGCCGGCTACAGGAAAAACGCCGGATTCCGGCTAGGGACGAAAACCGCCCGGCAATCCCGGCTCAGCACAAGTTAAATTACCTTTGGATCCCGCCCCGGCATCAGTGTCCCTTGACCTCAATAAATTTTAATTCCCCTTTGCCCTGCTCATCGACAATGCCGTACAAAAATATTTCAAAGAGGGACTGAACGGTTTTTTCCGGGGACAGGTTTTGCTCTATGATAAACCCGGGGTTTACGACGGACCTGATCGCCGCGAGCAGGGCTGTGGTAAAGATCGCCGGTTCGATGTCTTTGAGATGACCCCTTTGATCGCTTGCTAAAATCTGCTCAAAAGCCTGCTGGATTCTCCGGGCCCGGAACTGCTCAACCCGCTCCCAGAGGTGAGGGTAATTTTTCTCTAGATCATAAAGAAACGGAGCATTAATCCGTTTCATATACCTCAGTACCGCGTGGATTGCGGCACTGAGTCTCTCAACAGAACTGTTTGAAGAGTTAAGCGCCGCTGCGATTCCCTGCTCAATTTCAGACATTACTTCTTCCATTACGGTAACAATCATCTCATCTTTGCTTTTAAAATAACGGTAGATGGTCCTTTTACTGATGCCGCAGCGGGCGGCCAGTTCATCCACGGTAACCCTGGAAAATCCCCGCTCCATAGCCATATCCCTGAAAGCATGGCTTACTCTTTCCCTGTAATTTACAGTCAAACAACAGCACCTCCTGCTCCATCCAAAAAGTCCCCGTTTTCGCAACCCCGGTACAGTACCGGCGTCGCAGGCAAAAAGCCGCCCTACTCAAGTTAGATCTAAGCAATTCTCTTTTTAAATTTGATGATGCTCAAGGCCATTACGACAACTGAAAAGATAAACAGCGCCACCACCTGGGGGAAAAGATAAGAAAATCCTATTCCCTTCAGAACTATACCTCTGATGATAACCAGATAATAAGTCAGCGGGAGTAAGTTGCCGATGTACTGGATAATCAGGGGCATAGCTTCCCGGGGAAAGAGAAAGCCCGACAGCATGATGCTGGGCAGCATAACGAAAAATGACATCTGAAAAGCCTGCATCTGGGTCCTGGCGATGTTTGAAATGAATATGCCGAAACCCAGCGAGGCGGTAATGAAAAACAGGGTCAACAAATAAAGTTCCAGCAAGCTGCCCCTTACAGGCACATCGAAGACAATGGATCCTACCAGAAGGGCCACGGTAATCTGAATGTAGCCCAGGGCAATATATGGAACAACCTTACCGATCATTAGTTCATAGGACCGGACGGGTGTAACCAGCAACTGCTCCAGGGTGCCCCTTTCGCGCTCCCGGACAATGCCCATGGATGTCATCATCACCATGGTCATGGTAACAATAATCCCCAGAATAGCCGGCACCATGAAAAACGCCGTAATGCCATCCGGATTGTACCAGGGCCGCACCCTGATATCGTAGGGCAATTGCTGGATATGGGCTTTCTGGATCAAAATCTTTTGTGATTTCAAAAGCCCGATGGAATTGGCAATGGCTATGGCCGAATTGGCCACCATATTGTCGCTTGCGTCCACCAGCACCTGAACGGAAGCCGATTCGCCCCTCCTCAAATTCCGGTCGAAATCCGGCGGAAGAATAATTCCCACTTTCGCTTTTCCGCTGTCTATTAGTTCCGTTATCTCAGTGTAACCTTTGGCCGCATAGGTGAGATCAAAATAACCCGAAGCAGTGAAGGACTCCAGCAGGTCCCTGCTTTCAGGAGACAGGGACTGGTCAAAAACGGCGGTGGGAATGTGTTTTACCTCGGTTTGAATGGCGTAGCCGAATAAAAGCAACTGCACCAGGGGCAGCATGAAAACCATGCCCAGGGTCAACCTGTCCCGCATCATTTGCAGACATTCTTTCTTTAAAATTGCCAGGATCCTGCTCACCTAAGACACCTGCCTTTTGGCCTGTCCGGCCAGGGAAATAAACACATCCTCCAGGGAGGGACTGATGATTGTCGCCGGGGTTCCTGTATACTGCTCGAACAACTCCAGGTCCTTTTCCGATTCCAGCAGAACATGCAGAAGGGGACCATGAACAGAGCACTCCTTCACGTAGGGGAGTTTTTCAATCTCCCCTGTCCTATGCAGGGCGTCCGGCAGGTCGACCTCCACCAGACAACCCTTGATCACGTTATTTTTCAAGTTG
>DBRJ01000024.1:34443-39888 GCA_002305915.1 Pelotomaculum sp. UBA1371 | reverse complement strand
ACTACAGGCTCGGACTTATTAGTCTTGAAGCTCTTCACTTCACCGTAGCCGGTCCCCTTCGAGTTGACGGCGTAGGCTTTGTAGTAGTATGTGGTTTCTTCGTCTAAATCACCCAGGGTAGTGCTAAAGGAACCGCTAATATCTGTTGTCCCTACTTTTAGAATAGTGGTGGGATTATCTGTAGTCCCCCAGTAAAAACCGTATTCAGTGATCTCTCCGCCGCCGTTATTGGTGACGCTGCCGTTCAGTACGGCCTCTCCAGTGCCGACCTCCGTGGCGTCGCTTGTAACCACGGTAGGCAGTTCTATCGGGCAACCGCTCAAAACGGCCTGGCCAATTTGCGGCGTCAACGCAATATTTGTATTGTTGCTGTCGCGCAGGGACAGCTTGGGCAGGGTAAACTGAGCCGTGCCGTTTCCTACCACCTGGAACGTAAGGGTCAATACAGTCCCCGAGGATGGAGGATTATTACCCGAAAAGTTCCCGGCAGAAAATTCAACTGTACCCTCTGTATTATTTATGGTGGGTGTAAACCAGGTCCAACCATCTGCAAAACTGCCGGACTGGTTGCTTTGATATTGCAATAGAGCGGGATCATAAGCCACTTTCAGGTTAAAGCCGTTAACCGCCTGGCCCTGCGGCAGCCCTTCAATTGAAACTGTTACAGGCAGAGTGCAGTCCGTAACCTGTCCGGGTTCTACTTTCAAAACCGTTTGCGCCTCGGCTGTGGCGGTACCTCCGGCAAAGGGTACTGCAAACAGGCATAAAAACACAAAGGCCGCCACAACGATCTTCCATTTGGACGTCAGATCAAGTACTGATTTGTTCATCAACACACCTCCTAATTAGCACTAAACATTGTGTCGTTATTTTAATCTTACAAATCCTTCCCGCATCACTCCCTCTAATCCTAAGACGTCTCCTGCCACCAGCCCGGTTCGGCAGGAAGACGTATAAGACAGATATTTATTATGTTCACACTTGGTTTTTACCCTTAATGGGATACGGCGTAGTTCCACGCCATGGTGAAGATCATCAGATCCTCAAAATTCACCTCGCCGTCCGGCTGTATTGTCATATTGGGGTAATTGCCCTGGGCCGGGGCAATGTCACAACGGTTGTAAGGTGAGTTGGTGTATCCCGCAACAGCCTGAGACCAGCCGGTGTCGCTGGATGTTTTGCCCCAGGCCGAGGCAAAGATCATTAAATCTTCAAAGTCCACATTTTCATCTTCATTAAAGTCTCCGATAATTGATGCGCTTGCCTCTTCTATGATGATAGTAGTTGATGAAGTGCCGGCGCTCACCACTGTGCTCTGGCTGGCAGGCTTCAGGCTCGATGAGGCAATGTTCAGACTGGTGGTCCCCGTGCTCAGCGCTTTAAAAGTTACAGTCAGCACTGTCCCTGTACTGCTGTTATTGGAACCCTGCAAACCGGCTCCAACAACACCGGTGTTATTGGCCCAGTTGATACACGTGGTTTCGTCCGCTCCCGAAACGGCGGGAACAATGCTCTGATGCAAAAAGTTGCCAATTTTGTAGTCAATAACCTGCAACTTTGCTTTATCGAAATCCAGCCTGAAGTCCATAGCGCCTATAGTGGTCGTGTTGCCGCTAATAACTATATCCACGTCAAACTGCTGATTAACTGATACCGTTTGCGGGGCAACGGGGGCCACTGTCGCCGCACCGGCCAGGGCAGGAACTGCCAGGCATAAAACGGCCATTAATCCTATACTAAAGAACAGCTTTGCCTTTTTATTAAACATCTTCTCCCTCCTCCACTAAAAGATCCCTGAAAGACCGCTTCATCCCGACACTCTTCCGGGAACATCTCACCGTCCAAATTAGTGTACAGCCCCCCTTTATGTAAACATTTTTATTTCCCTCAGTAGAATATGAACTTCGTCAAAAACCAATAAAATCCTGTCAAGCTATAAAAATCCCGGACCAAAATTATACTGAAAAACACTTCAATCCGAAGAAAAAATCGCTTCGAACCGTCTATCAACAGCTTTTATTTATTTATCAATATATACTCTTCAGAGCCGGCGATATCACCAAAACCGGCTTCAACCCGGCAGGCAAGGCTCCGGCGCCTGAGCTGTCATTCTTCTATTTGCACGGGGTATGTCAGCGGCGTAATTCTATAGGGAAAACTGATAGGATATAGCTACAAACACTCTCTCCGAAACTGTTCCGGAGCGTCTCCTGCATTTTAGAGCATCGCGGGTCTAATTCAAGTATTACATACGCGGGTGGACTGGCCCTGGTGATAAGAAGCGGGTACAACCCCGTCCATGATTTTTGCGCTATAACCCGATATTCTGATTGACCTTAATAAGGTCCAGGATATTAACGGCATTATCGCCGTTCACATCGGCGTACCTGGCAGTCGACCAGTCCGCGGAAGTCGAATTTTTGCCGATGTGCCGGGACATCCACAGGAGGTCCTGCAAATTAATCATATTGTCGGAGTTCATGTCCCCGATATAAAGGGTCACCAGGGGCATTTGAATCATCTGGTCGGATATGATCGTGGCGTTTTTAGTTACTTTTTTCCATCTTGCATTTTCATTATCATATTCTACAGTGCAGCTGCCGGGGGCCAAACCGGTGACCTGGTAACTGCCGTTAGATGAAGTTGTCACCGTCTTTACAGTTGAACCCTGGGTTACCTTGACCACAGTACCCTGGTGGTCGGCTTTCCCGTCCAGCAAAACAGTACCTTCCAGACCCGTGGGGTTTGACATTGCTATGGTCAGGTCAACTTGTCTCACGTCATGGGATTTCCACAACACGGGTGAGGGATTGGATACGGCATCATAAACCACGCCGTCCACCTCCACCTTGAAGGTTACCGGCTTATTGTTGCAGCCGGCAAGACCCTCGCTTTCCAGGCAGTGCACCACCAGGTGCTTCACCCAGACCAGATCGTTATAGGGCATGCCGTACTCACCGGCATTATAATCCTCGGGCCGCAGGTCCTCCTTGTATAACTCCCCCCTCAGTTCGCCGTTCATATAGCCATATACGGCATCCCAGGCCACATCATTACCGGCTGTGTCCTTGAGCAGCCCGCCATAAAAGGCAGGATAGGGAGCCTGCGCCTGGGCCGCGCCCGCGGTGGCCAGGCTGAGCATGACCACCGCGCACAGGACAATAAAAAGGTTTCTTCTTGCTGCGCTTTTCTTTAAAAATGTTAACATCCCGGGGTAACCTCCATCTCCTTAGGCTTTGAGCACGCCCAGAAGGCGGGCGATCATTGCCGCCGCCTCGGCGCGGGTGACTTCCTTATCCGGTTGGAATGTGCCGTCGGGATAGCCCTGCACAAGACCCTTCTCAGCAGCTATGTTTATTCCATCCAAAGCCCAGGTGGGTATTTTTTCCAGGTCGGCAAAACTCGCAGCGGCAGGCTGCTGTTCTCCCAGCTCCTTGACCACAACCCTGCTCAGGATAACCGCCAGTTCAGCCCTGGTGACCTGCCTGGCCGGCCGGAATGTTGTTGAGCCGTCTGCTTCCGGATAACCCTTCAGTAAAGCTGCCTCCACAGCCGCCGCTACCGGGTCTTTAGCCCAGGCAGGCACGTCGGCCGAGTCGCTGAAAGCATCGAGTGTCGCCGCTCCCGCACTGAGATTTAAAGCCCTTGCTAAAATGGCCGAGCACTCTGCACGGTTTATTAAATTATCCGGGCGGAAGGTGTTGTCTTCATAGCCGCTGATAATTCCCTGCTCCACCAGTTCCTGAACGGTCTGGGCGGCCCAGTGGCCTTTCATATCAACCAATCCGCCAGCGTCGCCGGCTGCCGGCGGGTTGTCGTCACCCGTTGCCGGCGGGTCATCTTCACCGTTGGGTTCAGCAGCGTCGGGCTCTGTGATAGTATAGGCGGAAATAAGTATATCGCTGGAAAGGCTGTCTTTAAAAGCAACCGCTCTTACAACGGTGGTGGTTCCAACCTTGAAGGGCTCCGTGTATTCCTTGCGGGTGGCGCTTTCTTTGGGGTTGCTGCCGTCCGTGGTGTAGTAAATAACGGCCCCGCTGGTTGTGGTTGCCAGGCTCACTTCAATGCTCCCTTTATAAGTTCCCCCGTAGGGCGCCGCGAAAGGCTTGGCCGGAGCAGAGTCAGAATCAGAACCGCCGCCGCCACCGCCGCCGCCGGACGACTTATCCTTTTCTATGGCCAGTACTACATTATCCTTGAGCGTACCCTCGGCACAGAGGATCTCCTCCGGCAGAACAACCGCGGGGTATTCCTTTTCCCCTATGATCACGACAAAGCTAAGTTTCTGCCCGTTATCCCCGGAGTCCTTCCCGGCCAGGACTGCGAACATCCCGTCGGGCATGATGGCCCCTCCACCGACTTCCTTGGCACCGATAAACACTTTAATATCGCCTTCGGTGACCAGCTTCTGGTCCGTCCACTGGACCTTGCCCGTAATACCCATGGGCATGATCCCCAGTTCATCTTCTACATCTTCCTCTGCCAGAGCAGGGAGCGCTAAAACAAGCGAGCACAACAGAACAAGCACTAGCCCCCAAAGATACCCTTTTCTTAACTTCAGCACCTTGTTTTCCTCCTTGTATTTTAAGTGATCTGCAACTAAAAGGAGTCAAGAAACCTGCTTTCATTTTAAATTTGTTCAAGAAGACGGGCTATTACAGCCGCCGCCTCGGCGCGGGTAACCTCCCCGTCAGGCCTGAAAGTGCCGTCGGGGTAGCCTTCTACCAGTTCCTGCCGGACCGCTGCGGCGACTCCTTCCAGAGCCCAGCCCGGTATATCCGCCAGATCGATGAAATTTACGGCCTGCGGCTGCTGCCCAGCCTGCCCCTGCGCCGTAACCCGGCTTACAATGGCCGCCAGTTCGGCTCTAGAAATAGTCACTTCCGGGTGAAAGGCTATTTTCCCGTCCCCTTCAGGGTACCCTTTAAATAAACCTTTTTCAACTACGGCCGCAACCGGTCCCGCTGCCCATACGGCCACGGCGCCGGCGTCACTGAAGCCTTCCAAAACACCGTAATCGCCATCCGGCAGGGAAAGGGCGCGGGCCAGCACCACCGCTGCTTCAGCCCGGGTGATCCTGTTTTCGGGCCTGAACAGGTGGTCCTCATAACCGCTGATAATTTCCTTTTCAACCAGCTGTCGTACCTGCGGAGCAGCCCAGTGCCCCTCCATGTCTACAAACAGAGCCGGCTCCGCGGAAACAACCAGGTCTACCTGCATCCTGCTACCCGATTCCCAGATAACGACAGGGGGTTTTGTAGCTGCCGGGTATTCCCTGCCGTCGACAAATACCCTGAAGGATACCTGCTTGCCGGTCAAATCCGTGTAGTTGCTGTATACAAGCAGCCTCTTCACATAGGGGCTGTCCGAGGGCAACCCGTATGTCCCCGCCTCAAAGGGCAGTTCGCCGCAAAACTCCCCTTCCACATAGGCCCTGACAGAACC
>DBRJ01000024.1:27558-34396 GCA_002305915.1 Pelotomaculum sp. UBA1371 | reverse complement strand
AATAGAAGGGCTGCAAGAGCAAAAGCAAGGGGTTTCCTTAAGCTGAAAACAACCATAAAATTGAACTCCTTACAACATTAGAGTGGATAATACTACCTACGCGGGCATGTGCCCGCGTAGGTATGTTTTCATTTATTAACCTGTAAGTTTTGCATCGCGTCCGGGTTTACGGAGCAATGTTGACAAGCTCAAGCTGGGCAGCGCCGGTGTAGGTCTGGGCGCCGTTCACATAAGCTAGATAGCCGTCACCGTTGAACGCAAAGTGCAGCGGGTCTGTCAACCAGGACTGCGCATTGCTTCCGCCAAGGGCGGCNNGCCGTAGTTGGCGATCATGCTGCAGCCTTCACAGAAGGTGGCGGTCATGCGGGCCAGTGTGTCAAACTGGAAGAGCTGTTCCGGACAAATTCTGTTATTAGCGGCACGGGTAGGAACATCACAGGTTTCACAACCCGGCTGACCTGCGCAGCACTCCAGATATTCGAAGCAATTCATATCCTTAAGCTCCGTTGCGCTGAATTCAATAAACTCCTGGACTTCATCAAAATAAAGAATGGGAAGCATTACTTCTGACTCGTTGAAAGACGGTCCGATCAGGTTTGCGCCCGCGGTCAGCAGCCTTTCGGGCAGCAGAGTCAGGGACGGGTCTGTCACACGGTCAAAAACGTATTTCGCGTAGATGGGCAGGTCCTCACCGCAATACTCTTCGCAATCTACTCGGCACCAGTTCTGCTGCGTGTTAATGACATAGGCGTAGAGAGGTTCCAGTTCATCGTAAGGCATTACCGGCACCCACTGGTTGTTCTTGTAAGTCAGCGCTTCGTTGTAAGGCGTCTCACCGTCAAAGAGGGAGAGCAGGTCACCGCTGCCGGCCAGCGTCTTGGGCGTGGAAAGAACTTGCCACTTGCTGGGCTCCAGGATCCGGACCATTTCCGTTGCGGACGCCAGAGGTCCGATTAATGCTTCGTCCTTAATGTTGTTAGCTTCGTCGACAACCTTGATAATGAACTCCTTGCCGCACGCATTCACCGGGTACACGAAGAAGTCGCTCTTGCTGCCGTCGTAAGGCACGTTGGGATGTTCAAGGTAGGAACCATGACCGTAACGACCCTCGGCTTCAAATTCCAGGACGCCGTTTTCAGCGTAGGCCTCGGTGTCCCAGGTTACCAGGAAGTCGTCGGGGCCGCCTTTGAAGTTAAAGGGCTTGCGAGTTACCGGGTCAAGGATTTCCACCCGGAGGTCCACCTGCTCGTCGTAGTGGACGGAAACCTTAATGGGCCAGCCGTCACGCGGAGAGTCTGACCAAGTTTCATTCATTGGTGTGCAGCCATCGCCGAGCACCAGCGGGGTCACTTCGAGCATACAGGCGTTGTAATTGACTTCAATACCGCACTGTTCCCAGATCTTGTTTACTCCGTTGATGATGGCGCTGTACTGCATGTTGATTTCACCCGGGTGAGTAGGCATAAAGTATACTTTATTTGCAACTGATTCACCTACCGGGATGAATGTGTGGTCAATTTGATTCGCATTTTCATTCAGGCAAGGATCATCGTCATAGAAGATTCCGGCCAGTTTTTGCTTCCCATTCTCAAGGTAGTAAGCCTTCAGGTCCACCTTGATGTTGTGGGCGTCATATCCATCACAGGAATCTGTATTTTCAGTTACGTTGCAGTACTTGTCAATCAATGTAACATCGATCTCGTAAGCCGTGCACTCATCTGCGCAACAAATCGGGTTCATGGGATTGGCTATTTCGATTTGGTCGGGAAGTACCGGCCCCCTGATTGCAAAGGGCGCTCCCGCGATAATTTCAACTTCAACATCTTTAGAAGCCACCCAGGCGTGGTCCGCGCAAGCCGGTTCATAGAGACCCAAAACGATATGTCTGCGTTCAGCATTTTGACCTTCGATTTCTTCAATCGCATTGGCAATGTCTTCAATAGACTCTGCCGCTACCTGGTGTTCAGGTACGGTGACGAAATACTTCAAGCAGCTATCCTCATTATTGTCCGCCGCCTCAATTGTCCGGGCAAAAACTACAATGTCCTTGTTTAATCCGGCAGCCGGCAATTCGAGGGTAGCATTGAATATGCCGTCTTTATCAACAGAGGTTGCTACGCACGGGATCGGATCACCACTAGAGGCGTCCTTACAAACTTGATTCTTGCCGCAGGGATCCATTGTCCATACTGCATCATCCGCGCTGACGAGGGGCTTATAAGTATAGACAGGATTTTGATTGCAGTCATAATCTGTCTTCCTCTCCATCAGGCAGATCACCACAGGCCACGAGTTTTTACCGACCCAGGGAGCATACTCTTCGCAAGATCCTTCTGCAGGGTATTCGGTGCTATAAACTTGGCCTCTAACACTTACAACACTGCCGGCAACCAGACAACTGTCCTCAACTATCTCCAACTCCAGGTATTCAACCGTCGGCACAACCTCCAGGACGGTGCACATAGGAGCAAAACAATTGGTAACGGTATGGCTGACGCACAGATTATAGTTTGCACTCGGGGTCCTTGGGGTTAAAACCTCCAACCCCTCGACTTTGAAACCTGTTACCTTGGCGTTGCCCGCAAGAGCCAGGCTCTGCCTTTCAATAACCAGGTAAACCCGGTCGGCCACCGACGCAGGGTTGTCGCAGTCGGCTTCACCTTCTTCAACGACTGGCACCACGGGAACCATGTATTCAGTTCCATCAATGGTTAGATAGACAGGTATCTGCTTCCCGTCGGCACCCAACAAGTTATCGGATTCAAAGTTATAGTTATTGGTACCCGTCCACGGGAAATCGATAATCAAGCCTTTAAACCCTTGGTGACCGTAAGGAACATCACTGCAAAATGTGTTCAGGTCAACTTCGAAACCACTGCCCTCGATTGTCAAATCGTAGGTGTGGTCCGCCTTTAATACATGTGACGGCTCGGTTACCGTAACACCGGCTAGAGCGGTACCGGCAAACACAAAGCAGCAAAGGGCAAGCACGGCGATAAGCACTGCTGCCTTATGCCACTTAAAACTGCATGTTGACACTAAAAATTCCCTCCTTTTAAATCTAATTTCTAAGTTAACATATCGTTAACTAAGGTGAATCCCTTAAATTTCCTATAACTCACCCCTTTCCTACCTTAGTTAATTGGTTACTCAAATGGGGACGGACATCACCCCTTTCAAGATTTCTGGGATGCGAAATCAATAATCCAACCAGGGTAAGCAAACAACCCTGGTTATGACTCTCTTTTTTAGACTCAAATGTGAAGTAAAAAGTTCCCTCTATGCAATTATTTCTGCCGGTTTTGGTCAACTTTGTTATATTTTTTTTAACCCATTTCGACACAAGGCGGAATGAATCCTTCCCACGATAAAAATTATTGCTTGTTGTGTTGCAACCAGCAACAAAAGCCGGGTAACCCAGAAATACCTGTGAACATATTTACTGGCGCGGCTCAAGTTGACTTCTTCTGGGAAATGTTAGTGGCAGGACAAGTTAATTATTACCCAGTCCGGTTATCCTTGTCAATAATTTATGTGTCGAACAGCCCTTGCTGCGTAACCGGTGGCGAGGTGCCAGCGCTGAAGAATCAGGAAGTGTGCCTGCTCTCTCCGCATATTTAGATATTTCTTTAATCTGTATGAATATGTAATTCCAGCAAAGATCTAACTGGACGCTGTGTCAACAGACCCGGGGGCATTCTTGAAGGCAGCGCCTCCAACGTTCAGGAAACCACACGCCTACAGTATATTCACCCGGCTTTCGGATGATTACCGGCCCGGCGCTGTTTGCGCTAATTACCGGACCGTGAAGGCGCTGCAGGTATTACAAACCGGCTAATTAGCGAATAATTCCCGGAAAAGCGGCTGCACAGCACAACGCGGCATCACTGCCTCCCGGCGTTCCCCTGCCGTACCCCGGCCTGCGATAGGGCGCGGTGGTTCATGTTAATGAACATCCCTGCGGGGCGGGCGGGGTCCGAAAAACTGGTAGTAGTTGCACTGGATCCGGCCGTTGTAGAGCTTCCTTTTTTTGTCGGCCCGCCTGCCGAACAGGCGCTCGAAATCCGGGTGGGCCGTGAGCACATAGTAAGACCAGGTGTCCAACTCCCGGAAGGCCGCCCCCATTTCCCGGTAGAGCCCCTCCACCTGGGACCTGTCCCCCAGCCGCTCGCCGTAGGGCGGGTTGCAGATCAGGTAACCGTACTTTTGCGCCGAACGCAGTTCCGCCACGGGCAGCTTCTGAAAAAACACATTTTCCGCCACGCCCGCCTGACGGGCATGGTAGCGCGCCAGGCCCAGCACCCCGCCGTCGATGTCGGAACCCAGGGTCCGGACAGGCCGGTCGCGCCGGGCGAGGTCCGCGGCCTCCTCCCTGGCCTTTTTCCAGAGGGATGCGGGAACAGCGGGCCATTTCTCCGCGGCAAAGGAGCGGTTGGCACCGGGGGCCAGGTTCAGTCCAATCAGGGCGGCCTCGATGGGCAGCGTGCCCGAGCCGCAGAGAGGGTCAATAAAGGGACGGTCCGGGCACCAGCGGCTCAGCAGGACCAGCGCAGCGGCCAAGGTCTCCTTGAGGGGGGCGGGACTGCCCAGCCTGCGGTAACCCCGTTTGTGCAGCCCGGCCCCGCTGGTGTCCAGGGTGAGGGTGGCCAGATCGTTGAGCAGGGCCACCTCAATGGTGTAGCGGGGGCCGTCTTCTTCGAACCAATCCCGCCTGTAAACCTGCTTCATCTTTTCCACAACCGCCTTTTTGACGATGGCCTGGCAGTCCGGCACGCTGTGCAGCCGGGATTTGACGGATTTGCCCTCCACGGGGAAGGCGGCGTTTTCCGGAAGCCAGTCCGGCCAGGGCAGGGCTTTGGTCTGTTGAAAGAGTTCCTCAAAGCTGCGGGCCTGGAATTCGCCCATTTTGACCAGCACCCGGTCGGCTGCGCGCAGCCAGAGATTGGCCCGGCAGATGGCGGCCTCGTCCCCGGCGAAGGTAACCCGGGCGTTTTCCACCATCATATCTTCGTAGCCAAGCTCTTTTACTTCCCGCGCCACTACGGCCTCCAGGCCGAAGGTGGCCGTGGCGATCAGCTGAATTTTGCTCATGGGTCGTCTCCTTCCGGTCAGGCCGTAGGCCGTAGGCCGGGGTCAGGCTTGAAATATTCACTTATAATAAGTGAATATTTCAAGCCTGACCCCTATACTGCTATGCTGTCTTTCTTACTATACTTTACCATCAGCGCAACTGCCTGTCATGTTTGAACAAAAAATTAAAAAGAATTTTAGTATTATGGTGCCGAAAAAAAAGGCGGGTATACTCTACCCGTCTAAAATAAGCTCAACGCCTGAAAATAATGTGCTTCTGCCAGCGCCGCCGGGTGTCGGGATAGTCGACCCGGTAGTGCCCGCCGCGGCTTTCCCTGCGGGCCAGGGCCGCCTCGGCCACCATTTCGCCCACCTGGAGCATGTTTTTGACCTCCATCTGACCCGCGTCTTCAACCCCGTGCCGGAACAGGTAGCCCCAGTGGTCGAAGAACTTGAGGGCTTCCTTGAGACCGCTGCCGCTGCGGACCGGCCCCACCTTGTCCCCCATCAGCACTTCCAGTTCCTTGCGGAGGGCCGCGTAGTCGATCCCGGCCGGCTCCAGGAGCCAGTCACAGGCAAACTCCGGGCGGCGCGGCTGGTAGTCTTTCAAAAATTTCCTGGTCTCCTCCACAATCCGGCCCCCGAACACCAGGCCGTCCAGCAGGGAATTGCTGGCCAGCCGGTTGGCGCCGTGCACGCCCGGACAGGAGACCTCGCCGCAGGCGTAGAGACCCCGGACGCTGGTTTCACCCACCAGGTTGGTTTTGACACCGCCCATCATGTAGTGGGCGGCCGGGGCCACCGGGATCGGGTCCACGGTGATGTCCAGCTTGTAGGCGGCGCAGGTTTTGGTGATATTGGGAAACCTCAACCTGACCACTTCAGGGTCCAGGTGAGTGAGGTCGAGATAAACGATGTTCGAGTTGGTCACGGCCATTTCCTTTAAAATAGCCCGCACCACGATATCCCTGGGCGCCAGCTCGGCCAGGTCGTGGTAGCGGGGCATGAAGCGCTGCCCCTGGCAGTTGCGCAGGTAGGCTCCCTCCCCCCGGACCGCCTCGGAGATTAAAAAGCGCGGGGCACCGGGCAGGTTCAATACTGTGGGATGGAACTGGATGAACTCCATATCCATAACTTCCGCCCCGGCCCGGAAGGCAATGGCTATGCCGTCCCCCGTGGCTATCTCCGGGTTGGTGTTATGCTCAAAGAGCCGGCCCAGGCCCCCGGTGGCCAGGACCACCACCTTACCGCGAAAGACCCGGAAGGAGCGCCTGTCCCGGTCGTAGGCCAGCACGCCGTAGCAGGTGTTTTCCCGCACCAGCAGGTCCACAGCGTAGTGATTTTCCAGCACTTTGATCCTATTGTCCTCCTGGACGCGCCCGGTGAGCACCCGCTGGATCTCCGCCCCGGTGGCGTCACCGCTGGCATGCAGGATCCGCCGCCGGCTGTGGGCTCCCTCCCGGGTCAGGCACAGGCCCTGGCTGTCGCAGTCAAATATGGCGCCCAGGCCGATCAGTTCCCGGACCCGGTCGGGGCCTTCGCTGACCAGGGCTGCCACCGCCTCCGCATCACACAGGCCGGCCCCGGCCACCAGGGTATCCTCCCGGTGCAGCAGGGGCGAGTCCGTGTCCCCCAGGGCGGCGGCGATGCCCCCCTGGGCCTTGTCGGTGCCGGTGTCCATCATGGTCTGCTTGGTCAAAACTGTTACCGATCCCCCTGCCCGGGACGCGGCAAGGGCAGTATACAACCCGGCGATTCCGCTTCCCAG
>DBRJ01000024.1:0-27427 GCA_002305915.1 Pelotomaculum sp. UBA1371 | reverse complement strand
TTCCGGAACAGTCACCCTGGGCTCAAGGCTTACCAGGGCGCGGTGAACCTTCTCCAGGGTGGTCAGCTTCATGTTCGGGCAGAGCAGTTCTTCCGAAGCCAGGTAAAACTCCTTGTCCGGGCACTGCTTGCGGAGCTGGTGCAGGATGCCCCTTTCGGTGGCGATAATAAACTGGCGCGCCCTGCTTCCTGCGGCAAAGCGGATCATCCCGGTGGTGCTGGCCACGGTGTCGGCCAGGGCCACAACCTCCGGGCGGCACTCGGGATGAACCAGCACCAGCGCTCCGGGATGCTGTGACTTTGCTTTAAGGATATCTTCAGCGGTCAGGCGGTTGTGAGTGCCGCAGAAGCCTTCCCAGCAGACGATATCCCGCCCGGTTTGGGCAGCCACATAGTTACCCAGGTTCTGATCCGGCACAAAAAGAATTGGCCTGTCCTCAGGCAGGGAGGCCACCACCTGCACGGCATTGGCCGAGGTGCAGGCAATATCGCTTTCGGCTTTGACTTCTGCGGAAGTATTGACATAACAGACAACGGTGGCGCCCGGCAGCTCCTGCTTCTTTTTGCGCAGCTCCGGCGCAGTGATCATATCGGCCATGGGGCAGCCGGCGTTTATTTCCGGCAGGAGCACCGTCTTCTCCGGGGACAGGATGAAGGCGCTCTCCGCCATAAAGTGGACACCGCAAAAAACTATTACTTCAGCATCGCTGCACGCTGCCTGCCGGGAGAGGCCCAGGGAGTCGCCCACATAATCGGCAATTTCCTGAATCTCCGGCGGCTGGTAGGCATGAGCCAGGATCACGGCATGGCGTTCTTTCTTCAGTCTCCTGATTTCGCCGGACAGATCCTGTGCCCTGGTTTGATCCGACATTTATGTTTTCAGCCCTTTCCAAGTCCTGATAATAACTTTACTGCCGGAACTTGCTGCACGAACTTGTAAATAAAGGCAATTTCATGCAGGTTCCGGCAAACTTTCTTACTATTTTATACACTTTACTTCTTCTCTGTCAAGAACAAGTTCTTTCAGTAACCAATCAGTCTTAACCCAAATCCCCGTGTACTTCGCCCCGCCTCAATTCACTGATCCTGTTGGCGCCGTCAACCATCACGATGGTGGGACGGAATGTCCGGGCTTCCCGGCTGTCCAGCAGGGCATAGGAAATGATAATCACAGTGTCCCCGGGCTGGACCAGGCGGGCAGCCGCTCCGTTAAGGCAGATCACTCCGGAATCCCGCTCACCCTTGATTACGTAGGTTTCAAAACGGCTGCCGTTGTTGTTGTTGACCACCTGGACCTTCTCGTTGGGAAGGATCTCCGCGGCTTCCAGCAGCGCTTCATCAATGGTGATGCTTCCCATATAATTGAGGTTGGCCTCTGTTACAGTGGCACGGTGGATCTTTGATTTGAACATGGTCAAAAACAACTTCTATCCCTCCAGAATAACATTATCAATCAGCCGCGTTTGGCCGAACTTAACGGCCAGGGCCAAAAGCGCCTGTCCCTGAAGCCGTTCCACCGGCTCCAGGCCGGGGTAGCTGTAAATTTCCACGTAATCGATCCGGGCCAGGGGTTCGGCGCGGATCAGCTCTTCCACCAGCCGGCGTATTTGCAGAACATCCCTCTCCCCTGCCCGGACGGCTTCCACAGCCCTGTCCAGGCTCCCGGCAAGGACCAGGGCGGCCCGGCGCTGCTCCGGGTCCAGATAAACATTGCGGGAACTCATAGCCAGGCCGTCGGGCTCCCGCACCGTGGGCACCGTCACTATCTCCAGGTCCATGTTCAAGTCCGCCGCCATTCTCCGGATGACCAGCGCCTGCTGGGCGTCCTTCTGGCCGAAGAAGGCGGCATCCGGCCGGACGATGTTGAAGAGCTTGGTCACCACAGTGGCCACTCCGCGAAAGTGGCCCGGCCGGGAAGCGCCGCACATGTTCTCCGTAATCCGCTCCACGTCGACGTAGGTGCAGTAGCCGGGCGGGTACATTTCCTCCACAGGCGGGTTGAATATAACGTCCACACCCACTTCCGCCGCCAGGCGGGCATCCCGTTCCAGGTCCCGGGGATAGCGCGCCAGATCCTCGTTGGGACCAAACTGGGTGGGGTTGACAAAAACACTGGCAACAACAATGCCGCAGCGCTCCCGGGCCCGGCGCATCAGTTCCAGGTGCCCCTCGTGCAGGTAGCCCATGGTGGGCACAAGGCCCACAGTGCAGCCTGCGAGCCGGGCCTGGCGGACAAATTCACGGATTTCGGCTATGGTGTGAACGATCTTCATAATAAACCCCCTGTAAATGTCAAGGATAGATTTTCAATCACTGTACCCCGTCTTATTATTACATCCGGGTTTCAGATTCTGGTCATATGTCTGGTTTATTGCCTGGTCCTATTTCAGATCATGGTTTTCCACACCCCGGTCTCTCCACTTCAGCCTTGTTCTCCAGACCGGAAGCAGGGCCGGAGTTGAACTTAACCTGAAAGTTCTCCCGCTTCTAATACAGTTTCTTCAGCACTTCGTCGGACATTGTAAAACTATGCTCGGGTCCGGGGAAGGAGCGCTCCCTCACTTCGTCGATATATTGTTTTAAGACCCCATTTACCTGTTCGTGCAGGTTGGCGTATTTTTTGACGAACCTGGGGGTATGACCCGGGTAAAGGCCCAGGAGGTCGTTTACCACCAGCACCTGGCCGTCACAGTGGGGGCCGCCGCCGATGCCGATAGTGGCAACCTGAAGCTTTTCGGTTATAAGCTTGCCCAGGGGCGACGGTACGCATTCCAGGACAATGGCGAAGACACCTGCCTCCTCCAGGGCCAGGGCGTCGTCGATCATTTTTTCAGCCGCTGCCGTATCCTTGCCCTGCACCCTGTACCCCCCCAGTTGGTGAACGTACTGCGGGGTGAGTCCCAGGTGACCCACCACGGGGATTCCTGCGTTTACAATGGCCCGGACGGCTCCGGCAAATTCCCGGCCGCCCTCCAGCTTGACCGCGTGGGCGCCCGTCTCCTTCATTAACCTGCCGGCATTGCGCACGGCCTCCTCTATGGAAACCTGGTAGGACATAAAGGGCATATCCGCAACGACCATGGCCCGGCTGACGCCGCGACAGACGGCCTTGACGTGGTGGACCATGTCGTCCATGGTCACGGGCAGGGTGGAGTCATAGCCGAGAACGACGTTGCCCAGGGAATCCCCCACCAGGATCATGTCAATACCCGCTTCGTCCAGGATTTTAGCCATGGAGTAGTCATAGGCGGTAAGCATGGTGATAGGCGTTCCCTCAGCCTTCATCTTCCGGATGGTTGCGGTGGTCACTTTTTCGCTCAAATCAATCTGCCTCCCCTAACTTTTCGAATTTCTCAAGTTCAGTTAAGATACTTTACAGAGCAGAAACACACCGGGCCGGAACTTTTAAACAAGACCCAACTTGTTGCCGGGAAAAGCCCAGGGACACATTCCCGAAAGAAGCGCAACCCCCCCTCTTTAACCCGGGCCTGCCCCGGACAGGGCAATCAGCAACTCCCTCCGGAAACTGAAAGATTCAGGCTAAGGCTAAAATCAGGCTGGATTTAAAAATTCGCTCCGGACCATACCGCAGCCGGCCTCAAACTCCTCATAGGGTTTGAATAGGGATTCCAGCTCCAGGGCCTGGGCATGGTTGATGCTGCCCTTTTCCAGCGCTACCCGGACGGTGTAGAGGCAGAGGGTGCGGTAAAGGTTCAGCTCCAGAGGATCCGCCTCTTTCAAAACTTCCAGGTGCCCTGCCAGGGTAGGGCTGTCTCCCCTTGAGACGGGGCCGGTTAGAGCCGGGGCAGGGCCCACCTGGCTGATATTCCGGATGGTTCCCCGGATCAGGGGGTACAGGGCCTCAAAGGCCTCACTTCTGGACAGGCCGAAACGGCCGTACAGCCCGGTGGCTAAATGGATCAGGGAAACCAGGCAGTTGGAGGCGATGCAGGCGGCGGCGTGATAGAGCGCCTTGTCCCTCGCGTCAATGGAAAAACTCTTTCCATTGAGGTCCTTGACAATTTGCTCCGCCAGGGGCAGGGCCCCGGAGTCGCCCTCCAGGGCAAAATAAGAGCCGGGAAGGTTTTCCATGGCCATATCCACGTCGGCAAAGGACTGCAGGGGGTGCAGGGACGCGACCAGGGCGCCGCAGGAGCGGGCTGCCCCAACCTCGTCCGCGGGATGCGCCCCGCTGGTGTGAAACACTACCTGACCCGGCAAAAACCCCCCTTTTTCGGCAATCCGGCAGGCAACCCTGGAAATCACCCGGTCCGGGGTGGTAATAAAAACGACACCGGCCTCCCGGGTTACCTCCTCAGGCCGGACGGTTGCCGGTACACACAGCTTGTCCGCCACACGCCCGGCTGAAGAAAGGCTCCTGCTGGCAATCCCGGCTACGGGATAACCCTGGCGGTTTAAAAGGAGCGCCAGAGCCGAACCCACCTTTCCAGCGCCGACTACGGCTATTCTGGGTTTGCCCATGAAAAATCCCTCCCTGATTCTAAAAGTCATTGCCGGGTATCACCATAAAACAAATGTGATTTAAGACGCTTTCCGGTACAAAAACAAAAGCCTTCCGGCAAACCCGAAAGGCATCTTAACCCAACCTCCCGTCTCGGTCCAACCCGGCTCCAAGCGGTACATAAAACAGTATTAAGTTTACGGATCCTGCTTAAGGTGTGGTTCGCGCGATACCACCCTGTGTTAATTATTTTATCACAGCACCGGGTTCTGGAGCAATCCATCCACCCGGAATATATATATATTTTATTTTACATAAGGTATCATTTTGGCTAAATAATAGTCTGCCAGGAAAATATCATCTACCCTGAAAATAGACATTTTCTACCCCTGCTGGTACAGCGTCAGCGGCGTGGATGTCTAACAAGTTATATTTTAAACCAGATATTCTATGTGCGCCCCTGGAAAATAGGCCGCTGCAAGGGAGTTGAAATGCTCTTTTATTTCCCCCAGCAACTCTTTGGTATAGACGTATTTACCGTAACCGAACTGGCCGAATTTAAAGGCCCTGTCCTTTTCGTCCAGGTCCAGGCGCGTATTCGGGAAGACCTCCAGAATGGTGCTTTTGGCCCTCTTCGTAAAGCGGTGGGTGATCAACTCCAGGGTAAGATCCGGGGCGGCGCCGGACAGCTCCGCCGCAGCTGCCTGAAAGAGTTCCCGGTAGCTCTCCCGCCACCCTTCCCCGGCGATGATGGGAGCAACCAGAAAACCCAGGGGATAGCCCGCCGCCGCCACTTTTCCGGCCGCGGCCAGCCTTTCCGCCAGGGAAGGGGTGGCGTGCTCGTACCGCCTGATCACTTCCGGGGTATTGATACTGAAGCGAATCCGGGTATGCCCGCGGTGAGGCACGTCCAGCAGTGTGTCCACATCGGTAAACTTGGTAACAAACCGGAACCGCCCGTATTCCTGTCCCGCAAAGAACCGGACGGCGCTTTCCAGAATTCCGGTGTAGGGTTCTGTGGGGACGGGATCCGAAGTGGCGGCCCCTTCAAAAACGGTTATTTCGGGCTTTCTCTTTTCGATGTAGCCGGCGGCGGCTTCCAGTATTTCTCCGGTGTTGACGTAAATGCGGACATAGGGCTTGCGTCCCATGTTGGTGAGGAGGTAGCAGTACTCGCACTTGCCGGGGCAGGAGGTAGCCAGGGGCAGCTGGAAATGGGCTGAGGGCCTGCATGTTTCAAATTTTTTGGTGCGTCTCACCCCCACCACGAGGGTCCTTTTGGCTTCGGCGTAACCTTCCGGGCGGGTCTTGCCGGGAATGGAAGTAACCCTGTTGTGGGAGGCCGTCCGGCTGATTTCCACGCCCCGCTCCCTGAAATAGCGCTGCAGCTTTTCCCCCAGGGGGTACTTCAGTGCGTCCGGCTCAAAAATAACCCTCTTGGGCTCAAATACCATTTTTAAACTCCCCCTGTTTTTTCTATATTATTTTCCGGGGGAGCAATAAAAAAACACCGGCTGTTCCCGGACCAGCTCCGTGGCTAGAGCAGCTGCCGGGCCGTGACCGGGGATAACCAGATCCGGCGCCAGTTCCGCCAGGGGCACCAGGACAAAGGCGCGCCCGGCCAGGCGGGGATGGGGAACAGTTAAACGGGCTGACTGAATCTCTTCTTCGCCGAACAAAAGCAGGTCCAGGTCCAGGGTCCGCGGCCCCCAGCGCCCGGTGCGGACCCGGCCAAGCCTCGCTTCAAGGTCAAGCAGGAGGTCCAGCAGATCGCCCGGGCTCAGGGAAGTTTCAATTTCAGCAACCGTATTTAAGAACCAGTCCTGCCCGGTGACCCCCAGGGGCTCGGTCCGGTAAAAGGACGCAACCTTTTTAACCCGGACGCCCGGCGCCGCATCCAGCAGTTCCAGGGCCTTTTTCAGGTAACCTGCTTTGTCGCCCAGGTTGCTGCCCAGCCCGATATAGGCGGTGGTGGCCAGCTTAATCCCTCCTCTGTCGCTTTTTATCACTTCCTGGCTGTACCGGGTACCTGAGTTATTAAGTTATTGGTTACTGGTTATTACTGGTGTTATGTAAATCAGCGGGTTCTCTTTATCTCCACGGCCATCCAGGTAAAGTGGCCGGGAATGGGGGCCCGGGGCTTTTTGACCCTGACCTGTACCCCTGCCACCTCCGGAAAGGTTTCCAGGACAGCAGCAGCAACAGCCTCCGCCACGGACTCAATCAGGCGAAAGGGACGGCCTTGTACAATGGAACCGGTCAACTCGAAGACACGGGCGTAGTCAACGGTGCGCCCGGGGTCGTCCGTCTCCCCGGCCGGGCGCAGGTCAAGCTCAAGTTCCACGTCCACGATGAAGGGCTGTCCCAGGACCTGCTCTTCGGGCCGGATGCCGTGGCAGCCGTAAAACTCCATCCCATCCAGGATGATTTTATCCATGGCCGAACCTCTCCCTATTCATAATAAATAAGAGTATACTCAGGCCTGCAGCCCTGCTTCTAAACAGCCGGACCGGCCTGCACAGCTATTTCCCCTGCCGGAACAGTCCGGCGCCAGGATCCTCTCAGGCTTTAAAGTCCCATTTTTCAATTCTCATAATGGCGTCCGTCATTCTGGCAACCCGGACCATTTCCCTGACATCATGCACCCGCACGATCGCTGCGCCGTTGACGATAGCAACGGCAACGGTGGCCGCGGTTCCCTCCAGGCGCTGGTCCACGGGCAGGTCCAGAACTTTGCCGATGGTGGACTTGCGGGAGGAACCGATTAAAACCGGCAGGCCCAGGCAGCGCAGGTCCTTCAGCCGCCGCAGCAGTTCAAGGTTTTGCTGCGGTGTCTTGCCGAAGCCGAAGCCGGGATCGATGATGAGTTTTTCCCGGACCACCCCGGCCTGCTCTGCAAGACGGATGCTTTCCCGGAAATACTCCACGATGTCTCCGATTAATTCCCTGTAAGATGTGCCCTTCTGGTTGTGCATCAAGACCAGGGGGGCGCCGTATTCCGCAGCCACCCCGGCCATGGCGGGGTCGCCTTGCAGTCCCCGCTGGTCGTTAATTATGTGGGCGCCTGCTTCCAGCGCCTGCCTGGCTACCCGGGCCTTGGTCGTATCAATGGAAACGGGGACATGGATCTCGTTGACCAGCCTTTTCAGGACCGGCATAATCCGGGCCAGTTCCTCCGCTTCATTCACCGGGCTGTAACCAGGCCGGGTGGACTCCCCGCCCAGATCGATGATGTCGGCCCCGCCGGCTACCATAAGGCAGGCCTTTTCCACCGCCAGGCCGGGGTCACAGCAACTGCCCCCGTCCGAAAAGGAGTCAGGAGTTACGTTGAGGATGCCCATGACATGCGTCCTCTCCCCCAGGGCAAGGGTTCTCCCCCGGCAATCCAGGCTGTAGGGACTGTAGCCTTCCTGGCAGGCCAGCGCCTCCCTGATTTTTTCAGCCAAAGCCGGCAGACCGAAGGGCTGGGCCTCCAGCTTGTCCAGAAAGGCCTCGTACTGCCGCAGGGTACCCATCAGCAGCACCCTTGACTCCGGTACGGAACAATTCACCACTCCCTTGGAAACGGCGGCTTCCCCGCCCTTGCCGAGCATTTCCTGTTTAATAATGTTGGCCTGCCTGGGCTGGACCCCTTCCAGCATAATCAGCCGGTGAACCGCTTTGGAGGCCATGTAGCGGCAGCCGGGACGGTCCGCACCTGCAAAGGCAATGGCCCGCATGGCCTCCTCCCTGTTTTCTACCGAAACGCTGTAAACCCTGATTGTCAATAGACATCCTCTCCGTAAATATTTTAGCTTCAATTATTATACGCTCATTATATATTCCGGCCGGGTGCTTTATCTATATCTCTATCATTAGCTCCGCAATATGTTTATGGGCAGTTTTTTTGGGTAGTTTTTATAGCGCGGGGCTTGGACTTGTTTCAAGATTCCAGCATGATCTTAACCTGAGCCCTGGATATGATAGCTAGTCCAAATTATAAGGCTAAATCCACGGAAAATCAAACAAAAAAAGGGGCGCCGTAAGGCAGCACCCTTATTGTTGAAAGGAAAAGATTCCGGGTCCAACAAAAATCGCTTTAACGTTTTCCTCTAGAAAAGGCCGGTGACTTTACCACTGTCCGGGTCCACGTCAATCCTCCGGTAAGCCGGGTCGGACCCTGTTCCGGGCATCAGGCTGATGGCGCCCGTAACCGGACAGAGGAAACCGGCCCCGGCATAGACCAGAACATCCCGCACCGGCAGCAGCCAGCCCCGGGGAACACCTTTTAAGTCGGGGTCATGGGTCAGGCTTAAGTGGGTCTTGACCATCATGGTGGAAAAGCCGGCCATGGCCGGGTCGGCTTCCAGGCGGGCGGCCCTGGCTGCGGCCTCCGGCGTCCAGGTTACGCCTTCCGCTCCGTAAATCTCCCTGGCTATAAGCTCAACCCTCTGCCGCAGCGGCATCTCCGGGGGATAGAGAAAATCGAAGTTAACCTCTTCGTTGCAGGCATCGATCACGGCGTCCGCAAGCTCCAGGGCGCCCTCTCCCCCTTTCAGCCAGTGTTCCGAAAGAGCGCAGCGGGCCCCGGCCTGTTCGGCATAGCGGCGTACCATGGCTATCTCCGCCCGGGTATCCGTTGGAAAAGCGTTGATACACACCACCGGATTAATCCCGGACTTCCTGACGATGGCGATGTGGTGCTGCAGGTTGGCGACGCCCCTCTCCACAAGCTCCAGGTTTTCTTTGGTGTATTCTGCGGGCAGGGGTCGTCCGGCAGCAACTCCCGGGCCGCCGCCATGCATTTTCAGGGCCCTGATTGAGGTGGTGATAACTGAAACGTTGGGAATAAGCCCGCTTAAACGGCATTTTACGTTCCAGAACTTTTCAAAACCGATGTCGGCACCGAAACCGCTCTCGGTGACGCTGTAGTCAAACAATTTCAAGGCAATGCGGTCGGCAATGATGGAGGACTGCCCGATGGCAATGTTGGCAAAGGGTCCCGCATGCACCAGGACCGGCTGATACTCCACAGTGCTCATCAAAGTCGGGTTGACGGCATTCCTCATAAAAGCCGTCATGGCGCCGGCCACCTCCAGATCCGAGGTAGTTACCGGACGGCCCTTTTTGTCATAAGCTACGATGATTCTACCGATCCTCTGCCGCAGGTCCCTCAAATCCGTGGCAACGGCAAGGATGGCCATCAGTTCGGAGCTAACCGCAATGTCGAATCTGGAAGTCATCATGTAGCCGTCCATGCGCCCGCCGATCCCCATCACAATCCTGCGCAGGCCCTGGGCGCAGAAATCTATGACCCAGCCCAATTCCACGGCAGTGGGATCGATGTCCAGCCGCTTCAGGCCGCGGGCGGCCAACTGGGCGTCGTCGTAGTTGCGCTCGTGCTGCATCCGGGCGTTGAGGGCCACCATGGCCAGGTTGTGGGCATTCATGATATCGTTGATGTCCCCGGTAAGGCCCAGGGAAAACTCGGTCATGGGAATAGCCAGGGCGTTGCCGCCGCCTGCAGCGGTCCCCTTGATGTTCATGGTGGGACCGCTGGAGGGCTGGCGGATTGCCGCGCCGGCATTGAAGCCCCTTTTGCCCAGCCCTTCCACCAGACCCAGGGTTGTGGTGGTCTTACCCTCGCCCAGGGGGGTGGGTGTAATTGCGGTAACGTTGATGTACTTACCGTTGGGCCTGTCCTTCAGCCGGTTCATAATTTTGAGGAAATCCAGCTTGCAAATCCTGCCGTAGGGAATAACCTCATCCCTCTGCAGGCCAAGTCTCTCCTGCCATTCTGCCTGTCCCGGCAGATTTCTTTCAGCCAGTTCCGCGATTTGATAATCCTTCAGGCGGGTGGGGTCGTAAACCATCCGTTAAAATCCTCCCCCGGGCAGGGCGGAAGTTCCGCCCTTTATTCGTAAATCCAGCTTTCCATGTCCAGTTTATAATCGAGCAGTTCTTCTTCCTTAAAGAAAATGGAGATTTCCCTCCGGGCGCTTTCCAAAGAGTCGGAACCGTGAATGACATTACGGCCGATATCGATGCCCAGGCTGCCCCTGATGGTGCCGGGCGCGGCCTTCAGCGGATTTGTGGCCCCCATCATTTCCCGGGCGGCGTTGACGGCATCCTTGCCCTCGATGACCATGGCCGCCACGGGACCGGAGGTAATGAAAGCAACCAGCGATTCAAAAAAAGGTTTGCCCACATGTTCTCCGTAGTGCTTTTCCGCCAATTCCCGGCTGATCCTCAGCATTTTCAGGGCCACAAGCTTAAAGCCCCTTTTTTCAAAGCGGTTGATAATTTCCCCGACCAGGCCGCGCTGGACACCATCGGGTTTGACCATGAGATATGTACGCTCCATATTGAATAACCCCCTCAGTATATTTGAAAATACGACAAAAGCATCGGGCGGTAAAGCCGGGGAAGCAGGCATGGCAGGGATAATCGCAAGACAACCCGCAGCTGTCCCAGCCGCGGGTGTCACATAGTCCAATCCGTCCACGACCATGTCCTGCCGCGGGTGTTAAAAATCAACCTGTCCACGTCCAGATCCTGCCGGATTTCACATGTCTAATCGATCCTGTCCTTACGCTCTGCCTCCCCGGCCTTCTTCATCAGCTCCGCAAACTCATCAGCCTCAATGGTCTCCTTTTCAAAAAGCGTCCTGGCCACCAGGTGCAGCGTTTCCAGGTGCTGTTCCAGGAGTTCTTTGGCCTTATTGTAAGAGCGGTCGATGGTTTCGCGCACTTCTACGTCGATGGCGTTGGCTACTTCTTCGCTGTAGTTGCGGTCCCTGGCCAGATCCCTGCCGAGGAAGGGAGTATCCGTCTTTCTACCGTAAGTCATGGGTCCCAGTCCGCTCATGCCGAATTCCATGACCATTTTACGGACGATATCGGTGGCGCGCTCCAGGTCATTCTGCGCCCCTGTGCTGATCTCCTTCAGGACAACGGCTTCGGCAACACGCCCCCCCAGGAGCATGGTAACCTGGTCCAGAAGCTGGGACTTGGTCATATAGTAACGGTCTTCTTTGGGAAGAAGAAGGGTATAGCCGCCCGCCCTGCCCCTGGGTATAATTGATACCTTGTGAACCGGGTCGGTATTGGGCAGCAGGTAACCCACCACGGCGTGGCCTGATTCATGGTAGCAGACCAGCCATTTTTCCTGCTCGCTGATCACCTTGGATTTCTTCTCCGGTCCGGCAATAACACGCTCTATGGAGTTCTCCAGGTCGGCCATGGTAATTTTCTTCCGGTTCTGGCGGGCTGCCAGGAGCGCCGCCTCGTTGGCCAGGTTGGCCAGGTCGGCGCCGGTAAAGCCCGGGGTGCGCCTGGCCAGCACCTCCAGGTTGACCCCCTCGTCCAGGGGCTTGCCGCGGACGTGGACCTTGAGAATTTCCTTCCGCCCGTTTACATCCGGGGCGTCCACCGCCACCTGGCGGTCAAAGCGACCCGGCCTGAGCAGCGCCGGGTCCAAAATGTCCGGACGGTTTGTAGCTGCCAGGATGATAATGCCCTCATTGGGGGCAAAGCCGTCCATCTCAACCAGGAGCTGGTTCAGCGTCTGCTCCCGCTCATCGTGTCCGCCGCCCAGGCCGGCGCCCCGCTGCCGCCCCACGGCGTCTATTTCGTCCACAAAAACAATACAGGGTGAATTCTTCTTGGCCTGTTCAAACAAATCACGGACCCGGGAGGCCCCCACGCCCACAAACATTTCAACAAAATCGGAGCCGCTGATGCTGAAGAAGGGAACTCCGGCCTCGCCGGCAACAGCCCGGGCCAGAAGGGTCTTACCCGTGCCGGGCCCGCCGAAAAGAAGCACTCCTTTGGGAATTTTGGCGCCCAGCTCCTGAAATTTCTTCGGGTTTTTCAGGAACTCAACGATCTCCTCAAGTTCCTCCTTCACCTCGTCCGCACCCGCCACGTCGGCAAAGGTTATTTTCTTTTTCTCGTCGCTATGCAGGCGGGCGCGGCTCTTGCCGAAGGACATAACCCTGTTTCCCCCGCCCTGGGTCTGCTGCATCAGGAAGAAGAAAAGAATAACAAAAAGCAGAATCGGCAGCAGGGTTGTAAAGAGACTGGTCCACCATCCGGGCTGCGGTGGCAGCTCGCTGTTCCAATCCACTTTCTTTTCTTTTAAAAGGGCATAGAGAGCCGTATCGGTAGCGGGACCCTTGGTCTCAAAACGGGTCCCGTCCGCTCTTTCACCGGAGATAATATTCGTCATATTTTCCGACTGGATGACGACCTTGGAAATCTTACCCTGGTCTAACTCTTCTAAAAATCTACTGTAAGTCACCGGCTGGGTGACCGTTTCATTGGGAGTCGTATATCTGATCAAGGCTATTATAGCCAATACTATTAGCAGATATATGCTAAGGTTCTTTAAAACCTTATTCAAACAGGTCACTCCTCTCAACATGGCATTAAGAACCATAATGAACATTCTATCATATTCCAGGAATTGTTTCAATGACAGATGAGGCATTCAATAAAATAAGATAAGTCATTGACTTTAAACTATTATGATCTTGATTAGGCTGTAAAATTCAAGCGGGAGAATTTTTTACAGCAGGTTTAAAGAGTGTCTTGATTCAGAGGTCCAGTTTCAAATGAAGCACCCGTCCGGTTGTATCATTTATCTTAAACCTTTCCCCAGCCCTCACCCCGCCGGCCCAGATGATTTCTCCGGGCGTGCTGACAAGGGGAATTTTATCCCTTTCTTCCCGCGGGATCTTCTGTTTAATTAGAAAATCCTTTAATTTCATACTGGAAACCTGACCGAAGGGATGAAACACATCCCCTTCAAGCCTCCTGCGCACAAAAATCTGTGAAGGCAACCGGTCATAATCCAGCAGGACTTCTTCCGGGGGTAGCCGCCCGGGGTCACCTGCCATATTACGGGACTTTATTTCCGCACGAACCGTACGCTCCAACTCCGGAATATAAGTGGCGCCAGGCACCTTTAAGGGATAGATGTAGTAAGGCGTTCCCCGCCCACCCCGCCGCCCGGTTAATTCTATGGTTTGATAAGTGCGCAGGGCCATAATGCTCCCGGGCAGGACGGCCTGCGTGCCGGCAGCGCTCCCCCCGGCCAGGTCCATTAAGGCTTCTGTATGAAAATATGAAAGACTTTGTGGACGCCTGGCCAGGCTCTGCCAGGCACAGCGCAGCACCCGGCGCCGGATGGCCACCGGGAGGCGCCCGAGGCACTCCAGGCTCAGGGTAATTCTTTCTTTATCCTGTTCCAGAAGACAAGCCTGATAAGCCTTTACTGCTTCCTCCTCGAGGAAGGCGTCTTCCTCCCTGCAGATTTCACCCAGTCTGAGCAGGGCCGGAACAAAGCCCGGATTATAATCCCTTTCCAGCTCCGGTACCAGGTTCAGCCGGACCCGGTTCCTGAGGTAAACCAAATCTAAATTGGATGAGTCCCGGCGGAAAGGCAGGTTCATTTCCCTGCAGAAGCGCTCTATTTCAAAGCGCCTGACTGTGAGCAGGGGTCTGATATACAGGTTTTCCCGAACCGGGACAATGCCCTTCAAGCCCGGGACACCGGCGCCCCTCAAAAAATTAATCAGGATAGTTTCAGCCTGATCGTCGGCCTGGTGGGCCAGGGCTATCCTTTGCGCCCCCACCTTGCCGGCTGTATCAATTAAAAACCGGTAGCGCACTTCCCTTGCAGCTACCTGCCTGGACAGTCGTTTCTGTTTACGGTAAGCTTCAACATCCACCGCTTCGATGGTGCAGGGCAAACCATAGCGTCCGGCCATACCGGCTACAAACCGGGCATCCTCATCAGATTCGGCGCCCCGGAACTGGTGGTTTAAATGGGCTACGTGCAGGGATATCTTCAGCTCATCTTTAAAATAGTTCAAGATATGCAGCATCGCCACTGAATCCGGCCCGCCGGAAACGGCTGCAACCACTTTAACGCCCTGCTCCACCATCCTGTGGCGAATCATGAAGTCGCGAACCCTGTGGAGCAATTCCATCTTTCTTCACCTGTTTGAACGGGAGTTCTCGATCTATTAATTCCCCCGCCAAAATGTGCCTTCCTTTTAACTTTACAGCTTTATAACTTAAGTATTCAACTTTGAACTTCTGTATTCAACACTGCTGAAAATTTTTCCTGCCGCACTGGTAAATTAGCCTGGTAAAATAGTATTCAAAAAATAACAGCCTTGAGAAAAACAACTTTTCTCAAGGCTTAACAGTTACTAACAGCTGCTTAATCCTTCTTGAGCCCGATACTATTGACAATTTGCTGGCCGCAGTAATCCTCATATTGAACTGAAACACTGCCTGCACTATATCCGCTCTTTGTTGCAGTAATTGTGTAGGTGCCGGGGAGTTTGGCCCCTAAAACCAGGGGTGTCCAGCCCTTTTTGTCCGTGTAGCTTACTACGGTGTAATTGGGTCCTGCAATGGTGACAACCGCCGTCCTGATGGGGTTGCCCGTATCCTCGTCGTAAACATAGGTACGGAAGGAGTTATTGTCACAATTTACACTGCACAAGGTTAAATTGACGCGAACCATTAATGTGCCGCAGTAGTCCCGGGTTATCGTTGCAGTGGCTGTTCCCTGGAAATAACCGGTTTTATTCACCTTTACTGCATACTCACCGTCCGGCAGGTTTCTGTCAAACTGAACTTTCCCGGAGCTGTCGGTAACACCGGCAGCACTGTATGAATCAGGCCCGGTCACATCCACCGTCGCCCCGGAAACAGGCGTTGAGCCGGAATAAACATTGACTTGCAGAAAACGGCCTTCACACTGTTTTTCCTCTAATTCTATGATGATATCCTTCCGGCCGCAGTCATTATAACCGATGTTGAAGGAAACGCTATTACTCGAATAGCCCGAAGCGATGGCTCTAACTGTATAGCCGCCTGCTTTAATGTTGTCGAAAACGCCCGTACAGCCGTCATCCGAGGTGCTGTCATCGGCCGAGTATGAGGACGGTCCCTGGATCAGGACATAGGCGCCGGGGATCGGGTCGCCGGTGGCCTTGTCCTGGACGCAGACCTGCAAGGAACGCTCGCAGCGGAGCAGGTCAACGCGAATTTCAACCAGTCCGCACTCGTCTTGATTTATCGTTCCTGCAGCGTTCCCCGGAAGGTAATTATCAGCAACTACGTTGGCCGTATAGGCTCCGGCCTGCAGGCTGCCTGTAAAGGTACCCGTACAGCCGTTGGAGCCGGTCAGGCCTCCGGCGGAGTACGAACCGGGACCGCTCAACGTTACGCTGGCTCCGGAAACGGGGGCGCCGGTATCCGCGTCATAAACGCAGACCTTGAGCGAGGGTTCACAGGGCTCCAGCTCAACCGGCAGCGTTACCAGGCCGCAATCGTCCGGGCCTATTGTCACTGTAGCGCTGTCTGACGCATAACCGGCGGCGGTTACGTTCGCCGTATAGGTACCGGTCAGCAGGTCGCCGTTAAAGATACCCGTGCAGCCGTCGGAACCGGTTGTGCTTCCGGCCGAGTAGGAACCGGGACCGCTCAGCGTCACGCTGGCGCCGGAAATGGGGTTCCCGGTGTCTGCGTCGCTAACGCATACCTGCAGCGAGGGTTCACAGGGCTCCAGCTCAACCGGCAGCATTACCAGATCGCAATCTTCCGGGCTGACTGTCACTGTAGCGCTGCCTGAAATATAGCCGGCGGCGCTTACGTTCGCCGTATAGGTACCGGTCTGCAGGTCGCCGTCAAAAACAGCCGTACAGCCGTTGGAACCGGTCGTTTTTTTAGCCGAGTAGGAACCGGGGCCGCTCAGGGTTACGCTGGCGCCGGAAATGGAGGCGCCGGTATCTGCATTGTACACGCAGACCTGCAGCGAGTGTTCACAGGGCGCTCCCAAACCAATATTAAAGATGTAGGGTTCGCACACATAGTCCCCGCCTGACATCGAGTGGGTTTCTGTAACGGGGGAGTAACCGGATTTCTGGACCGTGATGGTATAGTCGCCGTCTAAATTAATCTTTCTGACAACTGGTGTCCAGCCGTTTTTGGCAGTATAGTTCGTAACAGAAAAGGAAGGACCTGAGATGGTGACAGCCGCACTCCTTACAGGATTGTTGTTTTCTGTGTCATAAACATAGACCCGCATCGGGTATTTTGACGCCGGGGAACCATCCGGACAGCAGTCAACAGGCGCCGCCCACGCAGATCCCAGGGACACCAAAAACACCAATGCCGCAGTCAAGGCAATAACAATGAGTTTTTTATTAATCGTATTCACCTCCTTTCCCACATAAAAACTTAGGCTCTTACATTAATTTCCATATTTTTCTTCCTGAAATTCTTTTCTATATCCAGGCATGTTTTTCCTTCTTGCCAGGTAAAATTAAATCCCCATAAATTTCTTTTCCTTGACAGTTCGGCTGTTTAATCGTTAGATTTCTTAATTCGATAATTCCTTTTCCTTAAATCCTCTACCTGGTTTTAGTTCCCATTAATCTTTTACTCTCTATTGATATGACTTTTAGATTTTTGTTGCTTAACTGTTTAACTGCTTAATTAAGCATAGATTGATCTTCTTTAACCAGCTATCCCAATTCTTTTTTTAATGCTTGCGGCCTTGCCTGATAAGATCAGTGATTAAAAATTCCCGCTTGTCTTTTTGTTTATAAAGCAGTTGTCCTTGGATCATTGACCTTGTCTGACCTTCCTTTGCTTTTCCAGACGGGCCACCAGGACGGTCATGTCGTCCGGCGCCCGGGCGGTTCCTCCAGATCCGGTCTGGGCCAACTTCAACAACAGTTCCGCCATCTGTTGCGGGGGCATGTCCGCCACCTCCAGAAGGACTTTGGAAAACCAGGCCTCCCGGTCCTCTCCCGTTTTTTGGGCGTACAACAGACCGTCTGTAATCATGACCAGCACATCCCCGTGCTCCAGATTTCTGTTTAACGAGGCTACTTCAATATCGTCCAGGATTCCCACCGGCAGAGCTTCGGCCCTGACCTGCCCCACCTGCCCGCCGTGGATGATAAACGACGGCACAGCCCCGATTTTAACAAAGTCCGCCTGGGCCGTATATAGATTAATTACCGCCAGGTCAACCGTAGCAAAGCTCTCACCGGGGGAGCGCAGGATCAGGATGGAATTGACCGTCTTGACGGCCAGGTCCTGTCCAAAGCCCGAGTCCAGCAGATGGCGCAGGAGGGAAATGGTGGTTCCGCTCTCCATGGCGGCTCTGGGACCGCTCCCCATCCCGTCGCTTAAGACCAGGGCGAAACGCCCTCCTTTTAAATGAAAGAAAGCATAACTGTCCCCGCTGACAAGGCTGCCGTTTTTGCCCGTACCCGCTATCCCCAGGGATAAGCGAAAGTTGAGTTCCGGGCTAAGCCGGAGGCGGCAGGCCGGATCCCCCTCTTTTGCCGTACAGAACGTTACAGCCGGGTACAGGCGTTCTTCCAGCAGGGTTGATAGAGCCGGTGCAATTATGTCCCGGCACTTCATCACCCCTCCACAGGGGGAATGGCTTAAGCATACTTCTTTCCCTCCGTCTTCGCGGCGAATAACCGACAGATATTCCACCTGGATCCCCTCCTCCCGGAGCTTCTTGCGCAGGGCCGGCCCCAGATCCCCGGCCTCCAGCTCATACTCCAGTTCCCCCGGCAGGGAAGCCATGACCTCTGAAATCCCTTTCAGCTGCTCTGAAACAATCTCCCTGCTTTCCAGCAGGCGCCGGGACCAGTAGCGATTGAGGTTATAGGACTCGTAAAGGCAGTTTATTGTTATAGCCAATTCCTTGGTACGGGAGCAGCGCCTTTTGAGCTCCCGGGAAAAGTTGTCCGGTGAGATCTTTCCATAAGTTTCAACCAGGGCAAGCAAATCCACCATGCCCTGGTACGTTTTATATAACTCCCTTTCCCAGCAGGTGTTATAAAAGGTGCACCCGCTGCACACTTTTTCCGTGATCTGGTTAAGAAGTTTTTGCAGGCTCTGTTCTTCGCGGTTTTGTCCCGCTGTTGAGGATACCTGTTCAAATGTACGGGACAACTCCAGAAATATGCGCGCCCAATTGCGAATTCTCCCTTCGAAGATCTCTTTAAAGGGAAACCCTTCCTGGATGTACTCACCTTCATTTTCTACAGGCATGCCCAGGGATGATTTGAGGTTCTTGATGAAGGGGAGGGGGACTGCCAGAAAAATCAGGGCGGCCGCTCCTGTTTCGGCTATAACCGCCAGCAGGCTGCTGTATTCGGTAACGTAGACGGAGAGGATGATACTGCCCAGGAGAAAACCTGTGGCCGTCCCGGCTTTTCCGTAACCCCTGCAGACGCCCGCCAGGAGTCCGGCAAAGGAGTAGGCGCCCACCACGGCCGGGGCTACGGTGTAGGCCAGGCCCGGTATTACTCCCAGCACTGCTCCGGCGGCAGCGCCGGAGCCGGCTCCTCCAATAAAAGCAGAAAGCAAAATAGCAATTCCGCTTAAAACTCCCTTTAGACTGACCATTTCGTATTTCAGGTCCCCGGTCCCGGCGATGATACCGCCAAAGATAAGCAAAATACAGAAAATCTCTTCCCCGGTCAATAATTTTTTACCCGTTGCTTTTCTTTTGAGGGCGCCCAGGCCGTAAAGCATGATCCCCGTGAGCAGCGCCGCAAAGACGGCTTCAAACAAGATGGTAAAATAGGTGTAGGAAGAGGAGCCGGTCAGAGCCGCCAGAGATGTTTTTACAATAATCGTCACAGCAAAGACAAGGCCCGGCAGAACCAGCCAGGGCCTTTTCAGAACCGGCGGCAGTACCCCTGTTAATAGCCAGGCCCCGGCGGCAACCAGGATAGAACCAGCCAGGGGCCAACCTTTGATAATAGTTGCAAGTCCCAGGAGCACACCCGGGATTGACAGCAGACCGGCACGGCCAAAGGACCGGAGAGATGCAACTATAAAGGACGCCGCGAAGGGCATCAACTCGCCCAGCAATACCGCCCGTCCCAGAAAAAAACCCGCAAAGCCGATAGCAAGCGCCTCCGGTGTCAGGATAGGTCTGATTCCCGGCCTGACCCGGCGCAGCCTCTTTTTGACTCCCTTCGCCCCGCCCGTATCCCGGTTTTTGGTTTTTTCATTTCCAGCTCTGTGGTACGGGTAAATTTCGATTTCTTCAAACAAACGCTCCCACCCCTTGTTCCCATCAATACAAATATTATAGTACAAAAGGCAGGAAATTTTTGTCATCTCTGGTAGTATATATTTACTTTCTTTCGACTTCTTCCTGGATAAGTCCCATTAATATATCGCTCTCGCTGACCACCAGGCGGTTCACTGCCAGCCCCTCCATAACGGCCAGAACTATTTCCACACCAGCCAGGATAATGTCCGCCCTTTCAGGCTGCAGCCCCGGCACTCTCCTACGGTCTGCCAGGTCAAGGCTGGACAGCATGCTCAAGATCTCTTTGATCCTTCCGGCAGTTAAAGTGTAACCGTGCACCAGGCGCGGATCATATTCAACAAGTTTTTGATCAATGGCAGCCAGGGTGGTAACAGTTCCGCCCACTCCCACCAGGTTCCCGGCCTTTGACCGCTTCACCTGCACCAGGGCAGGCCCCAGCGTTGCCGCCGGCCCGCAGCGCCCTCCTGCTCCGGTCAGACGCACGGCTCCGGCCTTTACGCTGACCAGGTGCAGGCGCCCGGCCTGCATCCAGATCAACTCCGTACTGCCGCCCCCGACATCAACAACCACTGTTGAGTCCGGCTCGATGTCCAGGCCCGAGATCACACCCCGGTAGCTCAGGCGCGCCTCCTCCTCCCCGCTCAAAACCCGCACCGGCAAGCCTGCTTTCAGCTTGACCAGCGACAAAAACTCTGCCCGGTTGGAAGCGTCCCGCACGGCGCTGGTAGCCGCGGCAACAACGCGCTGCGCCCCGAGGCTCAAGGCCTCCCGGTAAAAGAGCCCAACGGCTTCTGCCGTCCGCTCCATGGCGGAGGGCGGCAGGACACCGCGCCGGATTCCCTCGCCCAGGCGCGTGCCGGCCAGCTTTCTCGCCAGTTCCTTCCAACCGGCCCCCGTTTTTTGGACAACCAGGAGCCTGGTGGAATTGGTCCCGATATCAATGGCCGCTATTAATTGCATATTTAACACCTCGATTTGGCACCAGCTAATAAAAATAAAAACAATTCCCTTTGTGAGAATTGCTTCCTGGTCTTCATCTCCTGCAAGAGATGAACAATCCTAATCCTGTTATTCAATTCTTCTACCCGAGCCTCGGCCACCCCGTTTGGATTCAGTACTCCTCTTCAGAACCTGCTGGCGCTCCTCACTTTCTTTCATAAACCTGGCCAGCTTGTCTTCAAAAGATACCTGGAATTTCTTCGGCTTTGAACGTGCAGACGGATTGGCCTGTTTAATGGACAAGCCTACCTTCCCTTTGGGATCTATCGAAATAACCTTAACATTTACCTTGTCGCCGATTTTTAAAAAATCACGAACATCTTTGACGTAAACTTCAGCTATTTCTGATATATGCACCAATCCGGTCACTCCGCCGGGCAATTCAATAAAAGCACCGAAATTAGTAATTCCGGTGACAACGCCCTCCTGGACGCTCCCCAGCTCAATCGGCATAACTGAAATTATTCCTCCCCCAAATCTGCGGAAAAACCTAGTGTAATTATATGCGACAGGAAAGGAGAGTGTCAAGAAACATCTGACCGGGGGCCGATAAATTAGTCAGCAACGAAATTTTCCATTGAGGGAGGCATAATTCCCTTTAGTTCGGTCCCTTCGGGCACTGCCACCACCCTTGTTTCGCCCCGCTTAACCAGTCCCAGTTTTTCCCGGGCAGTTCTCTCCAGGTAGGCGTCACTCTGCACCAACAGCAGTTCGCTGCGCAGGGCATCGTTCTTTTCCTTCATTTGCTCAATTTCCTGTTGAATTCTCTGGACATCCTGCTGCATAATCGATAACTTGCTGAACTGGCTGCCCAGTGATATGGCAAGATAACTCAATATGAGCAACGCCACCAGGCCGGGAAGCCTGCTTTTGGAGAACTTGAAAGACCTCTGCGGTTCCGTGCGCTTTCCGGATACTTTTTCTTCCGGTAAAGGCAAGTAATATAGATCATGTTCTTTCCTCAGCGGCTGGCTCACGTTACTTCCTCCTCTTCCTCCGGTGCTCCAAAGATGCCCAGGTTTTGCCCCGGAATGATAATTACCACTTCATAACCTTTGGTCCTGGCGCGGCTGTACAGGGTTGACACAGTACTGGCAACAAGTCCCAGCTGCCGGGCAATTTGTCCGGTGGAGTAACCCATTTCCTTCATGGTTACAACCTGGCGTTCTCTAAAACTGAGCTTCTCTGCACCCCTTATCTCAATTTTCAAAATCCCCACGCCCCGGCCTCTGATCTATGCCTCTGTCCACAAAATATGTACAAAGTAATTACATACTTTCTACATCAATAAAAAAATCCCTCCTTTGTTAAATAATTTTTATAAAAATAACGGCCGGGAAACAAAGTAACTGGTGACAAGGTCAAAGATGCAGGGATGAAGGTGACAGTGACAGATGACAGGGAGACGGTTCTCCTGATACCGGCAACCGTGACAGGGGGGCGGTTCTCCCGGCACATTCGGACCAGGGGGCGGTTCCTGGTCCACAAGGCGAAGGCGACAAAAGGGCGACAGGGGGACGGTTCTCCCGGCACCAGTTTACAAGTACCGGGAAAACCGACCCCCTGTCACCAAAAGGAGGGATAAAAGGGTGTCAAGTATGCAGTTTTTTAGGATTTCAGGGGCAGGTTCCTGTCTGCCGCAAGACCACATTTTGCAGCCCCAAATGCTCCTATCTAATATTTATTTTTAACTAGCCGGCAGAAACTTCTTTTTTGTTATTACACTGATTAAACAATCAGCGGGTTGTGAATCTCCACTCACTGCCGTCGAGGCCCTCGAATTTATCGCCTGTGTCTTCAGCCTCAAAACAATTTGCCCTGATGGTCACTTCATAAGCAATGTTCCTCAATAAAGGCTCCTTCAGGGTGATCAGGAGCTTGTCTTGATCCAGTTCGACCTTTTTGATTTCAACAATTTCCCTGTCTGTTCTATTATATACTCTTACAGACCTGAGCAGGTCCTTCCCGTCCACAACCTGGATGTCCCCGTTAAACCAGGCTTTCAGGACCTCCGTCCTGGGGCCGTTAACATTTGATGCCCCGTTTTCGGGCGTTAACTCCAGGATTTCAAGTTCTTCGTAATCCGTACTGAATTCCCAGTCTCCAGCGTCAATACCTTCAAAGTATTGCCCGTATTCCCTGTCCTCGATGATATCGTTGTCTATAGTAACCCTGTAGGTCGTATTACTTTCCAGCGGTTCATCAAGATCAATCCTTAACTCTTTGCCGCTGAAGGAAACTCTGTCAATCCCTACGTTATAATCATCAGTTACATTCCTTACCCTGATGCCGTCCCTGACGTTTTCGTTATCCTCCACAGCCCTGACTTCCAGGTTGAACCTGACAACCAGCCTGCTGGTTGACGGGGCCACGTCATCGCTGCCGTCGGCGGGCTTCAAGCTAACTAATTCAAGGTCATCCACGTCTTCATCATAATCTCCGTCATCGCTGTCTTGATCAGAATCATCCTGGGATTGCGACAGGAGGATCCGGTACAGGACAACCGACAGTTCCGCCCGTGTTACCGGTTTGTTGGGCTGAAATACATTGCCGGGATAACCAACCATGAACCGGTGCTTATACATCCCGCCCACGTAGGTCCTGGCGTAAAAGGGTATGTCATTTAAATCCTGGAAGTAATAATTATCATCCGTATCCACACCCATTGCCCTGGCCGCCCAAACCGCTACCTCGTAACGCTTTGCAGGCGTCCATCCTTTCAAATCAGCGGCCTCGTCTTCCGTTAAAATCCCCTCATCAACTGCATAATCAAGACATTCCTCCATCCAGGAAGGAACATCCCTGCTCCATGAGCGCCCCTGATTGAACTTGACAGATCCGTCAAAACCGGACGCCTTGGAAATCATCATGACGGCTTCAAACTTGGTGACTGGGGTATTCGGCCTGAAGGTCAGGTCGGGATAACCCATCAGGATGCCCTGTCCGCACATCCACAGAATCGGCTGCTCTGCCCAGTGAGACTTTACATCCTGCAACTGGATAATCTTAAATTTGCTGTTATCAGGTTTGAACTTTGTTTTTCCCTTTCCTTTACCGGGGCCGGCATAGGCTGAAACTGCCAGTGACAGAACCAGGACCACCGCTAAAGCAAAGGTTAACAAACCTTTCCTTTTCATTTAAAGCACCTCCCCGTAAAATTGCAGGTTAGTCAGTTTCGGCGGCCCGCTAAAAATCTTCCCCCTTTCTGCGCCGCCCTTTCTATGCCTTTCTATATTTATGGATACGATTGCACGATATGGTTTTGCAGGGTAACAGACCTGGTAATTATATACATTTGCTAACCCCCTCCAAACAAGAATCGCACCGCAGCGGTCTGGAGTTTGTGTGTCTGGATTATGGGCATACTATAATTAGTTGAAAACCTAAGCTGAAAAACTATGAGCTTTCAGCTTTAGTCCAGCCGGGGGAATTGGGGCTGGGGGGCTGGGGAGTTGGTGAGGGGAATCGAGCTTATGTAAGTTTGGAATTTAAGGGGACTGGGTTTTGCTCCCTGGGGAGTTTAAGGATTTGTCCTTTCTGATAACCATGGTTTGAAACGGTTTGCTCCGTTAAAATTGGAACGGTTTACTGATAATCATGGAAATTATTCTAGAATCGGGGGAGAGCACTTGACTGGGACTAATAAAAAAATACTTTTAACAATAATTGTCTTTCTTGTTGTTTTGCTTTCTGCCTTTTATCTGCGCCAGGAACAGGATACAAAAACCGAAGTCTCCGGCTCCGGGGAGTTTATCCGCCTGCATGTGGTGGCAAACAGCGACAGCCTGTTCGATCAGGATCTGAAGCGAAAAGTAAGGGACGCAATCGTCCAGGACGTAGCTCCCGGGTTTCTTGCAATTGATGACATCGCTTCAGCGAGAGACATTGCCCGGAACAACCTGGACCTGATTCAGGAAACCGCTGACCGTGAAGTCCGGACTGCCGGAAGAGAATACCCGGTACGCGTTGAGCTGGCTTGTTTTCCATTCCCCACCAAACATTACGGACCATTTATCCTCCCGGCCGGAGAATATGAGGCCGTAAGGGTGGTAATCGGCGAAGGCGGAGGGACGAACTGGTGGTGCGTCCTCTTCCCGCCCCTCTGTTTTGTGGATTTAACAAGAAACGCGGCTGCTGTGAACCCGTACTCTAACGGCGGGCAGGTGCCCATCACGCCTGAGCCGGGCGCCGTACTGGAAGGCGGAAAAACCGGCAGCGACAGAGGCAACGGCTTCAACCCGGGTTCCGGCTTTAACACCTGGAAAGGCCCCGGCTCCTCCTCCGGCTCCGGTTCCGGCACCTTGAACGGATCCGGCCCCTTTGACGACACCGGTTTCGTTTCCAGCTTCGGCTTCGGCGGCAACCGGGGCGCCGTCTTTGACCCCGCCGCCCCCTGCCCTGTCCCGCTCTCCGAAGAGGAGGAATGTCTTCTTTCCGGACAGGCGATTCCGGAAACGATAGAGAATACGGGTGTCCGGGTGGTGTTTTCCTGCAGGATCCTGGAGTTCTTCCGGAGCTTGAAGGGATAAGCGCATACTGTAAAATAACAAGGTATAAATACAGGTATAAATAAATAAAGCATCGAGGTTTCTTTAAAAACCTCGATGCTTTATTTATTGATGCTTTAAATGTAAACCCGTACCTGTTATTGCTTTCCAAATAATTGACGAATTATGCCGGCCACCAGTTCAATATCCCCTGTGGTCATTTTAGTGTCGCTGGGCAGGCAGACACCCCTGTTAAAAATATCTTCCGCTGCACTTATGCCTCCTTCAACGCTGCTGAAGAACGGCTTATCTGCATACACCGGCTGCAGGTGCATAGGCTTCCAAACAGGCCTGCTTTCGATATTCTCTTTGGCCAGCGCGCTGATAAGATCAAAGGGCTTAAGACAGCAGGACCTATCCAGGATAATACAGGAAAGCCAGTAGTTCGGTGAACCGTAATCACAAACCGGCATCATCCTGATTTCAGGGATATCAGCAAAGGACTCCTGATACAGTTCGTAGATAAATTTCTTTTTAGCAATTCTCTCTTCCAGAACCTTCAGCTGACCTCTCCCGATGCCGGCGCAAATATTGGACATCCGGTAATTGTAGCCGACTTCATTATGCTGGTACCACGGTACGGCTTCACGGGCCTGGGTAGCCCAAAACCTTGCTTTTTTTACTATCTCCTCATCATTACAAACAAGCATCCCCCCGCCTGAAGTGGTTATAATCTTGTTTCCATTAAAAGAGAATATTCCGATATCGCCCAGGGCTCCTGTTTGTACTCCTTTATATGTCGCGCCAAGGCTTTCAGCAGCATCTTCGATTATCGGAGTACCGTGCTCTCCGGCTATCTCTCTGATAAGATCATAATCGGCGGACTGCCCGTATAGATTAACAACAATTAAAGCCCGGGGAGCCGGATAAACTTGATAGGCTTTCCTTAAAGCCTCCCTGGACATATTCCAGCTTGAGCTGTCGCTGTCAATAAATACCGGAATCGCCTTCTCATAAAGAACAGGATTGACACTACCTGCAAAGGTGAGGGAAGAACAGAATACAAGATCACCTTCCCTAATCCCCAGTGATTTCAAAGCTAAATGGATGGCGGCAGTCCCCGACGATAAAGCTGCCGCATGGCTAACTCCTACGTAATCCGCAAGTTCTTTTTCAAATAAGTCCACATTGGGTCCCAGAGGGGAAATCCAGTTTGTTTTAAAAGCTTCATCTATATATTGCTTTTCAAATCCCTGTTTACTCATATGGGGACTTGCCAGGTATATTCTTCTTTCCCTCAAATCCAGGCCACCTCAGCATTTCCGCCAATTTTTCACACTCTTGGCCTTAAAGCTGCACCATGGGAAGGTCACCGTGTGCAGTAATTGTCGAAACAGCGGATATCAGCCCTTACCATTACTGAGTTAAATCCGCCTGCCCAAGAACCCCGCTGAAAGCCTAACAATAAGTCTCATATTATTCATTAATTTATTTATATGCAGATCAAATTATAATAGAGCCTTTCAATTCCAAAAAATGTTGATTTTATCAGTCAAATAACGACTTATTGATTTTGCGGGACTGTTGATGGTCACAGTAACACTTGCGGGATAAAGCTGCTGCCGGGCGTTAGCTTGCTTAGCCGTTACGGATAAATTATAATTGCTTTTCCTTTACTTTTTTGCCAAATAAAGTAACATTGTTCCCCTATTGGCCATAGTTTGAAAATAAAGAAGCAAAACATGTTGTCAGATGGCAAAGGAGGCCCTATTATGTCTCAAAAAGAACCTTATCAGACCAGGCCGTTAAAGCCAGGCGGCGGTCAGGATATCTCTCAAAAAGAGCAGACAGGTATTGAAATAGCTACCGCTGAGTTACAAGCAGCACCGGACTACCAAACAGCAGGATTTGGCCCGGTTTACCGTCTCGCCCGGGCCTATGTGGTCTGGCAAAAATACGGGCCGGTTTTCAGCCCGGCTGAAGCGCTGGAAAAGGGAACAGCTTTTCCGGACCTTTATAGTCCATACCCGTTATGAATGAATGGTTTAAAAAAATGAGGTGAAATAATGGACAAAAGACTATCCATGCTGAAGGAAATCCAGGCCCTGGAATTCTTCGCGATTGAGCTAAACTTATTCCTGGACACGCACCCCGGGGACCGGGCCGCACTCCGGGACTTTTATGCCATACGCGAAAAACTCTTTGCGGCCGTCAAACGTTATGAGGAGATGTACGGGCCGTTGACGGTCTTTGGTAATGCGCCCGCTCAGTGCCCCTGGCCCTGGATTGAGGACCCCTGGCCGTGGGAAATTGAATACAAATAGGAAGGGATTTAGTTATGTGGATATACGAAAAAAAACTGGAATACCCGGTCCGGGTTTATA
>DBRJ01000061.1 GCA_002305915.1 Pelotomaculum sp. UBA1371 | reverse complement strand
GGTGAGTGTTTACTTGACGCTTACGACGCTGCGGAGAAAAATTGTACTTACGAGGAATACTTGTGTACGCTACTGGAACAAGAGGTGCTGACCCGTGATGAAAACAGTCGCAGGCTTAGAATTAAACAGGCCGGGTTCCCGGTGCTTAAAACCCTGGAGGGTTTCGATTTTAATGCTATCCCATCGCTGAACAAGCAAAAGGTGTTGGCTTTAAGCCGGTGTGAATATATCCGTGCCAAAGAGAATGTTATTGCTATTGGTAGTGTCGGAACCGGCAAGTCGCATATTTGTTCGGCTCTGGCGCTTTGCGCCTGCCAAATGGGGTGCCGGGTGCGGTTCTATACCGCCCCGGGGCTGGTTACTGAACTGTTGCAGGCACAGAGGGAACACCGTCTTAACAAGTTTGAAAAAAGGTGGCTAAACTACGATTTGGTTTTGATTGACGAGTTGGGTTATGTACCTTACACCAAAGAAGGGGCCGAATTATTATTTAGGTTTGTAGCTTCACGCTATGAACGGGGGTCCGTAATGATTACGACTAACCTTGAATTCGCCAACTGGACCCAAGTGTTTGGTGATGAAATGCTTACAACAGCCTTGCTAGATCGGCTTACCCACCGGTGCCATATCTTGGTCATGAACGGTGAAAGCTACATTATCCCACTATAGACGAACTAGTGCAAACAGAGCCATTTAAGCACTTGGTTATTTCAAAACCTCAATAGCTAAATAACGAAATTGCCCCCAGCGTCTATCATCAATAAAACTAAAATCATTCCAATGCATCTCATACGTACCTGCTAACACTATTGGCTCTTCACGCCCCTTGGATGTACCGGTTCCAGTACGGTCCCCCCATCTCAAAATGCCGTTCTTTTTTGCGCCCTCATTAATTCTAAAGGCCGCATCACAGGTATTAGAGAAATTTGAAGCCGTCCAATAACTACGATCATTGGTCAACAACACGGCAAAACCTTTATTAAAAGGGCTGCCAGTAGAAACCAGTTTTTCAATTCTCATTATATCCTTCAAAAAATCATACCGCCTTATATCCTGGGCGCCCTGGTTTTTTAAAAAATACCTTTCTTTATTAACGATAACATCGCATCCCATTGTCATATATTTAAGCTCAACAGGATACCAATGACCATTGTTCTTAACTAATATATCCACATGCATCGACATATCTATATCTGCAGGGCAATACTCCAGCTTAACCTCTGCTTGAGGCATATTTTGTTTGATTTCCCATGCTAAAGCAAATTGGAAATCTGCCTCAGAAACAAATATCTTTCTATTCTTACTCAACGACTTGATAAATGAATTTATATACACTGAGCCTCACCTTCTTTAACTGAAATAAAAAAAGAGGATCATTTCTATTGAGAAATTCACCCTTATTATACTGTATTTATACATAGTTTAACGAATCTTATAAGTTAAACCGTTCTCGACAACCTCAAACGTATTAATCACGAGTGTCTGGGAAGAGTGCTTCCTGAACTGCTTTACACTGGTCATACGGCAATTCCGGCCAATCAACATACGGATAGGCTTTCCGTAGAGCATCGATAAATTCTCGATCATTAAGTGACTCATATGTAACATCCTTGAAAACACAATGGAGTTTCATGTTAATTACAAAACTTTCTGCATCAGGAATAACAGTATCAAGTTTTTTTTCTAAATATCGATCTACTTGTTCCTTAGTAGGTTTTTTTGTTGTTATGCCAAACCTTAATTCGTCAGGCGGATTTTCTTTGACAACCGGTGCCAGGATTTTTTTTAGTTCTTTTTTGCACGAATTAAACTCTTTTTCCAGGTCAGACTGAACCTTTTTTTTGAATATCTCTAGCTGTTTTCTGATCCCTTCAACCTGCTTTTCAAACTCGTCTTTTGTTTGACGCAAAATAACCGTACCGAAACGTGCTCCAAGAGAGCGGAGGTATGTATTCCTTAATTTTAACACCTTTTCATTTATCTCTTTTCCCGAGATACTACTCTTTTCATTTATCAGCCGGTAAGTCGAACGCAACCGTTCCTGATATTCCTTGCTTCTACTCACATTTAACAACTCCGGTGGAATGGTTACAGTATGCCGGGAAAGCGTAGTACCTGTTAATTTTAGTTCTACGAACTGGACATAGCTGTGATAGACTAGAACTTGCCGGGACATATCAAATTTCTGTGGCGGACACACGGCAAGGCTTTCTTTAGCTAATTGCAGGTCTTCTTGAGTATATTCTTCATAGGGAATTTCAGGTTTCGGAACAACGGTTATAGAACGCCCGCTGGTTTCACTTGCTTTTTCGAGTAAATGATTAATTGCCAGCATGGGAGATAAGGATGATACTAACTTGTTAGCCTGTTCCACATCAATAACAACCGCATTAGGAGCGAACTCTGTCTTTACATCAGTGCCCTCCTCAACCAAGAGCGGGGTCGGAGAAAAGAACCACGCATCCTCGTCCACTATGAATATACCTGCCCTCAAACCGGAACATTTACGGATCGCTACCCCATTTTCTAATAATATCTCCACGGCTTTAATCTCCCCATAACCGAGGCGGCAAATATGAGGCGATTCATCCAGTATGATTGCTAACTTTCCTGGACCGTTGTTTTTAACAAATCCTACGAGTGCTTTGGCTACATCCATACATAAACCCGGAGCCACATATATCACTCGATTCTTGGCACTCTCGATTCTTTCGCACATTGTCTCATTTGTCAGCATCCATAATGTGTTCATGAATTACTCCTTTGCTGACCCTCGGTTAACGCAATATTTAATACTTCTTGAACCGTACTTATAGGGGTAAGCTTTACCGCTTCCAGTACGTAGGAGGGCAGATGGCGGGCTTCGTCCAGATTCTCTTTTGGCAGCAGGACCTCCTTGACACCGGCGTCAAAGGCTGCTCTTACCTTCTGTTGGATCCCACCCACGGGTAGGACCTTGCCCATAATGGTGATCTCACCGGTCATGGCTAAATCGTTGCGCACCGGTATACCTTTCAGGGCAGACACAATCCCAGTAACCATAGCAACTCCCGCTGAGGGGCCTTCCTTGGGTACACCCATGTACGTGGCCAGCACAGCCACGTCATAGTTTTGCCTCCATTCTAACGAGATGCCTAAATTATCGTGACTGGCCTTGATGTACTGCGCGGCCGCTTCGATACTCTCGCGCATCACCCTCTGTATGGAGCCCAGCGGCACTATTCGCCCATGCCCGCGGGTGGCCTGCATCTCAAAGCGCATTATACAGCCGTGATCCCCGGAAACAGCCAGGCCGGTGACCTCACCCACACTTGGTTCGGGAGGCAGGGACACGTTCTGGACCCTGTCCGAGTCAGGCAGATGGGGGATGCTTTGCTTTCCGGAAGGCAGGAGCTTTACTCCAAGTTTTATGCGTTCATACTCTCCCTGAGCGATCAGGTGCAGCTGCTCGCGCACCCGCTGGCGCAATTCGCAGGACAAGACCAGGATTTCCTCCAATTCATCATCAGTAACCTGACCATCCGGGTAGATAAGTTTGAGCAGGCCTGAGCTCGTTTTCATTATTGCTCTCTGATCGCGGCCGGACACACCCTGGGTGGTATTCCCCAGATCGAGGATCTCAAAGCGGTGACGGACACTGCTAAGTAAATCCACACGTCGCAATTCATGCATAATTTCACAGAAATAATCGGTGATAAATCCATAATCCTTGGCATAGCTGTCCGGACCCAGTTTGGGTATTTCCCACCCGGGCAGGTAGCCGTGAATCCGGTCGAGGAAAGCAATTACCTGCATAAAATCAGGCAGCGGCTCAAAAAGATGATAGTACTTCTCGTGGGGCAGCTGTCCCTGCACATCAATATTCCCCACAAAGACCAGGCTGGCAAAAGCCAGGATCTCTTTCTTGCCCCGACTGAACTTGGCATCCTGCATATAGCCCTGCATAATGCTGACCAGCGCCTTCGGATCCTGGAAATCGGTGTTGGCGATTTCATCAAAAACCACGGCGTCCCTGGTACCCACTTCGCCGATTTTGCCGTTATTAAGGTTGATAAAAAGCTGCGCGGGGGTGGCTTTGCCTCCCGATAGCACATGCGCGTAGTAGGAGATGTTACGGTAGAGATAGGTTTTCCCAGTCTCCCTGGGGGCTAACTCGATTAAATTTACATTGCTCTCCACTAGCGGAATGCAGCGGCACAAATACAGGAGCTTCTGACGCCTGCTCATTTTTGCCGGGGAGAGGCCACAGGAATTGATCAACACATCAATCCATTCATCAGTAGAAAAATTCTGCCGTTTTGATATATACTCGTCCAGGTTGATGACGCTGACCTGGAAAGGGGTGAAGCCGGTCACCTTGAACGGCCTTATTTTCTTGTTGTGGACCTCGGTTTCGTCATAAGTGAGGTCAATGGTGCCCCACATGCCTCCCGACAGTAGCATGGGGTATTGGTTGACGATCGACTCCGGGATGTTGACATAGTTCTCGTTGATGGCCGAGATGCTGGCCCAGTATTTGTCTTCTGTTTCAACCAGCCTTGCTTCCAGGTTGGCTATTACCGAATGGCTGCGGTTTTCCCTGATATGGTGGCGTATTTTCTCGGCCTCGGCGCCGTGCACAAAGTTCTCCTTGAGCCGGCGGACCACCACATCCAGATCTTTATGGAAAGTCTCTTCTTCACAGTAATTATCAATCAGGTATTCAACCACATAGCGGGGGAATTCATCCACGCCGGTATTGATGGTATGAGCCTTGTTGACTACTTTGCCGCGGAATATTTCTTTAAGCTCGATGATCATGCCCCTCCCTTTTTGCGGGTGCGTTTGGCCTGTTTCTGCCCTGCCTGCTCGCGGGACAGAGACCGGACGCAGACCAGGTAGTCCTCTTCCACATTAACAGCAGCCTCTTCGGAGAGCTTATCCAGGTTCAGCCCGCCCTGCTCATACAGGTACTTGCCCCGGGCATACATGCCGGAACGCTTGCAGGTCCTGATCCACTCGGCTAGGGTGGCGTCGGAAGGCCTCTCCTTCTCAGGCACCGGCAGCCCGTTTTCCAGGTAAGACACATAGCGTTTGATGCGGCGGTTCTGGCCGGAATGGCGGGCTTCCTCCTTGGCGCTCCTCTCCTCGTCACTGGCCGGCAGGCGGTAAGTGCCTTCAAGGGTTTTATAAAAATAATCCGGCAGCCAATCAATAAGCTGACGCCTGGGCTTCTCCTTAACGGCATAGATGTAGCACTCAAAGAGGTCAGAGTAGTGGACGCCCTCTCTGTGCGGGTTTTCCTTTAACCATTTCTTTATAAACTGTTCCAGTTTTTTCGCTGCCGCGTCTTCACGGGCGATCTCCGGTTCATCCTCCCACACCGGGTCCTCTTCTTTGAGGTACCAGTGGCTGCTTTCATGGGTGCCAAATAAGTCCGGGTTCTCATATTCAAACAGGTCCTTGCGGACCGGCTTTTTCACCTCTTCGGCAAGCTGTTTTAATAATTCATCAAAATTATGGGCTTCCATCTGCCCCCTGCGGACCATGCGGCTGACTACTTCGTCGTAGATGCGGTCCTTGCTGCTGCCCGGGTGAGTTGAAAGGTAATCGCGGATGATGGCATGCGCTTTTTGGGCAAAGGTAGTATCATCCTCATTTTCGTCAATAACTATTGATCGTTCCGTTTCACCCGGCTTAGGCTTGCGAAAATTAATCACCAGGTCACGTTTGTTGACTTTATCTGCAGTTAGCTGGTTATATGATTTCTGCCCGGTATCGATGAATAAGGCCCTGTCTGACGCATCGGGGACAAATCCCACTTCAGCCATGATATCCTGGACCATTTCCCAGGTCCCTTCCGATGTGTCATGGTAGCAGAGAGATAGCCATCTCCCTGGTTTTAGAACCCGGTAACACTCTGCCATAGCCTGAGACATCATCTCTCTCCAATGATCAACCGTCTTTCCTCTAACTTCATTAACTATGATCTCTTCATCATGCCAGTGGGTATCAAAACCAAGCCAAGCTTCCCAGATAAAGTTAAGTTCACCATATTGAACTTTTTCAGCATAGGGAGGATCCGTAAAGATATAATCAATGGAGTTTTTCATAATATCATTAAGGGTACAGGATGTACTTGTTGATACGATAAGCCTCATTTTATTTTTATTGTCAATCTGAGAATATTCATCAATTTTTCCTTCAATTTGAGTCCACACAGCCATTTCTCGAAAGTCCTGCGCTATGTAATAATTTCCGGTCGGGCCACCCCCTCCTCCAGCTCTGTTTCTGTATAGTTTACTGCTATTTAGTATTATCGAATTGAATACCAACATTAGATGGTCATAGTTATGCAAACCTTCTCTTATTGCAGCTAAAGCCCAAAGATTACGCTTCGTAAAAAGCTCATCCACCGTACGGAAGTTACTTGTTCCAGCCCTCCATTTTACCCCCCAGCATTCCTGGTCTTCCGGCGCATGCATCATTCTATCTGTTGGGTACCAGTGAGGTATGGTTTTACCCTCGATCTCCCTGATTTTAGCAAGGTCATACCGTTCAAAGTAATCTCTTTTTAATGGATCGGGGTCGTTGTGCCGCCGTCCGTCCCGCTTTGGTTTACAACCGCTTTGACACTGGTAGCTGACCAGCACAGGTATGGCGCCAAATTTATCTCCAGTTGTCTTAATCTCCTCAGCCTGTCCCTTTTTATAGCAATATGGACAAGCCTTTATTTTCTTGGGTTTACCTGCCTGCGTCCGCCCTTCCACCTCAATACAATCAAATAAAGGCACCTTCTGGAGGCAGCGCGGGCACTGGAATACCTGTGAGTAGACAGTATAACTGGTTGTTGCCTTACCCCCGCAACGGTCGCACCTGGTCTCGTAAAGCCAGTCGATTTCCGGTTTTACCTTCGCTTTCAATTCTTCAAAAGCCTCTTGCAACTCTTCTGCATCCACCGGTGTACAATAATTCTTGGTAATAAATGTAGCCGCCGGGCTGCGATCAATAGCGATAGCCTTTCGTCCTTCCATCAGCGCGGCCAGGGCAGTCCCGCCCGACCCGCAAAAAGGGTCCAGCACCAGGTCGCCGGGCCTGGTGTAGTGCCTTATGTACTGGCGTATAGCATCATGGGGCTTTTTTGACCAGTAGGTGTGCATGTTATAGATGGCCGTTGCCTTGGTCGTGTCGATCGGCTGGTCAAACGCCGGGACATCATAGTCATCGGTCTCGGGATCATAAGGGTTTTCCAGCAGGTGCTGCTCCACGAAAGATCTCAAATTAGGGTTTGGTTTATCTCCCGAGTAATAGCCCTCCGGCATGACAGCAGCCTTTTTCTGAAAAAAACTCTCCTGCTTTGCCTTATAAGGCACTTTCCTGGGCATAATTTCACCTCATATTCTTAGGAGCAAGTCCCAGTATATTTCCTAAATGAGTGGGCACGCGGCGGACCACCTGCTCTGAATTCAGCTTAACCAGGAAGCTTCGGCTCAGGCTCTGCCGGACTGTACGCATCCCATCTTTGTATTTCAATTCTATAGTTAGCAGCCTTTTCATTACCCCATCAATTCTCTCTTCCTTTGTAGCCTCATCTGCGCCTGGCTTAAACCGGTATATTATTTCACTGTTGGCAATCCCCACGTATAAAACCTGGTGGGTTAGTTCCACCTGGTCCGCCGGACTTTTACCGGTTGATGGAGCATAGTAAGCATCCACATCAACCCTCATCTCGGAACTAAAAAGAGCCGGCGCCTTGTATTCCAGCTGTACTCTGACCTCTATCTCTTCCCCTTCCAAAACCTCAGTTGACCCTGTAATGGGTCCGGCAACGATCAGGCTGTCCATGTCAGCTTTCACCCGCATAACCACCATCGGTATGATCATTTCCTGGAGAGAGATACCCCCGTGCGAGTAAGCATCCGGATTATACGGAGAATTCTGCCGTTTGAACGAATAGCCCGGGCGGGGGAAGACAATACTTCGAAACTCCTTCTCTATTAACTGACCCCGTGCTTTTACAAAGCGGGTAACCTTGGACGGTACTCGCAATTTCGCAGGAGAAAATGCGATCATATTTGCTTTGTGTTCTTTCTTTAGGTTCACCTGGTTAAAGGCAACCTTGAGCATGGTATTCTGGTAACTGCAGTCCAGTGGTTCGTTAAGGTCAGCATCATTAAACCAGACAGGCTGCCTGCCCAGCCGGACAAAACCGTGGTCGGCAGTAATAAACACCTTGGTGCCAGGCTCCAGCGTGCGAATGATGGCCATTACTTCATGGTCCAAAATGTTTTTAATGAGCTGCTGGTAAATGAATGCCAGCGGGCGGGCGGGCACTTCCCTGCCGTCGCCCAGTTTCTTCATGTGAATCCCGTGCAGCTCCACGTCACATAGTTCAAAAATATACACGTCAAGTTTACCGCAGCGGTAATGGACAGTCTCCCCGGTCCCGTGTCCGTCCGGGTTTATCAATTCAACCGCCTGGCTTACTCCCATCTCCCGGCCCAGGCCTTCTTTAAGCAGTTTGTCCTCGCCGCTCTTAGTATCAAATTGGTCGGGGAATGCTCCCGCGCTGATAGCTTTGCGGGTTAGCTGAGTCTCGGTCGGCAGGATGGAAACAGCCGGATAATCCTGCAGCAGCTCAAGCTTTTCCGCCAGTGCCGGGTAAAGCAATTCGTCCCAGATGTCATAACGCATACCGTCAAATATAAATATAACTGCTTTTTCATTTTGGGGATCCCAGTGTGGTTTAAGGCACCTGCTTATGAACTGGCTGGTCAAAACAACTTCGTCTTTGCCGTCCACCCAGGAGGCATATTGCAGGGCTACCAGGTCCTGAAAGCTCCTGTTGACTGAGTCCAGCTGGTAATGCACCTCGTCGCTGACAGCCCTTATTCTCTTTCGCACCCTGGACAGAGCCTGGGAAAATAATTCGGGCAAATCTTTAACAGATCTGGGCAATATGTTACCTGTGTCCAGCAGCCGCTCCAGTGATGACAGGTAATACTCCAGCCGGTTTAATTTCTGCTGGTTCCACTGCTGCCAGTAATATTTAAAACCAAGCTGCTCGGGTTTTTTAACTTTAATATTCTTAAGCATGCTGAATAATTGCTGGCGCAAATGATGAATTTCCACAGCCAGCTTATAAGCCTCGCTTAACCTGGCCCAGGATTCTGACTGCCAGTAATCCGCGAAACATTCGCTTTTGTCAGCACAGTACAGTTGATCCTTAAGTTTCTTGATAGCATCCGGGGACGGTTTTTCACCCAGACAGTCGTCTAAAGCCATAAGCAAGGCCAGGGAACGAAAAAGGTTTGAATATTTTTCCTTCTCGATAATTGAAATAAAGCCGGCGGGGGTATCAATGTGCAACTCCTTCACCAGCAGCAAGTCGAGATCTTCCTGATCCAGACTGTCCTCCACCTCCTGCACATCTCTTTCCGCTTGGCGAGGATCGAGCTTAATCAAGCCGGGGGTGGTTTCAGTCAGGATTTTCTCCTCCACCTGCTTAAAGCCGGACAGGCCGGGGTCAATATTGGCCAGGAGCAAACCCCATTTATCAGTGTGCTGGGCCAGTATTGCCGACAGGTAAAATCCTACTACTACCATCTCCGCGTCTTGGTCCACAAACCAGCGAAATGGAACAGGCGCCTGCAGGAGCTGCTGCTTAATGGGCTTCAATACTTCGCCAGTTAGCTGGTCTAAATCCCTCATGGTCTGGTGGCCCAATAGCCCTATGCGCCAGTAATATTCACTGCGCAGCTTTTTAAAAGCCAGCTCGGGCAGCCCCAAAGCGGCAAAGGCAATAATTGTCTTGAAGTCAAAATCGGTGAAACCCTGCGTTTTCGCCCTTCTTAAATTTTTATGCGCCCGGATTACTCCGTCCAGGTGGGTAACGATCAGCCTGGCGTAGCCCTGGTCATTGCACAAAGAAGGCCACTCCGGATCGCCGGTTATGTCCCTGAGAAACTGGCGGACATCCAGGATCACCCGGGCATCCTCGGGCACCGTGGCTAGAAAATCCGGGTAGAATAACGGGGGAGCCGTATTGGCGCTAATATTACCCAGCCTTTTAAGGGGAGTCCGGTCAACCACCATGATACGCTGTGCCCCGCTCTCAGCCACTGTTTCATAACACATGCGGAAGGCCAGGTTAGTGGCCCCGGTCACCACCGCATACGCCGCCTCGCTGCCGAACTGGTCGATGAGCCTGTCAGCCCTGCCCAGAAGGCCTAAGTGATCTCTGACCAGAACATGATCGTAGCCCCTGACCGTTTCAAGTTTATCTCTAATCCAATCATTCAATAATGTCATAACTCTACCCCTACTCCAGCTTCAAGACAGGTATAGTATCCTCATCGGGCTCCATATCCGCGAACTGCTTTGCCAGGAAATCCTGGAATTCCCGCACTATATCCTCTATCCGGCCTTCCTCCACCACTGTTACGGAAGGCTTGAAATCAGCTTTTCTTACCACTTTAACCACAATCTTTTTTAAGAAACGGTTGATTTTATCAACAATCGCAGGATCAGCGGCAACCTCCCGCAGCAGGAGTTCCCTTACTTCTTCCACTGTTGAACAGGCCAGTAAAGCAGCAATAATGGGTTCTTTTTCGCCCTGCTTCAGCCTTTCTTTTATGGCCTGGTTCAGGAATACTTCCAGCTTGCCATTGACAGTCTTCTCCCAGATCTCACCGGCCTGGCGCAGGGCTGAATCAGCTTTTTCGATAATACTCCCATAATTTCTGAAACTGAGGCCGCATTCGTGCAGCGGACGGGCCTTGAGCTGGTTTTCCAGCGAAGCCATAGAGTCATTGGCACACTGGAAAACCCCTTCTGCCAGATTTTCCAGCCGCCGGCGCAGTGCGGAACTGAACTCCGGCTGCAGGGCGGTGATGCCTTCCAGGGCAACAATAGCCTGAAAATCAGGCCCGGTCATTAACCGTTCAATCGACTGATGAGCATGGTTGCAGCACTGGGTCACTTTTTCATGCATGGCGATATATACCAACCGGTATTCATGCATCAGCTTGAAAATTGTCCCCTCCTCGCCCGGCAGGGGTTGCTGGTGACCTAACAGCTCGTTCTTTAATTTAATCTCTTCATCGATATATTTATTAAATTCAGCCATTTTCCCCGCTACCAACTTCTGCTGCTGCTTAACTAACTGCAGGTCTTTAATGTCCGGTAGGGTATGTTGTACATAAGCGCGACCCACACGAAGCTCAGTTTCGTATTTAAGCAGTTGACAGACGCTCTGGTAACAGGCCAACCGGTTGCCTAGGTCTTTTAATTCGGCCTCGTCAGAGCGCATAGTATCAAAAGCCTGATAACCAAAAATATCTTTCAAGGCGCTCAGCAGCAGGTCAATATCGTTGCTCGCCTCGAGGTCTGTTGAAAATAGCCTGCTGACCTGTTCCATCTCTTCACCGTACGGGTTGGCAAAATCCAGGCATTCAAACAATGCCGCCGCCTTATCGGAAGCACGCCTGGCTTCCTCCCGCACCTTCTTAAACAGGTTTCTCATTTCCAGGCGTTTCTGTGAAATCTGCTCATCAGTGAGCCCTACCGGAATGCTTTTTCCCATTATTTTTTCGAGATAAGGGCGCAATACTTCCCAATTTTCCGGCCTGGCCACTTTCTGCAGCCTTTCCATCTTATCCAGTACTTTAGCTGAGAAATCTATATCGGCTATATTTGAATAATCAATTACCTGGCAGGGAAGCCCCGCCTGCGGACCTACGCTGACCTGCACCCGGCCCTGCTGGACCAGGCATAGCAAATATATCTGCACCATCCTCCGGGTTAATCCATAGTCTTTCGGCCCGCCGACTCCCATGAAATTTTTGTATAAGGTGTCAAGCTTCATTTCCTGACCCTCAGCCAGGTGTTCATCAATGAACTGCCAGATATCCCGGACATAGGTATTGCCTTCCGTATCCAATACTTTTTCAGGCCCTTTTTTCATCACTCTAAGGCTGTAGCCGAAATTCTGGGCAGCGCTGATGTTTTGGTTGAGCTTGGCTCCTTTAGGGATAGAGCCGGTTTTAACAATACCGTTAATAAGTTTAACTCCTTCCTCCTTGCGAAATTCAAAAGGCGGGTCAAACTTAATATCCGCTGACACATATACACTGCTGAGCACCCGGTCTACCAGAGGGGTAAGGACCGCTTTCAATTCCCCGGCAATATTAAAATCCATGCAAGTGTTATTAAGGGCGTCTATGCGGCCCCGGCCATAGCTGGAACGTACCAGACGGCAGATTTTTCCCATCTCGGTTTTCAGCTTGCCGGCCACCCAGTTGATGATGGTAACCGCGTCATCGGTATCTTTTTCTTCCCAGCTGGAGACCAGCTTGCGGTAAGCGGCAAAGTCCAGCAGCAAAGACTTTTCCTCGTGGTTCAAATTATCCGGCACCCAGAACAAGATCCTCTGGTCTTTTACCCGTTGCATTAGCGTATCCAGGGTCTTTCCCTGAACCGGCCACCTGGCAATTTTTACAGCAAAATCCAGGTCGTCCTGGTCGGTATATATGCCTGTCAAAGGAGTACCCTCAGCCACGATCCGGTTTATGTCAACCATATCTATACGCCCGTATATGTGGCGGCCTTGCCACAGGATGTCTATGATAACCCCGTTTGCGGCGCCCGCGAATCCAGCCAGGAAAGACTTGTTCCCGTCTGCCAGGTCCATGTTCATCTGGCGGGTGTGCACCAGCCACTCTTCCATTGACAATAAAGCTTCCCATGATTCTTTCTGGATCGCCTCATTGCTCTCTGCTTCATCACGGGCTTTAAGAAACTCCCGCTGCGGGTCTATTCCAACTACTACCGGTTCAAAACGGTAAAGGGGATTATTATCTTCATCAAAGGACTGCACTATTTGCCGGAGCTCATTTTTGAGCGCTTCAGCGAGTGTTTCATAATGCTGCAAATTTTCTTCAGGGGTGGCGTCCGGCTGCCTTTCGATCATCACTGAGTTGGCGATCTTCTCCACGCTGAGTCCGTTGATATCCCTGTGCGCTATGTAGTAAAGGAATAAGGTCTGCACAATCCTGATCCCTTTTTGCCTGTGCACCTTAAGCTGGCCTTTGGTCAGCCCGTTGATCTGGTTGCGGCAGGACTCATAAGCCCGGTACTCGCTCTCCCTCTTGGTCTTAATGGCCACCAGCCCGGCGTGCACCCCACTGGGGTCTTCCTCGTATTCCATAGCCTCGTCAAAATATTCCCACAGCCTGATCAACTCGTTACCCTTGATTTTGATCTGGTGTTTCAAGGTCTGGTGCATGAAATGTATGGCCGACCTGGCCGTGGTAAGCTCGTGAGTAATATCCCTGAGCACTTCCACCGCCGGCATATAGAAGGGAAAGAAATGCGTAAATTCCTGCTCACCGATGCTGTTGGGCCAGGTGAAGCCTCTTTTGTAATATAGATAATAATTCTTAATCGCTTCCGGATTTTTAATTTCCCTTACCCGCGACAGGACAATGTCATAGTAATCCTTTGGATTCTGCAAGAGGGGATATAATTTCAAGCGCTCTTCGGCAATGATGTTTTTTACTCCCTGCCCCGGCTTGCTCTCAATAGCCTGCTGCGCGGCGCAAACTGTCCAAACCGGCAGATTGTGGACTTTTGCCAGCCGGTTTGACAGAACCACCAGGGTTTTTTCATCATCAACACGCTGCATTTCATCCCGGTCTTTCATAAACAGGGAGATCTCATCCAGGAAGATAAGCACCCCGGTATAGCCTTCCGCCATAATGGTTTCGACTACGTGCTTCAATATGTCTTCGGTTTCGGCGGGTATCTGTGGCTGCACCTTTAAATACTCGGTGTAAAATCTCCACAGTTTATTCCCACAGCTCATTTTATAATCAGGTGATTTATTATCCTGAATGTCGCGAATAAAATTATCCGCATCTTCAAACTCGTCTTCTGAAAAATATTTCGGGTCTTTGAGAAATTTTTTCAGGTCTTTGCGGTAACGGTCCAGATCCTCTGTCAAAAAGCGGTCGGCCAATAATTCTACCGGGTACAGGGAAAGGTTCTTACCCAATTCCAGCTGTAATTGTTCTTTGACCGCTTCCAGTATGTATACCGACAACCTTTTGCCTTTGTCGACCAGCCCCACGGTACCTCCGCCGGCGCCGACCAGCGTCCGTGCAACTACAAATATGCCCCGGTTACCTTTGGTGCTTTTGGCTTGCAGCCCATCTTCCCAAAACCGGTAGATGGACTCCCGTTTCCCACGTCCCGCTTTCTGCTCTTTGGTTTTGACAATGTCCCATGCTTCCTGGTTGCCTAACGCCAGTGAGGCCAGGAAACAAAGCAGGTGGGATTTACCTGAGCCAAATTCAGCTTGGATCCAGTAACCCTGCCCGATGGGGTTGTCTTTCTTTTCCCGTTTATAAGGCGCTGCCATGTTGCGCAGGATATCATTTAGAAACGGACGCACCGGGTCGATTTGAAACTCCTCGATGGTCTGAATCTCCGGTTTCCTGGCTTTCCTGGCTTCAGGCGCATTGCAATCGGCCCATATGTGCTGCTCCAATGAGTACACTGATATTATTTTTTCGGGTACTTCACATATCTCCCCGAGTGGCTTGCGGTTGGAAAATAAATCACCGCTATTTGGCATCTTGATCTGTCACCTCCCATAAGTGGTTATCCGCCAATAAATTGCTGGGTAATTTGTATTCACCGGGGCTGGAATCCAGGTACATGAGTATTTCACCCCGGTCCCTTTTGCCGGGAAGCAGGAGGATCACTCTCTTATTATCAGTTGCCATAGTCCGTAGGAGGTTTAACTCCACGTTATAAATAAATATCATTTCCAAGCCCGAGAGGACAATCAAATCCTTTTTGTTCAGTTCGCTCCTCAGAAAAGCAGCAAAAGCCTGTGCCACACGGGCCATAGTGGGTTCGGGACGGCGGGGCTCGTTTTCTGCCAGTGTTTTAAATTCTGCGTCAGGGATAGAATTCAATATGCCCCGGTTTACAGAAACCGCACTGGGAAAAAACTCCCCGTTGGGCATTTTAACCTGACATAGTTTAGCAGCGAACCTGCCCAAAGCTGCATAACTGCCCAGAATGCCATACAAATGCCTTCCCACGGAAACTGAAAGTTTAGACTGCAGGGTTTCTATTATGTCTGCCTCTTTTATAACGGGCTCCTCCCCTCAAGTTTTTCTACAACCTGGTCCAGATTTAAAGATATTGTTATCTGGCTTATATTATCAATTTCAGAAATTTTAGGGATGAGGTTCATATTGCGGAGCGCGTAGAGAGATTCCTTCACCTGGTTTTGCCGCCATAATAAACATTTAAAAGCAGCGCAGTCTTCCACTTCGTTCATGTAATACATGCCGGCACGAAACTCGCTATGTAGGATAAAAGCTAGGGAAGGCAGTAGAATATCTCTGTATGCGTAATAAACTTTTGTTCGGTCCGCTTTGGCTATACCCGCCGCTACCAGTGTTTCAACGATAGCCTGGGCGCAATCGCCGTAACTTTTTTTTGATGGATATTTATCTTGTAGAAAAGCACGTATAGCACTTCTTGTGACTGAACCGGTCCGATATTCAGGAATAAGCAAATTTGTAATTATATCCCTCATTAATGGCTCTGCCTTACAAAAACGGTAAAAGCATACATCCCGTAACTCTTGCATACCAGCATACTTTTTTGAAAATGAAAAAATTGGCATATCAACTTGCCCGGTTGGGAACAACCTCCGGGTTATATAATTTGCATATCTCATTCTGGACTTCTCACTGTTGTAATGCAAATTATTGTTAAGAAATATCCGGACCTCTTCCATTGTCCTGGTATGTGGGATACGAGGCAAAATTTCAATAGCTTCGCGCAATAGAGACTTGCTAAACATGTGCGCACCGTTCCGGTCAGATTTTTTTTCTTCAGGATTAATCTGAGTTTTATTCATAAAAGTAATGGTGCCTTCTTCCACGAACAAAGAACCATAAGTTTCTTTAGATGACACCTTAACAGGCTTTATTGCCTGTTCTGTATTTTCAGACGTTCGAAAATCCTTTATTATATTTTGAAGCGGCGAGAGATTTTGACCAACTGAATAATTTTTCCCCACCCAGCCTACTAATTTCAGACAAGTGGCGGTATATTCATTAATCCCCTTAGTTTTACATAATTCACTGGTATCTGCCGTTAGAACTGAAGAAAGACTGCCATAATTGACGATTAATTCTGTGGCCAGAGATTTAACATCCTTACGGGGAATCGCATAAAACAGAATCATCTCAAGTAATTCTGTTTCGTTTAGGGCTGACGGGTTATCAGTGAATTTGTTACGTAACCGTTGTCTGTGTCCACTTTTGTCATCGTTCATTATCTTCTCTCCATGCATAGGCAAATTTTTAGTATATTTCGATTTTTTATACCAATACTCCTACTATATTTTAGTGTTTTTTCAAATTAAATCTCCATGCGCTGACGCGGAACTAGAAAACTATGTTAATAACAGGTAAACATAACAAATTTGTTGAAAATACAATAACGAGCTATAAATATTCCGGGAGAAATAACATTGTTAGCGCGTATTGTTCGACAGGACGAAACCATACGGCGGGAATTTCAGCAAAGAATTCTGGCCAAAGTCCAACAAGAGAAGGATTCCATGAAACAGCGGATAGATGACAACGTCCCGTCATTCATATCCTGGGCCATTAAACCTCTGGCAGGACTGGCTTTCGACATACAAAGGGATAAGGACAGCAACAAAGGCGCAGGCGGAGAATTTAACGTAGGAATACATCTCCGCCTTGCGCTTTCTAACGACTGGGTTTTGATGAACGATGTTGTTGTGGAACCCGAACCGGAGATTTTTGCCCAAACCGATCACATCGCCATCGGCCCGCCCGGTATGTTTGTTATCGAAACCAAAGCCTGGGACGGTGCCTTCACCGTTTACAAGAACCGCTGGAAGCGCAAAGAGGGCAGCAAGTGGGTCCCCTGCCACCCTGCCACAGCCCCACCCGGCAAAACAACCGGCATGTAGAATTAATCTCCAGGTGGCTGGAAAAGACCGGTGTAATAAAGGTTTCTTACCCCGCGGCGCAATGGATCAAGCCGGTGGTCGTGTTTACCAGGGCCTCCTGGCTGAAAGCCACCCAGTTTTCGATGCTGGTGCTGGATAGTGCTCTGGGGCTGGCTTTGTACTTAAAACGTCAAAAGGAAGTATACCTTGATGCCTGGCAAATAGATAAAATCTCATTGTTGCTAGCTTACCCGCAACTTCACAACGCCCAGCCCATTCACCAGCTGCAAACATATGATACACCTGTCCAGGAACCTCCGGTTGTTTTGGATGCGGGATAAAAGCCGGGCAATACTGAGGAACAGGCTACGGCACCGGGGCGGGAAGCCGTAAGTGAAATTACACAAGAAGGCAACCGAATGGAAGCAGGCGCCGGCGAACCCAGGCCTGAAATTGAAACCGGACGAACCAAGGGCGGCCAGGAATACGTGCGGGTTTACGGCAGTAAAGAAGTAGCCGAAGCAGTTAGACGGGAGTACCTGTCCAAAGGCCGGAAAACAAGCCATATAAACAAGGATAAATACCGCCAGGGCATTTGGTACTTCTACTTGGACAGGCAATGAAAACGAGGCGGTGTCAGGTTGATTATAACCCGGAAGGGGGAGCGCTACTGGCTCCCCCTTCGTATAAATATTTTGGGAGCAGGGTATCTACGGACAAATGACAAAGCCGCCGGGGTTTACCCGCACCCTGGCAAAAGAAACTACAAACACTGTTTTACAAATTCCTCCGGCATTAAGATGCGTTTTGCAGTTTCTTCAACAGACAACCCTTTTCTTAAAAACCTTCTTGCTACACTTTCCATGGATTCACCAACTTCAATAATGTGCATGTCCGGGTCATAAAACCTCATAACGCGCTGCCCCCAGGGTTGTTCTTTGATCCCATGGATGAATTCCACAGAATCGTCCTCTTTGAGCTTTTCAAATATAGTATCCAAATCATCTTCTTCAAAATATAGTTCACTATTATTTGATTTTTTGGTTATTTTATCCGGGCTCAAATCAAGCAACTCAAAAAAATGCGATTTCAAATGTATTGAAAAGCCACCCTCAAAAGCAATATTTTCACCAAAATCATGTTTTACTTTTTGATTAAGTACATTTTCGTAAAACCGTCTTGAAGCATTAATATCATCAACAACAATAAGTGGACATATAAATTTCATTCTATACCTTCTTTCTTTGGAAAACAGCTTCACAGTTAGTGCCTCAATATGGCCCCATGGCAACACAGTCTCAATCATTAATAACTCCACTATTTGCCAATGTCCAATATGCATGTTTATTACCGGTACCAGCCTTCTTCACCTATTAGAGGCACGAAGACTACTTCCCCTAGTTTTTCCTCCGAGAAGCCGCCGTCCTCACCACGCCGGACCAGCATCAACTCCTGGCATTGCCTTTCACCCGCGGGAACGACCAGGCGCCCGCCCGGTTTCAGCTGATTGCACAGTGATTTCGGTACCGCAGGCGCACCGGCTGATACAAGGATACCATCGAAGGGCGCTTCTTCCGGCCACCCTTTAGTTCCGTCACCGACCCGGGTGATTATATTCCCGTAGTTCAGGGCTTGAAAAACCTCCTGTGCTTTGGCGGCCAGGCTCGCATGGCGTTCGATGGTATAGACCGTTGCAACCATTTGGGCCAGAACGGCCGCTGCATAGCCGGAGCCGGTTCCTATTTCCAAAACCCTGTCTCCCGGAGAAGGTTCCAGGAGTTCAGCCATGAGCGCAACAATGTAAGGCTGGCTAATTGTCTGTCCTTCCCCGATGGGTAGAGGTCCGTCAAGATAGGTATATTTCTGTAAATTGGCAGGAACAAAACAGTGGCGGGGCACAGCAAGCATACTTTGAAGAACAGCCTCATTTTTGATACCGCGAAGCTTAAGCTGGTTTTCAACCATAAGACGGCGTTCTCTTAACCACTTATCAGAGCTGTTGAAATCAAACACCCCCTGTTTATTCCTATATGTATTTGTTCCTTCTTTATTCCTGGCTATTCTGGAAAACCTTTAATTTTCCTGCCATAACCCCAAAAAACTAATCCTGCAGGACCAGTTAAGCAGTAAGAGTGAAATCTCCAAATATAAATGAATGAGCAACATAAAACTTTTTAAACCCTTTTGACAAACTGCCGTCTGCGGCCTGGTTTATGATATACCCATAAATTTTGATGAGGAGGTATTCTCATTTTGGAACCTATTAATATCGACCTTGCCTTAGATAAACACTACCTACTTCCCGGCAACAAACATGTGGCCTACCTGATGATCAAGCTGACAGCACCTACAGAGGTGAACACCGGCAGACCGGTCCAGAACCTGTCCTTTGTCATTGACCGCAGCGGCAGCATGCATGGAGATAAGCTCAATTATACTAAAAAAGCGGTGTCCTTTGCCATCGGACACCTCGGTTCTCAAGACTACTGCTCGGTTGTAACCTTCGATGATACAGTCAATCTAGTATCCACTTCCCAAAAAGTTGAAAACAAGGATGCACTGATACAGTCAGTAATGCGAATAAATTCTGGAGGCTGTACCAATTTAAGCGGTGGCATGCTTCAGGGGTTAAAGGAAGTAAAGCATAATTTTAAGAAAGAACAAATCAACAGGGTCCTAATCCTAACGGATGGGCAGGCCAACAGAGGTGTAACCGACCGGATTAGGCTAATCAAAAAAGCCGGTGAAATGGCCGCCGGCGGGGTGACCCTCTCCACTTTCGGCCTGGGGGAGGATTTTGAGGAAGACTTACTGATGGCAATGGCGGAGGCCGGTAAAGGCAACTTCTATTATATTCAGTCACCGGAACAAATCCCGGGCATTTTTGAGCAGGAATTAGCTGGTTTATTGAGTACGGTGGCTCAGAACCTTAACATTAGTGTGCAGCCGGGAGCAGGCGTACAGATAACAGGTGTGCTGGGATACCCTTTTACCAGGGAAAATGGTATATTTATTAACCTTCCTGACATGTACAGCGGGGAAAGCAAAATAATTCTAACTGAACTAGTAGTTTCTCCCCGTGAAGAAGGAACCCACAACCTGCTTAGCCTGGAATTGGCCTACGCAGATGTCAGAAAAAACCTGGCATTAGTGAATTTGCAGGCCAGCCTTGAGATTAGATTTACCAACCATATTGGTGAGAGTCCCATTGAAAACTTTGAAGTTAAAAAGCAAGTTGAGCTTTTCCGCTGTGCAGAAGCTAAGGAAGAAGCCATCCGCCTGGCAGACCGGGGTGATTTCGATGGCAGCAAGAAAGTGCTGTACAATCAGCTTATGAATATGAGCCAGTTGATACAGGCGGTAGATGACGCTGATTTAGCAGACGAAGTAAGGGAACTTGGCCAAAGCCTCTCCTTTATGTCCGAACCACATTTTAATAAGGAAGCCCGGAAACAAATGAGTTATCAAGCTTACAACCAAAAGCGCGGGAGAAGAAGGAAGTAACTTAAAAGTCAACTTTAGAATAACCAACCTGCAGAGGACCCCTTGGCTTTAGTTTATGTTAAGGAATTTTCTGTAGATTTATATGCTAAATAACTCTCTCCCCACATTGGCAAAAACTAACCCTGCAGGAAGTCCTGTGCTATATTAAAAGAATAGAATTATGGGCCGGCGTAGAAAATATAGAAACTGGTTGTAAAACCATTATTACTTATATTATGATGAGGTAAAAGTCAACAGCCTGGGGGAAATATTGGTGCTCGATCCGGTTGCCGTTCAAATAGGACCTTTAACCATCTACTGGTACGGGATTATTATGACTTCCGCCTTCATTGCGGGGACAGCCCTGGCTTATTCCAACGCATCCCGTAAAGGTATTAATCCTGAACACATTTTAAATATGCTGATCTTGATTATACCTGCGGCAATTATTATGGCCAGGCTCTACTATGTGGTTTTTAGCTGGGATTATTATAAATTCAATCCCCTGGAGATATTTGCCACCTGGCATGGCGGCCTGGCCATTCACGGGGGCCTGCTCGGGGGCTTTCTCGCCGGCTATATTTACGTGCGCAAACACAAACTCGATTTTTGGAGAATCAGTGATATCTTTGCCCCCAGTATCATTCTGGGCCAGGCCATGGGGCGGTGGGGCAATTTCATGAACCAGGAGGCCTACGGCGGCCCGGTAACATTGGAATACATCAGCCGCTTTCCTGATTTCATCCAGAATCAAATGTTCATTAACGGACAATATTATCACCCCACTTTTTTGTACGAATCCGTCTGGAACCTGCTTATCTTTGCCCTTTTAATGGTTTTAATCCGGCGAAGCCATATCCCGGGCCAGATTTTTCTATCATATCTGGCCCTGTATTCCGTCGGACGGTTTTTCATTGAGGGGTTGCGCATGGACAGCCTGTACCTGGGACCGTTCAGGGTTGCTCAACTGGTCAGTCTTGTTTTAATTGCTGCCGCGGTCACTATGTACCTGAGACTGAAACGGCTAAAGGAAAATTGAGCTTGCAGAATATCCACGACACAGGAATACTGCCTGTAACATAACACTCCTTATAAACATATTATAGAAAAAAGTTTATATAAGGAGGTCGTACCTTATGGCATTTGGCACCGGAGGAGGCGTAGGCGGCGGTATATCCGCTTCCATTAACCTAAATTTCTTCTTCACGTTCTTCATTATCATAATTATAGTCTTCTTCCTTTTCGGCTTCATCTAAAATAACATAACAATAGACGGGGCGGTTTTTAGTAACTGCCCCTTTTTTTATTCTCTTGCAGTTGATATTCTCTTGTATTGGGAACATCTAAGCTTCTCTAGATTAATACCGCTTTAGGACCATATCCCTTCGGCTTTACCCGGCTCTTCCCGTGTCCATATTCCCATTGACACAATAAATATTCTGTGGTATTTTATGTTGTATTCTTATTTTTTGTCAGTAAACTTAATATTAGTATTCCAAGTATATAGCGGTGGTGTTTCATGAATTTCCAGGAAGCTAAAGAATTACATGATTTATTGTTCACCTTTATAGGTATCTTTCACGAAAAATTTCTATCCCGTTATCGCCGCTATTATGAATGCTACCCCATGCTCAAGAAGAATCATGTAAAGATTATCAGTGTCTTATATCAGCATAAACACTTGATTCCAACCGAAATCGGCAAGTTGCTGGATGTCGAGAGAGGCAGCCTGACGGCACTGATCGACCAGTTGGAAGAAATGGGTCTGGTTAAGCGCTGTAATGATCCCATGGACAGGCGAAAGTCACTGATCTCACTCACTCCTGCCGGAAGATGTGAAATGAATAAAATCATGGATAATTATATCCGGAACCTGAGCGTTTTTTTCCAGGACGCCGATCCCGGGGAACTGAAACAGTTTACGGCAAGCTTGCGTTTTGCAGTGGAATTTATGAAAAAACTACAGGTGGACTAAAATGAATAACAGCATGGAAATGCGCGATCAGAACATCAACAAACTACTCTGGAAATTTTCCCTGCCTGCAATAATAGCAATGCTTGTCAACGCACTTTACAACATAGTGGACAGGATCTTCGTGGGGCGTGGAATCGGCTCGATTGCCATTGCGGCAACAACCGTAGCTTTCCCGCTCATGATTATTCTCCTGGCTGTTTCTATTTTGATTGGAATAGGCGCCACGGCTTTAATTTCAATCCGGCTGGGGCAGCAGAAAATAGAAGAAGCAGAAAAAGTGGCCGGTAACGGCGCAGTAATGTTAGTTATCCTGCCGTTGGTTATAACAGTAATTTATTTTATCTTTCCCGAGCCGATCCTGGTGTTCTTCGGGGCAAGCCCGGAGGTTTTACCCTACGCCCGGGATTTCGTTCAAATTATAATGCTGGGAGCGGTTTTTGGTTCCATCAGTATGGGTATGAACAACTTTATCAGGGCGGAGGGCAATCCCAGGCTGTCTATGCTGACTCAAGTCAGCGGCGCATTAATAAACTGTGTTTTAAACTATATTTTCATTTTCAAACTGGGACTGGGAATTAAAGGGTCGGCTTTAGCTACTGTTTCCGGTCAACTGATTTCATCAATCTGGGTTTTGAGTTATTACCTGTCTGGCCGTAGCCTGGTTAAAATCAGACTAGCAAACCTTAAGCTGCAGCTGCCGATTCTCTTCAGTATTGTCTCCATCGGCTTTGCTCCCTTTGCTATGCAGATTGCCCACAGTATCCAGCAATCCATCTTAAACAAAACCCTTTTGGTTTATGGCGGGGATCTGGCTCTTTCAGCCGTGGGCATTATGATGAGTATAGCCGCTTTAATGTTCATGCCCATTGTGGGACTCAGTCAAGGAGCCCAGCCCCTCATCGGTTTTAACTACGGCGCCCGGCAATACCACAGGGTTAAAGAAACCTTTAAAAAAGCTATAGTAGCCGGTACCTGCATTGCCCTAACCGGCTATCTGGTAATTAATATCTGGCCGGCCCAAATCGTAGGCCTGTTCAGCAAAGGAGATACTGCTCTTACAGAATTGACTTCCGGCGCCATGTTGACTTTCTTTGCGATGTTTCCGGTTGTAGGGTTTCAAATAATTGGTTCAAACTATTTTCAGGCAGTGGGCAAGCCGGTTCAATCCACCATTCTCAGCCTGTCCAGACAGGCCCTGCTGTTTATTCCCCTTCTTCTGATTCTGCCGCATTTTTGGGGAATCGACGGAGTATGGAGAACAGCGCCTATCGCTGACGGCCTGGCAGTAATCCTGACGGCCACCCTTGTTTTCTTGGAAATGAAAAACCTGCCGAAAAGTCAACCTCTGGATGAATCCCTTGAGCAGCACGGAAAGACAGTCGCAAGTTCTACGAAATAGTATAAGCTTAAAGAGACGGGAGCAAAAATCCGTCAGAGCTGCAGCTAATAACCGCCTGCAACCACAACCAGCATTTAAATTAAATTTTTGCCTGGTTAAAAGAAAATTGAAAGATTAGAATAAATAAGATTAAACCTCACGGAACCAGCGCCCTGTGAGGTTAATTTTATGCAATGATCATCTTTAACCTACCACTTCATACCCGGCTTCTTCAATGGCTCCAGCCAGTTTTTCACGTGCGGCGGTGCCGGTGACCACAACTTCCTTTTTCTCCAGGTCCACCTGTACTTTTTCTACACCGTCGATCCCTTTCAGGGCTTCTTCCACCGCCCTCCGGCAATGGCTGCAGCTCATGCCCTCGACGGTAAGTTTAATCTCTTCCACTTTTTCACCTCCCTTGATGGACTTCCTTATTACGCTTCAGGGTTGTAACGTTTTAAGAGCAGGGAGTTGGTTACCACCGAAACTGAGCTGAAGGCCATAGCCAGGCCTGCCATGACGGGGGTAAAGATGCCAAAGATGGCCAGGGGAATGCCTGCGAGATTATAGAAAAAGGCCCAGAACAGGTTTTGCTTGATTTTCCGCAGGGTCTGCCGGGACAGCTTAATGGCATGGACAATGGCGCGCAGGTCGCCGCTGATCAGGGTGATCGAAGCGCTTTCCATGGCCACGTCTGTACCGGTTCCTATGGCCATTCCCGTATCGGCGGTGGCCAGGGCGGGCGCGTCGTTGATTCCGTCTCCCACCATGGCCACAACCCTGCCGGCTTTTTTCAGTTTGATGATTTCTTCGGCCTTATTTTCAGGCAGCACTTCGGCCATCACCTGCTCGATCCCCACCTGCCGGGCAATGGCCCGGGCTGTCCGCTCCTGGTCTCCGGAGAGCATGTAGACCTCCAGGCCCAGCTGCTTGAGCCCGGCAATGGCCCCGGCAGAGTGTTCTTTGACTGTATCGGCCACTGCAATCAGCCCGGCCAGGCGGTCGCCGGCCACTGCCACCAGCACGGTTTTCCCCTCTTCCTCCCAGCGGTTTTTAGCCGGCAATACCATAGACAGATCCACATGCCTGGAACCCGCCAGTTTCTCGTTCCCGACATACCAGATCAGGCCGCCGGCCCGGAAACGGATGCCCTGTCCCGGAAAGGCCTCAAAATCCCCGGCTTCCAGGGTCAAATCAAGCCCGGCCTCCCGGGCTCGCTTTACAACGGCCTGCCCCACAGGGTGTTCCGACTTGCTTTCTCCCGCCGCCACCGCCTGCAAGAGTTCCTTTTCTTCGAAGGGCGGCAGGACCAGCAGGCCGGTCACCGAGGGTTCCCCCCTGGTGATGGTGCCGGTCTTGTCCAGCACCACGGTATCAATCTTCCCGGCTCGCTCCAGGTGCTCACCGCCCTTGATTAAAATCCCCTTTTCCGCGCCCAGCCCCGTGCCCACCATGATCGCGGTGGGGGTGGCCAGCCCCAGGGCGCAGGGACAGGCGATGACCAGCACCGTAATCATGCGCACCATGGCGGTTGTGGCATCCGCTCCGGCCAGGTACCAGCCGCCGAAGGTGAGCAGCGCCACAACCACCACCACGGGTACGAAGATCCCGGAAACCCTGTCCGCCAGCCGCTGGATGGGCGCTTTGGAACCCTGGGCAGCCTCCACCAGGCGGATAATCCTGGCCAGGGCCGTATCTTCGCCCACCCTGGTGGCCCTGAAGGTGAAGCTGCCCTGTTTATTAATTGAAGCGCCGATTACATCGTCGCCCGGCCCTTTGTCCACCGGTACGCTCTCCCCGGTGAGCACGGACTGGTCTACGCTGGAATGCCCCTCGACGATCAGCCCGTCTACGGGAATCCGCTCTCCCGGCCGGACCAGAACCAGGTCTCCCGGCTCAACCTCTTCCACGGGTATATCTTCTGTGAGTCCGTCCCGGATGACCCGGGCTGTCCTGGCCTGCAGGTCCATGAGCTTCTTGATGGCTTCCGAGGTTTTCCCCCTGGCTACCGCCTCCAGTAGCCTGCCCAGCAGAATTAAGGTGATGACTACGGCAGCTGATTCAAAGTATAAGGTGCTCCAGCCCATAAGCACTGCTGCCAGGCTGTAAAAATAAGCGGTGGAAGTGCCCAGCGCCACCAGCACGTCCATATTGGCCCCACCAGTCTTGAGGGCGTGGTAGGACCCGCGGTAAAACTGCCACCCGGCCACGAACTGAACCGGCGTAGCCAGAGCCAGTTGAAGCCGGGGGTCAAGCATGAATTGATGCCAGCCGGCCAGTTCAGCCACCATCATCCAGAGCAGGGGCAAAGAAAAGCAGACTGCCAGAGCGAGCCTGAGCTGCTGCAGGCGGATCTCCCTTTGCCTGGCCTGCTTCTCCTCATCCCCTGCTGGATCAGCCGTCCGGCGCGCCTGGTAACCCAGTTTCTCCACCGCCCGGCGCAGTTCACCAATTGATGTCAGGCCTGGTATATACGTTATGCCTGCCCTGCCGGTGGCCAGGTTCACTGCCGCCCGCTGCACTCCGGGCAGGGATTTTAACTTTTTCTCCACCCTGACCGAACAGGCCGCGCAGGTCATCCCTGATATGGCCAGTTCCAATTCTTCCCCGGCCACGTCATAGCCAATACCCCGGATCCTTTCCACTATATCGCCCGGCGCGATCCGGCCGGGATCGTAAGTAACCGTTCCCTTCCCCAGGGCTAAATTGACGCCGGCCTCCAGAACACCCGGCATTTTCTTCAGCTCCCGCTCCACCCTGGCCGAACAGGCTGCGCAAGTCATACCGATGATGGGCAGGGATATAGTTTTGTAACTCTGGCCGTTCTCCTTGATTGCAGCCGTCCCGGTTTCCACAGCCTGTCCCATGTTCAATTCCTCCAGTGTTCAGGTGATGTTATTTAAGTTACAACACCAGGCAGGCACACCCGGTATTAGTTTAATCCTCGGAACTTTTATAACCTTTATTACTGTTTATAATTTACCTGTTTGATTTTTAAATTTACTGTTTAAAATTTACTTTTTAAAGCAGGGGGAGGGAAATACGCCTACTTATTGATCAATCTGAAGACTGTTTTGGTTAATTCATTAATAACCTCGTCATCACCGGCTATGAGTTGTTCCTTGATACAGGTTTTCATATGTTTTTCCAGCAAAAGCCTGGCCGCTCCGTTTAGAGCGGACTGAACTGAAGCTATCTGATTCAATACGCTGTCACAGTATACCCCTTCTTCAATCATCCTTTTGATCCCCCTGACCTGTCCTTCAATGCGGTTGAGGCGGATGACAAGCTCCCTTACTATCTTTTCCTCCTGCCAGCTTCTGCGTTTGTATTTATCTCCGTTATGGCAATTGGGGCAATTGTTTCTCCCGGTGTGTTCACCACCCATCTTCTTTCTTCAACCTCCAATCAAAAATATAGTACACCCCCCTACCCTATATGTCAACAGAATTGATGATTACATAAAAGTTAGAAAGACAGTGTCCTGAACGTTTCAAAAAAATAAAAAGGAATTGACCGGAGTATTACAGCCTGTTATATTAAATTTGATAATCAAATTGTATGACATTATAAATATCCTAGATTCAAACATTCATGGTGAGGTTACTATTATGCCTGATTTCGGCGTGAACAAGATTGTAGATAAATTAACCCATGAGCTGCTGCATTTTTTTAATAGTTTTTCTTCGTGGGAAAGCTCGGTGGTCCGCAGCAGCGATTTATCAGTGTCCGAGGCCCATGCCATTGAAATACTGGGACAATTCGGACAGATGAACATGAAGGGACTGGCCCAAAAATTGGGGGTAACTACGGGTACAACAACGGTCACTGTGGACCGCCTGGAAAAAAAGGACTACGCCAGACGTGAATCCACCCGGGAAGACCGGCGGGTAAACTTGATCAATCTGACGGAAAAGGGGTGCAGGGCCTTTGATGAACACCACAAATTCCATCTTGCCCTTACAGAACAAATGATCTCCGTGCTTGCCGAAGAAGAGATTTATCAATTCCTGACCATTTTGAAAAAAATCAACTCTGAAATATTTTAAAAACCCAACCCCCTGGCCGGGTAGGGCAAAATCAAAAAGAATAACAACCTGCTTTAACCAGTTTTCCATCAAAGTTTAATTTTTAAAGGTCAGCCTGTAAAATTCAGCTTGTTTAAGGAGATGATTTCAATGATCGGCCGCTTTGCTTTCCCTGGTCAGTTTCGTGAGCTTCTAAGCCTGAAGGAGTTCTATCTGACCTCCGCCGGCGCCCTACTCATCGCAGCCAGCTTTTTACTGGAAAGGACCCGTCCGGATTCCATCCTCCCTACCCTGCCGGCTCTGGCCGCCCTGGCCGTCCTGGGCGGGCCGATTATCTGGGGCGCTGCAAAGGGCCTGTGGGCAAAGGAGATGAACGTGGATGAACTGGTCAGTCTGGCTATGATAGCTTCAGTGATCATCGGGGAGTACCTGACCGCCGCAATAGTAGCCTTCATCATGGTACTGGGGTCAACGCTGGAGCAGTTCACTTCCCAGAAGGCCAGGAACGCCATACAGGCCCTGATCCGCCTCAACCCCCAAACAGCCACCGTGCTCCGGGACGGAGTTGAAAGCAGCGTGCCCCTGGGGGAGATCCGGTCGGAGGATGAAGTTATCATCCGCCCCGGCGAAACCATCTCGGTGGACGGAACGGTAGTCAGGGGCTCCGCCGTGGTGAACCAGGCCTCTCTGACGGGTGAATCCCAACCCGTGGAAAAAACTGTGGGTGACAGCGTTTATGCCGGCACCTCCAGCTATTCCGGCATGCTGGTGGTCCGGGTAAAACAGGTCGGGGAGGAAACCACCCTGGGCAAGCTGATCCGCCTGGTCCAGGAAGCCGAAAGCATGCGCGCCCCTGTTTTGAGGCTGGCCGATAAATATGCCGGCTACTTTACCCCGCTTATTGTCTGTATCTGTATTGCGGTATACCTGTTCACCGGCGACAGCCACCGGGCCATCACCGTCCTCATCGTGGGCTGCCCCTGCGCATTCATCCTGGCCGCCCCCACCGCCATCACCGCCTCCCTGGGCAACGCCGCCAGGAACGGGGTCATGATTAAAAGCGGCGCCTTTCTGGAGGAGCTTGGCAGGATTAACGCTGTGGCTTTTGACAAAACCGGCACGCTAACCACGGGAAAACCGGTGGTGACGGATATCGTCCCCGCCGGCGGCCTGGCGCCGGAATACGTGCTCCATCTGGCTGCCTCAGCAGAAAAGTATTCCGAACACCCTCTGGCACGGGCCATCCAGGAGTCTGCCAAAGCCTATGGCTGCTCCCCTGCTGAACCGGAGGGCTTTAACCTGGTACCCGGCGCAGGGGTGGAAAGCCTGGTGGAGGGCAAAAAAGTGTTTGTGGGCGCCGCAACGGATCTTGAGCCGGAGGGCGGTCTTTCGCAAGTACTGTCAGCCGGTGCCAAGACCCGGCTGGTGGTCAAGGAAGATGGCCGGATTGCCGGCTGGCTCTATATTTCTGACGAACTGCGCCAGGGGATCCGGGGCGTGGTCATACCACAATTGAACCGGCTGGGGATAACTAAAATTCTCCTCCTGACCGGTGACAGACAGTCGGTGGCCGCACACCTGGCCCAGGCCGGCGGCATCCGGGAATACGAATCAGGCCTGCTGCCGGAACAAAAGCTGCAGCGCATTAAAGGCCTGCAACAGCAGGGCTATAAGGTGGCAATGGTGGGTGACGGCATTAATGACGCCCCGTCCCTGGCGGCAGCAGATATAGGCATTGCTATGGGGGCCATGGGCGCCGATGTGGCCGTTGAGTCAGCGGACATCGCCCTCATGAGCGATGACCTGACCAAACTCCCCTTTGCCCTGGAACTGGGCAGGGCGACCCTTAAAACCATTAACTTCAATATCCTTTTTGCAATCATCTTCAACTCTCTGGCTATATTATTCTCATCCCTGGGCTGGTTGAACCCCGTTACCGGCGCATTGGCCCACAATATCGGTTCCGTACTGGTCGTTCTCAACTCCGCCCGGCTGATTCGCAGGCGCTTCGGCCTTAAAGCAACAAGCGCAGCAGCGCCTGCTCCGGCGGTGTCCTTTGCCACCGAATGATAAAATAGAACCACGTGTTTAAATATAGTAAAGGCACAAAACCTTCAAAAAAATCATTACTATAGCAGGAACATGAGCAAAATAAGCAAAATATATGCCAGTCATTAAGCCTGTTCTTCCTTCCCGGCCTTCAGACCCTGTCCCCGGTCCCGGCTGAAAAAACCGCAACACACGCGGGGGAGCCTGCTTTAGGCCTGCTCCCCCGTATATTATGTCATCTACGTTCCTGGCCGGATAATAATTGGCCCCGTTTCTTTTTTTAAATTATTTTTTTCACAATATATTTAAGAACAAAAAAAGACCAATATCGTAAACAAATTGCACTTTGTATACAATGCTCTTAATATAAAAATATAGCATCAATTCCTTAAGTTGTACTGGCTTTTGCTTGGGCCTTATATAATCCAATGCAAAGTGTTCAGGCGTTCAAGCACTGGAGCGACGAAAGTCATTCCTGAAAAAAACTGGAGAGATGAACAAAATATGACAGAAAACACTGAGAAACAGAGATTATTGGACTTGCGAAGAAAGCGGGTGTTTTTGGGGGGCGGAGAAAAACAAATTGAAAAACAGCATAAGGCGGGCAAATTAACCGCCAGGGAACGGTTGAATCTTCTGCTGGATGAAGGAAGCTTTGTTGAACTCGACCAGTTTGTTACTCACCGTTGCTCAGATTTTGGTATGGACAAGTCGGAGGTTCCGGGGGAAGGTGTTGTAACTGGTTACGGCACCATAGACGGAAGACTTGTCTATGTTTTTTCCCAGGACTTCACGGCTTTGGGGGGAAGCCTGGGGGAAATGCACGCCAAAAAGATCTGCAAAGTAATGGACCTGGCTCTGCAAAGCGGCGCTCCATTTATTGGTATGAACGATTCCGGCGGCGCCAGAATCCAGGAAGGCGTGGATGCCTTAAACGGTTATGGAGAAATATTCAAACGCAACTCCCTGGCATCCGGGGTTATCCCCCAGTATTCGCTAATTTTGGGACCGTGTGCAGGTGGGGCTGTTTATTCCCCCGCCCTCACTGATTTTGTTTTCATGGTCAAGGGCACGTCCAATATGTTTATTACCGGACCCCAGGTGATAAAGTCGGTAACCGGTGAAGAGGTAAGCCCGGAGGTTCTGGGAGGTGCGGAAACCCACGGCTGCCTTAGCGGCGTGACCCATTTTTACGCTGACAGTGAAGGGGAATGCTTCGCCCGGTTCAAGGAATTGTTTCACTACCTTCCCCAGAATAACCTGGAGGATCCGCCCCGGATAGACTGCGACGACCCAATCGGACGCTGCGACGATGAACTCTCGGAAATTATTCCCTGTAAAGCCAACAAACCTTACGAGGTCAGGGATATCCTCGGTTTAGTTCTGGATAACGGCAAGTTTTTTGAAGTGCATGCAAATTATGCGACCAACATTGTTGTCGGCTACGGCCGGCTTAACGGAAGAACGGTGGGTATCATCGCCAACCAGCCAAAGGTGCTGGCAGGTTGTCTGGATATTAACGCTTCGGACAAAGCGGCCCGGTTCGTCCGTTTCTGTAATGCCTTTAATATCCCCCTTCTCACTCTTGTTGATACTCCGGGTTACCTGCCCGGGGTCAAGCAGGAACACGACGGGATTATCCGCCACGGTGCAAAACTGCTTTTTGCTTATTCAGAAGCCAGCGTGCCTAAAATTACGCTCATCCTTCGCAAGGCCTACGGTGGTGCCTATGTCGCCATGTGCTCACGCTCGCTGGGCGCTGACATGACCCTGGCCTGGCCCACAGCTGAAGTAGCCGTGATGGGACCTGAAGGAGCTGTTAACATAGTATTCCGGAAACAAATTGCTGCCGCCCCGGACCCACAGGCCATGCGCACCAGTAAAGTGGAGGAGTACTGCGCAAAAATTGCCAACCCCTACGTGGCGGCGGCCAGGGGTTACGTCGACAGGGTTATCGACCCGAGGGAAACCCGCCCGGCCTTGATTCAAGCCCTGGAGGCCCTGCCGGATAAAAGGGAAGGCAGACCCGGCAAGAAAAACGGGAATATTCCACTATAGGTATAGGGAGAGATTAAAAATGTCCGTTGGAATGCTGGCTTTAAAATTGGCCGTTAGCGGGATTGGGACCGTTTTTGTGATCCTCGGCGTTCTCGGCCTGATGATGCACTGTTTCAAGTACGTCTTTGACAGGAGCAAGCAAGCTGAGGCCGGGACCGCTTCCGGTTTGCCCGGGGACCTCCCCGCCGGGGAAGAAAAGGAAGAAGAACTGGTTGCTGTCTTCGCTGCAGCATCCTATTACGCCCGGCTCAAGTATAAGCGACCGGTTCTGGTTAAAGCCGTAACCCCTGTTTGGGATGCGGGACACGAATCTATCTGGCAGGCCACCGGCAGGCGCGAATTGCTCAGTTCCAGGCTTGACTTAAGGGGTGTTAAATAATGGAAAAATTAAGGATTACCGTAAACGGCCGGAGTTATGACGTAACGGTGGAAGTCCTGGAAACAGACGAAAACAAACACAGCACAAAAAAAGAACCTGAGAGTTTTCCCGTCCAGCCATTGACGGCAATCAGCGGGGGCAAGGCCCAGGCAAACACGTTCAAAGGCAGCACGGGAAGCAGTTCGGGAAATAGCTTGAAAAGCAGTTCAGGAAACAGCGCAGGAAAGACAGTTAATTCTCCCATGCCCGGCACCATCCTGAGTATCAAAGTAAACTCCGGCGACCAGGTAAAAAGAGGTCAGGTGCTGATTATCCTGGAGGCAATGAAAATGGAGAACGAACTTATGGCTGAAAATGATGGAACTATCCGGGATATCCATGTCTCCCCGGGTCAGAGCGTTCAGTCAGGAGATCTACTTATTACACTAACATAAAAGCTTGTCACACTGGCTTTAATAAAGGAGCTGAGGGGTTCTGGAAGTCATCGTTGAAATCTGGCAGAGCACGGGCTTCGCCAACCTGTCCTGGAGAGAGGTAATCATGATTGCCGTTGCCTGTTTCCTTCTCTACCTGGCTATTGTAAAACAATACGAGCCCCTGCTTCTCTTGCCCATCGCCTTTGGAGTGTTGCTCGTTAACCTGCCCTTGACCGGTGTAACTGAAGAAGGCGGGTTATTGTACTGGCTCTACCAGGGCGTTAAACTGGGGATCTACCCTCCCCTGATTTTTCTCGGCATCGGGGCTATGACCGATTTCGGCCCCCTGCTGGCCAATCCTAAAACCATTCTGCTGGGCGCAGCAGCACAACTTGGTATTTTTGTAACGCTGACGGCCGCCCTGTTTCTTGGCTTTACCCCGGCGCAGGCCGCCTCCATCGGCATCATCGGGGGTGCGGACGGCCCTACGGCAATCTTCCTCACGTCCAAACTGGCGCCGGAACTGCTGGGGCCCATAGCTATCGCAGCCTATTCTTATATGGCGCTGGTTCCCATTATCCAACCACCGATTATGAAGGCCCTGACCACGCAAAAAGAACGCCTTGTGGTAATGGAGCAACCCCGCACCGTGAGTAAAACGGAAAAAATTATTTTTCCTGTTTTTGTAACCATTGTCGCCGTTCTCTTTGTACCGGCGGCCGGTTCCCTGCTCGGCATGCTGATGCTGGGCAACCTGATGCGGGAGAGCGGCGTGGTGGACCGCCTTTCCAAAACAGCTCAAAATGAACTGATTAACATTGTTACTATTTTTCTTGCCCTCACCGTCGGGGCTACGGCCAGGGGAGAATCCTTTCTGACACTGCAGACCATACAGATTATCGTGATGGGCCTGGTGGCTTTTGCTATGGGCACTGCAGGGGGTGTGCTGTTAGGAAAGCTGATGTACTATTTGACCGGTGGCAAAGTGAATCCGCTGATCGGATCGGCAGGAGTGTCGGCAGTTCCCATGGCCGCCCGGGTCTCTCAAAAGGTCGGGCAGCAGTATAATCCCGGAAATCACCTGCTGATGCATGCCATGGGCCCGAACGTGGCCGGCGTAATCGGCTCTGCCGTAGCGGCGGGTGTATTGCTGACCCTGATGCAGTAAAGGGCTGTTCATCTAATTAACCGTAAACTATAAACCTGGAAAAGGCCTACCGGCACCCTGCGTCAGCAGGGTGTGATTTTTTGGTTTGAAAAAGGCGCAACCCGGCCGGGTCCTGAGCCGGCAATTTGAGCCGAAGCTGTGTCTTATCCTTCGGACAGGATTGCGGGGCAAGAAAAAGCTTTAGGATAAAACAAATGACACAATCCTGTTTAGTAAGCGCCAGCCCCTGTCCTTACTTGCAGTCCGTACCCGTCCGTTTCAATAATGACCGCGCCATCCAGATCGTTGCGGTAAACTGCTGCCCCGCTGTGCTCAAGCAGCTCCAGGGTGGAAGGCGCGGGATGCCCGAAGGTATTGTGGGCCCCCACCTGGATTACGGCAATTTCGGGCTGCACCTGCTGCACCAGTTCCGGCAGCAGGGTGCGGCTGCCGTGGTGGGGCATCTTTAAGACATCCGCCTCCAGCTCCTCCCCCCTTTCAAGCAGTTTCCTCTGCGCCTCCAGCTCGACGTCTCCGGTAAAAAGGAAAGCCCTGTCTTTGTATGTGAGTTTCAAAACCAGTGAAATATTATTCAGGCTGGCTTCGGAAGCATGCATTTCCCCCGGGGACAGAATTCTAAGATCAATCATGCTGTCCAGCGCCAGGCTGTCCCCTGCTCCCGCTGCCTCCACCGGAATACCATTTGCTTCCATATTTTTCATAAGCGCTGTAAAGGCCGCAGGGATTTCTTCGGCAGTTTCACCCCCTGGGGCCTCCCCGCTCCCATCCGGCAGGGCTGCCGGCGGCACCAGCGCCAGAATCACAGGAAAATTTTTGACCAGGTAAGCCGCACCCCCGGCGTGATCCTCGTGGGGGTGCGTTAAAACAAGCACGTCCAGGCGGCGCACGCCAATCCTTCTGAGATAGGGAGCCACTACCTGACTGCCTGCCCCGGTGCCGCTCAAAAACTCCTCCCGCCAGCCGCCGGTGTCAATCAGCATATTTCTCCCGCCCGGCGTTTGCACCAGGCTGCAGTCACCCTGACCCACGTCGATAAAGTGGACTATCAGCTTCTGACCTCCCCCGCTCCAGGGCCACCAAATCAGAAGCAGGACAACTCCCAGGGCCGCCCCCACCGCAGTCCAGTTCTTAAACCTCCGGAGGACAGCCGGACTCCAGACCCCGGAACAGATTCCGGCAACAAGAAAGAGGCCGCCGTACCATACCGCCGCTAACAGTACAGGGGGCGTAGCCAGGTAGATTACCGCGCCGGGAAGCTCCTGAAGAAGGGCCACCAGAGCCAGGAATAAATCCAGGACAACCCCGGTGGAGGCATTGAGCAACCCCGCCAGAGGAAGCCAGAACAAACCGAGTATTGCTGCCAGTATCCCCAGGAGCAGAATCAACCCCACCAGGGGCGCAGCCAGCAGATTCGCCGGTATGGATACCGGAGAGAATAAATTATAGTACCAGGCAACCAGGGGTACTGTGGCAAGCTGCGCCGCAAGGGGAACTGCCAGGGCCAGGGCAGCAACCCGCACAAAATTTTCAGATATTCCCCTCTGCGGGACGGAATCTCCCCGCGGCCCTGGTGCGGCAACCCGTACTGCGCTTTCAGACAAACCTTTCAGGAGCCTGGCCAGCCCTGCAGCCAAAAGCGGCCCCAGATATAATATTCCCCAGGTGGCCGTAAAGGAAAGCTGAAACCCGGGGTTGTAAATCTGCAGCGGTTTCCAGATAAGTATAATCAGGGCCGCCAGGGCCAGGGTGGTGGGCCAGTCCCGGTCGCGTCCCAGGTGGTGGGCCCACACGAAAAGCAGGGCCATGAATGTGGCCCGGAGTACGGCAGGATTTAAACCCGTCATCAGCGCGTAAAAAAGCAGCACCGGGGTGACCAGGGGCGCGGTGCAAGCCGGCGGCGCCCTGAACAGGCCCAGAAAGCCCATGAGGCCGCCCAGCACCAGTCCCACGTGCAGCCCGGACACGCTCAGGATATGGACAATACCGGTTTCACTGAAGGCCTGGCGGGTCTCCTGGTCAATTAAGCCCTGGGAGCCGAAAACAATCCCGTTCAAGACAGCTGCCTGGGCTGGTGTCAGGGAGTGGGTCGCAGCAGCCGCAAGCTTCTGTTTCGCCGCCAGGGCCGTACTAATCAGCGGATTTATTCCGCCGGCGCCGGTTTTGACCAGGGAATCCTCTCCCCGTGCCAGCAGAATAACGTGAATCCCCTCGCGTTCCAGGTAAGTCCGGTAATTAAAGGCTCCCGGGTTGCCCGGCGTAGCGGGCCTAATCAACAGACCGGATACCTCCAAGATGTCACCGTAACTAAAAACCCTGTTACATTCTTTTACCTGGAGACGCACTGCTCCGGACACGGGATGCCGTTCCTCACCCCTGACAACTTCATGCGCCTTGAACTGGTAGATAACCTGATCCGCTCTTACATCAGGACCGGAAGAAACCTGCCCCACCAGGATAATTCTCTGCCCGGCAAATTGGACCAGGGGAGTTTTGCTTTCTTCCATCCCCAGCCGGGAAAGGACTAGACCCAGCAGGAGGAAGAGCACCAGAACGGCACGACGGTTTCCCCGCCAGTTCAGAATGTGACCGGCCATAACAATGAGCAGGCAAAAAGCCGCCAGGACCATGGCCGTCGTCGCTTTAAAACGGGTAAATTCACCAAAGAGCACCCCGGTAATATAAAAACACGTAAAAAAAACAATGGGCCTGTTCATGTTCTATCTCCGGTGACGGAAGCTCATGTTGAAATTGATTGGATGGTTAATAATTACTTTGACGGGCAGCCGGCTTGTTCCTTTGAAAGCATTTGTCGAAATGAGAAATAATTCCATACATTAGCACATCTTATAGATACCTCAAGCACTCTTACAACAAGAAAAAAATATTTTAAATAAATCTCAAAACTATGTAGGAATTCTCAGGTTAAAGTAGAATTGGGTATATTAAGTTGATTATTAAATTCTCCGAGCCTGGCAAACCTTAGCCGGAGGTATGGTTGCCAGGCCGTTAGGGTGCTCTAAGAAATTAGATCGCCTCCCATTGTGGAAAGGAGTGCATGGCATTGCTTCTGGATGTAGAGCCTTGTCCCTTTTAGCACAATGGGACAGGGCTTTTTTGTATAATCTCTATCTGCCTGATATCTGTGTCGGCTCACCAGTGGCCAGGTGATTGACCGGTGTAGGGGCCATTCCCCCGGACAGGCTGGTAAGAGAGATCTAAGCAAATTAAACAGGGGTAAATGTACGCTCTCGTAGTGCTTATATAAACACATGGCCTCAGCTGTTCCCCTTACCCCGCGTTAGATATAAAGCGCGCGTTTAATGACAATAGCGCATATCGCCTTTCCAAAAGACGAAATTTAATGTCCCGGGTCAAGTTTTTCGCAAGGAGGTGAAATTAAAAATCTCAACAATGGTTTTAAAATATATAAAAAACATAAATAACCTACTGTTACCAACATCCAGACCCGGACTTGCATTTACTCGTCTTTGGAACTTATGAAATAGCCTGGCCGGGGAAGTTACCTTATAAAACGATCCTCACCGGTTATGCCTTAACGCCGGCAAGGGTTAAGAAACTGTCAGGTCTTTTCCCCCGCTCCACAGGCATTGCAAAGGGTAGAATTTGGGAGGAGAAATTTAATGGATTTAATTAAGTTAACCATTAACGGGAAAGAAGTTGAAGTTGAGGCAGGTACAACAATCCTTAAAGCAGCTGAACTGATGGGAATAGATATCCCGCACCTCTGCTTCGACGAGGATTTGAGTTCAGTTGGCGCCTGCCGATTGTGTGTAGTGGAGGTAAAAGGGGCGCGCAGTTTGGTGGCCTCATGTGCGGCAGCAGTAACTCCGGGAATGGTTGTAGAAACCCATTCTCCGGCTGTGATGGAAGCAAGGCGGACCATCCTCGAACTGATGATCGCCAACCACCCCCTCGATTGTCTCACCTGCGAGAAAGCAGGCGACTGCAGACTGGCGGATTACTGCTACGAATATGGAATAAAGGAAAGTCCCTTTAAAGGGGAAAAACACAATTACCCCATTGATGAAAGCAACCCGTTCATCGTCCGCGATATGAACAAATGTATTTTGTGCGGAAGGTGTGTTCGCGCCTGTGACGAAATCACCGGCCAAAACACCATCGATTTTGCTTACAGGGGCTTTAACAGCAAGACAACAACCTTCTATGACGAGGAGCTTGTGGAATCAAACTGCGTATTCTGCGGTCAGTGTGTATCCGTTTGCCCCACCGGAGCCTTAACTGAAAAGCAAATGCAGGGTAAAGGCCGCCGCTGGGAGTTCCAAAGAACCAGAACAACCTGCCCCTTCTGTGGTACGGGTTGTAATTTCGACCTTTGCACCAAGGACGGAAAAATTATCGGCGTCTTATCCAATCCCAAAAGTCCGGTCAACGGTCGCGCCCTCTGCGTCAAAGGCCGCTTCGGCTGGGATTTTGTCCAAAACGAAAAACGCCTCAAAACTCCGCTAATTAAAAAGGACGGGGAATTTGTACCCGCTTCCTGGGATGAGGCCCTGGATTTAATTGCCACACGCCTGGGAGAAATCAAGGAAAAATACGGGCCGGACGCCTTTGCTGCCCTGAGTTCCGCCCGCTGCACCAATGAGGAAAACTACCTGGTTCAAAAATTTACAAGGACGGTGATGGGCACAAATAACGTCGACCACTGTGCCCGTACCTGACACGCGCCCACAGTGGCCGGTCTGGCCACTTCTTTCGGCAGCGGCGCAATGACCAACTCCATTAACGAAATCACCACCGATGCCCAGTTGATGATGTTAATCGGCACCAACACCACGGAAGCACACCCTGTCATCGGCTATAAAATGAGACAGGCCAAGCGCCGCGGCGCCAAACTCATTGTCGTCGACCCCAGGCGCATTGATCTGGCGGAGGAAGCTGACTACTGGCTCCGGATCAAGCCGGGCACAGATATCCCCTTCCTCAACGGTTTGATGCATATCATTATTAAAGAAGATCTCTACGACAAGGCTTTCGTCGAATCCAGAACTGAAAACTTTGAAGCGCTGGCGGAGACCGTTAAGAATTATACGCCTGACTATGTTTCCAAGCTGACAGGAATACCTGAGGAAGACCTCTATGCCGTGGCACGTCTTTACGCTACCACAGACAGGGCAATGACCTTCTATACCCTGGGAATTACCGAGCACGTCTGCGGGACCCACAACGTCATGAGCGTAGCCAACCTGGCTATGCTGACCGGGCACCTGGGACGGCCGGGCACGGGCGTCAACCCCATCCGGGGCCAGAACAACGTGCAGGGAGCCTGCGATATGGGAGCGCTGCCCAATGTCTATTCAGGCTACCAGGCTGTCGTTAACCCCGATGTACGGGCTAAATTTGAGAAGGCCTGGGGTGTATCCCTCCCCGACAAGAACGGCCTGATGATCCCCGAAATGTTTGACAAGGCTAATTCCGGGGATGTAAAAGCCATGTATATCCTTGGTGAAAACCCGGTTCTGACGGACCCCAACAGCAATCACATCCGCTCCGGTTTGGACAATCTGGAATTCCTGGTGGTCCAGGAATTATTCCTGACCGAAACGGCAGAATATGCGGACGTAATCCTGCCGGCCGCCAGCTTTGCTGAAACAGACGGAACCTTTGACAGCACCGAACGCCGGGTGCAGCGGGTACGAAAGGCTATTGAGCCGATACCGGGAAAAGCTAACTGGCAGACCATAATGGAACTCAGCGCCAGGATGGGCTATCCTCTGGATTATAATAGTCCCGAGGATATTTGGAACGAGATGGCTTCCCTCTCCCCTGCCTTCGCCGGAATTACTTATGAAAGGTTAGAGGAAAAGGGAATCCAGTGGCCCTGTCCCTCCAGCGAACACCCCGGCACACCCTTCCTGCACGCCGGAACATTCTCCCGGGGCAAGGGTCTGTTCCAGGCCATTGACCATATTCCTCCGGCGGAAATGCCCGACGAGGAATATCCTTTCCTGCTTTCAACCGGCCGGATCCTCCAGCACTACAATGTCACGACTCCTTACTCCAAGGGGATCCAAAGCATGTGGTCGGAGGAGTACTCCGAGTTTAACCCGGAAGATGCGGCACGGCTTGGTGTGGAAACTGGAGACCAGGTTAAAGTCACATCAAGGCGCGGTGAGATTACAACCAGAATTAAAGTAACGGACAGAGTTCCCCCGGGGATGCTCTGGATGTCTTTCCACTATGCGGCCAGCCCTGCTAACGTTATTACCAGCGCCGCTCTGGACCCCATCACAAAAACTGGTGAGTATAAAGTCGCGGCAGTAAGAATAGAAAAAGTCTAGGAGGGTTTGAGATGCGGAAGGTACCGGTAACCGAAGCTGTTGGTATGGTCCTCTGTCATGATATCACAAGAATTATTCCCGGTTGCGAAAAGGGAAGAGCCTTCCGCAGGGGGCAGGTCATTACGCCCGGTGATATTCCAAAACTCCTGGATTTGGGTAAGGAACACATTTACGTTTGGGAACCGGAAATAGATCTGATTCATGAAGACGAGGCTGCTCTGCGCCTGGCCCGGCATGCCGCCGGGCCGGGTCTGAGCTGGGATCAGCCGAACCAGGGAAGAGTCAATATCCGGGCAACACGCAAGGGACTTCTCAAAGTGCAGGTGGACCGACTGCACCAGCTCAATGAACTTGACGATGTCGTCATGGCCACCCTGCATAACAACAGGGTTGTAGCAAAGGATCAGGTGGTGGCCGGTACCAGGGTCATTCCACTGGCCATACAGCGGCACCTCCTAGAGGCGGCTGAAGAAATCAGCGGCAAACCGAGTCCCTTAATTACGGTAAAGCCCTTTCAACCGCTCTGGGTGGGGGTTGTAACAACGGGCAGCGAGGTTTATTCAGGCCGGATCCAGGATGGTTTTTGCAGCATTATCCGGCAGAAAACCGCACCCTTTAACGCCAGGGTACTTGGACAGGTCATTGTTCCGGACGATCCCCATCTTATTTCCACCCAGATCCGCCAGTTGATAGCCGAAGGAGCGGAGTTGGTCATGGTTACCGGGGGCATGTCGGTTGACCCCGATGATGTAACTCCTGCCGGAATCAGGGCCACTGGAGCGGATGTCGTCTCTTATGGCGCTCCGGTTCTCCCCGGCGCCATGTTTATGCTGGCTTACCTGGGACATGTGCCGGTTTGCGGACTGCCGGGCTGTGTAATGTTCAATAAAACCACCATCTTTGACCTTATTCTGCCGCGCATTTTTGCCGGAGAACATTTGAACCGTTCGGACATTGTAAACCTGGGACACGGCGGTCTCTGTGAGGAATGTGAGATTTGCCAGTATCCGGCTTGCCCTTTCGGCAAAGCCACCTAAGTGTGGTTTTTAGGGGGTGGAAATTTTAAGTGCTTTCAAATATAAAACTTGAAGAGGCTCAGGAAATCTTGCTGAGCCTCGCCGCTCCCTTGCCGGAGGAAACGCTTCCTTTGCTGCAGACGCCGGGCCGGGTTACTTCCAGGGATTTATTGGCCGATTATGACCTGCCTCCCTGTCCCCAGGCTGTGGTTGACGGCTATGCCGTCAATGCTGAACCGGCAAATGCACCTAAAAGTTATGCTTTAACAGAACACCTCCGGCCGGGTGAAAAACCGAACTATCCTCTCCGCACGGGTCAGGCCGCCGGCGTAGTGACCGGCAGTCCTCTGCCTTCAGGCACTATGGCTGTTGTGCCGCAGGAAACAACCAGACTTGAGGGTAACCGTGTTGTTATTACTGAAAAAGTCCTGCCCGGTGAAAACATCAAGCGGCAAGGAGAAGATTTTAGAGCCGGGGACCTGCTTGTATCGCGGGGCACCCGCCTGGAGCCTGGCGCAATGGGAGTCCTGGCGGCCTACGGAATAAATAAAGTGCCGGTTATTCAACAACCCAGGGTCGCAGTCCTCAGTCTGGGCCAGGACATCGTCCCCTATCATGCAGTGCCGGAGCCCGGTCAGATGCGTGACAGCAACGGCCCCCTCCTGGCTGCGCTTGTCATGCGTGATGGAGGCCAGGTGACCGGATTGACGGCCACAGGGGCTGAGAACGCCTCAAACCTCAAGGAGCACCTGGAAAGGCTGCTGCAGCAAGCAGACATTGTAATCACCACTGGAGGAGCCGCTTCCGGAGTATACGACAAGGCTGTATACATGTTGAAACATATTGGAGCCCGCTTGCTTTTCTGGGGGGTCAGAATCAAGCCAGGCGCTCACAGTGGAGCAGCCATATGCAACACGAAGTTTATCATTTCCCTGTCCGGAAACCCCACAGCCTGCGCCGTGGGCTACCATCTCCTGGCGGGTCCGGTTTTGTACGCCCTCCAGGGGCTAAACCCCTATTACCGGCGCCTTCCAGCTTCATGCACTAATTCTTTTCCCAAAAAGACAGGCACCCGGCGATTTCTCCAGGGATATGCGGAATGCAGCGAGGGGACATGGAAAGTAACCATCCTGCCGGGACAGAAATCAAGTATGCTCCGGGCGTTGCTCAGGTCAAACGCACTAATCGACCTGCCTTCGGGGCACCCCCCTGTGGAAAAAGGGCAAAATTTATCTATTATCCTCTTCCAACCGTCATCTGCCGGGTAAGGCGGAAAACCCGGTATTGACGGTTGGAAAAAACGTCCCCGTTCCTGAAATCAGGCCCCCGGGCACCACGCTTTCATGGGAAGGATCACGCTATGGAAAAGGCTGCAAGTGTGACTAATAAAAGGTATCCCGTTTCCAGCCTGCCGGTTTATCGGCACCGTCTAGCTATTATCCAGAAAATTGTGCTGGATTCCCTGGCACAGGGCTGCGATGAAGCGGAGGCCCTGGGCCTGTTTTTCTGGAAACTGGCCGATTTGGAACCTCCGGCAGGTAATAAGGAACATTTACTGTTTTGCGCCCTTTTCCGGATGCATCAAAGCTGCCTGAACACCAGGATCGATAGCCGCGAAGAAGCTCTTAAGCTCCTCGGGATAACTTCCGGTGAATTGGATTTGCCGCCCAAGAAAACAATAGGAAGAGCCAAAGCTGCCTATTGGAAGCATTTTAATGAACTCTCCAGCGATTTAAAAATGTTTCTTTCCAATGCCTCTAAAATTGGTGCAATGAAAAAGGCATTGAGCTTTATTACAGATTGTAAAAGTATCTGACGAAAACTCAATTATAATAACAATTGGAGTGCAAGAAGCGCTGAAAGGATAAGTTTCTAAACTTGTCATAGATGGTTGACAGTAATTAGAATATTTACATAGAAACTTTTTCAGAATGGCTGTATACAGTTAACCTTTCTCCGCGAGCAAAGCCCACAAGGGCAAGATTAAACTCATCAGCCAGTTCAACGGCCAGGAATGTGGGCGCGGAACGCGACACCACAACCGGTATCCCGTAGTGTGCCGCTTTGATCAGTATTTCTGAGGAGATCCTCCCACTGAGGAGCAGGCATTTATCCTTCGGGTCGACTTTGTTTAAAAAGGCATACCCCAGGACCCTGTCAACCGCGTTGTGGCGTCCGATATCTTCGTATCTTGCCAGCATCCCACTGCTGTCACCCAGAGCCGCACTGTGCACGCCGCCTGTTTTTCGGAATGTGGAAGACTTTTCCTCCAGTAAGCCAATTAAGTGTAACAGATGAGTGGCTTCAAAGATATGCTCAGACTGAACGAGCTTCAAGTTGCGGGCATCATTGATATAATATAAGGCAGCCCGTCCCTTGCCGCAGCAACTGGCAATCTGCCGTCGCAGAAAATTCTCCAGTTGCGGTACCGGCGCAACGGTATCCACCCAGAGCAAACTGTCCTGTTCGTTATAAGTTATACTCTTGATATCCGAATAATCTTGCAATATCCCTTCACTCAATAAAAACCCCACAGCCAGTTCCTTGTGGTCGCCGGGTGAACATACTAAAGTGGCCAGTTCAGTATCGTTAACATAAACTGTCAGGGGTATTTCAACTACAACAGCAGCAGTTGTGGATTCTGTTATCCCTCGGTCGTATATTTTAACACTGCGCTCCTTGTAAAGTGAAGGCTGGCTCATTTAAAACTCACTCCTTTGTTCAATGATTTACTAATGTTCTGTTAAAAACAACAGGGTTGTAGATTCAAGGAATACTTAATTAATCCTATATGTTTTTTATAGTTAGTGCTCTCAAGTCCTATTTTACCATATCTTTCAATTACAGCAAGTACATTTACAAGTTTTTATTATTCAGTAATCCTTATCAGGAATATTAAAATTTTGTTCCCTGGCCTTTATTAGCCTGGTTTAGATAACACTTTTACCCCATGAACTTATCATAATAATAATGTAATTACACACTTATTTGCGAGGAAGTATAATTATGTCTGAAACATACTCAATTAAACCCGTAGGGGTGATAAAGCGACTGAATAATACGCAAAATGATGTTTCAGCTTTAATCCCCAACGCCATCATAGAGGTTTTTCCCGAATACTCGAAAGCCATCCTAACCATAGAACAGAACTCTCACCTGTGGATCTTGACCTGGTTACACCTTGCAAGAAGGGATACCCTCACCGTCAAACCATCCAGGAACAATCCCGGTCTCCCTTCTTTTGGTGTTTTTGGGATTAGGTCTCCGGACCGTCCCAACCCCATCGGAATGTATCTGGCCCGGCTTGTAAAAGTGGAGAATAATTTTATTTACGTTACAGATATTGACGCCGTGGACGGCACACCTGTAATTGATCTAAAGCCTTATTATGAAAACGACATCATCTTTTCACCACGCACCCCAAATATTAAGCCTGTTTACAGGGAAAAGCTAAAAAAGTTATTTTTAAAACAAGCTGTCGCCCACCATCAGGAGGAATGCCCCGGCCTTTTCATGGGAATCCGTATGGCCATACTGGCTGAAGAAATACTGGGTCACATCAACTCACCGGATCTCGGCATCCTGGTGGAGGGTTCCCCCTGCCTGGCCGACACCCTGCAGGGCCTGACCAGGTCCAGGCTGGCCAATCCTCCACGATTTAGATTCATTAATTCCTCATCCCGGGCTCAAAGCACCTGGAATAAGAAAGGGGAATTATTACAGATCTCCGCCCTGCGCAGGATTAACTGCAAGGATTTTTGGGAACTGCCTGACTGCGAAATAATGAAGTATTCTTTGCCCTGACGTTCCTGCCAACATATTATATTTATGTTTACAACCCTTAAACTATATAATTGTCTCCCCCATATATTCTTAAACACTTATACTTCACTGGCCCGGCTTTCCCGCCCTAAGAAAACCGGGAGTTTTTTTGTTCAAGAGTGCGTACCTGGCGTTTGCCGAAACGTATCCAACCAAAAACAAAATTATAATAACTTTTTCATCGGTTTGTGAAATTTGGTATTTTAATTTAACTTGATGTAAGTTATAATAACAACAAGAAATATAAATCTTATTCAATTATTCTTATATTGTTTCTCCGAGCCACATGACCTAAAGCTTTTTTAGCCATGGTTGGTTGGACGTCAGGGTGCGTTTGGAAACAGGCGTGCCTTCCATTGCGAAAAGGAGACCTTGCTCCCGGTAGCTTCTTGCCGGGCTAGCTTTGCNNTTTCGCATCGCCGGCCCGGCATTACATTTATAAGGAGGTGATTCCCAAAAAAACAACAGGTTTTCATTTAAGTCAGATTGCATAGCACATGCTCAAACGACACACAAGTACGAAAGAATCCTGCTTTATCGTTGAAAACTGGGGAATAATGAATATTCCCCCACCTGACGGATTTAAACTTACATTTGTAATAACTTAGCACCCCATACATCTGAAATACTCTCCTCTGACGTTCCCGGCTTTCTTCGCCCTATGAAAACCGGGTTTCTTTTTTTAAAAAAGGGCAGAAAAATGGTTCCCAAGGTAATCTGCCAGGAAGAATCAGGGAACCGTTCTGAAAATGGTTGACTATTGGATAAATCAGGTGATAAACTATTGTTAACGATATATATCGCTACCGATATGAATAATAAACCGCCCAATTTATCTTCTTACCATTAATTAAGATACTGTTTATGGTAAAGGTTGAAAACCTTTTTGCATACAGCAGCAAAGCCTTGTAATTAGATTGCTCAATAAACTGCTACAGGGAAGGAGTTGTGCTTTAACGGGAGCGTCCCGCAGCTACTCAGGGGCATGTATCCGGCAGAACATGAAAAAGGAAAAAGAAAACATATATGAGAAACTCATTGATTTTTCCAAATTAAGCAGGGGCCTGCTCTTAAAGGGCCTCCTACCCTATTATGTCCTGGGCCTGCTAGCCCGGGAGAAAATGTATGGAAAAAAAATCATCGACCGGATCTATCAGGTTACCGGGGGAAACTGGAGGCCTTCCCCGGGGTCCGTTTACCCTCTGTTAAAGAAAATGACGCGTTTGGGTCTTGTTTCAGAACATGTTGATGATTCAAGCGGAATTCCCAAGCGTGTTTATGAGCTGAAAGACGCCGGGAGAGAAGTCTATAAAGATATGCGGGATGAAATTAAACCGCGGCTGAAACGAACCATTGAGTTGCTTACACTGCACCTGGAAGAGCTGGATAGGGATCTTTAATTTTTGCTTATCGTATTTTGTCTACTAGTTTATTCCGTTAAAGATCCAGGCCTTCCTTAATAACAATATTTAATGTTTAAAAATGAGCCTGGATTCATTATATCTCTGATGAAGCCGGATCAACGGTATACGGTAACTGAAATATCTTCTTTTGATCATACTGAATATTAATCAACTTATCTTAAACTCCTCTACCCCCTTTAATTGCTTAACTCGTTGGAAGGGAGCTTAAAAGCATGGCCGAAAAAAAGAAAGCCCGAGGGCTGAAGATATCAGCGGTTTTTCTCGTGCTTCTACTACTATTGCTGGGATCACGCTTGATCTACCTCAAAAGGAATACATTTGATTATTACAGTCTAAAGCCCCTTGATCTCAACTATACCGTGCTGGCAAGCGGGCGGGTCAGCTTTCCTCAGCCATATGAGATTGCTGCTGCTACATCCGGAAAAATAACAGCCATTAACTGCCGGGAGGGGGAACTGGTACGTGAAGGCCAGTTGCTCGTCGAAATGGATGACTACCAGGACAGGCAGAATGTGTTGTCGGCTATGAGCAATCTTAACCTGATCCGAAGCAAGAAAAAAAACATTGAAGAAGAAGTATTGCCCAGGCAGGAAGAGCAGATCCGCCAGGATCAAGTTAAGCTATTAGAAGCAGAGCAAGAAATGAACCGTCTAAAAATACTTAATGAGCACGGGGCTGTGCCGGCGGTGGATTATGAAAAAGCCTGCAATAATTATCAACTTCTGCTTTCTCAATATAATCAGGCTGTTATTACCAGAGACGCCCTGGCCGGAGGAAGCAGCATGGCGGAAATTGATGCCCAGGTTTCCTATTATGAAACCCAGTTGAAAATTGCCCAAAATGAAGTAGCTAATAAGAAAATAGTATCACCGGTTACAGGGACTGTCAGCAGGATTAATTACTCAACAGGCCAGCAGGTAACGGCCGGGGATGTGATTTTAGCCGTGTTGAGGCAGCAAAACTGGGTGGTTGAGGCAGATGTAGACCAGAAAGAGCTTTCCCGGCTCAAACCGGGACAAGCTGCTCTAGTGTCTCTTGACGCCTATCCCCGGGACAAGCTGGAAGCCGAACTCTTTTACATTGCTCCACAAATTGACGAGCAAAAAGGAACCTGCCTCTTGAGGCTGAAAATAAAAAACGCGAAAGACTTTATCAAATATGGCATGGCCGCAAACATTGAAATTTTGTCGGAGATGAACAGGCAGGTTTTGGCACTGCCCCAGCAATTTGTGGATTACTCGGAAAAGGAAGCTTCCGTATGGGTTATGCAAAATAATAAAGCTGTGAAAACACCGTTAACATACCGAAGTGTGGGCGAGCGCTGGGTTATTGCCGAAAACCTCCCGGAAGGAACCGTGGTGCTGTCCCCGGCAAAGAAAACGGGCTTTAGAGTACATCTCGGCCGGGAGGTCCTGCCCGATGCGGTTAAATAGTTATGAATTCATGATTGCCCGGAGGTTTCTTGTGAACGGCAGGTCGCAGACGGTGCTGATCATCCTGGGCATTGCAATTGGGGTGGCCGTGCAGGTCTTTTTAATATCTCTGATGGATGGTTTGCAGAGAAACCTCATTCAGCGCACCATCGGCTCTTCTCCGCACGTTACCATCGCGCCTCCCTTGTCTTCCCCGCAGCCCCTGGGGATTGGCGGGGGAGCCATAGATGATTACCAGAGACCGCTAAAAACCGAGGAAAGTGAAATACTGTCCTGGCAGCGCTACAGTGATTACCTGAGCGGGATTGAGGAAATAACTGTCGCTGCACCAATGATTAACGGCAATGGTTACATAGAAAAAGGCAGATCGTCTTTTCCTGTTCTGATTAAAGGGGTAACCCTGCCTGAAGCTGATGTGATTTATAAGTTTAATAAGAACACTGTAAGCGGGGACCCCCGGCCGGGCGGCAACAACGTTTTGATCGGCAGGGCTTCATCTGATAAATCAGGCCTGAAAGTGGGAGACACTTTTTACCTGAGAAATCAAACAGGTGCAGGCGATTATTTTTCCATCAAGGGTATATTCGACCTGGGTTCTTCGGCAGCCAATAATATGGTTGTGATGTCCCTGGACAGGGCTCAAAATTTTCTGGACATCACCGGGATTTCGTCCATAGAAATTCAAGTGCATGATGTTTTTGCGGCGGACGGCCTGGCTGAAAGTCTTAGAGGCAGTCTTAGTCAGGTTAAGGTGGAGTCCTGGCAGGAAAGAAACCAGGAATTGCTGAGCGGCCTGCAAGCGCAGGACACCTCTTCCGCTATGATCCAGTTCTTTGTTTTGCTCAGCATCACCCTGGGTATTGCCAGTGTCCTGGCCATAATTGCCATTCAAAAATCCCGCCAGCTGGGCATTTTGAAGGCAATGGGAACCAATGACAAAAGCGCCGCCCGTATTTTTATCATCCAGGGTTTTTCAATGGGGTTTTTCGGGGCACTGCTAGGCATTTTGCTGGGGCTAGGCATGACCAGCCTGTTTATGTTTGGGACCAAGAGCAGCGGCGGTCCGACATACGAATTGAAAATCACCCTTACAAACATCCTGCTGCCGGCAGTATTGGCTGTCCTTTCAGCCTCGGTGGCTGCTCTGGTGCCGGCCCGCCGGGCAGCGGGCCTGAACCCCATGGAGGTTATCAGAAATGGATGATATTATCATTCTAGAAAAAATCAACAAATTTTACGGTGATGAGGTAGTCTTCCAGGTGCTCTTTGATATCCACCTCTACATTAAAAGAGGCAAGTTTACTACAATTGTCGGACCTTCAGGGTCAGGCAAAAGCACACTCTTAAATATTATCGGCCTGCTGGAATCGCCTACCAGCGGTAAAGTCTTTTTGGACGGCCAGGATGTATCCAGTTTGAATAAAGATGAGCTGGCCGCCTGTCGCAACGAAAAGATCGGTTTCATATTTCAGTTTCATTACTTGCTTCCCGAGTTTACGGCCATTGAAAACATCCTGATTCCATACTGGATTGGTAAAGGCAGGCCCCCCGGCGAGATTGTGGACCGTGCCTTGCACCTTATGGACCGGATAGGTATTAAGAAATTTAGCGGCAAGTATCCCAACCAGTTGTCCGGCGGCCAGCAGCAGAGGGTGGCCATTGCCCGGGCGTTGATTAATAAACCCAAAATAATCTTTGCCGATGAGCCCACCGGCAACCTGGACAGCAAGACCAGCAATTTGGTTATGGAGCTTTTAAAAGAAATTGTTGATGAACAAAAAACAAGCCTGGTAATGGTCACTCATGACCCTAATATTGCAGCAGGCGCAGACCGTGTGGTGGAAATCGTAGACGGCAGAATTAATAGTGATTCTTTACATTCAAATTGAGAACATGCACATTTGACATTGAAACATATCTTAAGGGGGCTCAATTGATAGCTCTACCCGGAATAAAGGCTCAGTGACGGGTATTAAACCGGCAGTTGAGCCTTCACAATGCCCATTCCCAAGAACAACTACAAAGCTCTTGCTTGCCCCAAGAACTAAATCCCGAATAGGAGCGACATTTTCGGGTTTTTTCTTTTTTCAGGCAATAAAGGAGACTTTATTGCTGGCAGATGGTCAGCTAGCCACTTTTGGGCAACTCTATTGAAGCAGGAGGAAAAACTTTGAAAGTTCAGGCTAATAATTGTTTATATTTATTTAGTGTTAATAATATTTTAAAATTTGCGTCAATATCTTTCAATCAAGTGCTATAAATAATTAATCAGCTCACAAAATCAACATCTAAATTAAGTGATATGTTAAACTTATCAGCTTTTGCCCAGTATCCGATAAAAATAAATATTATTTTTAAGTAATGGAGCAGTTTGCAAAATAAATGTAATTATTTCACGTTTTCAATTACTTTTTTCTCAAGTATAATGACAATAGGAATTAAAGTAAGTAATAACGTTAGAACTAAAGAAAAAATGAAACTTTTCAGATAAATTAAACTTTCTTTTGCACTTGGAACCACTTAACCAAAAGATTGAAAGCGGTGGTTTGTTGAGTAATAGATATTTCCTTTAATCCAGGTAGTTGATACCTTTAAACGATAAAACAAGCACTAATATGTTTGGAGGAGAAGAACATGAAAGACAGCAAGAGCGGGTTGAATGAGAAAAAAACGATGGACCGGCGTTCCTTTTTCAAAAAAATGATAGCAGGCGCCGGTTTAGTAGGTGTAGCCGGCTCTCTTACAGGCTGCCTGCGGCAAAGTCCGGAACAGACAGGCGGCCAGGGCTGGCTACCCTACCAATACAACGTGGCAGGCAACCTGCCGGCCCAGGTGCGGGGACGCGTGCCCATCGACGCTGACAACCCGTCCATCGTACGGGACGACCGGAAGTGTATTTTATGCGGCCAGTGCCTGGAGGTCTGTGAAAACATCGAAAGCGTCTACGGATACTACAACCTGCCGGTAATCGACGAAACCATCTGCGTCAATTGCGGCCAGTGCTCCATGGCCTGTCCCTCCGGGGCAATCAGTGAGCGCGACGACACGAAAAAGGTTTTTGAAGCCCTCGAAGATCCTGACAAATTTGTTCTGATCCAGACAGCCCCGGCTACCAGAGTGGCCCTGGGCGAGGAATTCGGGTTGCCGGCCGGAACCTGGGTCGAGGGAAAACAGGTGGCGGCTTTAAGGAGGCTGGGTTTCGACGCCGTCCTGGACACCAACTTCAGCGCCGACCTGACCATTATGGAAGAGGCCACAGAGCTGGTCAAAAGAATTACGGGCGAGGTAAAAAAACCCCTTCCCCAGTTTACCTCATGTTCGCCGGGCTGGGTTAAGTTCTGCGAATATTTTTACCCGGAGCTCATTCCCAATATTTCTACCTGCAAGTCGCCCCAGCAAATGTTCGGCGCCCTGGCCAAAACCTATTATGCCAAAAAGAGGGGTATAGCTCCTGAAAGCATCGTTTCCGTCTCGGTTATGCCCTGCACCGCCAAAAAATTTGAGGCACAGCGCCCGGAAATGAATGATAGCGCAAAATACTGGAAAATTGATAATTTGCGCGACGTGGACATTGTGCTTACCACCCGGGAACTGGCCCGGATGTTAAAAGCAAAACACATCGACCTGACTTCCCTGCCGGACGAAAATTACGATTCGCTGATGGGTGAAGATACCGGCGCAGCAATCATCTTCGGCGCAACAGGAGGCGTTATGGAGGCGGCCGCCCGTACTGCCTACTTCCTGGTCACCGGCAATGAACCCCCTGAGCTTTTCCTCAACCTGGCGCCTGTACGCGGCCTGGCCGGAGTTAAGGAGGCGGAAGCGGAAATACCCGGCGTGGGAACGCTGCGCGTGGCCGTCTGCCACGGCATGGCCAACGGCCGCAAGGTTTTGGATGCAGTGCGCGACGGAAAGGCTCCCTGGCACTTCGTAGAATTCATGAACTGCCCGGGCGGCTGCATTGCCGGAGGCGGACAACCCCGAACCGCCGTTCCGCCCACCGATGCTGTTCGCGAACAGAGGCTTGCCTCCCTCTATCGGGCGGACGCTTCTCTAGCCAAGCGCAAAAGCCATCAGAACGAAGAGGTGGCCGCCCTTTACCGTGACTTCCTGGAACATCCCATGAGCGAACTGGCGGAAGAACTGCTCCACACGGATTATCATTCCCGCGCCGATAAGTTGAAACGCCTTCTCACCCGGGTGGGGTAAGTGTTTTTATATAAGATAACCAGTTAAACCATTGCAATGAAAGGATGATTTCAGTGTCTGATACAAAAGGGGTGCTTGTTGATATCACCCGGTGCATTGATTGTGAAAGCTGCGTTGTGGCCTGCCGTTTATACAACGGCCTTGAGGTTAAAGACAACAGCGTCGAACAAACGCAGGCCGAAAAAGATAAACTGGCCACGGACAAGTGGACGGTGGTTCAGAAGTATAAGATCGAGAAAAACGGCAATGCTGTGCGGCGGTTTGTCAAAGAGCAATGCTTGCACTGCCTTGAGCCGGCCTGTGCTTCTGCCTGCTTTTCGAAGGCTTTCCAGAAAACACCCGAAGGTCCTGTGGTTTATAATGAAAAACTGTGTGTGGGCTGTCGCTACTGCATGATCGCCTGCCCCTTCGAAATACCCAGGTATGAATGGGATAAAGCCTTCCCCAGGGTGCAAAAGTGTCAGATGTGCCTGGCCCGGGTGGCCGGTAACCAGATGCCCGCCTGCGCCAGTGTCTGCCCCACAGGGGCAATTGCCTTCGGCAACCGGGAAGAGCTCCTTAAAGAGGCAAGGTCGCGCATAGCAGCCAACCCCGGTCTTTATGTCAACCATATCTACGGGGAAAAGGAAGCGGGCGGTACTTCCTGGCTCTATCTATCGGATGTGCCCTTTGAACAGCTCGGATTCCGCACCGATGTGCCCTACCGGCCCATCCCGGATTATACCTGGCAGGTGCTCAGGTGGACACCCCATATCTTTATCGGCTGGGGCGCCCTGCTGACAGGTATGTATATGTATACCAGAAGGCGGGCTGAAGTCCAGGCGGAAGAGGAAATGTACGCTCCCGTTGATAAAGATGAATAAGGAGGTATAACTTAACGATGGCAAGGACCCTGCACTTTGGTAGATGGCACTTCAGACTCACTCCCACTAGGTACGTTTTAATTTTTCTGACAGTCGCTATGCTTGTGGCTGCTGCAGTCCGCCTGGTTACAGGTCTTGGTGCGGTAACGAATTTGAGCGACCAATGGCCCTGGGGATTGTGGATCGGCTTTGACCTGCTCAGCGGCATCGCTCTGGCGGGAGGCGGCTTCAGCACGGCCTTTTTAGTCCATGTTTTGCATAAGGATAAGTACGCTCCCGTTGTCCGGGCCGCGCTTCTGACTTCCCTGCTGGGTTATATAATTGCCTGCCTAAGCCTTTTCCTTGATGTAGGCAGATGGTACAATTTCTGGCGGCCCTTTGTTTACTGGGGCTACCACTCCGTTTTGTTTGAGGTGTTCTGGTGTATTTCCCTTTATACGGTGGTGCAGATAATTGAGTTCGGTGATATTTTCCTGGAAAAAGTGAAGTTTCCCGCTTTGAAGAGGATCATCGAGAGGGCTATGCCCTTCCTGCTTATCCTGGGAATAGCGCTGCCCACTTTGCACCAGTCCTCCCTGGGTTCTCTTTTTATCGTAGCGGTGGGCAAACTTAATCCCCTGTGGTGGTCCATGTTGATACCCTTCTTCTTCGTCTGGTCAGCCTTTTTCCTGGGTCCCGCCATGGTTACCCTGGAGGGGACAATGGCCGCCCGGGCTTACAAAAGGGAACCGGAATTGCCTGTTTATGCAAGCTTGACTAAAGTAACCATGTGGATGCTGATTATCTATTTTATTGTTAAAATAATCGATTTGAATTATAGGGGCGTCCTCTCCCTTGCTTTTAACGGTTCCTTCGAAAGTAATATGTTTTTGCTGGAGATGGTCGTATTCGTTGCCATTCCCATTATTATGTACGCTATCCCTTCTATTCGCAATACCCAGTGGGGGGTTTTCACTGCTTCGTTCCTGGTGGTGGCCGGGGTTATTCTGAACCGCGCCAATGTCTGCTTTACCGGCATGGCTCAAGCGGCAGGCGCACCTTATTCCCCCAGTATCTGGGAATGGGCCATTACCCTCGGCCTGTGGAGCGTTTTAATCCTGGGCTACTGCTTTATCGTTGAAAATTTCGCCATCCTGCCCAGGGAGGAACACGGGAAAACTGTTACCTCAAGCTCCGGAGTTGAGCTGCGCGCCTGATTTGCACCGGCTTAATCATGTAAATCTTGCGGCAATCATATGTTTTATAGAAGTAAAGGAAAAGGAGGAGTTTCCACTCCTCCTTTTCCTTTACTTCTAAAGGTGAGCCGGTGGATGAGTCAAAAGAGTCCCCTGCCTCACCTTGCACCCGGTTTTCAGCATTCCAGTTATCAGCTCTTTCAGGGTATGCTTCCTTCCCCCCCGATGCAATTCCTGCCCCTGATATACCGATAACTCATTTTTCTATCGTGATATCGGCAGTATCCGGCTGGTTTTGCAAGCAGCCAATAGGATGCTTCATAGACAACCCGCCTTTACTCATATCTCAACATCCTCCACGCTCCTTGCCGCGATATACTCGCCACCGTGAGACTTGAATGTCAAGGTCAAAATCCTTCTCTACCGGCGACTGGTGCCCATACGGAGTCTTAACCTCGATCAACACGGACCGTCTCCGGCTCGTATGGCATACAAGTCAGCAATGCCCTTGTGAGAGCCCAAAGACTGGTGGATTTTGACCATGAACTAGCTGCTCCACCGAAGGTATTCTTTGATCTGGCGTTGGATGTCAGATTCTTTAAGTTTCGGCGCAGTAGGCTTAGTATTAGCAATGGCTCCATTCCTGAAGCGCTGGTTATATTATTCAAGTTGTTTTGCCGAGAACCTGGCCATTGTATTTCCCACCTCAACATCAGGCGCGCTGGGTGCTTGAAATTAGACTTTGGTAACCTTTTCCATGAAAGAGCATATTATGGCTCTAAAAGGAGTGTTTATTTTGAGCTCGGAAAAACAAGATTATCAGAACTATCACGTCCATGAACATACTGGCTTAACCACCTGCAACGACGGACATTGTCACATTCACCCAGGAGTCACCAGTATACCGATACAGCATGGAACTTCCCATTACCATGAAATCGTTGGTGCAACAACTTATCAAGACGGCCATTTCCATGTGTACCGCACCAACACAGGATTAGCAGCACCTCTTTCTGGCGGATATCATACACACTACGCCAGTTTTGCGACCAGTTTTGTGGATGGCCATATACACAACGCTGCGCTATATGTAATGGCCGTACAAGATAATTAGCAGATTGGACTATTTATTTTGACTACCCCTTAAATCTTCATGGGGTTAATTTCCATCAAATGTAAAGACTCCTGATAAAAGCCTCTTTCCTGTTGTCTGTTGCTCGGCTTTGCTGGGGCTCTCGGTTTCTGTAGTTGTCCCTTCTCAACTGCACCATCTGCATACTTCTTGACAACCTCCTGCCAGAGCCCGTTTCGGCAGACCACTGAAACAAAACCTCCAGGTCGTGAGGCTAGATACACCTACCCCCTTCATCATTAATTCCGTAGTGACTAGCCAAAGGAAAGGAGGAATTTACACTCCTCCTTTCCTTTAGTTTTATTGGTGAGCCGGTGGATAAGTCAAAAGAGTTCCCTGCCTTACCTTGCGCCCGGTTTTCAGCATTTCAGTTATCTGGTTTTCAGGGTACATTCTCATCCGGACTGGCCATGCTCAGTAGACCGTGATTAGGTCCTTCAGGGCGTCAAATTTCTTGTCTCCAATACCGGAGACGTTTTTGATATCCTCAACTGCCCCGAAGGGGCCGTTCGACTCCCGGTAATCGATAATCCGCTGGGCCAGGGCGGGCCCGATGCCGGGCAGTGCATCCAGCTGATTCAGGTCCGCCGCATTAATATTGACAAGTGCCGTCCCGGAACTGCCTGACATAGATCCTGCGGGAGGAGCAAATATGTTCTTAGTTGAAGATATAGCGGGGGTTCCAGCCTGGCTGCCGGTAACGGCGCCGGCCTGAGCGGCATCCTGCAGGTCCCGCAGGCCCGGCACATTAATGGTCTGACCGTCAGCAACCGGCGCAGCCAGCTTTAAAGCATCCAGAACTGCATCTGCTGCCGGGCCGGCTATTTGAACAGCGTCAATAATCCTGGAACCCCGGGGCAGTTGGTAAACCCCCGGCCTGGCAACCGCGCCCGCAACATGAACTTTGATTCCATCATTCTCCTTAATCTCCTCTTGCTCCAAAACCGGCTTGTCGTTTTCAGCAACCGGCTGCTTTGTCTGGGCAAGCCGGTATCCCGCGCCGAAAATAATAATACCAACCAGTAGGATAACCAGAAGCTGCTGCCTGCGTTCGAGCTGGATCATAATCTTGCACCGCCCCGAACTGAACCATTCAGGTTCACTTTTCAACTCTGATATTTTTATGTAAAATACCATTTATTGTGGTTTATTCTACCAGCTGTGTCTATTTCCTCCTCTCAATTGGGCGATAAAGATAAATTCTTTGAAAATTTTGCAATTATCAGCGATGATACCTATTTAAGTGTATAATACTATAAAATTCCTGTTATTCTCTTACTTTTTACTGACAAAAAGCCTGCCATCCGTTCCCAGGGTTGCAAGCAGAACTTTGCGGGGTGTAAGGCCTTGCTCTTGCAATACTTGGCGTAGCCAGTTTTCATCCAGATCAATATCATTTAAATTTTTAATCATTGTTGTACCATCCATAACCAGCACCGTGGGCAGCCCTTCGTAAGGTGTCGGGATTCCCAGATCCGCAGGCGTAACCGGCCGGTGCTGGGACTTCTCGATAACGCTCAGTTTTCCGGACGTTTCGAGCACGGCAAATTCCACATCAGCCGGGTCAACAATCCCCTTTTCCCGCAATTGAGCCAACAACTCGTCAAGGTTATAGCGCGCTTTCCGCATTTCTTTCCTCAGAAGAACTCCGTTTTTAATAATAATCTGGGGATGCCCGCAGATTAAACCCCGCAGGGTGTGGCTGAAAAGAGTGGCGTAGGAAATAATAACTTCCAGAGCGCCAAGCAAAACCAGAGGCAAAATACTATGCCAGATTGGCAGGTCACTTTTTTCCAGGGGTATGACAGCAAGTTCAGCAATTATGATGGCCACGACAAAATCAAAAGGGGAAAGTTGGCCGATTTCCCTCTTTCCCATTGCCCTAATTACAATTAAAACCAAAAAATATATAAAAATGGTGCGGTAGATGTATTCCCAAAGCAAACAAAACCACCATCCCGTCCACATTTTTTGTACCATGGTTTATGATTTGCCGTATTTAATAAAAAATATTACTTTACAATAACTAAAAAACGAGTAAAATATTAATAGAGTTATTTTTGTGTATTAATATGAGATTTATGTCATATTGATACAAGCAATATTAACTCTGGGGTTTGGCATTCAGAACTCTCAATGTGATACGAAGTGGTTGGTTGATTCGACTACCCCCGGAGGTATTATTCATACTCAGGAGCTTACCAGAATTCCGCAATGTATCCAATATACAGTAAACAAAATACTACTTAAACATAAAGAGGTAACATCATGGCTGAAACACTATCAAAACTTTCTCCTCAAAAAATTATAATCCATAAAGAATGGTGTAAGGGTTGCGGTATTTGTGCGGCTTTATGTACCAAAGTGCTGGCCATGGACAGCCGGGGCAAGGCTACCGTGGTGAATCCTGCCATGTGTACCGGGTGCCGCAGATGTGAATACCATTGCCCGGACTTTGCCATTCATGTTGGACAGGAGGTGAGCTGAAATGAGTGCAGTATTACCCCTGGCCCGCTTAATGCAAGGTAATGAAGCTATAGCTGAAGGAGCCCTGGCGGCCGGTGCGCGCTTTTTCGCCGGCTACCCCATTACCCCATCTACGGAAATTGCTGAAATCCTTTCCGACAAACTCCCGACTCTGGGAGGGAAGTATATCCAGATGGAAGATGAACTGGGCAGCATGGCCGCTGTTATCGGCGCCTCACTCACCGGTCTGAAATCCATGACAGCCACCAGCGGCCCCGGTTTTTCCCTTAAACAGGAGAATCTCGGCTTTGCCGCTATGGCGGAAGTACCCTGCGTGGTTGTAAATGTTCAACGGTTCGGCCCGAGCACCGGCATTCCAACGGCGCCGGCCCAGGGAGACGTGATGCAGGCGCGCTGGGGAACACACGGCGACCACTCGATCATCGCCCTCTGTCCTGACTCAGTACAGGAATCATATTCCTTAACAGTAAAGGCTTTCAATTTGTCGGAAAGATTCAGAACACCTGTTATTATTCTCACAGACGAGGTTATCGGCCACCTGCGGGAACGTGTATGCCTGCCCCAACCGGGTGATCTTCCCGTTGTCGACCGCAAAAAACCACCCGCCGGTCTCAAAGATTACAAACCCTACCAGCCCGGCGAGGATGGTGTACCGGTTGTTGCCAACTTTTGTGAGGGTTACCGCTTTCACGTAACCAGCCTGGTCCATGATGAAAGCGGCGCTCCCAGCACCAATCCTGTTGTAACTGATAAATTGATTAAGCGTCTGCATGACAAGCTTATGAAAAACCTCGACGAGATCGTCCTCAGTGAATTCTGCCAAACGGATGACGCTGAGATAGTCGTTGTAGCATATGGAGCGGTTTCCCGTTCGGCACGGCGGGCAGTGAAGGAAGCCCGTGCGGAAGGAATTAAGGCAGGTCTCTTCAGGCCTATTACCATCTGGCCTTTTCCGGAAAAAGAAATAGCCTCTCTTTCCCGCAAGGCCCGGGCTATCATTGTACCCGAAATGAATATGGGACAGTACAGACTCGAAGTAGAACGCGCAGCACAGGGCAACACCAGGGTTACCGGTGTTAATAAAGTTACCGGTGAGCTGATAACTCCTTCGGAAATCCTGGCTGCCATCAAATCGTTATAGGAATGGGTGAGCCAAAAATGCAGCAAGAAGTTCAAAAATATTTACGATATGATAAACTCCCCCACATCTGGTGCCCCGGATGTGGAAACGGTATTGTTCTGGGCGCCCTGATCCGGGCTTTTGCCAAGATCGGCTGTAATCAGGACAATACCGTAATCGTATCCGGGATAGGCTGTTCCTCAAGGGCCAGCGGCTATCTGGACTTCAATACTCTACACACAACCCATGGGAGGGCCCTTGCTTTTGCCACCGGAATCAAGTTTGCCCGTCCTGAGTTAAAGGTTTTTGTTCTGATGGGCGACGGTGATGCCGGCGCAATTGGTGGAAATCACTTAATTCATGCGGCCAGACGTAATATCGACCTCACGGCCATCATTTTCAACAATAGTATTTACGGAATGACCGGCGGACAGTACTCCCCCCTCACCCCTCAAAACTCCCGCGCCTCCACAGCATCCCGGGGAACAGTAGAACGCCCCTTTGACCTGGCGGAACTGGCCAAAGCTGCAGGGGCTACATATACCGCCCGGGCCACAACCTATCATACCAGCTTGTTGACCAAACTGATTTGCAACGGTGCAAATCATAAAGGATTCAGCCTCATTGAAACGGTTACAGCCTGTCCGGTAGCCTACGGAAGGCGGAATAAAATGGGGAGCGGCTACGACATGCTGATGTGGCAGAAGGAACATGGGATACCTGTGGAAAAAGCAAAAAAGCTAACGCCGGAAGAGTTGAAGGGCAATTTTATCATAGGCGAACTCTATAAAACAGAAGCTCCTGAATTTACAGAAGCATACCAGCAGCTCATAGAAAGAATATAATGATACCCGAGGAGGAATGATCCGTGACTCAAACCAGTGAAATTATTTTAAGCGGTTCAGGCGGCCAGGGGCTGATTCTGGCAGGACAAATACTGGCCGAAGCTGTAATCAGAGACGGGAAAAACGCCGTGCAGACCCAGTCCTACGGGCCGGAAGCCCGGGGAGGAGCCAGCAAGGCGGAGGTCATCATCAGTAATGATGATATTGATTACCCCAAGGTAACAAAACCCGACATCGTGCTGGCAATGAGCCAGGAAGCCCTGAGCCGTTACGCAGGTGAACTGGACCCCAACGGGACTCTGATTATTGACAGTACTTATGTTAAAGCTCCGGCCCAAACTGACGCCAGGATGATCTCGGCGCCATTCAGCCGGCTCGCTAAAGAGTCCCTGGGCAAAGAAATGGTGGCCAACGTGGTGGCCCTGGGAGCCCTGGCTGCTGTAACCGGCGTAGTTTCCATGGAATCGTTGAATCAGGCCTTATTGTCCCGCATTCCCCCGGGAACAGAGGTTTTAAATAAAAAAGCTCTTGAACTGGGCTGGAAAAGCGCCCGTCAGGCCGCTGCCTAGAGTTCCCTTCTCCGGCTAAAGATTATTAATAAAGCAACAGGCGTTTTTGAAGATTAATAGTTCCCTTTTACGTCCATCCATAAGTTGCTGCCAACCTGTTGCTCCTTGCACCGGAACATTTCAACAATTAACCTCCAGCTGTATTACGCTGATACTATTTAAGGTGGTTTGGCGCCACATGAAAAACTGAACCGGCTCTCTATCAACGATTGCAAGTTAAACAACGGCCTGAACCGCCTTATTCAAGGCGGTTTATTTTTATATACATTTACGATCAGGTAGGATAATTATCTGCCTGGCTAGAATACCATAACATTTGATTATTTATTACGGGGAGCTGCCATAAAATGACCAGGCTTGGACAGGTAAGCGAAAGCGGTCAGAAAATAGCTGAAGCAATAGCCACCGTGCTGAAAATAGAGGTAGAAATCATCGATACGGACCTGGTGCGCGTAGCCGGCACCGGAATTGTCCGGAACGATGTGGGTTCCCGCCTTTTGCGCGGGTTTGTGAACAAGCACGTTTTGCAAACCGGCAACCATATATTTATCAGTGAAGCCGGGTTCCACGAGATTTGCCTTTCCTGCCCCCTGACCGGACAGTGCTTTTATAAGGCCTCGATTGTTTATCCCATTACTGCGGCATCTGAAACCATCGGTACAATCAGTTTGATCGCCTTTAATGAGGAGCAGAAGGAAACGCTGGGCACAAATACAGATTCCCTGATTGAGTTTATCGGAAGAATGGCCGATCTAATCAGCAGCAAGGCCCTGGAGCAGGAAATATTGACTGAGCGGATGGTCATGGCCAACCGGCTCGAGGCTGTAGTAGATTCTGTGGACGAAAGTGTTATAGCCGTTGACAGCGATTGTGTAATCACCCACTTCAACCGTTCTGCGGAACGGGTTTTTGGAACCAGAAAAAAATCTGTAATTGGCAAAGATTCAAAAGATGTGCTGCCCTCCCTGCCTCTGGCGGAGGTCTTAAGGGATGGTAAAGGCTTTCACTCCAGGGAAGTGTTTATTAATTACGAGGGTCGCAAGCTCCACCTGCTTAGCACGGTTAAGCCCATCAAAATGAAAACCGGCCAGGTTGTAGGCGTCGTGGCTTCTTTCAGGGATTTCAAGGAAACGCAAAAACTGGCTTATGGGATCATGAATAACCAGGAGATTATCGATTTCGAGGACATCGTAGGGATGAGCAAGCCCTTGCTGGCGGTTAAAACTAAAGCCCAAAAAGTGGCCCCCAGCAACTCCACCGTACTGATAATTGGCGAAAGCGGCACCGGTAAAGAAGTATTTGCCAGGGCAATTCATGCTGCAGGTCCCCACGGCCATAAACCCTTTATTACTATTAACTGCGGCGCTATGCCTGAAAACTTGCTGGACATCGAGCTTTTCGGCTACGCCGAAGCGGCTTTCTCCGGAGCCAAGCGGGGCAGCAAACCGGGTAAATTTGAACTTGCCGACGGGGGAACCATTTTTCTGGACGAAATCAGCAACATGTCCCTGTACCTGCAGACCAAGCTCTTAAGAGTTTTGAAGGAACGCAGGGTGGAGCGGGTTGGCGGTACCCGTTTGATCCCTGTAGACACAAGAGTAATCGCGGCAACCAATTCTGATTTGCAGGAAATGATCCGCAAAAACATTTTTAGAGACGACCTTTATTACCTTCTCAGCGTCATCCCCCTGGTCATACCTCCTTTGCGGGTAAGGCAGGAAGACATCCCGCTGCTTCTGGAGCATTATATGAAGCGGTTCAACAAGTTGCTCGGTAAAGAGATTACAGGGTTCTCCAGTGAAGCTTTAAACGTCTGCATGAATTATTACTGGCCCGGCAATGTGAGAGAGCTGGTCTATGCCGTGGAATATGCCATCAACCTGGAAGAAAGCAATATCATTACCGTTGAAAGCCTCCCACCGACCTTACGGGAAACAACAAAAAAGGGCCTTCCCAATGATATCACCAGTGACGGGAGACTCCTGCCCCTGGCCCAGCTGGAGAAGGATGCCATCATAACGGCGCTGGACCGGTACGGTTGGACGGACGAAGGAAAAACCAGGGCTGCCAGGGTGCTGGGGATTAGCCGTGCCACCATTTACAGGAAAATTCAGCGGTACGGCCTGCAGCCCGACCGGGGATAATTTGCTGCCCCAGGGATCTGCTCCCGCCTCTTTGTTTAATCAGCAGTTAATTAAGAAAGACAGACAATATCCTGGCCGTTTTTAGTAATGGAGCCCGCTGCTTGCCCGGGCAAAAGCATGCGGGCTGTGTGCCCGATATGAGGTTTTACTCCTATGTACCTGTTGAGGTTAGGCCGGAAAACTCTCAGTTGAATTAAGGCGCATCTCTCTTTAAATAGAGCAGGGAAACCACTTGCATGGCTTCCCTTGAATTAATATATTTGACATGGCTCACAATCATAGCCTGGACATAATTGTTGAATACTAATCATGCCCAATGCCCGTCTTGTCAACGCCTTTTAGGACATGTTTACACAACTTACTTGACCACAATATTAACCAGTTTTCCAGGCACCGGAATAATCTTAATTATCTTCTTGTCCTGGATCAACCTTATTACCCTGGGCTCCTGCAGAACTCTTTCCCGCATTTTTTCCGGGGTCAGATCCGCCGGCACCAGCAGTCTCTCGCGCACTTTACCGTTAATCTGCACTACAATCGTAATTTCATCTTCCTGAATAGCTTCAGGATCGTAAGCCGGCCAGGGCTGCTTGTGGATGCTGCCCTCATGACCTGTAGCCTCCCAGATTTCTTCGGTGATGTGAGGCGCAAAGGGCGCCAGCAGGAGCAGCAGGCTATCCAGGGATTCCCTCAATACGGCAGGGCTACGGTCAGTTTCGGGAATTTCTTTGTACTGGTAAAGGGCGTTCACCATCTCCATAATGGCGCTGACCGCCGTATTAAAGTTGAAGCGGTTGCTGATATCCTCAGTTACCTTTTTAATAGTATAGTGCGTAATTCTGCGCATTTCCCGGTTTGCCCCCACAAGGTTGGCAGCAGGCGCCAGTGGTACGCCTTTAAGGAAATCAGCCAGGGGCGCCGCCAGGCGCCAGACCCTTCTCAGGAAGCGGAAGCAACCTTCAACCCCTTGATTACTCCATTCCAGATCGCGCTCTGGCGGAGCTGCAAAAAGAATGAACAGCCTTGCAGTATCAGCTCCGTAACGGGCCACAATATCTTCCGGACTCACAACGTTCCCCCTGGACTTGGACATTTTAACCCCGTCTTTAAGAACCATGCCCTGGGTGAGAAGATTGGTAAAGGGCTCCTGGTTGCTGATCAGATTCAAGTCATAAAGAACTTTGGTAAAAAACCGGGAGTACAAAAGGTGCAGAATAGCATGTTCAACTCCGCCGATATACTGATCGACGGGAAGCCAGTAGTCAACTTTCGCTTTGTCCCAGGGACCTCCCGTTTCCCGGGGGCTGGTATACCGGTAATAGTACCAGGACGAACACATAAAGGTATCCATGGTGTCGGTTTCCCTTTTGCCGGGTCCGCCGCAGGCAGGGCAAACAGTATTCACAAAGTCGGGACAATCCGCCAGGGGTGAACGGCCGGTTGGTTTAAATTCAACATCCATGGGCAGCAATACGGGCAGTTCGCTTTCGGGGACCGGAACCGCTCCGCATTTATCGCAGTAAATGACAGGAATGGGCGCTCCCCAGTAGCGTTGCCGTGAAATCAACCAGTCCCGCAAGCGGTAGTTCACCCGGAACCTGCCCTTCCCCAGCTTTTCCAGTTCACGGGTTATGGCCTTCATGCCCTCCTTATTGGGCAGCCCGTCAAACTTGCCGGAATTAACCATTACGCCTTCCCCTTCGTAGGCAGCCTCCATGGTTGAAGGTTCCAGCTTGACCCCGGCGGGCTGAATGACCACACGTACAGGAAAATTATATTTACGGGCAAACTCAAAATCGCGTTGGTCGTGGGCGGGAACACCCATCACGCAACCTGTGCCGTATTCCAGCAGGACATAGTTTGCGATTAAAACTGGAACCTTTTCTCCGGTCAGAGGATTGATGCAGAAGGCGCCGGTGGACAGACCGATTTTCTCTGTTTCAGCGGAAGTGCGATCAATATCGGTCAAGTTCCGGACCTTGCGAATGAATTTACGGATTTCAGCTTCTTCACTTTTACCGGCGATTAATTTCTCCACCAGCGGGTGCTCTGGGGCCAGGACCATATAGGTGACGCCGAATACAGTATCAGGCCGGGTGGTGTAAACGGTAATTGTATCATCCATTCCATCCACCTTGAAGTCAATCTCGGCGCCTTCGCTGCGTCCGATCCAGTTCTCCTGCATGATCTTGACCTTTTCCGGCCATCCTTCCAGAAGCTCCATGTCTTTGAGCAGACGCTCGGCGTAAGCGGTAATCTTAAAGAACCACTGGGCCAGTTCACGTTTTTCCACCGGAGTCTTGCAGCGCTCACAGCCCCCGTCCTTAACCTGCTCATTGGCCAGCACGGTAGCGCATTCCGGGCACCAGTTCACAGCCGCCTTCTTTTTATAGGCCAGTCCCCTGTGCAAGAGCTGGAGAAAAAGCCACTGGGTCCAATGATAGTAACCCGGGTGGCAAGTAGCTACCTCCCTGTTCCAGTCATAGCTAATCCCCATTTGCTTCAGCTGGGCACGCATATTATCAATATTGTCAATAGTCCATTCAGCCGGGTGAATCCCGCCATGCTTAATGGCTGCATTCTCCGCCGGCAGGCCGAAAGCGTCCCAACCCATGGGATGAAGCACATGAAAACCCTGCATGGTTTTAAAACGGGCCACTACGTCACCGATTGAGTAATTCCTCACATGACCCATATGGAGTTTTCCGGAAGGATATGGAAACATCTCCAGACAGTAGTACTTTGGCCTGTCAGAAAAATCGGATACCTCGTATATGCCCTCTTTTTCCCAGCGAGCCTGCCACTTTCCTTCCACGTCTTTAAACACATAATTGTCGTTCAACTAAAAAGTCCCCCCTAGATTAACAGGCGCAAGCCGCTCAAAAGCAGCCAGGTAACCAATTGTCTTCTTCATTCACAGAGTAGCCGGCAAATTAATCAGTACCAAGCCGGTAATGATGAAAAACCGCATTCACAGGCACTAAGCTGACTAAATCAATTATTCTTCCTTACAAACCCACATATAATAACAATAAAAGCAGCAGATGAGGTTTTTTCGCACCCTATCCGTATATCTGCACCGTTAAAGCCATACCGTCCATCTGAAGATTTTATCACAGAAACAACAATTACTCAAGTTTTAAGCAGAATCAATCTTACAGGCATTCAGTTATAAACATTTCAATGGCCATTTCCGGGATTTTGCTTTTGGGATCTTTGCAACTGGCAGGTTGGATAAGACCCCAAAAAGCAGCGTACCTGTTAAAACATAAAAAACCCCTGCGTCCACTGTAGGGACGAGAGGTTCTCCCGCGGTACCACCCTTTTTGGCAAAGCACGACCCTGTTGAGTGGCGGATAACTGCCGTCCGCTTCACTCTCCATAACCATTAAGGCTGTATGCTGTAACAAGCCGTAGCCCCACTTCTTTGCCCTCTTTACGCGATAACGGTGCGCTACCGTTCTAGAGTAATAACCTTCCCCCAGACAGCTCAAAGGCGAGTTTCAACAGCCTGGCACACCGCCTCGCACCTTCCGGCGGCTCTCTTCAGAGTTGCGCTGTTTACTGCCCCTTATCATTGCCTTAATAAGTTTAACTAATACTTTTTATAATATGAGGACACTTTCTATATAATATAATAAAGGAGAATAAATCTAAAAAACATTTTTTAGACTAAATTGGTTAAATATTTACAGGCACTCCCACCACAGGGGCGTCTCCCCACAGGCGCTCCAGGTTATAAAATCGCCGTTCAGCTTCTTGAAAGACATGAATCACTACATCACCGTAATCCAGCAAAACCCATCCACCTTCCCGGAAACCCTCCCGGCGCAAGGCGTTGTAGTTCTTTTCCTTTAATTTATCCTGAATGTTTTCAACAATAGCCTGCACCTGGATGCTGGAACGGCCGGTGCAGATCAAGAAAAAATCCGCAATGATCGAAACCTCACGAATATCAAGAACGGTAATGTCTTCCGCCTTCTTATCCTCTGCCGCTTGTACAGCAATATTGACCACTGCCTGTGGACTTAATGACAACGCCACTCCTCCTTATAAATTTTGCTATTGTTTTAATTATACTATTCTATCAGAGCTTTAAATTTCCTTCAATGAAACCATTGTTAATAGATGCTTCTTTTTCGCTTTGTCTAATATTATCTTATCCAGATGAAATTAATTGGTAACCGACATTTTTGAATCTTCTCCTATAATAAACACATGAGAAAAAACCTCCTTGCGGAGGTTTTTCAAAATTTAGCGCTGATCATCCCGTGCTTTGGCCTCATTCACTGTAATAACTCTGCCGTTAAGCTCCGTCCCGTTCATCGCGGCGATCATGGTATCCGCATCTTCGTCCCGCACTTCAACAAAGCCAAATCCGCGCGAGCGACCGGACTCACGATCAGTAATAACGCGGCTACTCAAAACTTCACCGTGCGCGGAGAAAGCGTCGGCAAGATCTTCGGCTTTAGTAGCCCACGGTAGATTACCAACATACAAGGTACGCGCCATTCACTAATCACCTCTTTCCCAAAGAAACTTTTTTTCTTAAAGCTATTATTTGCAGAAGGAAATAACCTAATGCAATCTTAACCAGGCAAAGATTTTTCCAAAATCAATGCCCGTAAATATTGTTTTTAGCAATATATTCTTCCACAAGTTCAGGTAAAAGGTACTTTACAGGCCTTCCTTCCCGCAAACGCTGCCGTATATCCGAAGATGAAATAGCCAGTGCCGGTACTTCCATACAAAAAATATTATCTTTTAGTTCCACGGGCAACCGGTTCAGTTTTTCCCACATGTCATCCATGCGGTACCCGGGCCGGGTTGCAGCAATAAAGCGGCAGATGGACAGCAATTGTTCCGTGTTCCTCCAGGTCAGGATCTCCGAAACCGCATCTGCACCTGTTATAAAGTATACCTGCATCCCGGGATTGAGCAGGGCAATTTCCTGCACTGTATCAATGGCATAGGAAGGACCGGGACGTTCCACCTCCAGAGGCAACACCTGAAAAAATGGATTGGATTGAACCGCCAGTCTGGTCATGGCGAAACGTTTCCAGGGATCGGTGATCTTATAATTGGGTTTGTGGGGCGGCCTGCCCGCCGGCACAAAAATTACCTTTTCCAGATTAAACTCATAGCGGGCGCCTTCAGCGGCAACAAGGTGTCCGTAATGAATCGGATCAAAGGTTCCACCCATGATTCCCAGGCGCCTACACTTAGAATCAGCCTCTTTACTCATATGGAAATTGTACAGTCTAGTCCGGAGAAAAGCAAGACAAAATGTCAAATAGGGTAAAATAACGGTTTAATGTTTGTTCAGGGTCCCTGGAAAAATAAGTGCCCTTTCGTTACAGTTCCAGCACCAGGTTGTTCCGGTGCACAACTTCGTCGTAGTCCTTATGTCCAATAATGCGCGGGATATCCCTGGACTGCTCCCCTTTGATCAAATTGATTTCAACTGAAGAATAATAGACAATGCCCTTGGCGATTTCCCGTCCGTCCGGGTCCGCAATTGAAACTGTATTGCCCATTTCAAAGTTACCTTCCACTCTGGTGATGCCTGATGGTAAAAGACTCTTCCCGTTCTTTAAAAGCGCCCGGGCTGCCCCTTCATCCACATGCAGCCTGCCGCACACGGAAGAATTAAAGGCAATCCAGCGTTTTTTATTATCCATTTTATTGGCACAAGGCCAGAAAACAGTCCCGGCCGGCTCACCGCTTAAGATGTTGCGCACAACATCCTTTTCTTTTAAATTCGCCAGCACTGTAACCACACCGGAATGCATAGCAATTTTTGCCGCTTGCAGCTTGGTCGTCATACCTCCGGTGCCCAGTCTGCCGGAACCGCCAGCCAGTGCCTCAATTTCAGGTGTAATTTCCCGGACTTCTTTGATCAGGCAGGCATCCGGGTTTTTTCGGGGGTCGGCTGTAAAGAGTCCGTCAATATCTGAAAGCAAAATCAACATCTCCGCATCAATAAGGCTGGCAACCAGGGCTGAAAGGTTGTCGTTGTCACCCAGTTTGATTTCATCCACGGCTACGGTGTCATTTTCATTGATAATCGGAATTACACCATATTGAAGCAGGGCGTGCATGGCATTCCTGGCGTTTAAAAAACGCCGCCTGTCGGCAAAATCCTCCCGCGTAAGGAGCACCTGGCCGACAGTCACTCCGTACTCCGCAAAAATTTTTTCATAAATATGCATTAAAACACCCTGACCCACCGCTGCAGCCGCCTGCTTCTCGGGAATGGTTTTCGGACGCCCCGGCAGGCCCAGTTTTCCGGCGCCGGTTCCAATAGCCCCTGATGTGACCAGAATTACTTCTTTGCCCAGGTTATGGATGTCAGATATTTGCCTGACCAGGCTTTCAATCCGGTAAAGATTGGGTTTTCCGGTATCATAGGCAACCGAACTGGTCCCCACCTTCACCACAACCCGCTTGAATGATTGAAAAGCGCTTCTCTTATCGCCCATATCAGATGCTCCTGCTCCCGAATTTGATGGAAAAAGTATATCACAACTAACTACACTATAAAAGTACAAACACCATACCGGAGCGAAACAGAGTTCCGCAGCCGGCTATTCAACGTACTCAAATTCCAGCTTGCCGATTTTGACGGTGTCGCCTTCTTTAATCCCGGCCTCCTTGAGGGCATCCTCAATACCGATGCGCTGGATAATCCGCTGCAGGCGTTCCACTGCCTCATCTTGCTCCATGTCGGTCATGGCCACATGACGCTCGATTTCTTTTCCCCCCACCAGGAAGATTCCATCCTGGCGGTTTATAGTAAAACGGGGCTCCGGCCGGTGAACCACGTGTTCCGTCTCGTCAGTGACCGTTAATTCCCGGGGAAGACCTTCCAAAAGTTCGATGATCCGGTAAATTAAAGCATCCAGACCTTCGCCGGTAGCGGCTGAGACCGGGAACACTTCATATTCTTCACCGCAGGCATCTCTGAGTCTGGCCAAATTTTGGGCGGAATCCGGCAAATCCATCTTGTTGGCGCAAATAATCTTGGGCCTTTGCCCGAGCAAAGGATTGTAAAGGGAAAGCTCCCTGCTGGTTACCCGGAAGTCCTCCACCGGGTCCCGTCCTTCGCTGCCTGCTGTATCGAGAACATGGACAAGCAGTCGGGTCCGCTCCACATGGCGCAAAAATTCGTGGCCAAGTCCGGCCCCTGCATGGGCGCCTTCAATCAGGCCGGGAATATCGGCCATCACAAAACTGCGCCCGTCCTCCACCCTAACCACACCGAGAACAGGAGCAACCGTGGTAAAAGGGTAATTAGCAATTTTAGGACGGGCGGCAGAAACACGGGAAATTATAGTGGACTTCCCGGCATTGGGGAAACCCACCAGGCCTACATCCGCAATTAATTTTAGTTCCAGAAGCAGCCGGCGCTCTTCCCCGGGTTCTCCCAGTTCCGCCATCCTGGGCGCTTTATTGTTGGGGGTGGCAAAACGGGTATTTCCCCGGCCTCCCCGGCCCCCCCTGGCTACAACAACTTGCTGACCATGTTGAATCAGGTCGGCAATGATCTCCCCGCTGTCGTCATCCCTGATCACAGTACCGACCGGTAGCCGCAAGACAAGGTCGTCCCCGGATGCCCCATGCATGTTTTTACCCTCACCATGCCTTCCCCGGTCCGCCTTATAATGCCTCTTGTACCGGAAATCCACCAGTGTACGCAGTCCTTCGTCAGCCAGGAAAATAACATCACCGCCACGTCCTCCGTCGCCTCCCCAGGGACCGCCTTCCGGTATGTACTTTTCCCTGCGCATGGCTACGCACCCATTGCCGCCGTCGCCACCTTTGACATAAATCTTCGCTTTATCAAAAAACATCATTACCACCTGTGGTTTAGTTTAACCAATTATTGTTTTTCATTACCCGGAAAAACTAAAAATATTTCTACCCCGCCATTTGCCACAGCCATATTGACCCAACCGCCGCAAGGACCCAACAGACTCCCCACAGAATTCAGTTCATTTTCAAAATGGCTGAGGTCCCCCAGCGGGGGTTCGGGAAAGAGAAGGCGGCAGATATTGTTTCCTTCACTCTCCTCAAAGTACACCTTCATGAACCTTTCCTGAGCATGCGGGGATTCCATCGATTTAAAGAATGGAATCATGCAACGCTCCAGTGCTTCAGCCACGACGGGACCCGGTACAACACAGCCGGTAAAATCGGAAGTAACCTCCAGTTCCAGATCAACCTGGTTCATAGCGGCATCATAGTATGTATTTAAAAGGCAGGCCGTAACATCAGGAATTTTAATTCTGGCTGTTTTACTAAACCTGGCCAGCTCTAAACTAATCTGGGCCAGGTAATCCCGTAACCGTTCCTCTTTGTTTAACTGAAGCAAACCGGAAATGACCTGTAAGTGGTTTAAGAAGTCATGCATCTGTCCCTGAATTACATCTAAAAGTTTTCTGAATCTCATTTCCACCCCTTCCCGCAGGCACCTTGTCCGGACCCGCTCTCAAAACCCAAAAGGTTACTCCGTTTTGCACTAAATACTCTTACCCGGCCCCGTGGAATACTTGTTCCAGAGTCTTTAAAAAATAAGCGGTCCCCTTATAGGACCGCATCTTTTCCAGTACTTATACTCCAACTGCTGCCTGGGGAGTGACACTGACGGTTTTTTTGTCACGGCCCTTTCTTTCAAAGCTGACCACACCGTCGACAACAGCAAAAAGGGTATCATCCCCACCCCTGCCAACGTTGCGGCCAGGGTGAATTTTTGTGCCGCGCTGTCTGACCAGAATGCTGCCGGCCAGAACAAACTGACCATCAGCCCTTTTAACGCCAAGCATTTTTGGCTGGGAATCCCGGCCGTTCCTGGAACTGCCTACACCTTTCTTATGTGCCAATGATATCACCTCTTTTTCATGTTCATCTGTGATTGTAAAACTAAATTCAAGCTTCTATTTTTTCCACAATAACCTGGGTAAATGGCTGCCTGTGACCCTGCTTGCGGCGATAGTTCTTTTTGGCCTTAAACTTAAAAACAATAATTTTTTTCCCCCTGCCGTGCCGGACCACCTTTAAAATGACCCTGGCATTCTCAACCAGAGGTGTGCCGAATTTAAACTCGTCGTCCTTGACTAAAGCCAAAACCTTGTTCACTTCCACAGTTTCACCTGCTTCAAAAGGGAGTTTTTCCAGATAAAGCGTGTCACCCTCCTGAACGCGGTACTGCTTGCCGCCAGTCTCAATAATTGCGTACAACAAATGCACCTCCCGTTACTTAAGGACTCGCCGGAAAAGGTAGGGACAACGCGCAACACAGCTCCCTTTAGCATAAACCCGTTCCGTGCGGTGTTAAATAGGTTCAATCATACCTACGATATAACATTCTAACATATCCACCTGCAATGTCAAGGGATAAACAGTGTTCCCACCCGTTGCAGGAAACGGAACCGGCATATAAACGCTCCTAACCAGGTCTTAAATTTTTACCGGGCGGGCTTTGGCGTAGGTCCGGTAAACCTTACTGACCTCCACCGGAATTGTTTCACCAATAAGGGAACCGGCGCCCTCGATATCCAGGATGAACCCGTTGACCCTGGCTATGCCGTCATTAATATTGGAAACATGTGGTTCCTCCACCTTTACTTCCAGCACTTCGCCGGGTTTTACCGGAAAGGTATGGGCCTGAACACCTTCGTTGTCCTGCAGGGGCCGGATTGTTACGGACTCGATATGGTGGTTGGTGGAGCCTCTGATATAAAGGCTTTTACCGGTTTTATTTTCCAGGTCCTTTAAATTTGCTCCGCCGCTGCCGATTAGCCGGGCCGCCACCACCGGGTTGGCTTCCACCAGAATGGTCTGGGCCGACGTCTGCCGGGCCATATTATAGATTTGATTCTTATAATGGATGCCCAGCGTCTCTTCAGAAAGCACCTTGCCTTTACCTTCACAATAGGGGCAGGTTTTCTGGAGAACCTCGGCCAGGCTGGGGCGCACTTTTTTACGGGTCATTTCCACCAATCCCAGCTGGGTGATGCCAAGGATGTTGGTCTTGGTTTTATCCCGTTTAATCTCCGCTTCCAGGGCCTGGAGCACCTGTTGGCGGTGGCTTTCCTCCGACATATCAATAAAATCTACAATAACAATCCCGCCGATATTCCGCAGGCGAAGCTGCCGGCCGATTTCCTGGGCTGCTTCCAGGTTTGTTTTAAGCACCGTATCTTCCAGGTTGATTGTTCCCACATACTTGCCGGTATTAACATCAATGGCTGTCAGCGCCTCAGCCTGGTCGATTACCAGGTAACCCCCGCATTTGAGCCAGACTTTTCGCTTTAACGCTTTTTCAATCTCTTGTTCAATACCGTATTCCTCAAAAATATTTTCACGCTCGTCAAAAAAGACTTTTAATTTCAGCCTTGGACCTGTAATATCCAGAAGGTCCAGAACTTTCTCGTATTCGTAGCGGGAATTCAGGGTCAGGCGATCGACATCCTCCGTAAAAATATCCCTCAATATCCGCTGGACCAACTCCAGGTCCCGGTGCACCAGGTTGGGCACCGGTCCGTAAGCAGCCCTGCTGAGGATTTTTCGCCACAGCTTTGTCAGCAAGTTGATATCCTGGCGAAACTCCTCTTCTTCTACACCTTCAGCTACAGTACGCACAATAACACCCATGCCCTCCGGCTTAACCCTGGCAGCCAGGTCTTTGAGCCGCTCCCGCTCCTTTTCAGATTCAATGCGCCGGGAGATCCCGATATAATCCACAGTGGGCATTAGTACAAGATAACGCCCGGGCAGCGTAACGTGGATGGTTACCCGGGGGCCCTTGGTACCTATAGGTTCTTTCACAATTTGAACCAGAACTTCCTGCCCCTGCTTTAAGATGTCACAAATATTGGCACCCCCCAAAGCAGTACCGCCCTGATCATTGACTTCCGGCGAACATGCGGGGATGGCGTCTTCCACGTAAAGAAAAGCGTTTTTTTCTAAACCAATATTTACAAAGGCAGCCTGCATGCCGGGTAATACATTCTCTACCCGGCCTTTAAAAATATTACCCACCAGGCGCTGGTTGACAGATCTTTCAATATAAATCTCAACTGGCACATTATCTTCCAGTACTGCTACTCTGGTCTCTTCCTCGCCAACATTAACAACAATCTCCTTAAGCATAAAACCTTTCTCCTCTAGTGAATTACCCGTAAATTTAAGAACACTCAAGTCTGCCACAGCATCTTTTTTTCTTTTCCAGCTACAGTGTAAAGATTGTTCCTGAACAGCGCATAGCCGCCCTGGACAGGTAACCGGCTGGATTTTAGAAAAGCCTCCAATACCTCTTCAATCCTGACGTTTCCACTACTACCTGTTTTTAGTTCCGCTTCTATTTTTATTATATCGTTATCCAACCTGCCTGACATAACAAATATGCCCGGCCTGAGATCATACAGGACTTTTTTTCCTTCATTATTTTTCCTCTCCACCAGGATTTCCTGCCTGGAGAGAAATGATCCGAGAGCATCTTTCAATTCCCCAGCGGTTACTGGACCGCAGGTCTTCGCTTCAACCCGGTAAGATGCCGACCTCACCATTGCCATCAGGGCAGGACCGGCCCCCTTTAGCTGCCTGACCTCAAGAACGCGCAGGCCTTCCGGCAAAGCATCCGACAACGCCCTGGCAACAAAAGGCGCAGGGATTTTTTCGGTAAGTTCCAGGTCGGCAAATTCTGCTTCCCCGGAGATACCCACAGCCAGAGGGGCTGCAAAGGTGATTTTGGGATGGGGATTGAAACCCTGGGTAAAGGCCAGCGGCAATCCGGCCCGCCTGGCCGCCCTGCCGAAGGTCCTGAGCAGATCCAGATGAGAAATAAAGCGGGCCGGCCCCACTTTTTCATACATCATTCTATAGCCCGGGATCCTAATCACCCCCCGCGAAGACCGGTTCGACTTCAAGGGTCGTACAAACCCCGCAACCGGGACAGGATTCCGTACGGCAATCGCCGGTTACAAGTCCGGCCATGGCCAGCTGATGCTCCCGGACAAGGTACTGCCTGGAAACTCCGGTATCGATATGGCCCCAGGGCAGAGGTTCATCGTACGCGTAACGGTGGTTGGCGTAATCCTCCGGGTCTAATCCGGTCAACCGGAAAGCTTCCAGCCAGCGATCCAGCTGAAAGTGCTCGGACCAGCCGTCAAACCTGCAGCCTAAATCCACCGCCCTGGCCAAAACCGCCCCCAGTCGCCGGTCTCCCCTGGCAAAGGCAGCCTCCAGGAAACTCAAACCGGCATCATGGTAATTAAAGACAATACCTTTTTCTTTTAACCTCTCGGACAGGTAGTCCTGTTTTCTCTGCAGTTCGGCCAGGGGGGTCTGGGGCTCCCACTGAAAGGCTGTATGGGCCTTGGGAACGAAAGACGAGGCGCTGATGGTCACCCTCAACCGCCCCCGGGGCACGCCCGCCTTCCGGCCGAGAGTCAGTACAGCCCTGGCCAGCCGGACGATACCATCCAGGTCTTCATCGGTTTCCGTAGGCAACCCGATCATAAAGTAGAGCTTAACTGCCTTCCAGCCTTCCCTAAAGGCGGCGCCTGTTGCTTCAATCAAGTCTTCATCCTTGACTCCTTTATTGATGACATCCCTGAGACGCTGGGTACCGGCCTCCGGGGCAAAGGTTAGACTGGAACGGCGCACCCGCTGGACTTCCTTGGCCAGTTCCACGGAAAAATTATCAGCCCTAAGGGACGGCAAGGATACTCCCAACCCCTGGCAAGCATGTTTGTCCAAAAGTGATTTGACCACTTTCCGGACCTGCGAATAGTCACTGGTGCTGAGAGAAGTCAGAGATATCTCCTCATAGCCGGTGCTCTGCACCAGACCGGCTGCCTGCTTTAAAACTGTTTCCGGCTTTCTTTCCCGCACCGGGCGGTAGAGAATCCCTGCCTGACAAAAACGGCAACCCCTGGTACACCCCCGGAAAACCTCAAGCATAATCCGGTCGTGCACCACTTCGGTAGACGGAACAATGGGGCGTTCTGGAAAGGGGGCGCTATCAAGGTTCCTCACGACTCTTTTGGTAATTCTTTCAGGAACACCGTCCAGAGACGGGACAATTCTGGAGAAACGGCCGCCTTCATGGTAAAAAACCCTGTACAGCGAGGGTACATAAACACCCGGCAACCGAGCTGACTCAAACAACAGCTCCTGCCTGGAAACATTTTGCCGTTTCAACTTAATCAGAACATCCAGCAGCTCTCCAATCGCTTCTTCCCCTTCCCCTATGACAAATACATCAATAAAGTCCGCCAGGGGCTCCGGGTTGTAAGCACAGGGTCCCCCCGCCACGATCAGGGGAAAACCGTCAGTCCTCCGGCCTGAATCCCGGGGGATGCCCGCAAGGTCCAGCATATTCAAAACATTCGAAAAGCTCATCTCGTACTGCAATGTAAAGGCTACCATGTCGAAATCCAACAGGGGCCGCCGCGACTCCAGGGCAAACAAGGGAAGACCGCCTTCTCTCATTTTTTCCTCCATGTCTGTCCACGGGGCGAAAACCCTCTCCATCAGGGTATCGGAGCGCCTGTTCACAATATCGTATAAAATTTGCAGCCCCAGGTGAGACATGCCAACCTCATAAACATCAGGAAAAGCAAAAGCTACCCTGTATTCCACCGTCTCCCAGTCTTTGCGGACAGCGTTCCACTCACCCCCCGCATAGCGGGCCGGCTTTTTTACCAGGGGCAGTATCTGTTCCAGAAAATCCAATTCAGTCTTCCCTTCCATAACTTTAACATATATTACAAGATACTTTAAAACAATATATAGAATATTATACCCAAAAAATAACAAAAAAATATTCTATGCAATTTATTCTACACACGGTTAGAAAAACCTGCAATAGTTTAGCCGTTACTATTATTTGGTTGCTATTCCGGCTTGATCAGGCTGCCTACGGGGGCGTCAACACCCTGGTTCAAAAGGGCGTCAATCACCTGGACTTCGCTAACAACTCCCCGGTATTGCCAGTTTTCGTCAAGCAGCATGATCACGTGAAAGCGCTGCGGGACGAATGATTTGATTAGCTCCCCCATACGGACGGTTTCAAAGGATACCAGGGGTTCCCCCGGCAACACTCCGGCTTTTGCCAGTTCCTTCTTTTTCTGCGCCAGGTGACGGATAAAGTGAAAAGAGGCCAGGCTTTTTTCCCGGGTTGCCGCATAAAAGAGAAAGATACCGGTAACCGGGATATCCAGTCCGGATATCCCCATAACCAGGCCGGCGGTTCCGCAAAGAACAATGACTACACCCCAGAACTGCCCCCACCAGGAGGCCTGGTAGGTTGCCTGCTTAAAACCCACACGCCGCGCCAGGTAGGCGCGAAAGATCCGTCCACCGTCCAGGGGAAGGGCCGGTAAGAGATTAAAAGCAGCGATCATTAAATTACACTGGAGAAAAAAACGGCCAAGCTCGTTATCCCAGAGGCCGTAATTGTTGAGAGTTATGACCAGACCGGTCAAAAGCAGGTTGGCTGCCGGTCCGGCAAAAGCAACGCCGACCTCTTTTGAAGGGTCAAAAACCACCTCGCTGCCCATACGGCTGACACCGCCAAAGGGTAATAGCTCCACGTCTTGCACATAGACACCAAAACGGCGGGCAGCAGCCACGTGGGCCAATTCATGCAGCAGGACCACTGCAAAGGCAATCAACCCTTTTACCAGGACACCGGCTACAAAAAACAGCCCGAGAAGGGCCAGAAAAGCATTGTTTAAATGAACCTCCACACCGGCTAAACGGCCGATTCTCAAGTAATCTCCCCCTTATCCGCCTCAATTCTGATTAATCATCAGCTTTGTCAACGGGTCAATTAGCTTATTGTTCTCCCTCAGCTCAAAATGCAGGCCGCCCCCCGGAATATCTCCCTCGGTTCCCACCTCACCGATAACCTGACCCGCCGGTACCTGCTGGCCTTCTCCCACTGTGGCCCTGGCAAGTCCACCGTAAAGTGTAAAGAATCCCTCTCCATGCTCAATTAAGATATATGTACCAAATACGGAACTGTCGCCCAGCCGTTTGATTACTCCGCTCTGTACAGCCCTCACGGCGCTCCCAATGGGGGCAGCTATGTCAATTCCCGAATGAAACCGCTCCATATTATCAATGGGGTCCGTAACCATGCCGAATCCACGCACGACCTTGCCTGAAACCGGAACCGGCAGGCTTCCCGCCGCAACGCTTTTGTCCGTTGGGGACATTACAGGCTGGGGATTGCTGAACAAAGGCCAGTCCAAATCCGCCAGCTGCAGACCGAAGTAAACAATCCTCTCCATGACAGGCTGATAGTTCCAATCAGTGGTCAAGACCTTTTTTAAATTTTCTCTAGCCTCAAGGCCCCAGGGATTGCTGGTTTCTTTCAAGGCCAAAAAAACTAAAAAAATCAATAAGGCCACACCAGCTCTATAAAAATTACTTTTGCCGTACCGGAGCTGATTTGGCTTTCTCCAGTGCTTGTAAGCTGAATTCAGGTTCTCCGGCTTGAAGGCCCCGCCGGGTTTGAAATCAGTCATATGAATATTCCCCCTTCAAAAGCTTGTCTATAGAGTATATTTCCTTTTATAGGAAATATGATAGTTTGGTGAAAAATATAGCTCCCGCCGGATTCATCCCGGCAGGAATAGGTATTTTAGCCGTGGAATACTTTATTTAGCGTTCAGTGCTCCAGATCATCAATGAAATAGAGGGTGTCTTCATGCGAGGCTCTTTAGCTATATATATCCGGGAAACCCGTCCCCAGTTTCTGATTTTAACCCCGGTGTGCTGCCTGGTAGGCGCAGCTGCCGCCTACTGGAAAACCGGAACCCTGAATCTTTTATACTTGATTATTGCCCTGGCGGGAGGGCTGGCCGCCCATGCCGCTGTAAACGTCCTAAACGATTATCATGACTATGTAAGCGGGCTTGATCAGCATACCACCCCCACACCTTTCAGCGGCGGCAGCGGTTTGCTGCCTGCCGGGATTCTGCAGGCCAAATCCGCCCTTGTTCTGGGACTACTGACCCTGGCTATAACCGTGGCGGTGGGCCTTTATTTTCTCATTGTGCGGGGCTTCGGCTTATTGCTGGTAGGACTGCCCGGTATATTGCTTATCATCCTCTATACCCGGTACATAACCCGTTCTCCACTTTTATGCCTGCTGGCGCCGGGACTGGGCTTCGGCCCCTGCATGGTCCTGGGGACCTCTTACGTCCTGCAGGGAACTTATGACCTGAACTCTCTGGCGGCTTCACTGATACCTGGTTTTCTGGTCAGCAACCTGCTGCTCTTGAATCAGTTTCCGGATATCGAGGCGGACCGCATCGCCGGCCGCCGCCACCTGCTCGTCTTACTGGGAAAGAGCAAATGTGCCCTGGTTTACTCTGTCCTGGTACTATTGACTTACACCAGCATAGTCCTCGCAGTAACCACCGGATTGCTGCCCGCACCGGCCCTTATAGCCCTGGTGACACTGCCCCTGGCCCTAAAAACTGTTGGAGGCGTTCTTAAAAACAATGAACAGCTGTCCGCCTTGATTCCCCTGCTCGGTAAAAATGTAGCCTTTACTCTGATAACGCCTTTCCTGCTGGCTGTGGGCCTGTTTTTAGCCTAGCAGTCAAGCATCTTCAGTTCTTTTACCAACCGCTCCAAAAACAAAATAACTAATATAACAGATAAGAGAAACCGGTGCGCCCCACACCGGTTTTTCATTAGAATAATATTTTCTGTCTTCGCATGTTGATATTCAGGACCATGCCGATGGCAGCCAGGTTTGTGATCATATTGCTGCCCCCGTAACTGAACATAGGCAGCGGGATTCCAGTCACCGGCATAACCCCCGTAGTCATGCCTATGTTAACCAGGACGTGAAAGGTGATCATGGAAATAACACCAACAGTCAATAGATAACCAAAATCGTCCTTGGCGTTAACTGCGATATAGGTACACCGGTAAATCAGGGTAAAAAAGAGAGCCAGGAGAAATATGGCTCCTACAAAGCCAAACTCTTCCCCGACAACAGAAAAAATAAAGTCTGTTTCCTGGATTGGCAGGAAGTTACCGTGGGTCTGGCTGCCCTGGAACAGGCCACGCCCAAAGAGGCCGCCCTGACCGATAGCGATCTGTGACTGGATCACGTGATAGCCGTCCCCCAGCGGGTCCTTCCAGGGGTCGATAAAGATGAGTAATCTTTCTAACTGGTAATCTTTCAGCGGTATCCATAAATTGAAGCCGCGGTTGGCCAGCAGCCAGAAATGACCCCAAATCCATAGGGACGCCGCCCCGAGGCCCCCTGTAATCAAGCTGATTAAGAGCAGGGGCCTTGCCCCGGCTGCAAAAAGCATCCCGAACATAATTGCCAGAAAAACGAGGGAAGTGCCCAGGTCCGGTTGTTTCACAATTAAGCCCAGGGGCAGCGCGATAAAGGCGAAGCAGGGAACCAGGTCCCGCATGCGGTTCAGTTTTCCCACCCGCGGAACCAGAAAAGCCGCAAAGCAAATAATAATAATCAGCTTGGCGAACTCCGACGGCTGAAATCTGAAAGGACCGATTTCAATCCAGCGCGTCGCCCCCAGGGCTGAATGACCCATGAAGAGAACCGACGCAAGCATGAGCAGGTTGAGCACATATAAGAACTTAACGTGCTTGCTGAGGTTTTCATAATGCAGGTAGAGCAACACTGCCATAGCAACGAAGCCCAGCATTATATTCAAAACCTGCTTTTTAAAAACTCCCAGGGGGGCTTGATTGACGACCGGAGAATCTACCATTGACAAAAGCTCTGCAGGCTTTGTGGCGCTGTAAATAACGATCAGGCTGTAAGCAATGATAATAATTACTGTAAAAAGTATAGTATAATCGATCTTTTTTAACATTCTGCTCTGCGTAAACATTTTCTACACTTCTTCCCCAACCGGTAATTCTAATATTTTTAAAACGCCTATCCTATTATAGATCATAAAACAGCATAAAAAAAGCCCGTCATAAATCAACGAGCTGGTATTGATTCTCTATTTGGCAAGATATATATTTATAACAAAATTTTTCAAGATTTTCTTTTCATACCTCTGACCGGAATATTGGCTACCAGCGCCACCGAGTTGCCGCTGGAATCCAGGTTTACTTCCAGCCCCTGCTCGTCGATATCCATATAGTTTGAAATCACTTGGATCATTTCAGCTTTTAATGTCTCCAGCAATTGTGGAGAAACACTACTTCTGTCATGTACCAGCACCAGGCGCAATCTTTCTTTTGCTACATTTTTACTACCGCTATCCCTGCCAAAGAGCCTTGCTAAAAATTCCAGCACACGGTATCCCCCTTCCCGGTCTACTTTATACCAATCATTTTTTTCAGTTTTTTGAAAAAGCCTTCGTTTTCGTCAAAATTAAGTACAGGCACTTCTTCACCGGTCAGGCGGCGCACAATGTTCCGGTAGGCCTGTCCCGAGCGTGAATTCTGATCCAGTACCACAGATTCACCACGGTTGGTCGTAATAACAATCATTTCATCTTCCGGTATGACCCCCAGCAGATCCACGGCAAGAATGTCGATGATGTCTTCAATGCTCATCATGTCCCCCTGCCTGACCATTTTGGGCCGAATGCGGTTGATGATTAATTTCGGTTCGCGCAGTTCAACAGCTTCCAAAAGACCGATGATCCGGTCGGCATCCCGGACAGCTGAAACTTCCGGGGTTGTCACAACAATTGCCTTTTCGGCTCCAGCTATGGCATTTCTAAATCCCTGTTCTATCCCGGCCGGACAATCGATGATAATATAATCAAATTCTTTCTTTAAATCCGAGCACAACTGACGCATCTGCTCGGGGTTAATAGCAGTTTTATCTTTTGTTTGAGCTGCCGGCAGCAGATGCAGTCCCTCAAGCTTTTTATCCCGGATTAACGCCTGCCGCAACCGGCAATTCCCGCTGGTAACATCAACAAGATCATAAACTATTCTATTCTCTAAACCCAGGACAACGTCCAGGTTCCTCAGTCCAATGTCCGTATCTACCAGTGCCACCTTATGTCCCATTGCTGCCAGACCTGTTCCAATATTGGCAGTAGTAGTGGTTTTGCCCACCCCCCCTTTGCCGGAAGTAATGACGATGATTTCGCCCATGCTCTAAGTTCCCCCTCTTATAATGTGGTCGGTCGCCGGACGTAAGGCCGGTTGCAATTATAAAAGCTATGCTGGAGCGCTTCGAACCTGTCCATCAGTTGCTGCCTTATGACCGACGCTGCCTGGTGGGTCCATTTAATAATTGCTCTTGGCTTTAATCTGGAGGCTTTCTTCCTAGTAATAGCGGTACATAAACCAGAACATCCAGGGCTACCTGCCTAGACAGGTTTTCCCTGGCGCTCTCCACCCGTTTGAAATGCTTCTATGGTCACCACTCCGTCCCTTATTCGCGCCAGTTCGGGTAATTCCGGATCAACTTTTTCATTATCCGGAGGACGTGTGATATGATTAGCAATCCTTAGTTGGGTAGGTTGAAGCCGGAAGGCCATGATCACAGCTTTTTCATCCCCGTTTGCCCCGGCGTGTACAACCCCTCTCAATGCTCCCATAACAATAATATTGCCTGTTGCAGTAACCTCGGCCCCCGGGTTGACATCTCCAAGTATAACAACATTTCCACCGTAACGAATACTCTGACCTGAGCGTAAAGTCCGTTGAACCAGAATAGTGTTCTCGTCCACCATATCCTCGTAATCTGACAGGGTGCCCTGGCCGGAGCCCGAGAGCGTATTTTGATGAATACCCCCCTTTAGATAAGCCAAAATAATCTCCTCCTGAATCACAACTACCAACAACTACAGTTTCTACGAACTTAAAACCAAATCCTGCTAATGAGAAGTAAAAAAAACCGGGTAAAATAATCCTATTTTTTTACTTCTTAGACATAATTCTACTGTGAAACACCCGCTGCCTTCTGTCCGGGTATAGGCAATTCAAAATAGGCGGCCAGCATGTCTTCAGCCACCGGGCCGGCCACGGAGCCGCCGTGCCCGGCGTGTTCAACCACAACCGCCACGGCTATTTCCGGGTTATCGAAGGGGGCATAGGCTACAAACAAAGCGTGGTCGTCCCTGCCCTGAACCTCCGCTGTGCCTGTTTTGGCCGCCACCGGCGGAAAACCCTGAAAAAGGCCTACAGCGGTACCGTCCGGAGGCAGGGCCACCTCACGCATACCCTGTTGAACCACAGCCAGTGTTTCCGGTGAAACCCCCGCGCGTCCCAATTCCACGGGAAAGTTTTCTTTTAAAACC
>DBRJ01000032.1:60816-61598 GCA_002305915.1 Pelotomaculum sp. UBA1371 | reverse complement strand
TCCTATATTATCAAAACTCCTGGTCAGCAAGCTGACATTATACATTCCTGGCAGGGCACAAATTTTTTCAAACATCTAAAATATACTCTTTATTAATTATTCTTTTATTGATTAAATCTTAAATATATTAATTAAATCTCAAAATCTTATATTTTTCAACATGTTCTACAATAAACCCTACATAATGACACTGATTTTATCTTAACGAGCAAAACTGGATACGTTAATTAATTACAGAGAAACCGTCTAAGCATGTCGAATATTATTTGACAATAGTTTACAACAATACTTATAATACTTATAAGCTGACTTACTAAAAAATCGAGGGGGAGCTTAAATGAAAGTAGCAGTCACCGCCTATCACAATAACCTCGAAAGCGAAGTAGACGAAATGTTCGGCTATGCCACCTGGTTTTTCATATTTGATACAGAAACAGGTGAATATCAATTAGTAAATAACGAGGACAGTTATACGCTGGGTTATAACGAAGCCGATGTCCAGGCAACGGAAAAAGTCAGCGCTTATGAAGTTGAAGCAGCAATTATGGGGACCTGCGGCCCGATGGCCTACAAAACGCTTAATAGAAAAGGCATAAAAGTTTTTTGTGTTGCTCAAGGCAAGGTACGGGAAGTAGTGGAAAAATTTAAAAGGGGAGAGCTTGAAGAGGCACTCGGGCCCAATGTTATAGAGTACTGGAATATTCAAAGCTACTAACAATCTTTAAGACAAAAGCCCTCCCCGGGAATTAGAGTACTCAGAGTACCTGATTCCAGGGAGGGTA
>DBRJ01000032.1:57932-60712 GCA_002305915.1 Pelotomaculum sp. UBA1371 | reverse complement strand
ACGTGGGGGAGGGTTTTTTCCAGATAAAAGACATCCAGTTCCTTCCCCTCGTGGCAGTGCTTCAAATACAACTCGCCCCGGCGGTTGAAGTCACCGTCCTGAACTTCTATGTGGGGGTAACCGCAGTTGGTCAGGTTGTTGACCAGTTCATCGCGTACTTTTTCCCACTCCTTATCGGTGATTTTCCAGTCATAGCCGATCTTTTTATATAAATAAAGGTCCAGTTCTTCTATTAGCTCCCTGGTCAGGTAATTGCGAAGGAAGGAAACGTCGTTTTCGGACGTCCTGACCTCGAATATCTTTTCCTTCCCTTCCCCTCCCATGCGCCCGTATTTTTTCTTTTCCTCCTGGCCGGGATTCTCCCACCGCTTTTCAATGTCCTCAAAGATCTTTAAGCCCAGGATGTATGGATTGAGCCGGAAGCGCGAGGGCTGAATAATTCCCGAATGCATTTTGGCGAATTCCACTGTCTCCGCCTCATTCAGGTCGATTTCCCGGATGATCCTCAAATGCCAGTAAGTTGCCCAGCCCTCGTTCATGATTTTGGTTTCCATCTGGGGCCAGAAATAAAGCATTTCCTGCCGGATAACGGACATGATGTCCCGTTGCCAGTCCTCCAGTTCCCTGCTGTGCTGAAGTACGAAAAGCATGATATCCTTTTCGGGTTTTTGAGGAAATTTTCTGGTTGACGGGCAGGTGCATTCAATTTTTACTTCATCAAGGGACCAGAGGTCGTCGTAAGGGGTCTCAGGACGCTTGCACATGCATTCCTGCTTATTTTTCTGCTCTTTTCTGCGTCCTTCTTTTACCATCAGCCGCGGTTCAATATGCTCTTGAATTGAGATGGCCGCATCGATAAACTTTTCCACCCTCTCCAGCCCGTACTTGAACTCATAATTGCGAAACCTTTCTGCGGCGGCGGCCATGGATTCCACCATGTCCCTGGACGTGTTTTTAAAATAAATATTATTTTTGAAAAAATCACAGTGGGCCAGAACGTGAGCCATGATCAGCTTGTTCTGAATCAGGCTGTTCCCTTCCAGCAGGAAGGCATAGCATGGGTTGGAGTTGACTACCATTTCATAAATGCGTCCCAGATTGTAGTCGTACTGGGTTTTCATTTTATGATAGGCTTTGCCGAAGGTCCAATGGGTGAAACGGGTGGGCATCCCGTAGGCACCGAAAGTATAAAGGATATCGGCAGGGCAGATTTCAAAGTAAGTATCGTAAAAATCCAAACCGAACTCTCTAGCTTTGGCTATAATTTTTTCCAGCGCCTGTTCCAGCTGTTTCATTTCATCATGCGGGTTCATCGGACTTCCCTCCTTGGAACTACAATATGCCGGGAAAGCTGTTACATTTCTTTAAAATCAACGGGTATTATAAAAGCTGCTCCCTGTCCGCCTTGAGCAGCCAGGTTTGCAATAATAAAGAACAGGCACTCAAATGAGTGCCGCCGCCCTCTCCGGTCCCCCTCCGGTTAAATTTTCACAGGCTAAAGTCAAACAATCAACCAGCCACCGTATCGTGCCAGGAATTATTATTTAATGCAAATTTAAAGCCCGGTTTAAAGCCAGTTTAAGTCCGATTCTTAATCCGGGCTAAATCTCTCGAGGTGCTTTTCCCGGCAGCTTGCAACACCCGGCGGTTTGGCTGAGCATCTGCAGCATCTTTTAATCTGTCTAATTTACACTTTTCTGGCCCGGCGCCTGGGCGAAGAATTTTTTCAGGGCCGGGTAGACGCCGCTTTTGTCCCTGATGGTAACGCAGGTAAACTTTTGGTTCTGAATACGTTTGAAAGCCGTGCGCAGGGTGCTGGTATAATAATAGGGACCCTCAATTTCTCCGTATCCCACCATGTTGCATACCTGGAGCAGCTTATTGATCTGCTTGAGGCAGTTTTCATTGTCCGAGGCCAGGTTATCCCCATCGGAAAAGTGAAAGGCATAGATATTGTAGTCCTGGGGGCTGTAGCGCTTTTCGATGATCTCCAGGGCCAGTTTATAGACCGAGGAGCAGCGGGTTCCCCCGCTGGCGCCCTTGGTAAAGAATTCTTCCTCCGTAGTCTCCCTGGCCTCGGTGTGGTGGGCCAGAAAAACAATTTGCACGTTATTGTATTTTGTGCGTAAGAAGCGGACCATCCAAAAGAAGAAACTCCGGGCGATATACTTTTCAAAGGGGCCCATGGAACCGGAAGTATCCATCATAGCCAGGACCACAGCATTGGATTCGTACTTGAAGGTTAAATCCCATGTTTTATAACGCAGGTCTTCGGGCGTAATCTCCTTTAAGCCGGGCTTCCCCTTCAGGGCGCTGCGCTTGATGGCCTCCATTATCGTGCGCTTGCGGTCGATATTGCCGGCAATTCCTTTTTTCCTGATATCTTTGAAATCAACTGATTCTGAGGCCAGTTCCGGCTTCTTTTTCTGTTCCAGGTTCGGCAGCCCCAGGTCTTCAAAGATCATGCCGGCCAGTTCATCCACGGTGATGTCGGCCTCGTAGTAATCAACTCCGGGCTCATCCCCGGCGCCCTTCCCTTTACCCTGCCCCCTCTGCGGTTCCGAGTAAATGACGTCTCCCGGCTTGCTTTTGCCCTCGCCCTGCCCCCCGTGCTTCTGCTTGCCGGAATCAAAGCGGAAGTGATATTCATCAAGGGTCCGGATGGGGACCTTGACCACCTTCCGGCCGTCGTGCATAATGATGCTTTCTTCACTGACGATATCGGCGAGGTTCTTCTTGATGGCCTCCCGCACCTTCTCCTGGTGCCGCTGCCGGTCAAT
>DBRJ01000032.1:54214-57828 GCA_002305915.1 Pelotomaculum sp. UBA1371 | reverse complement strand
TGCTCGGCATCGGGAGTTTTGGTAGAAGTTGTGATCTTGACCACATCTTTTAGATCGGCAAACAGTTTTTTCTCGATGGCCTCCCGCAGGCGTTCGTGGGAGTTGTAATCAAACCTCTTGTTTTTGCGGGCGTAAGTGGAAAGCCGGATCAAAATTTCTTCCCGGAAGGCTTTTTTGGCGCTCTCGGAAACGCCGATTTGCTCTTCAATGGAGCGCATCAGCTTTTCATCCGGGTCCAGTTCTTCGTCCGTAATGGGGTCCTTCAGCTTGACGCCGTTGCAGTAAGCCTCCACGTTATCCAGGTAGTTGTCGAACAGTACCTTGGCGGACTCTTCATAGGAGTAGACAAAGGCCTTCTGGATCTCCTTTTTGGCCATTTCATCATATTCCTTGCGGGCCACCGAGATGAAATTGAGCAGGCGGTCCCGCTCCTCCTTGGTAATGGAGGGATGCTGGTCCAGGCCTTCCTTCAACGCCCGCAGAACGTCCAGGGGGTTGATGCACCGGGTTGAAGTGCGGATCAGCGCTGATGAAAGCCGGTTAATCACATAACGGGGGTCCACGCCGCTCATGCCTTCATCCACAGCCTCCTGCTGGAGCTCATACAGGTCCTTCTGTTTGAATCCCTCCACGTCCTCCCCGTCGTAAAGCTTCATCTTCTTTCACCAGGTCCATGCCCTGCTTCTTTGATTCCTTGAGGCGCGAAAGCACGGAAAAGATACTGGCCACCCGCAGGGCGTGGGGCGCAATGTGAATGTCCCGGAGGTCGCTCTGGCGGATCAATTTCTCGTAAATCTTCACTTCATCCGTAACCTTCAGATTATACGGGATTTTCAAAACAATGATCCGGGACTGGAGGGCTTCGTTTTTCTTGTTGCTGATGAAAGCTTTATACTCGTTCTCATTTGTGTGGGCCACGATCATTTCATCTGCGTAAATCAGGGCGAAGCGGCCGGCTTTAAAATTCCCTTCCTGGGAAAGGCTAAGCAAATTCCACAGGAATTTTTCGTCACATTTCAACATTTCTTGAAACTCCATCAGACCCCTGTTGGCGATATTGAGTTCACCGTCAAAACGGTAAGCCCTGGGGTCCGATTCAGAGCCGTATTCGGCGATAGTGGAAAAATCGACACTTCCGGTTAAGTCGGCAATATCCTGGGACTTCGGGTCGGACGGCGTAAAGGTTCCGACCCCCACCCGGTTATCTTCCGACAGGAATACCCGTTCCACAGGTACTTTCTCTATTCTCCCCCCGTATTCTGTTTCCACCATCATCCGGCAGGCAGGACACAGCTCCCCTTCAATGTAGACGTTGTACTCCTTTTCAAATTCCTGCCTCAACTCCCTGGGAATCAGGTGCAGGGGTTCCTCGTGCATGGGGCACCCCCGAATCCCGTATACGGCTCCCTCCTCCGTCCGGCTGTATTTTTCCAGACCCCTTTTCAACATGGCCACCAGCGTAGACTTCCCTCCGCTGACCGGACCCATTAAAAGCAAAATCCTTTTCCGGACGTCCAGCCTGCGGGCGGCGGGGTGAAAGTATTCCTCTACCAGTTTTTCCAGGGTTTTATCCAGGCCGAAAAGCTCACTGGAAAAAAAATTGTAGTGTTTCACCCCTTCTTTTTCTTCTACTCCGGCAGCCCTGATCATGTTGTAGATCCTGGAATGGGCCAGTTGAGAGATGTAAGGCTTTGTTTTGATAAGCTCAAGATAGTCCTGGAAAGTACCTTCCCAGGCTATCTGTTTTTCCAAGGAGCGGTATTCTTCCAAACGTCTCAGGAAGTCCATTTATGCATCACTCCTTTTATTAGCTTGGGCCGGTTCGCTTTAGAGCTTGTATTTTAAGGTTTATGGTTGAAATGAATACTACATTATATGCACTGCTGTAAAAAAAAGAATGGCAGCGCCGGGTCCCAATAGTAACAATTAACATATTTTGTCTGTTTTGCTGACTTGCTTGAGCCAACTCAGTATCAATAGCCTGGGAACATGCGGTTCCTTCTTTTTCAAGGCAGTAAACCGGAGTTAATTATTAAACTATGTGGATAAAAGAAAAAAGGCCACTATATTCAATGACCTTTCACCCAACATATAGGGAAATTTTAATCAAGAATGATACCGGCTGTAAGCTGCGGATTCTTATCAAACAAAAAAAAGCTGGAATTGAATCCAGCGCTGGATAAAACCGGTAGTAGTAGTAAATTTCAAAATTCGCATGTCAAATAGACATTAAACGGCCTGGCAATGCTTGGTAACAAAATCTCGCGTTCACTTCTCAGTCCGGTTGCTAAGATTTAGTTGGACAGCCCTGCAATGATGTATTCTTTATCGTCTTCGATAAGGTCTTTTATTTCTTCTTCCGACACAAAACGGTAGCAGACCTCTTCACCTTCAGTCCAGGTAACAATGTACTGCATAAATCAATACCTCCTGTTTCTTGTATACAGGATTCTTTGTTCATACACCCATTGTAAACAAGGACGTCTGAAATGGGAATGGAAATAAAAGACCTAAAAAAAATTAATATTAGCAAAACAGTTCACCAGGGGTTTTTTTAAAGCTACCGCCCGGGAAGTCCCATGCGCCTAAGCATTATCTCGCAAGCACGTTTTTCAAAGCTGTCGTCTAAAGGTTTTAATTCTTTTTTGATGCCGCGCCTTTCCAGACAAAGACCAATCAGGTAGTCGGTCAGCCTGACGTTTTTGGGCAGCAACGGACCGTGCAGGTAGGAACCGAAGACATTTTTGTACCTGACCCCCTCCAGTCCGTCACGGCCATTGTTGCCGTTGCCGGATAGGACTCTCCCCAGGGGCTTGTTGTTCCCCAGAAAAGTCAGGCCCGAATGATTCTCAAAACCCACCACCTTGAAAGAGCTGCCGTTTAATTCCACCTCAATAGCTACGTTCCCAACCAGGCGTCTTTCGCCGGCCTTTGTATAAAAGTCCAGGACATCTAAACACGGGATGTTTTCACCATTACGGCTCATGAAATAAGAACCAAGCAGCTGGAAACCGCCGCAAATCGCCAGGACAACCAGTCCATCCTCAATGGCGGCCGCAAATTCATCCCTGCGCTTCATCAAATCAACGGAAACCAGGGTTTGTTCCCTGTCTGAGCCGCCACCTAAAAAAACAAAATCATACTTTTGAAAATCAACCTTCTCCCCCAGGTTTAAAGAATCTACCTGAACAGGGAGATCTCTCCACCTGCAGCGCTGCTGGAAAGCTATGATGTTGCCCCGGTCACCATAGAGATTGAGTAAATCCGGGTAAAGGTGACAGACACGGATCACCTGGCGGCGCCTCCCTCCACGGTAATTGCTTTAATAATTTTTTGGACGGGCCACAGGGCGGTATAGGTCGAGAAAAGGTAAGCCGCCCCGGCGCTGCCGTTGAGAGTATCCTTTATAGCCTGGGTCACGTTTTCATCGGTGGTTACTTTATCAGCCGGTACACCGGCATATTTCAAACGAACAGCCATTTCCTCCCCCCGAAGCCCGCAGCAAATAAAGCGATTATACGACCTGTGGTCCTCACCCAGCATTTCGAAATCCACATCCCAGAGCCAGGATACATCCCTTCCGTCAGCATCATTATCGTTGATGGCAATAAAGA
>DBRJ01000032.1:51478-54204 GCA_002305915.1 Pelotomaculum sp. UBA1371 | reverse complement strand
ACCAGGTTCAGGTAGGCCGGCTTCCCCTTGTAATTAAACACTTCCATCCGGCCGGTAACAGGCTGGTAACGGCTCAGACTGTCCAGCACCCCTTGCACGTCGAGCCCCAGCTGAAGCCCGGTGGCAAAAGCCGCCATGGCGTTATAAAGGTTATATAACCCCTGGACCTGGACAGCCAGTTCAACCTCCTGACCGTTAAAAACCAGCCGGCAGCTGGCCCGCCCGCCCTCAATTTGCGGGTCGAAGGCCTCCACTTGCGGGTCGGGCCTGTTAAAATCACAGCCCGGGCAGTGGTACCGCCCCAACTGGCTGTAGTGGAAATATTCGTATGTAAGAGCATTACCGCAGAAGGGACAGAACTTGCCTTCCCTGGTCTGGGAGCTGGTCCGTGCGGACTGTTCGTTCGGGCCCATGCCGTAGAACAACGCGGGAAAGTTGGTGATCTTTTGATACTGGGCCACCAGGGGGTCATCCGCATTCAGAATCAGGTTCATTTGTTTTTGCTGACCCAGCGCCTCCCGGATAATACCGGTAATTTTATCCAACTCCCAGTAACGGTCCAACTGGTCTCTGAAGAAATTAGTCAAAATCAATAACCCCGGCTTTACTTCCTTCAGGACCCGGGGAACCGAAGCCTCATCCACTTCCAGAACCGCATAATCACAGGTTATTTTTCCCCCAATACCCGCATCCTTGATCAGGCTGGTGGTGACACCCGTGATCAGGTTGGCTCCCTCCAGGTTGGAAGTGACTTTATAGCCGGCTTCACTCAGGATCCCGGCAATCATATTGGTGGTAGTGGTTTTGCCGTTCGTCCCGCTGACCACAAGGATGCCCCTGCTAACCTGGGCAGCGAGGTCCCTTAAGGCGCCGGGATAAATCCTGCGGGCAACCATACCGGGTAGCGAAGAGCCCTTATGTCCATAGGTCCTGCTGACCATTGCCGTGAGCTTTCCGGCTAATATAGCCAGGGACAGCCGCAACTTCAACTGGAACACCCTCCTTTGGGCAAAGATTCCAATTGGCAAAGACGCCAAGTAAAATATTATAGTATTTTTCAAAAGTGACAGCCACTCAGTTCGTGCTGTAGATCAACATAACCTTGTTCAATCATTGATGTTTATATATAAATGATGTTTATAATAGATAATAGCCGCAGTTTATCTTAGCGGTGGCAACCAGATGTTTCAGTCTTATCTCCAGTCCGGCAGGATCCGGCTTTGCGGTAATAAGATATGCCCTGACGATCTTCCCGGATAACCTGACCCCCGGCGACAAGGTAATCCAGGTGCGCAAAAACTTCCGAGATACCGAGAAAAACCTGAAATCCTTTGATTTTAGGGTAAAAATAGCGCATTACCTGGTAGGCATTCCAACAGTTCTCCTCCAGTATCTTTGAAACCGCCTCCAGACGGCGTTCGTGATGCCTGATTGCCCTGGCAATAGATTCCATGGTATTTTCTATATTTTGCCCATGCCCGGGCCAGATTAGCCGCAAATCGAGGGTTTTCAGCAGTCTCAAGCTGTCCAGATACTGGGTTAATACAGGCAGCCTCCGGCTGGCGTCGGCGGGGTCCGCCTCCATAACCGGGTTTGGGGTAATCTCCTGGAGTAGAAAGTCACCTGAAAAAAAATTTCCCTGTTGGAAATCATATAGACAGATGTGGCCGCCGGCATGGCCGGGCATGTGCAGGATGCTCAGGGCGCCTCCCTCAAAGCCGAGCACTTCCCCGCCCTGCACCTCCTCCACCCAACCGTTTAATACCGGCATCTCCAGGGGATCGGTATCCTCGAAGATTTCCTCCAGGACCTCCCCGGGCAGGCCGGACTGTCTCAAAAAGAGGAGTCTTTCCCCGTAATATTCATAACCCGGCATCAGCTTCCGGCGCTCCAGCCGGTGCACGTACACAGGCACACCCGCCTTATCGCTGAGCCACCGGGCCAGGCCGCAGTGGTCGGAGTGGCTGTGGGTGAGCACTACCCTGGCCAGGTCTGCAGGAGCCACACCCAGGGCAGCCAGGCCTTCCAGGAGTGCTTCTTTGGCCTCAGGATAATCAGGACCCGGATCAACCAGCGTATAAGGACGGTTTTTGATTAAATAGCTGTTGACGGGACCAACCGGATAAGGCGTAGGTATTTTAATTTTATAAATGTTAAGCATGGCCTAAAACTTGATCCTGAAGCCGGAAAAATCGCCGGAATTGTCCGGTAATTCTTCCCACTCCGCCTGCACTTCCGTTACTTCTGCAGCAGGAGGCCCCTGGCGGCACCATTCCACAAGTTTTTCAACGCTTTCCCTCTCCCCCTCAAAGACACCTTCAACAGCTCCGTCCCGTCTGTTCTTCACCCAGCCCCTCACACCCAGGGCAAGGGCCTGTTCCCGTGTTTCCGAGCGGAAGTAAACCCCCTGAACCCTTCCTTTTATGGTTATTGAAACCCTGACAGTAGACATCCGGCAATTCCCCCATCTAAAATAGATACTATCTTTAATTCCAATTATACCAAAAACAGCTGCTTTTATGGCTAAAGGACTTATGAGACTATATTTAGATGATTCTATAGTATTGAAAATTTTACAATCCTATTAATTTGACTATTATGTTCCAAGTCATTCCCTAAAAACCTTAACATACTTATAAGTAAAAACAAACAACAAAAAATAAAAGTGTGGGATTGGCCTTGAGAAAACCCTTCGCCCTTGTTCCCGGTTCAACACTGGGCATTAT
>DBRJ01000032.1:17624-51465 GCA_002305915.1 Pelotomaculum sp. UBA1371 | reverse complement strand
CTCGGCTTCAGGGTTGTCCTGGGAAAGTACGCCCTGAACAAAAACAAGTACCTGGCCGGTTCTGATCCGGAGCGGGCTGCGGACCTCTGTGCCATGTTCCTTGACCCGCGGATTAACGGGGTGGTCTGCCTGCGCGGCGGCTACGGCAGCATGCGGCTCCTGCACCGGATCGACTACCGCATCATCCGGAGAAACCCCAAAGTCCTGGTAGGCTACAGCGATATTACCGCCCTGCAGCTGGCTATCTGGAAAAAGGCCGGGCTGGTTACCTTTTCGGGTCCCATGCTGGCCCCCGACTTTGCTTGCGCCGGGAACGGCACTATGCTCAAACAGTTTTACAGGGCCTTGACCAATCCCCGCCCCCTGGGTGTGATTCCCCCGGCGCCGGGAGACAGGGCTGTGGTGATCAATCCCGGCCGGGCCCGGGGACGTCTGCTTGGCGGTAATCTATCGCTGGTTACGGCAACGCTGGGCACCCCCTATGAAATCAACACCCGTGGTGTAATCCTCTTCCTGGAGGAAGTTAACGAACAGCCCTACCGGATCGACCGCATGCTCCGGCAGCTGTGGCTGGCAGGAAAACTACAGGCTGCAGCCGGCATTGTTTTTGGAAAATTCGCCGGCTGTGAGGCGGCAGACAGCGAAGAATCCTTCAGCCTCCTGGAAGTGCTCAGGGAAACCCTGGAGGGAATCAAAGTACCCTGTTTTTACGGCCTCGGGGCGGGGCATATTGCCCTGAAAGCAACCCTTCCCCTGGGGATTAAGGCCGAAATGGATGCGGGAAACTGCCTTCTCGTTATTAGCGAATCAGCTACGATCCAATAAAATGTTCTTTTGAATATTTGTTGAAAATTCTTCGTGACATTGCCAAAAGGGTATGATATAATTTTTTTAGGTGAAAGGGGAGCCTTTCACAACAAGCTGAGCTTTAAAAAAGACAATTTCATAAGCGGAGGTGAGTTGAGTATGAGCTGAGCTTTGGACGAGCGGAGCCGAGCGGAGTTTTTTATTTCCGTCCTGCAGGACCGGGCTCAAAATGCCCGGTCTTTGTTGTTGTTCAAGTGAAATCCCCTGTTGTTGCAAACTTAAACTGCAAATTAGCAAAGCAAAAACACCTGTAAGTCGAGGAGGTTTTATAGCGCAATGCTTGAAACGCAATCCCTTTCAACGCAAATAAACGAAGGCCGCATGGCCCGCTCCAAACAGCTGGCGCTGGTGGCGGTACTCATTGCCATTGGGGCCGTACTGCGTATGTTCACCCCGCCCATAGCCGGGATCACGCCAAATTTCGTCATCGCCATGTACTGCCTGGCCATTCTCCTGATCCGTCCCAACCCCGGCGGCGCCGTCGGCATCGGCCTGGTGGGCGGAGCCGTGGCCATGATGTTTTCCAAGTCTCCCATCCCCTACCTGAATCTGGTCAGCGAGCCCGCCGGGGCACTGGCCTGCGCCCTGACCGTACTCTACCTGCCGGCCCCGGCCCGGGGCGGTTATTCCTTCAAGCCGGCCCTGGCCACAATTATCGGCACCCTGGTCAGCGGGACCCTGTACATCACCCTGAACTTCAAGTTTGCCCTGAATCTCCCGCCGGAAAAGCTTTTTCTTGCCATGGAGACGGCCTTTGTTGCAGTGGTCCTTCCGGTTACCGCGATTAATACCGTGCTGGTTCAAATTCTCTATGCACCCGCCAAGAGATTTTTACGGCTCTAGAGAACAGGGGTAATTAGCTTATGCCTGGGTTTTAAAGAAATGGCGCCTGCCCTGAACAGGAATTTCCTTTTCCGGGCAGGCGCAGGGAATGAAGCAATCCGGAAATTTTACCGCTGCCGCAAATAAACGCCATTATTCACAGGAAAGGATGGTTACCTTGGCCCTGCTGCAAATTAAAAACTTCAGCTTCAGCTACCCCCGGTCGGCGCAGCCTGCCCTGCAGGGGATTAACATCAGCGTGGAAAAAGGGGAGTTTATCGGAATTACCGGCCCCACCGGGGCGGGCAAAAGCACCCTGACCTACTGTCTGAACGGAATCATTCCCCATTTCCAGGGGGGAAGCTGCCAGGGCAGGATCAGCCTGGGGGGAGCATCCATCTTCGACCGGAGCCCCGCCCAGATCTCGCGTCTGGTGGGCAGCGTCTTCCAGGACCCGGAAGCACAGATAATTTCCCCGGAGGTGGAGCAGGAACTGGCCTTTGGACCGGAAAACCTGGGTTTTCCCCCCGCTGAAATCGAGCAAAGGATCGGGAAGGCCCTTGAACTTGCCGGTATCCCCGGACTGCGCAACCGCCCCACGGTGAATCTGTCGGGGGGCGAAAAACAGCGGGTTGCCATAGCCGCCGCCCTGGCCATGCTCCCGGAAATTCTTGTCCTGGATGAACCCACCTCCGAACTGGACCCGGTAGGTACGGATGAAATTTTCCAGGTCCTCAACCTCTTAAACAAAGAACACGGCATGACCATAATCATGGTGGAGCAAAAAACAGAGCAGCTTGCTGCCTATGCCGATCGGATTCTGGTCTTCAACGAAGGCCGGATAGCCCTGGAGGGAGAACCCCGGCAGGTTTTTGCCAGGCGCCGGGAGCTGGAGCAAATAGGCGTAAGAATACCCCAGGTGGCCCGTCTGGCGGGACTGCTGGGAGGTTATGAAAGGTGCACCCTGCCCCTGACGGTGGAAGAGGGCCATCTATATCTGGAAAGCATACTGCGGAGGTGAGGCAATGCAAAGGAAAGCCCGGATCAAAGTAGAAAAGCTGACCTACCACTACGGTTCCGGTCAGCCGGTGCTGAAAAACATCTCCTTTGAAACAGGCAAGGGCGAGTGTATTGCCCTCATCGGACAGAACGGGGCCGGCAAGACCACCCTGGCCAAGCACTTCAACGGCCTGCACAGGCCTTCGTCGGGCAAGGTTTACATTGACGGTATTGATACAACTTCAATGAAGGTATCTGAGCTTGCCCGGAAGGTGGGGTTTGTCTTTCAGAACCCCGACCACCAGATTTTTCATGATACGGTGGCCAGGGAAGTGGCCTTCGGCCTCAGGAACCTCCGTCTTTCCCGGCGGGAGATTGAGGAACGCACAGCCGCCGCTCTGGAAGCCGTGGGCCTGACGGAGCATTGCCGGACCTACCCCTTCAACCTGAGCAAGGGACAGCGGCAGCGTATCGCCCTGGCCTCGGTACTGGCCATGCAGACCGAAACCATTGTCCTGGATGAACCCACCACCGGGCAGGACTTCCGGGAGTCGGTGCAGATTATGGAAATAGTCAGGAAGCTGAACGAAAACGGCCATACGATCATTTTCATCACCCACGACATGTCCCTGGTGGCCCGGTACGCCAGGCGGGTACTGGTGCTCTGCCGGGGCGAAATCCTGGCGGACGGAGATGTCCGTTCGGTCTTTGCCGCTCCGGAGATACTCAAAAAAACCTACCTGCGCCCGCCCCAGATCACAAACCTGGCCCGGTGCCTGGGCCGGCACTCCATACCGCCTGATGTGCTGGGGGTGCGGGAGCTGTATGAACTGCTGGTAAAAATGAGGAGTGAGAAAATTGGCTGCTGTAGCTGAATATATTTCCAGGAACTCCCCCATCCACCGCCTGAACCCACTGACCAAAATGATCTGGGCGCTTTCTATCCTGGGGGTGGGACTCCTCTTTAACGATTACCGCTACCTGCTGGCGCTGCTGGCCTCCGTCCTGCTTGTTGCTGCTGCCGCCGGGGTTTTGAGAAGTTTGCTTCCTGCCGCAGCGGGGCTCACTGTCTTTGCCCTGATCCTGCTGCTGATCCAGGCCCTTTTTTACGGCCAGGGCCAGGTGTTGTTTTACCTGGTTCCCGTTTCTAACCGCCTGGCCGTTACCGGCCCGGGGCTTCTCTCCGGCATAGCCATGGCTGCCCGGATGATGGCTCTGGTCTTAAGTTTCCTGATCTTCCTGGCCACCACCCGCACCCGGGACATTGTCCTGACCCTGGTGGAGAAGCTGAAGGTCCCTTACGACTACGCCTTTATGTTCATGACCGCCCTGCGCTTTATACCGGCTTTCTTCAGCGAGGTCCGCCAGGTCAGCGAAGCACAGCAGGCCCGGGCCTACGCCGTGGAGGGATGGAACCCCGTCAAAAAGATCAGGGCCTACGCCCCGGTGGCGGTGCCGCTGGTGCTGCTCTCTTTAAACAAGGCGGACCAACTGGCCATGGCTATGGAAACCAGAGGTTACAGCGGCGGCCTTCGAACCTGTCTCCGGGAAGCCAAAATGGGCGTTGCCGATTACGGCCTGTCCGTGCTCCTGGCCCTGCTCCTGGTTGGCAGCGCGGCTGCGCGCCTGGCCGGCTACGGATTAATGTAAGGTTGGAAAAGACTCGTGACAAGTTCATGCCTCCTGTGCTAGAATATAAAAAAACAGGCATATTTAGTTGAGAAAAGCAGCATTATGGCGATCAGAGATTCACGACAAAAATTTTAAAAGCTGAGAGTTTTACTTAGTAGAGCTTAGCCTAGATTGATCCACCAGAGGAGATGGTTTAATTAACAACGGGCTCTTTGCCCGTTTTTATTTTGTTACCTTACAGGAGGAACGGAATTGAACTTAAAACTATTGATGGGCAATGAAGCAATTGCATACGGCGCTGTTGAAGCAGGTGTGCAGGTCGCAACCGGCTACCCCGGCACGCCGTCTTCCGAGGTCCTCTCAACTCTGGCCCGCCTGGCGTTGGAAAAGGGTTTTTACGTGGAATGGTCAATCAACGAAAAAGCTGCCCTCGAAGTAGCCGCCGGTGCTTCCTACGCCGGTGCCCGGGCCATCGTCACCATGAAGCAGGTGGGACTCAACGTGGCGGCCGACCCGCTGATGACCCTGGCCTACATCGGCATCAAGGGCGGACTCGTGCTGGTTGTGGCGGATGACCCGGGACCCCACAGTTCCCAGAACGAACAGGACACCCGGATCTTTGCCCGTTTTGCCGGGCTTCCCGTCCTTGACCCGGCAACCCCGGCCGAGGCCAGAGAAATGGCCAAATACGCCTTTGAACTGTCGGAAAAGCTTAGCCTGCCGGTAATCCTGCGGCCCACCACCCGGACCTGCCATGCCTGTCAGGATATCGAACTGGCGGAAGTTACGGAAAGACCCCGCCCCGCTTCCGGCTTTGAGAAAAGTCCCAACTGGGTTATCCTGCCCGGCCTGGCCCTGCGCCGGCACGCCTGGCTGAATCAACAGCAGGAAGTGGCCCGGGAGCTGTTGGAAGAGTCGGGATTCAACCGGTTGATTAATCTTGAAGGTGAGCATGAGCAGGCTGAAGCCGGGGTCATCGCCTGCGGCGTCAGTTATAATTACGTCAGGGAAGCCCTGAATTTATCCTGGCTGAAGATCCCCGTCCTGAAAATCGGCACTCCCTACCCCCTGCCCGTAAGGCCGGTACTGGATTTCCTGACCAGGGTCAAAAGGGTCCTTGTGGTTGAGGAGCAGGAACCCGCCGTGGAGGACCAGGTCATAGCCCTGGCCTGGCGCAACAAAATGATCACAGGCATATCCGGCAAAAACGACCGCCTGGTGCCCCGGGAAGGGGAACTGGACACTGATAAAGTAAAAACTATCCTGGGAAAATTTTTAGAAACAGCTTCTGCAGTGCCGGAGGCGACAGCAGGCGCCCCGGAACTGCCCCTACGCCCGCCCGTACTCTGTGCCGGTTGTCCGCACCGCGCCTCCTTTTATGCTTTTAAAGAGGCGGCCAGGGGAACGGACGCAATCTTTTCGGGTGACATCGGCTGCTATACCCTGGGGGTAATGGCACCCTTGAACGCGGTAGACACCTGCCTCTGTATGGGCGCCGGCATCTCCATCGCTGCCGGACTGCACAGGGCGGAACCCAACCGCAGGCAGGTGGCCTTTGTGGGTGATTCCACCTTCTTTCACAGCGGCATCACCGGTCTGATCAACGCGGTTTACAACAGGGCAAATGTTACCCTGGTCGTCCTGGACAACCGCACTACCGCCATGACCGGGCACCAGCCTCACCCGGGCGTAGGCCGTACCGCTACCGGGGAACAGGGCATACCGGTGGATATCGCCCGGCTTGTAGAGGCATGCGGGGTGGAATTTGTCCGGGAAGTCGACCCTTACGACCTGGAAGCTTCCATCAATGCAGCCAGGGCGGCCATGGAATATCCCGGACCCGCCGTGGTGATTATGAAACGGGAGTGCATCGCCCTGTCTAAGAAGCAAAAATCTTATCTAATCGACCATCAGCTCTGCACGGAATGCGGCCTGTGCCTTGAAGACCCGGGCTGCCCGGCCATCGGCAGGCCGGAGGGAAGGCCGGAGATAACTCAAAACTGTTACGGGTGCGGTATCTGCGCGCAGATTTGCCCGTCTAACGCTATCAGGGAGGGAGCAAGATGAATCTGGATATCTTAATCAGCGGCGTCGGCGGGCAGGGTTCTGTACTGGCATCCCGGGCCCTGGCCCTGACGGCCATGGAACGGGGTCTGGCCGTGCGCACCTCGGAAGTAATCGGCATGGCCCAGCGCGAAGGCTCGGTGGTCAGCCATGTCCGGATCGGTGAAGAGCTATACGGCGCCATCATCCCGGACCGGAGGGCTGATTTCCTGCTGGGGCTGGAGCTTGCCGAAACAGCCCGGGCACTTAACAAATTAAAGCCGGGCGGAATTGTCCTGACTGGTACTACAACCATTGTCCCCGCCACCGTCCAGCTGGGCCTGTCCACCTACGACCGGGAGGCCATCACAAATTACATTAAAAAACAGGCCGGCAAAGTGTTTTTTCTCGACCTGGAAGAACTGTCCCGCCGGGCAGGCCATGCCAGGACCGGCAACGTGGTCATCCTGGGCGCCCTTTCGACTCTCCCGGGGCTGCCTTTCGGTTCGGACCAAATGCTCCAGGCGATCCTGCGCTTTGTCCCCGGACAATTTTTGGAATTAAACCGGCGCGCCTTTGAAACCGGACGCGCAGCCATGGAGGTGGCTTGAAAATGGCCCTGAAACTGAGCAAACATGAACCCTTCAGCCTGGACCAAATTTTTTACTACCAGGAAAAAATGCTGCAGAAATTTGTCCCGCACCTTTATAAAAACTCTCCCTTTTACAAGAAAAAACTGGACGAAGCTGGGGTTGGTCCGGAAAGCGTGAAGTCCCTGGACGACCTGGGACGCCTTCCCTTCACGACCAAGGAAGAACTGCGCACAGGCTACCCCCTGGGACTTATGGCAGCCCCCGAAGAACAGGTGGTCCGGATCCACTCCTCCTCCGGCACTACCGGCAAGCCCGTAATTGTGCCTTATACGGCCTATGACGTGTCCACCTGGGCGGAAATGATGGCCCGCTGTATGGCCATGACCGGTGTTACCGCCAGGGACCGCGTCCAGGTAACGCCGGGCTACGGCCTGTGGACCGCGGGTATCGGCTTTCAGGCCGGGGTGGAGCGCCTCGGCGCTTTGGCTATCCCCACCGGCCCCGGCAATACTCGAAAACAAATCGAGATGATGATCGATCTCCAGACAACCGTTTTGACCGCCACCTCTTCTTACGCCCTGCTCCTGGCCGAGGAAGTAACCAGACAGGGTCTGCGTGACCGGATTAAACTCCGCATCGGGATCTTCGGTTCGGAGCGCTGGGGAGAGAAAACCCGCGCAAGAATTGAAGAACTCCTGGGCATCGAGACCTTCGATATCTACGGTCTCACGGAAATATACGGCCCCGGCATCTCTATCGACTGCCCCGAGCACTGCGGCCTGCATTACTGGCACGATCACCTCCTCTTTGAGGTTGTCGATCCCTTCAGCGGCCGGCAGCTTCCTCCGGGTGAGGAAGGCGAGCTGGTTGTCACCACTCTGACCAAAGAGGGCATGCCCCTTTTGCGCTACCGCACCCGGGATATCACACGGATCATCCCCGGCCAATGCCGCTGCGGAAGTCCCTACCCCATGCACGAACGCGTCCTGGGCCGCACCGACGACATGATCAAAATCAAGGGAGTAAACATCTACCCGGGCCAGGTTGACCACGTTCTGCAAATTACAGAGGGGGCCGGCGGCGAGTATCAGCTTATCGTAACCAGGGACCAGGGCAAGGACAATATTCTGGTAAAAGTCGAAGCCGCCAAAGACCAGCCTCTGGAGGACGTTGCCGAAAGATTGCGCAAAAATATTAAAACCTGCATCGGTATCCTGGTGGACACTGAGGCCGTCCCGGACGGATCTCTCCCGAGAAGCGAAAAGAAAAGCAAGAGGGTATTCGACTACAGGGAATGCTAAACCTATTAAACGACAAATTACTTAGACTTTAATTCAAGACTCCTGTCATGCGGGAGTCTTTAGTCCTGTTATGCTTTCGTTGCGCTAATGCAGGAAAAAAGTATATGGGAAAATAAAACTTGAGCTGAAATGATTGATATTAAGCGAAACCGCCTGGTAACCACTATCCTTTTAGAAAAATTCTGCAGGAATTTACATTTATTTTGTCGAAATTAGCATTACAGGAATAATCTTTCTAGTAGACATCCCTGGCAGATTTTAACAGGGAGTATTAAGCAGAGTAAATATATTGGAAGGATGGGAATATACCCCTTCAACACTGCCAAGGTTTTTCTGTTTAAGTAAAATACTAAAGTAATTGCCTGAATAGTTAAAAAACGATTATTTACAGTAAAATTTTGTTGCCCTTAAAAACTGTACAATTACGATAACATACATTAAGGGGCGGATTGTTCCATGAGAGACGAAGACAAGACAAAAGAACAGCTCATTAGCGAGCTCAATCAATTGCGCAGGCAAGTTAAAGAGTTGAATATCCGGGAAAAACTGCGCCAAAAAGCACATAACTCTGTACAAGAAACCAACAGGCAAAAAAAAGTGACTGCAACAGCGACAGAAAGATATCGCGATATTTTTGAAAACTCTATTGTCGGCATTTTCCAGACTACCCCTGAGGGTCAATGTATAACGATAAACAACGCCTGCGCCAAAATTTTCGGTTACAGTTCAGCGGAAGAAATGATTAGCTCCGTACAAAATATAGGAAAACAGCTTTATGCTAATAATGATGAACGCATTCGTTGTATAAACAAACTACTTGAAAGCGGTTCCTGCGCTTTTGAAATCCCGGCCTACCGCAAAGACGGGAGTAAAATTTGGGTTTACTACAATGTCCGCCTGGTCCGGGATGATAAAGGAAAAGTTCTTTACTTTGAAGGTATGATTGTTGATATAACCCGGCGCAAGCAAGTAGAAGAAGAATTAAAACAATACCGCCGCAGCCTGGAGGAAATGGTAAAAAGACGCACAGACAAGTTGCTGAAAGCAAACAGACGCCTCCGGCGCGAAATATTAGAGCGTAGAAAAGCGGAGAAAGCCCTGCGCCTGTCAGAAGAGTGGTTCGCCAAAGTATTTCATGCCACACCCAACCCAATGGCCGTAACCTCGCTGAAAGACGGCACTATTATAGATGTTAACAACGCCTTTGTTATGCTGCATGAATACCGGCGGGAAGAGATTATTGGAAAGAAAATGTATGACCTGTATGTATGGGTCGACCATGAAGAGCGGGACAGCATACTCAATTTGATCAAGGAAAAGGGCGCCCTTTATAATCAAGAAGTAACATTTAGAAAAAAATCCGGCGAGCTGCGTACCGCTCTATACTCTGCAGATATAATCAACATGAATGGCATAGAATGCGTCTTCGGTATGATGAATGACATCACCGAGCGTAAAAAGTTTATGATCGAAATGGCCCGCCTTGAACGGCTCAAACTGATCGGTGAAATAGCTGCGGGCATAGGGCACGAAATCAGAAACCCCATGACAACTGTGCGGGGTTTTCTGCAAATTTTGAGGACAAAACCAGAATGTGTCAATTATTATGATTATTACACATTGATGATTGAAGAGCTTGACAGGATGAATTCAATTATTAGTGAATTTCTCTCTTTGGCTCAAAACCGGATTCTGGAGAAGAAACAAAACAATATAAATTCAATTATGGAGGCTATCCTGCCCTTAATCCAGTCAGATGCCACAAACAATGATATTACTGTAGTTTTCAGTCCGGAAACAGTTCCTGACATGCTCCTGGACGAGAAAGAAATACGCCAGCTCATTCTCAACCTTGTGCGCAACGGTCTGGAAGCAATGCAGCCAGGCGGAACCCTGACCCTGAGGACATTCAAGGAAAACGGAGATATAGTTTTTTCCGTCAAGGATCAAGGAAAAGGAATAGAGCCCAAAGTTTTAGAAAAAATAGGCACTCCTTTCTTTACAACCAAGGATAACGGGACTGGTTTGGGCTTAGCTCTTTGCTACAGCATTGCCACCAGACACAATGCTAAAATTGAAATTGATACAAATGACAGGGGTACGACTTTTTTTGTAAAGTTTAAACAAGAAACTTGAAAATATTATTTTATCAATTGCGACAACTTCCTGAATTGAGGGGTAGCTGCCTTTTTCATCAAATCAAAAAATACCGTTTCTGTATTTGTGACCACAGCCCCCATCAGGGACATCAGGGATAAAGCGTTCCGGTAGTTTTCCTTGGTCCGGGAGCATACCGCGTCCCCTACCACAAAAACCTGGTAACCCAGGGCAAGCAAGTCCCTCACCGTTTGAAAAACACAAACATGGGTTTCCATCCCGGTAATAATTATCTTTTTCCTACCCAGCCTGTTAAGTTCTGAGGTCACTTCCGCAGTGCAGGCAGAAAAAGTTGTTTTTGCAAAGGTAACTGCCCCTGGACCTGTACTAACTTCGGGAACCGTTTTACCCAGGCCCTCAGGATATTGTTCCGTGACGATAACAGGAATCCCCAAATCTTCAGCAATGGTAATCAGGATATTTGTCTTTTTAATGACCTGTTTGCCGTATTTCATAGGTGGTATTAAACGTTCCTGAATATCAATTACCATTAATAGGGTTTCTTGCTGATTCAAGGTGAATTTGTCCAATTGACACACTCCCTTCTCTCCTTTTAAATAATTTTAACATCCGGCTAATTACATAAAAGTTCTCCATAATCACTCACCGGTTGACCTGGTTGCTGTACAGGCTCACATATAGTTGGCCGGCAGCTCAATGGGTGTTTCGATTATAGTAACCCCCGTTCCCGCTGTGCTGTAACCCTGAGACAAAGGCACAGGCAATGAAGGCACTCTCAATATCCACCACTTTTTCTTTTGAGCGGAAGGTATCTCCAGCCTTAAAAAGAATATAATAATGAAATTCCCCTCACCCCCCCTGCCGGAAACTTGCGCTTCCCGGACGGCTTTCAACATTGCCCTGACAACAGACACGGTTAAATAATCAACTATAATATACTACATTCCGCAGATTAGTCCTTTTAATCTATTTAGTGTTATTTGTGCTTTGATCTTGAAGCTGAAACATATTTTACAAATTTATACGGATAGCTCTAATAACTGGTGCCTGCTGATTTCTACACAGGAGGGAAAGATAATGAATAATGATAACAAATCGTCCACTTACGTTATGGACCGGAAAACCCTGCTGGCGCTTATAGAAGATATGGCCAAAAGGTGGCTGGCTCACGACGGCCTCTGGTTTCAGGCTGCAGAAAAAGCCTACGGAATGGAAGAGGCTATCCGCATAGACGCCGCCGCCTGGGCAAGGTTTTCCCCCCTTGAGGCCGAAAGGATCATGAGATTTTTAAAAATCCCCCCAAAGGGCGGAATTCCGGCCCTAAAGCAGGCCCTTGGGTTGAGGCTTTACGCTTTTGTCAACAAGCAGGAGATCATTGACATAGACAGGAACAGAATTGTTTTCAGAATGAACGACTGCCGGGTCCAGTCTGCCCGAAAGAGAAAGAACATGCCTGATTTCCCCTGCAAGTCCGTTGGGCTGGTTGAATACGAAAGCTTTGCCAGGACCATCGATCCCCGGATCAAAACCCGCTGCATCGCCTGCCCCCCGGATGACCATCCCCCGGAATACTACTGTGCCTGGGAGTTCTGGATCGAGCCCTGATAAAGCTGCGGTAGACGGCCGCCCAATCCGGATCTGCACCTGGTCAATTCCATTCCGGTTTTAAAAGCCTGGAAGTTGCCCTCACAGGGGGACGGCACGGTTGAGGTGGAAGAGGTAAACGTACCTTTCCTTCACTTTCCTGTGCAGAATACTTTCCACCGCCATGGCGTAAAGGTTCAGCTGGCCCTGGTAGCGGGCGGCCGCATGCCCAATTTGATCCGCCGGAATCCGGTCGGACTTGTAATCCACCAGCAGAAAGCCGTCCCCCTCGTCCACCAGCAAGTCCACGACACCCTGGACGAGGACGGTTTCGCCCTTGCCTTCCCTGTGCCCCGGGTTCAGCCCGGCAACAGAAAAGGCCGGTTTAGAAGTTTCCTCACCAGGCTCACTCTGAATCTCCGGGCAGCCAGTTATGATACCCCCGGCTTTGTTTGCTTCGCCTGATTGTTCCCCTGGTACCGCTTCCGGGTAGATGACGTCAGCGGGCAGGGCCAGCGTAAAGGGCAGTTCGCGCAGCACCCTCTGGCCGGCCAGCACCCTCCTTCCCAGATCCCCGGCAAAGAAGGCGGCAATCCGCTCCACCGGCACGGAAGTTGCCTGCTCCCGGGTCAGAAGCTCGCGTTCCACCATCCTCTCCACCTGCTCCGCGATGGAAGCGGCGCCGGTGTCCCCGGCCAGGTCCAGGTTCTGCAGCACCAGGTGCAGGGCCGTCCCTGCTTCCGCTGCAGACAGGCCGCGCTTCTCCTGAAGGAAAAGCGGCCTGCCTCCTACGGGCTTGCGGAAGTCCGCCATTAAGGGTTCCTCTTCCCCAACCAGGGGATCAAAGCGGCGTTTTAATTCCGTGACGGATACCTTGGCTGCCCTGCCCAGCGCATAAGCCGCCGGGTAGGTCCACTCCAGCCGGGACCGGACAATCTCCGCCCGGGGACCGGCCGTCCCGGGGGGCTCCAGCCGGCGAATCCTTTCAAAAATCTCCGGGGCTGTCTTTTCCCCGGCTTCATCCCGGGAAAGGGCGGTGTCGAGGATCACTTTCCAGCGTGAACCACTGGAAGCTACAAAATCCGGTGGCCGCTCCTGGCAGAGTCCCAGTCGGCGGAGTCCGGCCCCGTCCCGGTGGCGGGCTACCGCCGGCATCAGCCAGTCCAGATAACTCAAGGCGCCGGCCAGTTCTCCCTCCGGCAGGGCCCAGCTTTCCGCTGCCACCGGCCCGCACCAGCGCCGGGCGCAATCCCCGAGGTTTCTGGCGGAACCCACCAGGATCAGCTTTTCCCTGGCCCTGGTCAGGGCCACGTAAAGGATGCGCATTTCTTCGGACAGCGCCTCCATTTTCAGCTTTTGCCTCAAAGCCAGCTTGGCCACGGTGGGGTAGGTTACCCTTGTTTCCGGGTCCGCCAGCTGGGGGCCGAGGCCCAGATCTTTGTGAAAAAGGACAGTTTTTGCTAAATCCTTAAAATTAAACCGTTTGCCCAGTCCCGCCACAAAAACCACCGGAAACTCCAGGCCTTTGCTTTTGTGGATGCTCATTAGCCGCACCACATTTTCACTCTCGCTCAGGAAGCGGGCGGCGCCCAGGTCGCGTCCGCCCTCCCGGATCCGCTCGATAAAGCGCAGGAAAAGGAATAAACCCCGGAAGGCGGTGGCTTCGTACTGCTCCGCCCGGTGGTGGAGTGCCCTTAAATTCGCCTGCCGCTGTCCGCCCCCGGGCAGCCCACCCACAAAATCATAATAGCCGGTTTCCCGGTAAAGGGTCCAGATCAAGTCCGCCAGCGTGCCCTGCCTGGCGGCGGTCCGCCAGCTTTCCAGCTTGCAGAGGAAGTCCCTCAAGCGCTCCCCAAGGGTTCCCTTTTCTGACAGGGAGGCCGCCACCACTGCGTCCAGGTAGTCCCCCCGGCGCGCGTGCAGCCTTATTCTCGCCATTTCCCCGGCGTTGAGGCCGACGATGGGAGACCTCAAAACACCGGCCAGGGGCAGATCCTGGCGGGGGTTATCAATGACCTTGAGCAGGGACAGGATGGTTTCCACCTCGGTGGCCTCGAAATACCCCGTGGCCAGTTCGGCGTAAGCCGGGACACCCGCCTGCCGGAATTCTTCCATAAACATATTGGCGTAGCCGGTCACAGCCCGCAGCAGCACCACCACATCCCGGTAGGTAAGCGGGCGGCAGGCCTTTTGCCCCCTGTCATACACCTTGAGCGGGGGAATACCGGGGGCGCCCTCCACCAGTTCTTTGATCCGCCCGGCAACCAGGCGCGCTTCCTTCTGGACGGCATCCAGGTCCTCTTCGCCCTCGCCCTCCTCCCGGCCGGCGCCTTCTTCCGGCCCGTCCCCGCCGGAACCACCGGCAGGTTCCCGGCTTCCGGCGGTTACCGGGCGCCCAACAGCTTTTTCCCGTTCGATCAGGTGGATTTCTACATTCTCTTCCAGCCCTGCCCCTTCTTCCGCTCCCTCCGGGTAGCCGGCGGCATAAACCAGTTCTTCCCCGGGGCCGTAGGCCATTTCACCCACGGCCGGGGTCATCAGCTGGCGGAAAAGAAAGTTGACCGCTTCAATTATCCCCCGTCGGCTTCGAAAGTTCCTGGCCAGGTCGATCCGGCGCCCCGGCCCGCAATCCTTCAGGGCGGGGTAGGCCGCGTATTTTTGCAGGAACAGGCCGGGATCGGCCAGGCGGAACCTGTAAATACTCTGTTTGACATCCCCTACCATAAACAGATTCGAACCCTTTTCCCCCTGGCGGGATACCAGCTGGAGAATGGCCTCCTGCACAGCGTTGATGTCCTGATATTCGTCCACCAGCACTTCCTCGAAGCGCTCCTGCAGCTCCAGAGCCACGGCAGAAGGCGAACTCACCCCGGCGTCAGGATCCCGCTCCTCCAGGATCTGCAGGCAGTAGTGTTCCAGGTCGTTAAAGTCCAGCACAGACCGGGCCAGCTTGACCCGGCGGTATGTTTCCCCGAACTCAAGGACCAGGCCGGACAACTCCCGGACCAGCGGCGCCACAGCCCGCAGGTCCGCGCAGAGCTCTTCCGGCGGCCTTCTGAAGTAATCCCGCTGGAGCGCTGCCATCCTTTTTTTTACACCGTCCCTTATTTTACGGACCTGCTCCGCCAGCCCCGCCCCGTTGTCTTCCTTTTTACAGGCCTTCAGCCTGCCGAAGGTAACCCCGTTGAAGGCCTTGTACAGGGAAGCCCAGGAGGCACCTGCGGCACAGGCCCGGCACAGGCCGAGCACCATTTCCCGCTCCGCCTCCAGATTGGCCAGGTAAACCCCGGGGCCGCCGGGCCTGCGGGCCTGCTCCAGGGCCTGCTCCAGCCCGGACAGCGCTCCGCCCAGCTCGATCTCCAGTGATTTCTTTAAGGCGCCGCTCCAGGCCAGCTGGTCCAAAGATGCCCCTGGGGGTAAGTCAAAGCCCCCGGGCAGCTTTTTCAGCCATTCCTCCGGCCGCGGTGTACTGCGGGAAAAAAGGTAGAGCTCCAGGACCAGCTCCTGCAGGACGGCGTCATCCCTTTGTCCCCCGTAGCTGTCCACCAGGGCGGTAAAAACTGTGTTTTCTTCCCTGGCGTAACGGCGCTCGAAGAGCTCTTCCAGCGCCTCAGCCTGGAGCATGACTGTTTCGGTCTCATCCGCCACCCGGAAGGAAGGGTCCAGGTCCACCCGGTAATAATGCTGCCGCAGCAAGTCCAGGCAAAAGGCGTGCAGGGTGCTGATGCCGGCCCGCCCCAGCAGGGCCAACTGCCTGTGCAGGTGCCTGGAGTCCGGGCGCCGGGCCAGCGCTTCGCTCAGGGAGCGTCCGATGCGCTCCCTCATCTCGGCCGCTGCCGCGTTGGTAAAGGTGACCACCAGCAGGCGATCGACGTCCACGGGCNNGCCCCGGCAGCAGCGGCCACCAGCAGGTTCCGCCCCCGGCTCTCGATGGCTTCCAGTTGTTCTCCGGTCCACTGGTTACTCATTTTTATCATCCTCCCCCTGTCCGGCCAGCCGTATCCAGATCACACCGTCTCTTTCCTGGTGGAGCAGGCGATACTCATTTCCTTCTACTAAGAGATCAAATTGACAGACAGGTTTAAAGGAACAATGCTGACAGGAGCGGAAGGCGCCCAGGCGGTAGGGTGAGATCTCAACCACGCCGTCCATGATCTCGCTGCCTGCCGATGCCAGTTGATAGCGCATGTAGTGCCGCAGCAGCTCAAACTGCTCAGAGGTGAGGACAGCCGAACGGGCGCCAATCTCCCCGTCCTTTTTAATATGTACCGGGACCAGGTCGGAGTCGCCCTCTACCTCGCCGTCCATCAGCCTTACCACCTCCGGGTCGGCCAGGATCAGGCCCGTCATGCGTAGCTCCCGCAGGATCCTTTTTTTCAGTTCCGCTTGGTCAGGCACCCGCCCGTCCGTTTTGACGAAGGGGTCGTCCAGGCGGAAGTAGAGGACAGCCCCGGGCAGCCCCTCCGCACCGGCCAGGGTCAGGGCGTGCTCCAGGGCTACATCCAGGTAGGCCAGCAGCTGCAGCTTGAGTCCGTGGTAAATGTCGCAAAGCCTGATGGTCATCCGGGCAGACTTGTAATCAATCACCCTCAGGTAGATCCCGCTTTCCCCCTCCGCCGCGTCGATCCGGTCAATGCGGCCGGCCAGCGTCATCTCACTGCCGTCCCGCAGAATAAAGGTCGCCGCGGGCAGGTCTCCCCCCGGCCCGAAGGCCAGTTCCAGACCCACCGGACGGAAGCGGCCCCGCCGGGAGTGCTCGGCCAGGACCAGGGCCGCCCGCTGCACGGTCTTCTTAAGCTTGCCGGTAAGGTAGCGGCGCCGGGCGGAACTTAACAGAATTTCGCTCTGCAGGCGCGGGGCCAGCAGTTCCACCACCCCGGCAGCCACTTCCCGGCACTGCTCCCGGCTCAAGTCCCCCCACTCCAGCCCCTGCTCCCGGACACGGTCGCCGAAAAGCTTCAGGGCGGCATGAAAAAACCTGCCCAGGTCAGGCGCGCCCAGCCTGTAAACAGCCCTCTGCTGCAGACCCAGGCCGTACTCCAGAAAGTAAGCGAAGGGACAGGAGCGGAACTTCTCCAGACCGGATATGCTTGTTTTCAGGGTGCGACCATAGAGGGCCCGGCCCACGCCGGAGGGCAGGCGGCCCTCCCGGTTGCTGAAAAAGAGCCCGGAAAGTACCCGGGCGCATTCCTCCCGGCGCCCGCTCCGGACAAACCAGGCGTAAACGTCGAACCACAGGGGGTCCACCGGGCGGCCGGCCCGGGCTTCCCGCAGCTGGGCCGCCAGATAGGACAGGGCGCGGCCGGGGTTGCTCAGGAAGGTCAAATCATCCGCCAGGGCTGCGTTGGGCTCCACCGGCCAGACCCGCTCCTCCACATCCGGCAGCAGTTCCTTCACCCGGGCCACAACCCCCGAGGGCATGACAGCTTTGCCCTCACTGTCCGCCAGGGGATAGCTCAAGTAGAGCTTTTCCGCAGCACGGGTCAAGGACAGATAAACCAGGTACTGTTCTTCAAATGTCCTGCGCCGGGGCCCCGGGGCCAGCTTCAGGCCCACCGCCTCCAGCCTTTCCCGTTCCCCCTCGGAAAGGATGCCTTTGGCTGCAGCCCGGGCGGGCAGCACACCGTCGTTAACACCCAGGACAAAAGCGGCCCTTGCTTCCGGCACCCGGGAGCGTTCCAGACTTCCCGCCACCACCTGGTCCAGGCCGGGGGGGATCAGGGCCAGCTTCATGCTTTCAAATCCGGCATCCAGCACGGTTGCGTATTCTTCAGGCGTCAGCGCCTCATCACCCAGGGCTTCAACCACCTGATCCAGCAGGTTGATCACCCCGTTCCAGACCTGGACGTGTTCCCGGGCGGCCTCCAGGCGCCCTTCCTCCTCTGCCCGGCTTCTCCAGCTCTCCAGGCATTCAGCTACCTGCAGGCCGACCAGCAGGTTAAACAGGGCCGCTGTCATTTCCCGCACGTCTGCGGCCTGAGCGGCCTCCCGGCAGAAAGCGGCCAGGGCTGCAGAGGCCTGCCGGCGCAGGCTGTTAATCCGGTCCAGTTCTACGAGCTCCGCTGCGCTGGCCTCCCGGTCCTCCTCCAGGGTCAGCCGCCTGCGGTAAGTCCAGGGCCTGTCGTCAGTCCAGCGGCTCCCCCTGATCCCGTGGGCCAGCACATAATTCTCCAGCAGGTCCACCTCCTCCCTGGACAGCGGTGTGAGGTCGGTCTTGAGGTAACGAAAGACGGGGTCAAAGGCCCATTCCCTGATTAGCACCTCCAGTGCCGAACGGATCAGCTCCACCAGGGGGTGGTGCATGGCAGTTCTTTTATGGTCGAGAAAAACCGGGATCCCGTGGTCGGCAAAGACCGCCCTGAGGAGGCCGGCGTAGGCGTCCAAATCACGTAAAAGGAGCACGATGTCCCTGTAGCGGAAGCCCTCATCCCGGCAAAGGGCTGTAATTTCCCTGGCCACACCTTCCACTTCGGCCCTGGGGTTGACCGCGGCGGCCAGGGTAACCCCGGCCCCGCTACAGTCTGGAGGCGGGGCCGGGTAAGTAAAGAAATAATGTTCAAGGCGGGCGAGGGCCGGGCTACGGAAACGGCGCGGGGGCCTGTCCTCCAGGACCAGGGGTTTCTCCGGCGTAACATGCTCCCGGGCAGCCATAGCGCATAATAAATCGTAGGTTTCCCGGACCGGGTAAAAAAGAGCGGTATCATCACGGTAGCCGGCCAGCGCGGCCAGATCCGCGCAGAGGGTTATGTTTACCCTGCGGGCTGCCCGGGCCAATTCCGCCAGCACCCGGAACTCCTGGGGCGTAAAGCCGGTAAAGCCGTCCACCCAGACTTCCGCCCCGCAAACCGAGGGCGAATCCTTCAGGCGGTCGGCCAGCAGGTTGAGGTAGTCGTCAGGGTCGGTGAAGCGGCCGGCCAGGGCTTCCTCCAGGCTGTCATACAACAGGCTTAAGTCGTCCAGCTTGTCGGACAACAGCCCCGCCCCGGCCTCCCGGAGGGCGTAGGAGGCGCGGTCCAGGTCCTCCGGAGCAGCGCAATAGGTTTTCAACTCGCCCAGGGCCCGGGCCAGGGTATCGGCAAAACCCGGCAGCCCGGCGGAGCGGCGAAACACTTTCAGTTCGGCCCGGCGCCGCTCCAGAAGGCGGCGCAGCATCATGCGCTTGCCCAGCTCGCCAATATGAGCCCGGGCGGCGCCACCAACCTCCTGCAACACCCGGTAGGCCAGGCGCCTGAAGCTAATAACCTGGACCCGGATGAAGCCGGACAGGCCGGGGGTGGAGGCCAGTTCGTATTCTGTCTGAAAGGTGGCCTGCTCGGGCACCAGCAGGATCAGCGGGTGTCCCTCCGGGCTTTTCCGGAGTTCTTCCCGCACCTCGTCCAGGCAGGCGCGGGTTTTTCCGGAACCGGCCCTGCCGGTGATAAAGCGTATAGTCACGGCCTTCACCTGCACTTTGATCAAATATTTATTAAACGGCATCATTTGACTGAATTTCTATAAAGTAATTAAATTCCCCTTAAAAGAAAAAAAACCTTTCAGCGTTTGCTCAGAGGTTTAAAAATATCAAACCGGCGTTCGGGTTCAGTATATTCTTTTTATAGTGGTATAAATTACCCTAAAAAAGAAGGCCTGCGCCGGTTATGTGTTTATGGCGCTGGCCTTTTCCCCTTTGCTGTCTTATTCCCTGACGTTTTAGTGTTGCCACCCGTTAACCTTGATTTGAACAGGGCAATACTTCATTTGAACCTATTTATGCCCGAAAATAACAATTGTCCTGGCAGGCAAACTCATATTTAAGCTTCCTTATTCCCTTACCTCCCCGGGGACATTTAACTATTGAATCCTTATGGTGAGGACAATTAACCCAGGCAGGGGGTTCCAGGTTGGAATTACCGCATTCGGAGCAGCAAATCCCTTCTTCTGTTGCCTTAAGGTCTTTACTGAATTTTATTTTTTTGCAACTTGCACAATAACAGTATTCCCATTCCTTAATTCTTGCAAGATTGCGTTCTAAATTATTATTGAACTGTTGAGCTTTTTCAGGGAGCACTTGTGTATTGATCTTATTTTCCGGTGGATAAACGTCCACCTCGAATAGTTTTTCCCCCACAGAAACACACCTCCAAAAGTTTCAAAATTCTCCGTTAATAAAATCTAACAATCCTTTTCTAAACTCTTTTCTCCCAGGTTAATTAACCAAAAAAAAATTGCTAAAACAGTCTTGGAAAAAAGAACAGCAAATGTTATAGATTATACAGAATCTCATAGATATCGCCGGCAATAACCCCTTCAGGTATGCCCCCCGGCAGAGCTTCATTATAATCGGCACAGTTAATACCGGTGCACTGCTGTCAACAATTCTAGGGCTTTCAATCTGAATTAGAATAGACTAGATTATATTAGTATTATTAATATAGGTTAAGTATGATTATATTTATGAAAATCCTTTATGTCAACAGAAATTTCACCGTGCAACAGGCGGAACCGGCTCCACACAACCTTTTATGAATAACCTAAATTTATGGCGGAAATCAATGTGGAAAGCTTCCAACAATCTTTTTGCCGGGTATACCAAGATTCAATCCTGAACAACTGCCTGTACTGGACCTGCAGCAGGGAAGTATTGAAACGTATTAAATATGTCTATGAGACCGCTCAGGACAGAGCCGCAGAAGGAAATGATTTAATAATTCTCAGAAAGGCCAAAGGAGATGAAATTGTTGTGGGGGAGCAGAGGTACAAAACCACGGGTGACGAACCCGCGGCTTCTGGGATTATAACGTAAAATACTGTACGCGACTTTCCGGAACTGTTGGCTTTAGTTTGCCCCGGTACACTCAACCATGACCTCGTCACCCGGACGTGCTGCCCCCAAAGGTATGAACCTGTAACTATAATTTGCCGAGGTAAAGTCCAGATAAAGCACCTGGGGTGTCCTGATCCGTTCCCTGTTCAGGCTTGTCACCCGTGCCAGCGCTCCGGGATTGAGAAAATGCTTACCGGCCTCAATCTCGTGATATCCCAGGTGGGCGTGTGCGCCGAGAGTGAAATCAGCCTCGGTGGCGGTCACGCTGGAAATCAGTGTGCAGGGTACTTTTTCGGAAAAGGCCCTGGGTAAGAGCATACCGTGAACCACATGAACGGCCAGATCGCAGCTCTTTTTACTGACCATGTAAACCTCCCCGTTGCCCTGCCGGTCTATACCGCAGTAATAATGCTGGCCGCTCAGCTGGAGAACGCAATTGTTATTGGAGAGATAGATCATTTCTCCCGGTTGAAGGAGCCGAACACACTCCTGACGGGCCAGATACCCCAGGGCGGTACCGTCAAGGCTGTCCAGCCGCTGGTCGATCAGGTCATGATTGCCTGCAACACAGTAAACCGGAAGAGCAAGTTTTTTTAAAAACCAGTGTAGTAAATCCAGGGACCTCCGGTCCGGGTTGGGATGGTCAAAAAGGTCCCCCCCGTGAATAACATATTCGATCCCCAGCAAACGGCATAAATTTACGATTTCTGAAAGCTTTGCCGCAATGGCCTTCAGGAAATCATCCCTGCGGGTACCCGGCTTAACGGATCGAATATGCGTATCCGTAAAATAAAGCAGGCGCAAGAGTATAATCCCCCCATCAGCCTATTTTATTAACTAAAAATAAGGGCGGCCGGTATCCATACGCTTTTCATCATCCAGCCCGACGGCAGCAAACAATTCCTTATATTTCAAAAAATCCTCTACACTCAACAATTCTGATTGTGAATAAAAGATTCTCCCGGCGTTGTTCATTGCCCCACAGGTCACCTTAACAATATCTTTGTTGACTCCTTTTTTAGACTCCGTTTTCACAAAAAGCTTTATTGACACTGGAAAGCACCCCTTTTTGTTGAAGTTCTTTCCTCTATATAATTATAACAGAATCAGGGTTCCTTTGACTCAATTTTTCGGCAATTTATCCTCGACCCGGCGTATGAAGCTTTCAGTCTTAACAATAAAGCGCTCGTGGATGCCCATACCTACCAGGTCCACATTATCCCTCGCCTCAACCTCAAAAACAAGGCGTTTGCCGTCAACTTCCACCAGGCGCGAAGTAGCCACCACAGTCATACCCACGGGGGTTGCTGCCAGATGTTTGACGTCCACCCTGGTCCCTACGGTTGTAGTTCCCTGTTCCAGAAGCGGTTCAACCGAAGACAGGGCCGCTTTCTCCATCAAACCCACAAGGGCCGGTGTGGCAAACACACTCACGGCTCCACTCCCGTGGGCGATAGCTGTGTTTAATTCGCTGACTACTGTTTGGGCCAAACCTTCAATGCCTATCTGTAAATCCCGGGCCATGTGCAATTCCTCCATAAATAAATGTTTAAAATTAATTATTTTACCCTGTTCCCAAAATACCTTCTGTAAGCTTAAATATTGCCTGAACCGGAAAAGACAGCCAGGCTGTCAATGTAATATTGTGGTCATTCAGGCATAATCTATCATAAAACCAAAGTAACTTTTCCAATATACGGGAAGCCCTTGGAGGCAAGAAAATAACAACATTAAGACAGCTTTAATATTATCATCAGTGCTGTTTAAGCAATGCCGCCTGTTGTTTTTTCGCGCAGCGTGACCCGGTGTGACCTGTATAGTGATCATGGAGATGATTCAGCTTTGAACGGCGACATCTGGGGTTTTACTTCTCCCGAGTTGATCCTGATCATTTTATTGTTTCTTGGCCTTTTCGGGCGGTCCAACCTGGTGGTGACCTCCGCCTGCATCCTGTTATGTATCCGTTATTTCAGGATGGATCAGATCATCCTGCCGATTCTGGAAGAACGGGGTCTAGAGATTGGCCTGGTCTTATTAATGCTGCATATTTTGACTCCGGTTGCTACAGAGAAACTTACTACCAAAGACCTCCACTCCCTGGCTTCATTCAAAGGCATCTATGCCCTGGTGGCGGGGGCGCTGGCTACCAAGCTCAATAGTGATGGACTCAACCTGATGAATTTAAACCCGGAAATAATTTTTGGAATGACGGTTGGAAGCGTGCTGGGTATCCTGCTGTTGAGGGGAACTCCCTGCGGGCCGGTGATGGCTGCAGCGGTGACGGCAGTATTCCTGCATTTTATCAGCCTTTTCTCATGAACAGGCATTAAGCCCCGCCTTAAGCATTCCCTGAATTCACAGGTGCATTCGCAATTAACTGATCTAGCCTTTAATAAACTTACAGGTATTATCTTTTGCTCTTTAATGTCTTACTCCACAAAAAACCGCCTTCAGTACTGAGCCTGACAGACGGTTACAGAATACCTTTACTTCGAAGGATGCAGATTAAGATGACGAAATTCCAGCGGCCATCTTAAGGGTGTCCCTGGGAAACCTGTTTCGTTTTCTGTTGATTCAGTCTTTTGTCTTATCCAGCTTTCTTTTTCTTCCCACTTGCTCCTGGTGTTATTATCACCGTTATTGTCGTTATGGTTGTTTTTCACGTTATTGCTTTTATCTTTGTTATTCCAGCCGTAGTTACTGTCGTTGTAATTCTTTTCGTCCTTTTTATCATTGTTCTTTATATCTTTAATGCTTCTGTCGTTATAGTTTTTATTTTTGTTGTTATTGTTTTTATCGCTATCGTTAGTTTTATTATCTTTATTTTTATTATCATTCCTATTGTTATTTTTGTTATCTTTATCTTTGTTTTTGTTATCGCTATTGTTATTTTTGTTATCGCTGAAATAATCATTGTTGCCGGGAACAAACTTTGAGTTATCTCTACGTTTTACATCGCTCTTACCCGGCGATTCACTTTTGTTCTTATCCTGCTCATGCTCCGCTCCGGCTTTGATCGTTTTTCCTCCAGTTATAATTTCAAAATCCGGAGCTTTCTTGCGGCCATCGTAATAAATTCCTGACCGTGCCTTCCCGGGTTTCGCATTCTTTACTGCCTCAACATTTTTTTCTTCCGCGTCTTTCCCGTTTCCCCTTATCAGCTCAATAATGCTTATTTCGTTTGCTTTTTCAAGGTTTCCGAGACTCGAGCCGCCCAGTTCATCCGCGCTGACCGGTACGCCTTTTTCGCCGGACTTCTTAAGCACCAGGAACTTTCCGGTGGAAAGTCCGGTTTTAGTTGCATCCTCACGCATCTTTGGCGTTACCGGTTCGATTATAATCTCCGCCAGGATACCGCCCGATTTTACCGGTTTTTCAATAGCCTCGTAGACAACATCCAGCTCCACCAGGGGGTCCTGATCTTCTTCTACAGTAAGTGTAGCCAGAATTATATTATCATCTAAATCACAGAGGAACTGGTCAGTCACGGCTTGACTTACAATCCGGGCAACCGCATCTTGTAATTTCAGTCCCCTGACCGCGACCTTTGCCAGGATCTGCTCTCCATCACTATTCAGCCCCCTTGCTGAAATCACTTTTTCGCTGGAAGTAACCCCCAGCTCAACACTAGGGTTGATGTCAATGGTCAGGTAAGCTGCCGCAGGCGGCGGCGCCAGAGGAAAGAACCGGCCCGCAAGAACTACTACGACCAGGAGAGAAGCCGCAACCATCAGAAACCTAAAATAAGGAAGGGTCTTCCTTTGTGGAATTTCAATTTCCTGGCCAACTCTGGCCCTTGAACCTTCCAGCAGGGGCACTTCCCGGTAATCTCCCTCAGGCGTAAGAACAATACACGAGTTGCTTTTTACCTTGACTATCATTCCTTGTGTCTTCATTACTTTTCCGGCACCCCCTTTTCAGCCGGGGACGGCAATTTTAAATAAGAACTCAAGTACAAATAATCCTCCCGGCTATTAATCAATAAAGCCATGGCAATAATGTACTTCCTACCTCTTTCAAGGGTTTTACGGCTCAGTCCCGTTAACTTTTCCAGTTCCATTAGAGGGAGCTTTTTTTTAGCCTTTAGTTCACTAAATAGTTGATTTCTATCCGCCAGTTCCCGGGCTGCAAGCAGAAGGGACCGGCGGGTATCCCGGTGCCGCGGCGAACATTTGACCAGGTCCTCAAAGCTCACCCCGTAACCGCTCAATAAGACCTCATATTCCTTTATTTCTTCTTCCCTTTCCCTGAAAGCTTCTTCTTCCAGGTAAGCTTCCCAGGACCTGGCGCACTCCAAATTGTTCTGGCTGTCCGCCTGCAGTGATAGACCTGCAGCTGCGACCCTGTTCTCACGCCTGTAGTAATCTTTAAGCCTGCTAATCATGACCAACCTGGCAAAAGCCAGAAAGGGAACGCCCCTGTCTTCCCGAAACCTGTCTATGGCCTCATTAAAGGCAATCAGGGCGATGGCTAATTCATCGTCCCTGCCCCAATCCAAAACACGCTTGCAAAATTTGCAGGCAGCCCTAAAAACAAAGGGCTTGCAGCTTTCCAGGAAATCCTCCCGGGCCAGTTGATCCCCCTGCTTAATATTTTTAACAGTATTATCCAAATCCTGCACAGGAAACAAGCTTATACACCCCTTCTCCTGAAGGTGCTCACCTCTTTCCCGTAAAAAGTAATAAATATTTTTTCACTTACTCCTTTATACGGAAGAGCGGACCTCTTTTTAAGGGGAACACTCAAAATGAGGTAATATAATTTTCGACATTGTTTGCAACCATTCCTCCATAGCATGGTATTATGTTCCCAAAGTGCTATTAAATGTATAATTTTGCCTTTCTATTGTTAGTATCTTACAGCCCTTGTTCCGGCCCTATCTGTTTTGGTTGTAAGTTTCCGTAATTTTTATTAAAATAAACTTAACAGACTGTGTCAAGTTTATGATAGGCTTAGAATAAAACCGTACTTAATTTAACACAAAGAATAAACCCATGATTTGGTGATAATACAGGAGGTGGCGCAAAGGGTGACTGATAACCATAAGTCAAAAGAGCAACTAATCAAAGAACTGGAATCATTGCGCCAGGAAAATGCCCTTCTTAAGGCCTCTGATGCAAGACGAAAGCGGGCGGATGAAGCGTTCTGGAAAATGCACGAGCGTGTTATGTTTCTTGCTGATGTGATTGAACGTTCTTCACAACCCTTTGCGGCTGTCTACCCCAGCGGCTATATCATGACTTGCAACCAGGCCTACTGCGATTTAACAGGTTACACGAAGGAAGAACTTCAAACTATATCCTGGGATATGGACCTGACACCCAGGGAATGGCGCGAACATCAAGCTAAAATGCTGGCTAAAATGCGCTGCACGGGCGAACCCGTGCGCTTTCAAAAGGAGTATGTGCGCAAAGACGGCACAAGAGTCCCAGTGGAATTACTGGAGCACCAGGTCTGTAACAGTGAAAACGAGGTTTTGTATTATTATGCATTTGTTACAGACATTACCGAAAGCGAGCGGATGAAGAACGAACTGCAAAAACACCGCGACAACCTGGAGGAGATGGTGAGGGAGCGGACCAATGAAATTATAGCCGCCAATGAGAAACTGCAGCATGAGATCCTGGTGCGCAAAAAAGCGGAAGAAGCCCTGCTGGAACAATATAATTTTCTGCAAAGGCTCATCGACAGTATTCCCAACCCCATATTCTATAAGAACACCCAGGGAGTCTACGAGGGGTGCAATACGGCTTACGAAGTCTTCATCGGCCTCCCCAAAGAAAAAATTATCGGGAAAAAAGCTCACGACATTGCTCCCCATAATCTGGCTGACGCTTATGAGGAAATGGACTCCAGACTGCTGCAGAATCCTGGCGTCCAGGTTTATGAAGGCACTGTATTATATGCGGACGGGACAAGACACGATGTTGTCTTCAACAAGGCCACCTACACAAATACCGACGGAGTACTGGCAGGAATCATTGGGGTAGTTCTCGACATAACCGACTGCAAGCGGGCGGACATGTTCCTCAAGATCCAGGCAGCAGGCACCAGGAAAGAAAAACCATCAGAGCAGAACAAAGACTCTCGTTCGGGAAGAAATCACTCTGAAACATTTTTGCAGACCATTTCTCATGGTATTAGGAATAATCATAAGGTTGATTAATGATAGACAGGAACCGGATTTATAATAATTATAAAATATTATTTATAAGAAGCTGGCACAGGTTAAAAGCAATGTCTAAAAATGTAAATATTACCGATTGATATTTTTTATGTAAGCCATTACAATAAAAATTGACATTAGGCTTGTTTTTTAACTGCCTGGTGACGCTAACAATTCCTTCTTTTTAGCATGGCTGTTTGACACCAGCCATGCATTTTTATCCTTTGACCGCGCTGGTAATACAGTCATTTTTTTTCATTCTTTCACTAAACCCATCTTCTTTGCTTCGTTTATATGCCTGACAACATTTAATAAGTTTTATTGGGGAACCTTTCCTTCGTTTCCGTCGTCCAACAGGAAGGGAATAGGCACAACAGGGAAAGGTTGTAATAATATGATGAATTCTTCGAGGATAAGAACCATCTGCACATTCATTATCGCCCTGGCATTCGCCGCAGTCACATTGAGCGGCTGCGGCAATACAAAAAGCATTGATACCAGCTCCCAGGAGGTGGCACCCTCCAACGTCCGGGTGGATTACGACGCCGCCCGGCCCGATCCGGTGAGAAAGGTAACCCGGGAAGTAACGCTCGTAATAATTGTAACAGATGTTGAAGCGGCCTCCTCACAAGTGGAGGAAATCGTTCAAGAGGTGGACGGGTATATAGAAAGCGCCGGCATATGGCAGAGAAATGAGCACAAGCAGGGTCAGTTCAGCCTGCGCGTCCCCGTTGAAAAACTGGGCGTAGCTTTGCCCCGCCTGGAAGCTCTGGGCCGGATAGACCGTAAAAATATGTCCGGAAAGGACGTTACAGAAGAGTATTATGATGTTGAAGCCAGAAGAACAACTTTGGAAAAACAGGAAAAAAGACTTTTGGAGCTGCTTGACAAAGCCGGCACAGTGAAGGAAATGCTGGAAATTGAAAATGAACTTACCCGCATCCGGGGAGAAATCGAATCCCGGCAAGCACGGCTGAAGGTGCTGGACAACCTCACCAACCTTGCCACAATCAACCTTGAGCTCAGTACTTCGAAAACCCTCTCCACCGGTTTAAGCCCCGGAGAACCTCTGGACCAGAGGGTTAAAGCCGGCTGGCTGCGGGGAGTGAACGGCCTGATTAACACAGCGGGAGAACTTGTCGTGCTTTTCGCAGTTATACTCCCCTACGCACCTTTTATCGCAGTCGCCGTCTACATATTTTACCGTATTCGCAAGAAACGTCAGTCAAAAAATATTGATAAGTAAACACCAGAGAGATGCCAATTATTTATGTTTGTTGCATCATTTATTTTTTAACATCAGCTAATTTCCATGAAGGACTCAATAACACTATTGTAGCCACGGATGCAATCAGGTATTGCATCCTTTTTTATAGAATTAGTTCTTTTACATTGTTTATTTTGCTTGATTTCTAATACTCTTGTTTCACCCTCCTCCAATTATTAGGCCGGATTTATACATTCCCCAATAATAGAAATGATAAGTAATATTCAAGGCACATATATAATTTAATACTGGAAGCGATCCCATTAATTCATCAATGATTCATTATTAACTATATTTTATAATAATATCGGAGGTGAATTAATAAATGCATCTTGTAGAAACATTAAGGAGCATTTTATACGCCTTTTTTGAGAGGACAGAATCAGTAAAAATAGACCTGGTTCCAGAGCTTGAAAAAGAAGAAATCCGCAACCTGTAAGAATAAAACCGCTACCCGGCGAGGGTTTGCGGTTTTTTTTGAGCTTTTATGGTTTTATGCAGATATAAAGATCACCCGGGATCCCTTATTCTACAAACTAAACTTGCCTTATGGTAAAATTAACTCATCTTTTTCCAGCAAAAATGTCTAATGATGACAGGTTATCACCATCGTTCCATCTTATTGCTAATACAGTCAATTGGTTTAATAAAAAAAATGACCAACTGGAAACCATTTCGCTGATCATATCATACATATTCTCAACCGTTTCCCAATAAATGAGCAAAAACTCCTCCAATCAATTCATCCCGTCACAACGCTGCGGCGATTTGGGGGGCGAAAAAGAGTTAAAACGATTTTATTGTTTAAAATTATTGTCTTCCATTGTCTGCATCCGACATTGAGTGTACAATAATTCCGAGAAAACCAAGCAAGCCAAAAGTAACAATAACATTCCCCACGGTTGCCAACGGCTGCGTAAACATTTTAATCCTCCTTTGCAGTGATCCAGTTATTATAATAATTTACTTATCCAGGGCCAACTTATCTTTGCAGACATTTTTGTTAATAATTTTGTTATTAATATAATTGCATAAAAAACTTAATTTTACCTTAAAAAAATCTTAATAAATTACTCATAATTTTGCTTATGGTGACTTTCATCCCTGCCTGTATCCGTCAACAGCATGGCGGGCTAACCCGGTGAATCATTGATAAGTGAGGCAGCCATACCGCTGAACGGGCACCAGCAGAGGACTGTACGCTTCATTTTCCGGAAAAGGGCAAAAGAGATGAAAATATCTATTTTAAAGGTAGGGAATATGAATGAGGTCTAATACTGGCAGTTCCCCGGACAAACCGCTTAAGGAAGTTACTATTTACACCGACGGAGCCTGCTCAGGAAACCCCGGTCCCGGCGGTTACGGGGTGGTACTGTTATACCAGGGGCATCGCAAAGAGCTCTCCGCCGGCTTCAAGGACACTACTAACAACCGGATGGAAATCCTGGCGGCTATTAAAGGCCTGGAAAGTTTAAAGGAAAAATGCAGGGTGACACTCTATACAGATTCCCAGTATCTGGTGAATGCCATTGAAAAGAACTGGGCTCAAAAGTGGCGGGCTAACGGATGGATGCGCAACAAAAAAGAGCCTGCCCTTAATGCAGATCTCTGGGCCAGGCTATTGAAACTTTGCGAATTTCACGAGATAAAATTTGTCTGGGTCAAGGGTCACGCCGGCAATCCGGAAAACGAACGCTGCGACCAACTGGCCGTAGCTGCCTTCAAACAGCCCGGCCTGCCGCCGGATATCCGCACAGAGCCGGTTTAAAAATCCCGTATTAAATTCCATTTAAAAAGCCTGTAAACTGGAGCAAATATAATCAGCAACTTGTGTTTTTTATTGACAGGTTTTCTAATGACGCCTGAATTATCTTATACAGAATACTTGTAACCAGCCATAAATCGTAATAACATAAAATAGCATTATATTTTTTCCTGTTTAAGTTTAAAGAGGTTGACATGTAAAAGCAAGGATGTGCGTACCGTAAAATGGCTGAAAAAAAAGATTTCAAGCTGGAAATAGCAAGTATTGAAGTCGCCGCGAGCTTCGTTCGAAATCTGCTGAAACAATACAAATGTACCAACCGTGACATTATTCAAGCTGAACTATTTACGGAAGAGACGATTGTCTACTGGGCAAAGGCTGCCGCCCCAAATGAGACTTTTCAAATCGAGCTGAGGAAGCGGTTTAAAACCATAACTCTGTCATTAACTTATAGAGGTGCCCAGGCCAACCCGCTTGACCTGTCTGAGGAAGCTGGGGATGATGAATTCAGCTTCATTGGCCAGAACATTCTAATTGGGCTTTCGACAGTAAACTATTACTATGAAAACGGAGTTAATGTTGTTACTTTTACCCTGAAAAAAAAGGGACTGAATCCCGTCGTTGCCATTGCTTTAGCCCTTGGCGCAGCCATAATCTGCGGTCTGACCGTGAACCGCTTTGCCCCCTCTATGCAAACAATCCTCCCTGCCTCAGTATTGACTCCCTTGAGCAATGCTTTTTTCGGATTTCTGAATGCCATTGTCATTCCCTTTCTTTTTGTTTCAGTAATTGCCAGTATATTTAACATGGATAATATTGCCCAGATGAAACGCATTTTTAAAATACTCTTTAGCTGGTTTTTGGGACTGTCGGCTTTATCAGGGGTGATTGCCGTGTTGGCAGGGGTGATATTTTTCCCCATCCAGAGTGTTAACGCTGCAAGTACCAGTGAAGGCGTTTGGAGCCAGATTGCTGCGATAGCCTTTGATATCATACCCTCCAATATCTTCAAGTCTTTTTTGGATGGTAATACCTTACAGACAATCTTCCTTGCCGTGATCACGGGTATAGCCATGCTCACCATGAAAGGACGCTTTCCTGTTTTAACCAAGGTGATAACGGAATTAAATCTGGTTTTGTCCACCTTGCTGGATGCTGTCTGTTCCCTGATGCCATGGGTGATTTTTATTTGCATTTTCAACATGCTGTTATCCGGGGACAGCAGGGCGCTTCTCAGTTCCCTCGGTGTAGTTGTAATCATATGTGTGTGTTTTGTAGTATTTGTTTTGCTTTGCCTGCTGAGCGTAGCTGTCATCGAAAAGAACAATCCGGTTGACTACATTAGAACTATCGGTCCAGTTCTGCTGATTGCCTTATCAACCGCAAGCTCAAGCGCCACTTTTGCGTCCCATACCAATACTGCTTCCATCAAACAGGGTATTCGCGACTATCTGGTTAACTTTTCTATACCTGTGGGTGCACTATTCTCCAAACCCTTTGTGGTGCCGGTCTTATTCTTGATGACTTTATTTGTTGGTAATTTTTACGGGACCAATTTTGGCATGGCGGATATTCTATCCCTGGTTGTGCTTTGTATAATTATGTCTATAGCCGTGCCGCCCGCACAGGGTATGGGTACCTTTCTTTTTACGGTTGTATTTAAAAAATTCGGTATCCCCCTCGAAGGCCTGGCGATGGCAGCAAGTCTCTTTATTCTTTTTGATTATCTGATGACCACCGGCAATGTGTTTTCCATAAACATCAGCATGCTGCATACGGAGCATTTCCTGAGGAAAGCAAGTCAAAGGGAAACCGCCGGGTTTTCTGCTTCGATCTGATTAAAGACTTACACCGGTTTAACCATTCGAACCCGATTAGAAAGTTATAATACTGCAGTTAGGAAGGAAACAGTTATTGACTTTTTACTAATGCCCTTAAGAATAAACTCAAAACGCCGATAAATTTAACAGGAGGCTCAGGAAATCCTTATGGAAAACCATTTGAACCGGTACAAATGGTTCTATCCAATGGTATTAAAACAACCAGTATCTTAAATTTTATAATTTTAATCCGTAGCAAATTAGATAGTTGGAGACTAGATCATGAAAGTAAAACTTTTTGTTCTCGTTATCTTGATCCAGATATCAGTCTTCATAAATGTTTCAAAGGTAGGCCTTTCCCACCAGGTCACTTCCGGACATACTTCTAATTTGGATGGCCGTCCCACTGAAATGGAAGCTGTTCCATTTATCGAAAACGGCCACACTTACGTACCGGTCCGCCACCTGGCGCTAACCCTTGGTGTGCCTGAAAGCAAAATTGTTTGGGAACCATCCTCCCGTACAGTAACATTAACCAAAGACAATGTGAAAACCGTAATGACCATAGAAAGCAATATTATCCATACTAACGGCCGGCCCGGGAAAATCGATGCAGTACCTTTAATACGAAATGGACTTACATACTTGCCTGCCCAATATGTAGCAGAGGCTTTCGGTTACGAGGTTTCCCTGAAAAGCAACAGCGAAGCTGTTTTGAGGGCTTCATCAGGAACCGGTACCCAAATCAACAGCCTGGACCTTTGCAGGGTTGAGCAGGTCTTATTTAATAGAATAAATGAAAACCGGCTGGCAGCCGGTCTGACCAGGGTTGAGTGGGATGAGACCGCAGCGAAAACTGCACGCCGGTTTGCTGGTGAAATGGCCCAAAACAACTTCATCTCCCATTGGAACTTGAGTGGTAAAAAACCGCAACAGCGTTATACCGAAGCCGGTGGAATTTATGGAACCACAGAGAACGTCTGCTTAAATTGGCTGCAAGGTTATGAACCGAATCAAAGTCTTATACAGAACAATCTTTTGAAAATTCATGAAAAAATGATGGCCGAAGTACCACCCAACGATGGTCATCGCGTCAATATTCTAGAGCCGCATCATACTCATGTAGGCGTTGGTATAGCTTGTGCAAAACAGGATGATGGTTCTATAACAATTGCCTTTATCCAGGAGTTTACCAATCATTGCGCGGAATTAAAAGACATACCGCAAGTGTTGAAGCCCCGTGAAAGTTTTACTGTTAATGGGATTATGCTGCAGCCGGAATTGAAGTTGGATTCAATAATCTTACTCTGGGAAGAAGCACCGCGTCCTATGAGTATTGAAGAACTGAAAATAACCCGCAGTTATTCATCCCCCGATTTGGAGTCTATGATTTCTTATGCTCTTAAAGATTGGCCCATGGCTTACTACCCTTACGCTGCCGCCACAGGAAACAAGTTGCTGGTTGACGGCTCCGGTCATTTTATGACAACGCTTCAAGCAGGGGTAAAAGAAGGCCTTAATTATCTTCAGGTGTGGTTTGAGGATACCGCCGGTAATAAATTTATGGGCAATGAGTTTGTAATAGAAATAAGGAAATAGGGATCCGTTCTTGCTGTAGCAATTTGTGCTCTTTTATCAGAGGCAAAAAGTTCAAAAGCATTTTTAAACAACGGGCTTGTTCATGTGCCAAATACGACACACAACAAGCCCGTAAAGTTTATCGGGGCAGCCGCTGCATGAAGTAATGCTTAAATTATTGATAAAGGTCTTTCACCTAATACAATTAATCATCGTGTAGAAGCCTTAAGAAGTTTTATAAATATCTTTTGACTTATTTTTATGTAACCAATAATCCTTTTCTTTATATAAAGGTAAAAAAATATCAAGATTAGACTCATTTTTGTTAGCCGTTTTGTTAGTTCTTAGGCTATATAATGTAAACATAACAAGTTAATATTGAGGGGAGTGAACCTTATGGGCATTAAAAAGCCAACATAACATGGCAAGATAATCTGCCGGCGTACATAGGTGGAGTTACAGGGGCAGGCAATAATTGCGGTA
>DBRJ01000032.1:0-17563 GCA_002305915.1 Pelotomaculum sp. UBA1371 | reverse complement strand
AGATACCTGCAAATTGACACAAGACGCTTATAATTAATTAGTTGTCTTGACATGGTAATCCGCCAGGGTTGAATGCTGATAAGCCAACAGAATGAAAAACGCGATTAACCACTGATTCTTGAGTAGAGCAGATAAAACAAATGAAAATTGGGGGAGCATTTGCATTTATGAATGTTATTCTAAACAAAATCCGCAAATTTTTACCCATGATACTTTGCCTCATAATGGCACTGTCCATAACAACAGGTATGGGCAATCTTGCTTTGGCTGATGAAATATTGGATATGGCTCCTGAAACAATCTTTGAAGAAGAATCAGGCTTTGACAACCCATGCCCTTTTAATGAAAATAATTTACCTGAAACCTATGACCTGGAGCAATCCGCGGAAAAAGCTTTTGACAATACCAAAAGTACAGCCCGAGCTGAGATCCAGAAAGCTATCACCTCCGGGACGGCAAGCAGCGCTTCCGTTGCCATAATGGACGATGGCCAATTGATCTACGCGGAAGGATTCGGCATTGCCGACCGGGAGAAAAACATTCTGTCAAATGAGGACACGGTGTTTAATATCGGCTCGGTAAGCAAGCTGTTTGCGGCCACTGCCATCATGCTGCTGGTGGACGAGGGCAAGGTTGCTCTGGACAATCCGGTGACCAGCTATCTGCCTGAATTCACTATGGCGGATGAGCGGTACAAGGATATTACGGTAAGAATGCTGCTCAACCATTCATCCGGTTTGCCCGGGTCTACCTTCTGGAACAACTTTGGTTTCGAGTACAACCAGAATATTTATGAAGAACTCCTGGCATCCCTGTCCCGGTCCACCCTCAAGCACCGGCCGGGGGAACTGGCGACTTACTGCAACGACGGTTTTACGTTGGCGGAAATGATCGTGGCTAAAGTCACAGGCCAAAGCTATGGTGATTTCCTTACCGGGCGGATTTTTCAACCATTGGCCATGGACCACACCGGCCTTGGTGTCGGCCGGCTCCCGCAAGGGATGACCCCGGCCAGGTTCTACCGTCCGGACGGCAAAAGCGAGCCGCTGGAGATAGTGTCGCTGCTCGGTTCAGGCGGAATATCATCCACAGCGGAAGACCTGTGCCGGTTCGCCGCCTCCTTTTCTAGCGGCTCCGCAATCCTGTCGGCCCAGTCACGGCTGGAGATACTGAAGAGGCAGCCCAGTGATCTCCAGGGCAAACTAGCGGGGGATAGTTTCCCCTTTGGTCTGGGCTGGGATTTCGCTGATATTAAAGTCTTTTCTGACGAAAACCTCCGTTTTTACGGTAAAACAGGCGTCACCGGTCATTATGCCTCTATGCTCTATACTGTACCGTCCCAGCAGATCTCGGTAGCCGTGATTGCCAGCGGCGCACAATGCGACTCGCCGGGGATCGCCTTGAGCATACTATCGGCTTATCTTGAGGAAAAAGGCCTCATTACGGAAGAGGAGACAGTGGTTAAAGAACCGGTCGAGGCACAGCCCCTTCCATCCGGCCTGATGGCTTATGAAGGATACTACGATAGTGGCGGTAACACCTTGCGGATTGCCCTGGACGATGAAAAAGGCATGTTGATTCTGTATCCAGCAGACGGCAGCGATGAGTCTGCCCTGCTTTCCGCAGTCTATAACGAGGGATTCTTCTACGATGGGGAGAATAAATATTACTTCACCACCGTGGACGGAACCCGCTTTTTTATGGCATACTCCCCTGTTTTTGATTTCTACAACATTAAAGCCGAGAAGCTTCAGGCTATTGCGGATCCCCTGGAATTATCTGTCCCCATGGACGGCAAATTATGGCTCAGGCGAAATGTAAAAGCCGCTGAAGCAGCAGTATTTTTGCCGAACCATGTAGTATCTTCCAGCCAAATCCCCGCTTTGCCCGGATACATAGATTTCGGCGGGATGAAAATTGTAAAATCCCTTGATTATGCCGGCATGCCGGTCAAGTCAATGGAGGATCTCACCGAGCTGATCCTGTTTGAACAAGACGGCGCTGCCTGGGCCTGGTTATCCGGAGCGGATTACATGCCTGCCGAACTGGCCCCGCCGCTGAACACCGGCGCCAATACCCTGACCATCGGCAGTGAAGGCAGAAACGAATGGTTGATAGTGGATTTTGCCGCCATCCTGAGTTTTGATGTGCCTGCTAAAGGACGTGTCATCGTCTTTGGAGAGGAAGGCATACTCTACGACAGCATGGTAGACAGCGGGGATATCTCTGTCCCGGCGGGCATTCTGATTGAATTTGCCGGCAATCCGGGAGATCTATTCCAGGTAACGGCCTCTGCTGCGGAAACGCCTGTGGCCGTCGTGAGCATTAGCTTAAACAAAGCCCAAACCTCCCTCCGGGTGGGAGATTACGAGACATTAACCGCTGCGGTTGATCCGGCGGATGCCACAGACGCCAATAAGCTCACCTGGAAAAGCAGCAATGAAAATGTGGCTACTGTTGACAGTTCAGGCAAAGTTCATGCTATCAAGGCAGGAACTGCCCGGATTACGGCGGAAACCGGCGGCATAAAGTCGGAAGCCTGTGTCGTTACCGTTTTTGGCGGTTCCGGTAATAACCGCAGCGGAGGAAAGAAATCCCCCCAAGAAACCCCTGAACCGGTCGTCCCCGAAACAGTCACCCCTGTTGCAGTCATGTTCACGGATATCGCAAACTATAGCTGGGCCGGGGAAGCAATTACAGCCCTGGCGGAAAAAGGAGTCATCAAAGGCGTCAGTGCCACCAGTTTTGCCCCGGCAAATGAGATCAAGCGGGCTGATTATATGCTCTTAATTGTGAGATTGCTGGGAGTAACAGCGGATGTGGAAGGGAACTTTGATGATGTAGCGGAAAACAAATATTATTACAAAGAAATAGGTATCGCCAGGGCCTTAGGTTTAACTAACGGCATTGATGGCGCCAATTTCCAGCCGGAAGCAAGCATCACCAGGCAGGATATGTTTGTGCTGGCCTACCGGATTATGCAGCAGCAAGGTTTGATTAAAACTGAGGGGGATCTTGGCGTGTTGAACCAGTTCTCCGATAGCGCCGGGATTTCCCAGTATGCCAAAGAAGCCATAGCCGCGCTGATATCCATGGATCTGGTAAAAGGCAGCGGAAACATGATAAACCCCAAAGGCATTGCGACCCGGGCAGAAACAGCGGTGTTTACCTACAGATTGTCAAGCCTGCTCTAGAGCATGCAGGGGGTGTTGCAGAACGAACTTAAAAGTTCGTAGCCAGCAGCCCCCTGCGCTTCTGATTGCCTTCTCCTTCGGAGTTTTTATCGAAGGCGCAGCGGGATACGGCATCCCGGTCACCGGTGATCAAAGAACGCCGGGTACCCAAAGGCGAAAAAATCCAATCTGGATAAGCGATAGCTTAACGGAATATAGACCGATGTCCTTACAGGAAGCGACAAATTGGGGAAACGAGCCATTTTCCGGCTTGCGGCTGGCGGGAAACGGCGAACTGCCCCAAAGACCTTTCCTTAAGGGAATTTGTTATGCCTGTGAAGCGTGGGATCGAGCAATTCGCCGATGGAGCATAACAGGCAGATGATGTTTACAATACTGGTACTAAGATATAAGGGGCATAGCACATGAGGAAAGGCATAGCAGTAGTTTTACTGTGTTTATTTGCAGTTCCCGCACTGCTGTTGGGGTGTTCACAGGCGCAGGCGGAAATGGCGCGAAGCGATGATATTACCGGTGGCGACAAGGTTTTCACTAACCAGTCAGGTGACTATTTAGAGCAAACGACCTATGAAGACTTCAAAGGGAAGCGGTTTGCGATATTGACCGGTTCACTGTTTGACGGGGTGGCCGACAGGATATTCAACGCTTCAGAGAAACTTTACTTTAATAATACGGTTGAGGAGATCGAAGCGGTGAATCTGGGCAAGGCGGATGCCGCGCTGATGGATGACGTCGCCGCCACGCTAAGCCTGCAGGCAGGTCAATACGATGGCTTGCAGGCGTTGCCCGTCCCGCTTGCGGAGCTTGATTTTGAGTACGGCGTTTTCTCCATGCGGCAGGATATCATTGAGCAATACAACGAATTTTTAGCGCATATAAAGGCGGACGGCACGCTCAAGGAGATGCAGGATCGCTGGCTGAAATCCTATGCGTTTGAGGCGGTCATGCCCGGGATCCCCCTAACCGGTGAAAACGGGACATTAACCGCGGCTATTATGGCTACTTATCCGCCATTTACCTTTGCGGGGGAAAGCGGGGAATATTCAGGTTTTGACATTGAGCAACTCCGCCGCTTTGCCGCGTGGTTAGGTAAGGACATTAGATTTGTCGATATGGATTTAGGCGCAATGATGGGCTATGTAGCCAGTGGAAAGGCGGATATCGGGGGAAGCGTTTATATCACTGACGAGAGGAAAGAGAGCTTCCTGTTCAGCGACCCCGACTATGTGAGCAAAACCGTGCTGGTGGTAAAGAAGCGCCAGCAGGAAACACCTGCCCCCGGGCGTTTGTACACCTGGTTTGCGGGTAAGACGGTGGGCACGATCATCGGCTCGGTATCGGAGTCGGTTGTGCCGATGTTCGGTTCGATTCCGGTATTTTACCAGGAGTTGCCAACCGGGGTTGCGGATGTGCGCAACGGCAGGATCGCGGGGTTAGCTGCAGATTTGTCCGCGCTTAGAGTTTTGGTCAGTGAACCGGGTAATGAGGACATGGAGGTTGTTGAGATCCCTGCCTCGTTTTTTGTCAGTCCCATGGGCGCCTTTGCCAGTTTTGACAATCAGGCTCTGATTGATGAATTTAACGCTTTTTTGGCTATGGCCAAATCCGACGGTACCATTGAAAAGATGAAGAACCGCTGGTTTAAGGGCGTGCCCGATCTTAAGGAGCCGATGCCGGAGCTGGTTTACCCGGGCAAGAAAGGTGTTTTAAATGTTGCCACGGTAGGTACGAATATTCCCTTTGATTTTTTCGGAGAGAATGGCGAGCTAAAAGGCTATGCGATCGAGCTGATGAACCGTTTTGCCGCACATGCCGGCTATACTGTGAAATATTATCCTATGGAATTCAGCGCCCTGATCCCCGCAGTGACCGGCGGCAAGGCCGACATGGCGATTTCAAGCGTTTCCATTACCGAAGAGCGCCAAGAGTCGGTGCTGTTCAGCAACTCGTTTTACGACGACCAGCAGGGTATTATTACGCTAAAAATACCTACAGGAGCGGAAGCTTCTTCGGTCGGCGCCGCGGGGTCTCAGACGGGCGCCGGCTTTACCGCATGGCTCAAATCCGCAATTTACCGCAACTTGGTCACGGAGAACCGCTGGAAGATGATTCTGGACGGTATAGGCGTCACCATGACGATCTCGCTGCTTGCACAAGTGTTCGGCACATTGCTTGGCGGGATTCTTTGCTTTGTACTGATGCACAAGAACAGATTATTAAGCGGTCTGGGCAGACTTTATTGCAATCTGATCCGCGGCTTGCCCCTGGTGGTTTTATTGATGATCAGCTACTACATCATATTTGGGAAAACTGATGTTACGGCGATGTTGATTGCGGTGTGCGCCTTTGCCCTTGTCGAGGGCGCGGCTGTCGCGTCAAACCTCAAGGGCGCGATCGATACCGTGGACACCGTGGAGATAGAGGCGGCGCGCAGCTTAGGGTTTACCGCTTGGGGCGCTTTTCAAAAAGTAACCCTGCCACAGGCGGTCAAACGGGCCCTGCCCGCCTATTGCGCCGGCTTTATTGAGCTGGTCAAGGCGACTGCAATTGTCGGCTATATCGCTATTCAGGATCTGACGAGGGCGGGTGATATCATCCGGAGTCGCACCTATGACGCGTTTTTCCCATTACTGTTTGTGGCAGCAATTTATCTGATTGTTACAAGCATTTGCGTCTACCTGTTTAAGAAGCTGGTTAGGATGATTAACAAGGAGGTGAGCTGATGAGCATTCTAAGAACGGAAAACTACAGTAAAAGGTAATCAGCCAGTAGATCTTCCTGAAAACGGAAAAGTTGTATTTATAGGAGAAGCGCCTGGAGACCGTTTTACTATTACCACCAAATAGTTTAATCTCTGTTTATATCCTGTTTACAGTGTAGTAATGATTGGATCCTCTTTAGATGCTTGTTGTAAAGTTTGCAACAGAAATAGGGAAGGAAAATTGAAATACGGTAGTGCGGAAAAAATTGTGTAAACCTCCATTGTAATGACGATGGAGGTTTTTAATTATGTTAGCCGTTTTGTTAGTCCTCAGGTTATATAATGCGAATATAACAGGCTTTAATTTAAATTACATAACTAGTTGAAGGGGGTTTAATATTATGTCTAAGGAAAATGTAAAGAGATTTCAAGATGAATTAACCGGGAGCAAAGCATTGCAAAAGGAATTGAAGGATATTAATCCGTCATCCTTGGAGGATTTGGTTTCCTTTGCAGCAAAAGCAGGGTTTATTTTTACAGTGGATGAATTCAAAGAAATGCAGCAAGTAACGGAAAAGGGAACAGTAAAATTATCAGAAGAAGAGCTTGCTCGAGTTTCCGCCGGCAAGGATGGAGGGTGGCGTTGTCCTAAGTGTGAGAGTACAAATACTTGGATTACCATGGGTGGCAGATTATGGGGCTGTTATGATTGTGGATGGGATAATTTGTGTTTCGATTAATAATGGCAAATATGGTACCCTTTACAAACAGCAAAGCCTTGGTTTGCATGTAAACTATTGATAGTTTTGGGTGCCGCTAGGATGATTAACAAGGAGGTGAGCTGATGAGCATTCTAAGAACGGAAAACTTCACTAAAAGCTTTGAAGAGAATATCATTCTGCAAAATGTGACTGTAGAAATCCAAAAGGGTGAGGTCGTCTCCATTATCGGCCCCTCCGGTACGGGGAAAAGCACGTTTTTGCGCGCTGTTAATTTCCTGGACCCGCCTACTGCCGGGGAAGTGTATTTTAACGGAGTGAAAATAGATAGGAAGAACATTGACGGGATTCGCCGTAAAATGGGGATGGTGTTCCAGAATTTTGGGCTTTTTTCACACCTGGATGTGATGGAAAACCTCTGCGCAGGTCCAATAAAGCTCCTTGGGAAATCCCGCAATGAAGCGGAGGTGAAAGCCATGGACCTATTAAGAACAGTGGGGCTGTCAGAGCGGGCGCGTCATTTCCCCCATCAGCTGTCGGGCGGCCAGAAACAGCGTGTGGCGATTGCGCGCTGCCTGGCAATGGAGCCGGAGGTCATTTTATTTGATGAGCCGACTTCCGCCCTCGACCCTACTATGGTGGGCGAGGTCACGGCGGTAATTCGCGGCTTATCAAAAACCGGGCTGACGATGTTGATTGTTACCCATGAGATGAACTTTGCGAAAGAGGTTTCCAGCCGGGTGTTTTATATGGACGAGCGCGGGATTTACGAACAGGGGACGCCGGCCGGGATATTTGAGGACCCCCAAAAACCCAAGACACAGGCGTTTATCTATAGGATCCGCAGCTTCCACTATAAGGTGGAATCAAGGGATTTTGACTATGTGGCAATGTTGGCCGGCATAGACAATTTTTGTTTCAGCCATGCGCTGGAGGATAAGACTGCTAAGAAGCTAAGGCTCATTGCGGAGGAACTGGTGATCAATATTGTTGTTCCCAAATTTGGTGTGTGTGACTTAAGTGTCAGTTTCTTAGAGCGGCTAAGCCGCTATGAGGTAATCGTCACCTATCCCGGCGACAGTGAAGACGCGCTGGCAACTGCGGCGGACGACCTGGCCAGGGTGATGATCCATAACACGGCGGGTGAGATTGTACATACGTTTGTTAACGGGGTAAATAAACTGCGGCTGACATTGTAATGCAACTACCCTTTTAATTATTGCCCGGCAGAGATTTCCTCAAGCTAAAATATTCAATATGAATAATATTATAGACGCCACTGCAGCGCTGAAGAGTAATATAATTGATGCAGTTGTGTTCGAGCGCACCAGCCTTCAAGCTATTGCAAAACAAAATCCCGATCTGGAACTGATAAAGGAACCGGTACAATTGCTTGACGTGGCTGTTGCCGTAAACAAAGCTATCGAAAGGCACGGAGCCCCCATCATATTGAATAGGAGCAAGGCAGTCGGTTTACCAGCCCATTTAAAAAATTTTGTCTTGACATTAGGGTTCATTGTACTGTTTCACTAAAAGCAAATCATATTATGTCCCAATTCCAAATGAAAATAAAATAATCGCCAACACAACACCGATCATTGTAATAACGACTGTCATCGTTCCGAATCCCGGGTAAGCATCTTTAAAGGATTCGTTACAAATCGAGCGAATCGTTGTTACCGTATAGCCGCCGTGCGGGAGAGTATCGAGGATCCCTGATGACAATGTAACAGTCCGGTGCAGTGCTTCAGGATTGATGCCGAGATCCAAATAATGTGGACCTAAAATCGGGAGTGCTATCGACTGCCCGCCGGAGGATGAACCAGTTAACCCGGCAATGACCATAACAGCCAAAGCTCCGCCAATCAAAGGGCTGCCTGGAATGCTCGTCATAAAATTTACTGCCGCATCAAATGCCGGAGTAATTTTTGCAACGCCACCAAACCCAACAACTGCAGCCGTATTACCAATTGCGACGAGAGCACCCATCGTCCCGTCGCTGACCGCATGCCAAATATCCCGGAAATACTTCCAGTTCAAGACGAGCGTCGCCATAATTCCACTCGTTAATGCTAAAATTAAAGCCGATTGTTCCAGGAAATCATGGAAGAAAAAAGATACAAGAAGAACCGCTGCGAGCGGAATCAAACTAAGAAAAGGATTTGGCAAGTCTTCTCTTTTTTCAAGATGATCCCCTTCTCTTGCGACGAAATTTTCGCCGTTCGCAACAGCTTTCCGAATCATTTTCATGAGCCACCAATACCCTAAAATCATCATAAAGACTGCAACGAGAATACTCACTTCCCAACCGGCATATGGATTGGTTCCTAAATATGGAATCGGAATCCAGTTTTGAATTTCCGGTGAACCGGCTGACGTCATCGTAAACGTAACCGAGCCAAATGCGAGTGCTGCGGGAATAAATCTTCTCGGCAAATTCGCTTCCTTAAATACGCTAATTGCCATCGGATACACCGCAAACGCAACAACAAATAAACTGACACCACCATATGTAAGTACTGCACAAGCTAATACAATCGCAAACACTGCATTTTTCATGCCGATTTTTGATAAAATCCAAGTTGAGACACTTTCCGCGGCGCCGCTATACTCCATCACTTTCCCGAAAATCGCACCAGCAAGGAACATTAAGTACCATTGCGTAATGAATCCGGAAAAACCATTCATATAACTCGTTACAAAATCGGCCTGCCCTTCTCCCGCAAGCTGTGGAAATAGCGGGATTCCGTTTAATACTGCAACAAACAAGGCCGAAAGAGGGGCAACGATAAGTAAATTCATCCCCCTTATAACTAATACTGTGAGTAATACAAGTCCGCCAATTAATCCGATCATGCTAATCAAGCAGATCACCACCTACCTTACCGTCTAAAACGTTTTTTCTTTTGCATTTTCTTTCTCGGCTACTAACGCTTTGACATCAGCCGGACCTTGTCAGTTAACGGAGCAAGGGCAACAACACCGTCTTCCAACCCACCCCCAGTAAAGCCTGTTCTTCCAGATACCGTTTTTAACTTCCTCAACTATTTTTACATAGTAGTCTCCCCAGTTGTACTGGAAGTAAGGTTAGCGTTGGGGGCAGCGCGGCGCATATCACTGGGGGAACCAATGGACAGGACGCCTTTTCCTTCTGCGGCCTGTTGGGCAGCATAACTGTCCTGATGCCGGCAAATCTATTAAGCCGAAATCAGGTCACATCCCTTTTCGAGCAGGCTCGAGCCTCCTCTGTCCCTCCCCATCCGCGGCAAGCAGTGCGTGGACAACCATTTCCGGGGTGATATCTCCCCCCTCGTGGTGGATGCTTTCTTTCTCAATACAGGCGCGGGTAGCTACTTTTGCCAGCTCATCAGGTGAAACACCGGTTAAGCCCACCCCGGCCAGGGTAGTTGGTAAGCCTACGCTTTCGCAAAAAGAATAGACCTCATCAATTAAGGCCTTTGATTCACCGTTGAGGAACAGGGAAGCTAAAACCCCCAGGGCAACTTTTTCACCATGGTAATAATTGTGTGTCTCGGGAAGCACCGTCAATCCGTTGTGAACAGAATGGGCCATAGCTATCCCGCCGCCTTCAAAGCCAAGGCCGCTTAACAGGGTATTGGCTTCAATCACATGCTCCAGAGCAGGGGTTACAGCATTAGCTTTACATGAGATCAGCGCGGCCACGCCGTATTCTAAAAGAGTGTCGTAACAGAGCTTGGCCAGAGCATAAGCGGTCAGGGAGCCCAATTCTCCAGCCTCATTTTTGGATTTTGTTTTTCGGCATGATTCCGCTTCAAACCAGGTTGCCAGAGCATCCCCCATACCCGAAATCAAAAAACGTTCCGGTGCGCTGGCGATAATGCCGGAGTCTACCAAAACCATGTCGGGATTTCTTTTCTGATATTCAATTCGGATTACAACGCCCTCCTCGCTGTACACAACCGCGCAGGCACTGCAGGGGGCATCCGTGGAGGCAATAGTAGGGACAACAACTACAGGAGTACCAAGGCGAGCAGCAACTATCTTGCCCGTATCAATGGTTTTTCCTCCTCCTATAGCAACAACAAACTGTGCGTGACATTCCCTTCCTGAATTAGCAAGACGATCTATTTCCCTATCACAGCATTCCCTGCAGAATTCCTCAAAAATTAAGCGAAGCCCCGCTGTCCTTTCCCGTATCTTACCACTCAGCGTCTTCATGGCCGAGGGCGCCATAATACACAAGCCCACTTCTCCAAAATTCGGCAATTCATTTTCCAGGCGTTCAATTGCTCTAAAACCCTGTATGTAGCGCCCGGGAAATAATGTTTTAGTAATCATTAGCATTAGAGCCTCCATTTATTTTCATATGTAACTGTCCCTCCTGTGGTACCGCAATTATTGCCTGCCTGCCCCTGTGATCCCACCTATGTCCGGCGGCAGATCATCATGCAAAGGTCACTTCGCTCAATATTGGCCTGTTATATTTGCATTTGCATTATATAACCTGAGGACTAACAAAACGGCTAACAATATGAGACTAATCTCGATATTTTTTGCCTTTTATATAAAGCTACCTGGCATTAAAAGGTTGGGATGAAAAAAGGGGCTGCTGCCCGGCGAACTATCAAGTTCCGGTTTCTATTTTACTTACAGAAAAGGTTTCAATAGTATTATTAAATAATTCAATTTTGTTAGCCGTTTTGTTAGCCCTTGCTTTCTATAATTAAGTTAAGGAAATTGTAAAGAGTTGAGATACGTGAAGAATTTTGCCATAAGCTTGTTTAGTTTGATGTGGGAAAGCATCCACCACGAAGGGGGAGAGATCACCCCGGAAATGGTTGTCCATGCACTGCTTGCCGCGGCTGGGGAGGGACAGCGCAGGAAAAGGGATGCCTAAAGTAATAACAGTGTACACTTTATTAATCAATTGGGGATACCTATTGTGTATTTTTCAGAAACACAGGTTTTCCTTAATGTGAAAGGGTGGAGCAGTATTATGACCATTGAAGACAGACTTAACGAGGTTAGGCGTCTGGTAAGAAGTCAAAATTAAAACCAGCGGTTGAAGAGCTTCCAATCGATGGGCTGGATAAGGTGGTTGTGGGAGGACTCACATACGCTGGTGGACACTGGATGACAACACCTGCCTTTGGCTGCGGGAAGCGGGAAGCAAGTCAGGATAAATGGCAGGCTGGGGAAACAAAGATTATTTCTGAAGCATAAGGGGATGACAACACATGGTATGGTCGCAGGCGATTAATCCACTGGGGAATCTCGGACTATCGGCACTTATCGCAGGAATTCCGGTAATATTTCTCTTTATTGCCCTGGCAGGGCTGCGCATGAAAGGCCACGTGGCAGGCCTGATAACCCTGGTGCTGGCCGTGCTGGTGGCCCGGTACGCCTTCGGCATGCCGGCCCAGTACGCTCTCCTTTCAACCCTATACGGCTCCCTTTACGGCCTTTTACCCATAGGCTGGATTGTGATCACTGCCGTTTTTTTATACAATCTCACGGTTAAGACCGGCCAGTTTGAGATAATCAAAGACTCCATCGCCTCCATAACCGACGACCGCCGCCTGCAGGCGCTTCTGATTGCCTTCTCCTTCGGAGCATTTATCGAAGGCGCGGCGGGATTCGGCACCCCGGTGGCCATAACTGCGGCTATGCTGGTGGGTCTTGGCTTCAACCCGCTCTACGCCGCCGGTATCTGCCTGATCGCCAATACGGCCCCGGTGGCTTTCGGTGGAGTGGGCATCCCGATTATCACCGCAGGCGCCGTCACCGGTCTCGATGCCATGGCAGTCAGCCGGATGGCCGGGCGGCAACTGCCCTTCCTCTCCGTATTTGTCCCATTCTGGCTGGTTTTGATCATGTCCGGCTGGAAGGGCGTTAAAGAAGTATTGCCCGCCGTCCTGGTCAGCGGTATCTCCTTTGCCTTGATGCAGTGGTTTTCTTCCAATTTCCTGAGCCCAATGCTGCCGGACATCATGTCTTCCCTGTTTTCCATAATCTGCCTTGTCTGTTTGCTGAAATTCTGGAAGCCGGCAAAGGTCTGGCGCTTTAAAGACGAGCCCGCCGCCACACTAAAAATTCACCGGCACAGTCCCGGCATCATCCTTAAGGCCTGGTCCCCCTTCATCATCCTGACCATATTCATTGCCGACTGGGGTTTGAAGCCGGTCAAAGTTCTTCTCGACACCGTAACTGTCCAGATCCCCTTCACCGGCCTGGATCAAATGATTATTGCCGGCGGCAATCCGCTGTCCGTGGTTTACACTTTCAACTGGCTTTCTGCTACCGGCACCTCCATTCTTATAGCCGCTGCGATTAGCGCCCTTGTTCTCCGGGTAACCCCGGGGAAATTCCTGGCAATCTTCTTTGAAGCGCTGAAATCCCTGCGCTATGCCCTGCTCACCATTGCCTGTGTCCTGGGCTTTGCCTATGTGGCCAACTGGTCGGGCATGACCACCACACTGGGCCGGGCCTTCACAATCACAGGAGCGGCCTTCCCCTTTGTGTCCGCCTTTTTGGGCTGGCTAGGCGTCTTTGTGACCGGCAGCGATACCTCGGCAAACGCGCTTTTCTGCAACATGCAAAAGGTCACGGCAGAGTCCATGGGAATCAACCCTGTGCTGACAGTGGCCACCAACTCTTCCGGCGGCGTCGCGGCCAAGATGATCTCGCCGCAAAGCATTGTTGTAGGAACATCATCCACCGGCCTCACCGGGCGTGAGGGCGATCTCTTCCTCTTCACCCTGCCGCACAGCCTCCTGTTTACCTTCATCGTCGCCCTGATCGCGCTGGCCCAGGCCTACATCTTCCCCTGGATGATCCCGTCGGCGGTGGCCGCGGCGTCGGCAGCTTCAGGAGTTACCGAAGGCGGAGCTTTAATCCTGGCATTAACAGGCGCCCTTGTCCTGGTCCTGGCTTTCGCGGCCTACCGGGTCAACGGCTATCCTGCCACCAAGGAAAAGACAGCCTCCCTGTAAAGACATAAGGGGAAATGTCAAGCTATAGCACATAATCAAGCCCTATAAAAAGATAAAAAGTATCAAATTTAGACATGTTTTGTTAGCCGTTTTATTAGCCCTTAGGGTTATATAATGCAAATATAACCAGGCCAGTTCAACTGCCATAGCAAGATGACTTTGGTGGATGTAGGCGGAGTTGGAGGGTTAGGCAAAAATTGCACACCCCAAGTGGGACAGTTGAAGGATGGTGGAGATATTAAATTAAACTTAGGAAGAGGAGGAAGTTGAGTGAAGAAAAAAATCACTATTTTATTGATTATGTCCATGCTGTTGCAACTGTTTGCTGCTGTGACACCGGTGATTGCAGAAGATTCAAGTAACCTAAAAGCAAAGCCCGAGTTTGTGCCTATAATGGCAGTAGTTTTGTCCCCCGGGATAACAACATGGTCCACTTCGGCAACAGTAACCGACCATGTTTCCGGTAGCTTGATTGTTAATGTAACAGAAGAAGAGATTACAACGCCCCAGATGGGAGAAGTTGCTCCAACTGTTGGTTCAAATTTGATTGTAGACTATGAGTCAGGTGCCGATATTACAGCTGGAGTGGTTACAGGTAATTATCTGCAACTTTATGACGTCGACATGGATGAAGAAGGAAGGGTAGCCGCTTTTTATCAGGTAAAGCTGACAGCAGGGGATATAAGAGAAAAAGATGTAATAAAGGAAGAGAATGCTAAAGAAGAAAATCTTGAAGATGAGGGTATTGAAGAAGAGGGTATGACGGGAGAAGTCATTGAAAAAGATGAGTCAGCCGGCGACATGATGATGTTGGCCATTGAGCCTATACCGTCAGGGGAGACTACCTACAATCTTGGACCAAATGTGACCGGTACTCTTTATGACGATGGAAAGCTTGTGATCACCGGGTCTGGGGCGATGTACAACTATGATTCAAGCAACACGTCCCCGTTTCTAGGCAATGATACCATCACATCCGTCATAATCTATGACGGGGTCACGACCATTGGGAATCATGCGTTTTATGGTTGCTCTGCCCTGACCTCTATCGCCATACAATCCTTGGTTAAGACCATTGGGAATTATGCTTTTTATGGTTGCTCTGCCTTGACCTCAGTCACCATTCCCCCCACGGTCAGTAGTATTGGGGATTATGCGTTTAGCCAATGCACTAACCTTACCACGGCCATCATCACAAACACGGTCACGACCATTGGGAATTATGCGTTTTCTAGTTGCTCTGCCTTGACCTCCATTGTCATTCCCTCCTCAGTTATGAAAATCGGGAGTTATGCGTTTTCCAGTTGTTCTGCCCTGACCTCCGTCACCATCAGACCCTCGGTCAATAATATTGGGGAGGGCGCATTTCAGTATTGCTCCAGCCTGACCTCCATCACCTTGCCCGCCTCGGTTATGCACATCGGGTATTTTGCGTTTTCAGCTTGTTCAAAACTGACTAGCATAGAAATACATAAATCAAATCCGAACTATTCATCGGAGGATGGGGTGTTGTTTGATAAAAACAAAAGCATATTGATACAATATCCGATTGGCAATACACGGACATCCTACACCATTCCATCTTCGGTCACATACATTAGGTATTGTGGGTTTGAGGGCTGTACTTATTTGACTTCCGTCACTGTTCCCGAATCAGTCAAGGCTATTGAGGGGAAGGCATTTTTTGGTTGCGCCAACCTGACCTCCACGATATTTGATAATTATTTCAAACCTGAAAGGATTGAGATGAAAGCATTCGAGGGTTGCACCTCCTTGACAACCGTCACAATTCCAGACACTGTAAAGAACATTGGGGGAAATGCGTTTTCTGGTTGCTCTTCCCTAACCACCATCATAAACCAGCATAAAGGAAATCAGATCATAGGAGTAAACGCTTTTAATACCAACGCCCCAAATCCAAAAACAGCAACAGCCTATTCCTCCAACGCCAACTTCATCAATGCCGCAACGACAGCAGGGTATACAATAAAATATCTTGATACTTATACTGTTACTTTTAACAGCAATGGCGGAACTGAAGTTCCGGATACAACAGAAGTGCCTTATAATACAGTTATCACAGCTCCGACTCCTCCCACAAGGATCGGCTACACCTTCGGCGGCTGGTACAAGGAAGCAGGGCTCACAAACCCCTGGAACTTCGAAACTGATACCGTAACTAAGGATACAGAGCTTTACGCTAAGTGGGATGCCTGTTTTACGTCAAATCCTACAAATCCCAAGAAGTCCAGCAGCGGCAAAAGAAAAACTGCGCCACCTCAACCAGCACAGGTAAGTGTTATCGTTATTGTCAACGGGGAAGAACATGATGCTGGAATAGAAACAAAAACAACTGAAGATGAAAAGTCCACAGTTATAATTGAACTAAACAATCAAGTCATTAAAAGCGTAATAGATGAAACGACAAAAGACAACTTCACCGGAACCGGCAGCGTAATCCAAATTCCAATAACTGATGCAAGTTCCCAAGTGGCTAAAGTAGAGCTGACCGGTGACATTGTCAAGAAGCTGGAAGAAAACTCATTTGATGTTTCTATCAAACGGGATAATGTGGAGTATATTATTCCAGCTGAAGAATTTACTATCAGCAATGTGGCTGAAAATCTTGGTGTTCCTGAAAAGGATCTTAAAGATATCAAGGTCGAAGTAAAGATTGCCAGGATAGATGAAACTGTAGTTGCCAGCTACAATGAAGTGGTCAAAGCCAATGGAGCAGAGCTGATATCCCCACTGCTAGAATTCAAAATTGCAGCAAAAACAATAAAATCAGATGATCCAACGGGAGAAGTAGAAATCAGCAAATTTAGTAACTATGTAGAAAGAATCATGGAAATACCGGCAGGAGTTGACCCAAGTAAGATTACAACAGGTGTCGTATTCAACCTTGATGGTACCTACAGCCATGTGCCTACAGAGGTATGCCAAAAAGATGGCAAGTGGTATGCCAAGCTGGACTCCCTAACAAACTCCACATACTCTGTTATTTGGAATCCGGTAACTGCAGCATCCGTGGAGAATCACTGGGCCAAAGAAGCGGTAAACGATATGGCGTCAAGGTTGGTTATCTTTGCTCCTGAGACTTTTGAGCCAAATAAAGCCATTACCCGTGGAGATTTGGCAGAATACATTGTTCGCGCCTTGGGTCTGTATAGGGACGGTTCTAAATATGAGAACAGGTTTACGGATGTGAAAAGTACAGGCGCAAGAACTGAGGCCATTCTCATCGCCAATGAATATGGCATAATATCTGGCTATCCGGATGGTACCTTTAGAGCAGGGCGGCAGATCACGAGAGAAGAAGCCATGGTTTTGTATCAAAAAGCCATGAAGGTAATGAAGCTTACCGGAAGCGACAAGGACAGACATCAAAACTACACAGATTTTGCGGAAGTAAGAAGTTGGGCAGAAGCAAGTGTAAAAGAAGTACTGTCCGCCCAAGTATTTAATGGAACAACCAGCACAACTATTTCACCAAAATCAAATCTGACCTATGCAGAAGCCGCACAGGCAATTAAGAACCTCTTGGTGAAATCAAAGTTAATTAATCAATAGTTTTGTTTAGTGGAGTATCCCAAGGGTGGGATGCTCCATTTTACGTGTGCAGGAAAGCATGTAGGGGCTGTTGCAAAACGAACTTAATAGTTTGCCGGGCAGCAGCCCCTTTTCTTACTATGTTCAGTTTGCAGGCATTCACTTGCATAATAGAAATTGACGTAGTTGCCAATAATATTTGGGAGTGTGCATATTTTTGTGTAATTGGATTACTTCATCATAATTTTGGTTAGACTTTTAACAGCTCTTACCTGCAGGGAGGATAGGGCGCTGCTGGGGAGCAACCCGAGCGTCCTGCAGGGTTCTGCCGGAGATAGCTGAGGATATTATTCCCAGCTTTCTTCTTTTTATGACTATCTCTGGGAGAACTAAAGCGATAAACCGTAAGCGCATAATAAGAGC
>DBRJ01000067.1:1091-4837 GCA_002305915.1 Pelotomaculum sp. UBA1371 | reverse complement strand
TGCCGGCTCTTTGCTCAAATACTCGTTTTCCGAGGCATCACACCGGAAATCAGTGACCCTGGTGGAAATGAACGGCGACGGTAAGACAGCCATTGAAACCATTTTCCTGACACCCCGCCGGGATGTGCGCCGCCTGGAGGGGTATTTTGCAGACATTCTGAGCAATGCCACAAAGGGAGGAAGCAGAGACGACTACATCATGGTCACCCTGCTGGATAGCGGTCCGATCATGGACGCCATCGGCAGGCTGCGGGAGGTGTACCCCAACGTGCTCCACCTGGAACGCCCCTGTTTAGACGCGGGCGGCCAGTTGCGCGGACCCGGCGGCGACCACCGCCGGCTGAACGAAGCAGCGCTTTTCTCCTCCTTTTTTGAACAGGTTACCGGCACACCGCTATCCGGGGAAGAAAGTAAGGCTCTTGTGGAAACACTGGAAAAATTTTTCCGGAAGGAAAGGGGGGATGGGCATGAAGCCGGTTAAACTCACCATCAGCGCCTTTGGCCCCTATGCCGGGACGCAGGTAATAGATTTTAGAGTGCTGGGGGACAGGTCTTTTTTCCTGATCCACGGCCCCACCGGCTCAGGCAAAACCACCATTCTCGACGCCATCTGCTTCGCCCTTTACGGGGATACCAGCGGCGCGGAGCGCAAGGGCGAGCAGATGCGCAGCGACCATGCGGACGTAACCGTACCCACGGAGATCACCTTCGATTTTGTCCTGGGGGCTGATTCCTATCGTATCCTGCGCTATCCCGAGCAGGAACGGCCCAAGAAGCGGGGCGAGGGCGTCACTAAAATGGCCAAGAACGCCACCCTGTGGCGGCGGACCGGCCTCAACGACGACGCTGCAGAAGGTGTTGTCCTGGCCGCAGGCTGGGAGAAGGTCACCGAGGAAGTGGAAAAATTACTCGGCTTTAAGAGCAGCCAGTTCCGGCAGGTGGTGATGCTTCCCCAGGGCGAGTTCCGCAGGCTGCTTATGGCTGAAACCCGGGAGCGCCAGGCGATTATGGAGATCCTTTTCCGGACGGAATTTTACCGCCGCCTCGAAGAATTCCTGAAAGAGTCGGCCAAGAATCTCCAGGCTGAAATTAAGCAACTGGCGGATCAAAGAAACTGGGTGCTGCAAAACGCCGGAGCCGGGAGCTGGGACGAACTGGAACAGAAATATAAAGCAAACCTGGAGCAGCAGAGAGAGGTTAAAGAAAACATTAAGAAATGTGGTGCGGCCTTGAAAACGGCGCAGGACCACCTAGAGGCCGGCAAGCGGGTCCAGGAAAAATTGAAGGAAAAAGAGGACGCGGAAAAAGCCGTCAAAGAGCTGGCGCAAAAAGCTCCGGTGATAGAGGTAAAGCGGGCTGAATTAACCCGGGCTAAACTGGCCGCCGGCCTTTGGGACGCGGCTAATTTGCTGCATACCAGGGTGCGGGAGGCTGAAGCAGCAGCCACTAATTTGGAAAACAAAAGGGTTGTAAAAAATAAAGCGAAGGAAGCCTATGAAAAAGCGGCAAAAGCGCTGGCAACAGAGATAGAAAAAGAGCCGGAGCGGGAGGCTGCCGGGCGTGAAGTGGCCCGGCTGGAAGAACTCGTTGCAAAGGTTGCCGCCCTTGCTGAAGCGCTCCAGGCGGTTGGCAAGGCCGGGGAGCTCGTTAAAGCTGCAAAAACTGCTCAAGCCAAAGCAGAGGATTACCTTGCGGGCATCCGCAAAGCCATTGAAGAGAAAACAGCAGCATGTTCCGCAGCCAAAACCATAGCAGATCAGGCCACAGCCCTGGAGGCTGCTTACCTGCTAGCTGAAGAAACCTGCCGCAAAAGGCAGACCCTGGAAAATTACCGCCGGGAACTGGCCAAGGCTCTAAATTTTTACAACCAGGCCGAAAAAAAACACCGGCAGGCCGAAACCCGCTATGCTGCAGCCAGAGAAAAACTTGCCGACCTGCAGGAACAGTGGGACAAGGGGCAGGCTGCCATCCTGGCCGGCGGTTTAACCAGGGGCGAGCCCTGTCCGGTATGCGGTTCACTGGACCACCCAAACCCTGCCGTAGCCGGAGGGGTCCTGCCGTCAGAGGCTGATCTGAAATCATGCCGGCAGGCCGTGTCAGAGCTAGAGGAAGCCCTTAACCGGGCAAGGAATGAATGCGGGAAGCTGAAGACTATAAAATCAACAGCCCAAAGCCGGGTTGAGGACCTGGAAAAGGAACTGGGAGAAAAGGCTCACATTGATCTGGCTGCCCTTCTGGCCACAGTAAGCAAAGCCAAAGAAGTATGGTCCCAGGCCTGCCGGGCGCAGAAAACGGCTTCCGGCCTTGAGGCCGAGCTGGAAAGGCTCAAGGAGCAGGAAAAACAGGCCGACCGGCTATGGGAAGAATATAAAGATAAATATCAAAAAGCCAATACTGAGCTGGAGGCTGCCCGGGCTGTTTTGCACGAGCGCGAGTCATCAGTTCCAGAAAACCTGCACGACCCGGCAGCTTTAGATAAAGCCCGGCAGGAAGCCAGGCAAAGGAAGGACATACTCACAGCAAGATTTGAGCAGGCTAAGAAAACAGCAGAAGAAGCAAAGCAAGCCCTGGCCGGGGCTGAAGCAGCTGAAAAAGAGGCTTTGGCCGGCTGGCGCTCAGCGGTGGACCTGAGGGAAGAGGAAGAGCTTTCATTCCAAAAGCGCCTCAAATCGGCGGGTTTCGACAGCCTGAAGGACTATGAGGATGCCAGGAGAACGCCGGAAGAAATTAAAAAAATGGAGAAAGAGATCAAGGATTTTGACGAGGCCCTCCATGCCGCCAGGGACCGCCAGGCACGCGCTGCCAGAGCGGCGGAAGGTTTAAAAGAACCGGATATGGAAAAGCTGGTCCGGGAAGAAGCTACAGTAAAAACAGCATACGAGCAGTTGCTGAAAAAGGAAGGGTTGCTGCAGTCCCAGGTTGAGGAAGGATTAAGAAGCCTGGAAAAGCTCGCTGAACTCGAAGGCAAATTGAAGTCATTGGAAGACCGCTACATGGTAATCGGGCGCCTTTCCGAGGTGGCCAACGGCAAGAACAAATACGGACTGACCTTTCAGCGCTTTGTGCTGGGGGCGCTCCTGGACGATGTTACCGTAGCCGCCACCCAGCGCCTTAAATTAATGAGCCGCGGCCGTTACCACCTCCAGCGCACCATGGAANNGCCGCCGGCGGCCTGGACCTGGAGGTCTTCGACACCTATACCGGCGCTGCCAGGAACGTGGCCACATTATCCGGCGGTGAAACCTTCCTGGCCTCCCTGTCGCTGGCCCTTGGCCTGGCCGATGTGGTCCAGTCCTACTCCGGCGGCATCCACCTGGATACCATTTTTGTAGACGAGGGCTTCGGCACCCTGGACCCCGAATCGCTGGACTTTGCCATGCGGGCCCTGATCGACTTGCAAAAAGGCGGTCGTCTGGTGGGAATTATCTCCCACGTGCCGGAATTGAAAGAACGCATCGACGCCAGGCTGGAGATCCGCCCCACCGAACGGGGGAGCGTGGCGGGGTTCAGGATAGTGTAATGGTGTAGTTTCTTGCTTCTTTACCTACACGATTTAGCGAAGAGCCATTAACTCTTCCCTTTTTAACTCAAAGATTATATATTGTTTGTTTTGTTACTTAATCGGTTCACATAATAAATGCACTAAAATATTTTTGATAATTTGAAAGGATGAAGAGCTTTGATAGTTCTTGATGATTATGCCGGTGAAAAACACTTAGTACAGGAGTTCATTGAATATACTCTCA
>DBRJ01000067.1:0-971 GCA_002305915.1 Pelotomaculum sp. UBA1371 | reverse complement strand
TTTCCCAGCTTAAGTCTAATCAAATTGTATTATGGTCCTGCAGATATTTAACGGGAAAATGTTTTGGTTCAAAACGGCCAAAAATTATCAGCCAGAGTTGCGACAGCTTATTAAAAGCATTTGAAGAGTGGCTTAAATACCTTGGCAGGGAAAATTTTAAGGAAGAAGCATACCGGCTTTATAACAAAAGCCTGAATGATCTAAAAAATGAAGATGTCGTGTCTGCAGTTTTATCAGATGTATACAAAGATGAGGTATGGAAAGAAAGACCGGCTGACGGAAAGGATTATGCATATTTTATTTCTTCCGGTAGAGGAGATAACGTAAAAATTCGGGTACTCCTTGATTCGAACAATAAAACAAAAGGGGAGTTAAGTGAAAACATTATCCCTAAAACCTGGGCTGAGCTGATGAAAGATAAAAAATCTGAATTGCCTACTCCCGTTAATGTAAGAAATGTGCTATCTAACGATGCTGTGGAACTTTATGACTATTTATTGGAATGTATTAAAAATTTAGGCTGGGATGGAACCTATAGATATAACAGTAAAAGTTATGTTATTCTGCTTCCTACAATATATGGACCGTGTATTGGAATTCAAATTGGACTTGTTGATTATGACGCAAAAAGTCATTCTATGATGACCAAGCTTCCAGGGCAGGCTGGTTTCAAGTGTGATATTGATCTAAGTGAATTTAAACGACATAAAGAATTTAACAGAATCGGTCTCGAAATTGCAGAAAAACTTGTTTTAAATGCGGGATATGTAGGCAAAGGGGCAGGTAAAGCTGTTGGTCAGCGAAGATTATCAAAGAGTGAGAGAGAGAAGTGGAGTTGGATTTTAAATCACCGCCCGAATGACAGTAATTGTAGGGATTTCACTGGCAGGGATGGTGACTTGGAGCATATTAAGAATATGCTCAGTATAATTGAACAATATGTAACCACAGGGGAAGGTGTGCAGAGAGAA
>DBRJ01000044.1:15360-19267 GCA_002305915.1 Pelotomaculum sp. UBA1371 | reverse complement strand
CGCCAAGGACACGGGGATATTTGATGAATTGGGTCTGAAGGTATAGCGTCTAGATGAAAAATTGCCTTGCTGTGGCAGCAGTGATTGCCCTGCTGCTCGTGGTTTCCCTTTTGAACTTACCCCAGAGGGAAGATGACAACGGGAAGGTCAAAATCGGCGCCCCTGACGACACGGGGGGTATGATCCTTCATTATTTAGTTAACGAGAAGGGCTACAAAGGAGCAGAGGTTAAGGGCAGTTTTGAACTGTATCAGGTTAAGGATTGCTGCGCCAGCACCTCCCAGTGGGCATTAAGCACCAACCTGTAAGATCTTGCCGTGATGTGCCCGGACGCAGCCGCCAGCCTGCTGGAAAAAGACAGGCGGTTTGAAGTAGTCAGTCCGGTCCTGGTCAATTCGGATATAGTTGTGGTCAGGTATGGGATTGAGCCGCAAAAAATCGGGATATCTCAGAACCGTTCTCATCAGGAGCAGATCATAGCCGGTGTTTTCGGATCGGAGGTCACCGCAGTGTCCATGCTGCCGTCAGCAATACCTTACGCCTATGAAAAAAAGGCGGTGGACGGGGTGGTGGTGGACGCCCTGAGGGGGTTTATAATGGCGGGCGAGAAAATACCGGCGCCTGCCGCGGCCGGAGGTCACGTTACTTACGTGCTGGTTGTGAATAAGAGTTTCAAGGAAGATCCCCGTTACCATGAATTCATCCGTTTGTTCCAGGCAGCGGCTGAAGAACTGAACAATCCCGATGTGCTGGTTGAAGAAATTAAAAAATACAAAAACATAGATCTTGGGAGCGAGGAGGTGGAAGAGTGGAACCGTTTGGGGATGCTGATCAAAGGCGCGCAGATCGGCTGCTTCCCGCAGCTCTACGCTGCGCTGGGCGGAGCCGGAGTGGATCAGGTTATAACACTCTAAACCAGTGGTCTTTTAGAATAGCAGTCATGAAACCCGGGTTTTGCCGGGCATACCGACAGGCCGGGGCAGGAAAGGATTTACTTCGGAGTCATAAAACATAAAGAAAGAGAGAGGAAGATATGAGAAAGAATATTACAGCTTTGATCTTGGTTCTTTTGATGACGTTTGTCTTAGCCGGGTGCGGGAAGCAGGGAGCGCAGCAGGAAAAAGATACCCCCGGGTACAAAATCGGTGTTGTAACACCAACCCTGTCTACCAGTGAAGATGAGTTCCGGGCCGCAGACATGATGGCTAAAAAGTACCCTGAGATTGTCAAACACATAACTTTGCCGGAAAACTTTTCCACTGAGATAGAAACCGGTTTGAGCCAGATTACTTCCCTGGCGGACGACCCTCAGATGAAAGCCATTATCGTGATCTCCGGTCAGGCGGGTTTGTTGCCCGCCCTGCAAAAGGTGGAGGAGAGCAGACCTGATATTATCACTATAACTGCTCCTATTTGGGATGATCCTGTTTTGATGTCAAAATATGTGGATATTAACCTGGATACCGATTGGGTCAAAAGAGGAGAGGCAATTGCCCGGAAAGCTCATAGTATGGGCGCAAAAACTATTATCCACTATTCCTTCCCCACCCATTTGGCTAAGGAAGTGATAGCCCAGAGAAAAGATATGATGCAGAAAACCAGTGAACAACTGGGTATGGAGTGGGTTGAAGTTGTTACCCCCGACCCTCAAACCGGGAGTGGGACAGGCCCCATGCTTCAATTCCTGAGAGAGGATATTCCCCGGCAAATAAGCAAATACGGTACGGAAACGAATATATTTGGTACAAACTGTCCGATGTATGATGTTATAATTGATGAAGCTTTGAAACTGAAATTCATGGTGGCGGAGCAGTGTTGCCCCACCCCGACCCAGGCCTATCCCACGGTGATGGGTTTGGAGATTTCTGAAGAGGATGCCTGGGATTTTGAGAAAATTAATGAAATGATCCGGACCCATGCGGCAGAAGCGCAGATGACCAATAGACTGGGCGGCTGGCCCATGCCCGCCACTGTGTTCGTACCCCAGTATGCCGTCGAACTGGCTAAAAAACTAATTGATGATCCTTCCTTTGATTACAATAACCTGCAGCAGTTGAACCAGTTTGCCAAAGATATTTCGGGATACACTGTTACCTTTGACAACTTTAAACCGGCAGAAGACAGCCCTGCCCTGGAGAATTATTACGTGATGATTATGGATTCGATCCTTTACTAAGAATCGTAATTAGTGTAAAAAAAGTAAAGGCTGTCTTTACTTAAGACAGCCTTTGCGTAATTTTGAGGTTGTTTTATGGAAAAGATTCTGGAAATTAAAAATCTATCTAAAAGCTACAACGGAATTTCTGCTTTAAAAAATATCAGCATGTCGGTAAAAGCAGGTGAAATACATGGTATTGTCGGGGCCAATGGTTCAGGTAAAAGCACCCTGATGAATATTATTTCCGGAAACCCGGTCATCAGGGAGACCGGTGGCTACCGGGGGGAAATCACTTACGAAGGCTCCAGATTTCAAGTAAAAAACTGTGCGGAGATAATCCGCAGGGGAGTTGGCATGGTACATCAAGAATTTGCCTTGCTCCCGGATCTGACCATTGGAGAGAATATTAAGCTGGGCCGTGAAGAGACCTGCAGATTTACCGACCGGTTATTCGGCAGTAAATACTCATTTATAGATAAGAAACGGAATAACGAGAGTGCCGCTCAAATTTTAAAAAAGCTGGGCCTGGATGTTGATGTGGGCGTCAAAATCATCGATCTAGCAACAAACACCAAACAATTTGTGGAAATAGCCAGGGAAGTAGCTCGCAGCGACCTAAAATTATTGTTGTTGGATGAACCTACTGCTGTTCTCAGTAAAAGCGACGCATTAAAGCTGCTTGAAGTACTGGTGGCTATGTCAAAGGGCGGGCTGGGGATCTTATTCATTTCCCATCGGCTGGAGGAAGTGCAGTATATATGTGACAGGGTCACTGTTTTCAGGGATGGAGAAGTCGTTTCCCGGTATAAAAAAGGAGAAATAAACGTAACCAGTCTGGCCGGTGATATGCTCGGCCATAAGGTGTATAAAGCAAACGCCCAGAAAAGATCGGTAAAGACCCCTCCGGTCCTTTGTTTTAAGCAGTTCTCGGTAAAAATGCCGGGCGAAGAAATCAAAGAGCTGGCTCTGACAGTTTATGAGGGTGAAATCTTAGGGCTGACCGGTCTTTCCGGACATGGCAAACTGGCTTTGGGCTATGGCCTTATGGGCATGTATCCGGTTACCGGCGAGGTTATTTTTAAAGGCCAAAAACTGGACAGGATGAACGCAAGGGCAAATATCATCAAGGGCATTTATGTATTGCCGGACGACCGGCAGGCCCTGGGTATCCTGCCGGAGCATTCTCTGGTTGAAAACATCATCTTCACGGGAAATCAGGTGAAAAATTTATTCTCCAGGAATTTCGGTCAGTCCTTTTTAGGTTTTATTGACTGGAAAAGAGCTTACGGCTATGTTGAGCGGGTGGTGCGGGATTTTGAAATAAAATGCTCTTCACCAAAGCAAAGGGTTAAAGAATTAAGCGGGGGGAACCAGCAAAAGGTTTGCATAGCCAGAGCCTTGACCGTCAATCCCCAATTGTTGTTTGTGGCGGAACCCACCAGGGGGATTGACATTGCGGCAAAGGAAAAAATACTCAAGATGCTCATCGACATCAACCGGAGCAAGGGTACAACCATCGTGATTGCTTCCAGTGAACTGGATGAATTAAAAAGAGTATGCGACCGGATTGCCGTGCTGGTTAATGGCAGCATTTTTAAAATATTATACCCTGACTCACCGGATCTTGAGTTTGGATTGGCGCTGGCAGGTGAGGAAGGAGTTAATCATGAGGGATTACAGCAGCATGAGGAATTACATAAAGGATTACATGAGGAATTATGCGGGTAATTACAGGATTAGACCGCCCCA
>DBRJ01000044.1:0-15289 GCA_002305915.1 Pelotomaculum sp. UBA1371 | reverse complement strand
TTCGGCATGCCGGTGGGAATTGCCGGCGGTCTGGTGGCTTTGTGCATCAGCGTTAATTTCAGGCTGACCGGGTTTTCGGGTTTTTTTATGTCTTTATTATTAAGTTTAGTGGTTTGCGGATTTTTCGGCTGGATTTACGGGCTGCTTTTAAACAGGGTCAAGGGGCGGGAGGAAATTGCCGGTACCTTTATCGGTTTTTCTATAATTCCTTTGATGAACTATTTCTGGACCCTGGCGCCCTTTCAAAACAGACAAATGCTTTATCCCATCGGGGGTCAGGGTTTAAGACCGAAAATAAGCCTGGACCCCTATTTTTATAAGGTCCTGGACAATTTTTGCCTGCTCAAAATAGGCGGTTTTGAAATTCCCCTGGGTTTGTTCGCTTTTTACGCTTTGATCTGTTTATTTCTATACCTGTTCTTTAGGACCAGGATCGGCCGGGCAACTCTTGCCGCAGGGGAAAATGAAGCCTTTGCCAGGCTGTCCGGCATTGATATAGCCAAAATTCGTCTTTTTGCCATTAACCTCTCCACCATGCTTGCCGGCATTGGTATTTGTGTATATGCTCAGAGCTACGGCTTTATCCAGCTTTATGATGAGCCATTATCTATGGCCTTTCCCGCTATTTCAGCGGTTTTAATCGGGGGCAGCACGGGAAGAAAGGCCTGGATCTTTGAAGCGGTATTGGGGACTTATTTACTGCAGACTATTTACCTGCTTACCGTCCCCATCGCCAATGAAATATTGATACCCGAGGTAACAGAAATCTTAAGGACCTTTATTACCTACAGCATTATTCTGTATGCCTTATTGTACAGGAACAGACGGGGGATCATTCATTGAGGAACAAGGAACTGACAGATAAACTATTTAACATTGAGCATCTGGTACCCGCTGTGTTTTTGCTCCTGTCCATTCTGGCCTGGCAGTTTTCAGGGCTTTCCGGTACCTTTGTTATTAATCAGGTGCTCACCAGATTTATCAGAGACGGACTCCTTGTCTTATCGTTAATAGTACCCGTAGTTGCCGGTATGGGGCTGAATTTTGCCATTATCGTCGGCGCCATGACCGCGCAGACTGCGCTTTTATTTGTGATTAACTTTCAGGTGGCTGGAGCCCGGGGGATACTGCTGGTTCTTGTCCTGGCTATACTGCTGTCCGTGCTTGTGGGTTTTACCATAGGCCATGTATTAAACAGGGTCAAAGGAAAAGAAATGATTGTCACCATCGTTATCGGTTTTTTGGCTAACAGCATCTACCAGTTGATCTTTTTGGCTGGCTTCGGAAGCTTTATTCCAGTTGTCAACGAGGAAATTATTTTGTCCAGGGGCATAGGTGTGAGAAATGCCGTGGATTTAGGAATGTACCGGAATACCATCGATAAACTCTGGCTTCTAAGGTTAGGGAGTATAGAAGTTCCCTTATTCATGATCCTGGTTGTTCTCTTGTTTGCAGGGATGCTCTACTACCTTTTACATACCCGCTTTGGCCAGCAGGTGAAGGCGGTGGGTTCCAGCAGTGAGAAAGCTGAAATTGCCGGAATCAATGTGGATTTGCTCAGAATCAAAGTGATTATTTTATCCACCGTTCTGGCCGCTCTCGGGCAGCTGGTCTATTTGCAAAATATCGGTATGTTCGATGTGTATACGGCACACATGAATGTGGATATTATTTCCTGTGCTGCCCTTTTGGCTGGTGGTGCAAGCATCAAAAGCGCTAAAATTCGGCATGCGCTCATCGGGATTTTTCTATTTCATACTCTTTTTATAGTCTCGCCGCAAGCAGGTCAGAATTTGTTTCATAATGCTGCTTTAGGGGAATACTTCCGGAGCTTTGTGGCCTATGGCACCATAGCCTTTGCTTTAATAATAAATATCAAGAATGAGAATAAAAGCTAAAAACTAAGCTCAAAGTAAACGCGCTGGCTTATCATAACGGATCCTTTGTTGCCTTAAGCAAACGGATGTTTTAACACTGCAATTGACATTTTAAAGCTGATGGGACAGGGGGACCCGGCTATTTCCGCTACACTTTGATTGTCTGTTGATTGCCCTGTAAAAAACTAAGGTAAGTTAAAAAATAGCAATAAAACGTCCCCAATCCCCGGGGTAAATAAGGATACAGCCTTCCCGCAAGCGAGAGGGCTATTATTTTTAATGTCAGGTTGCTGCAAAAGATATTCTTTATTAACGGCCAGCGAGAGTATTAAGAGGGAGTTGTTCTAATTGGTTTTTCGAGAAATATTGAGGGCAAAACATTTCTGCGAATAAAAGTCTCTTGTCTGGAATTAGATTTATCCATAGTAATACTAGATTGTAAATTATAGTATTATTGGTTTTCTTTTCTGATTAACTGGACAATAACAGTATTAATTTGGTATAATTTTTTTGTGACAACTTACTTATACGTATAAAGTTGGCATATATAGCGTAGTTTATATTTGTCGGAGCTTTTTGAAAGGAAGTCCTTAAATGAGCAAAATAATTGTTAAAGACCTGGTGAAAATTTTCGGTGACCACCCTGAAAAGGCTCTAAAGATGCTGCAAGAAGGTTACAGCAAAGATGAGATACTGAAGAAGACCAGACAGACCGTAGGAATATTTGATATCAACTTTTCCGTAAACGAAGGAGAAGTATTTGTGCTAATGGGGTTATCAGGAAGTGGCAAATCAACTTTGTTGCGCTGTGTCAACCGCTTAATTGAACCTACCAGCGGTACCATTACCATCGACGACGAAGATATAACACTGGCTGAACCGGATGTTATAAGAGACATACGCAGAAAAAAAGTCAGCATGGTATTTCAGCGCTTCGCTTTGTTTCCCCACCGGACAGTGTTGGATAATGTAGCTTACGGCCTGGAGATACAGGGTGTTCCCACGGTGGAGCGCCGGGAGAAAGCAGCTCAGATAATAGAGACGGTTGGTTTAAAGGGCTGGGAATACAGCATGCCGGACCAGCTTAGCGGCGGTATGCAGCAACGGGTAGGGCTTGCCAGAGCCCTTTGCAACAACCCGGATATCCTCCTTATGGACGAGGCTTTTAGCGCCCTTGATCCGCTTATCCGCAAAAGTATGCAGGACGAGCTCCTTTCCCTGCAAAACTCACTCAATAAGACCATCATATTCGTAACCCATGATCTTGATGAGGCCTTGAAAATTGGAGACCGTATCGCTTTGATGAACAACGGAACCATTGTCCAAATCGGTACGGCTGAAGAAATTCTCACCAATCCAGCGAACGATTACGTAGAGAGATTCGTTGAAGACGTAGACAGAACAAAGGTGCTGACAGCAGAGGGTGTAATGAAGGCACCGGACCCGGTTGTTTTTTTGAAGGACGGGCCTCATGTGGCCCTGCGACAGATGAAGGAACACGGTATCTCAAGCATTTTTGTTGTCACAAGGGAGCGCAAGCTGGCAGGTATTGTTCTTGCTGAAGATGCCCTCCAGGCTGTTAAAGAACACAGGGAAGAGTTTAAGGACATAATTATTGAAGATGTACCCAAAGTCAGGATTGACACTCCGGTAATAGATATTATTCCTGTATTGGCGGAGACGAAGTTACCCGTTGCCGTAACCAGGGATGACGATAAACTGGTAGGTATTCTTGTAAAAGGTTCGGTGCTGGCTGGGATGGTAAGGAAGGGAGAAAACATTGCCTAAACTTCCGATTGGTTTATGGGTGGAGCGGATAGTTGATTGGGCCCAGGTCAACTTAGATGCTTTGTTTGATATTATTACGCTAATCATTCGAGTGTTGGTTACAAGCATTGAAACGGTTTTTTTAAGTGTCCATCCCTTGATTATTATAGCTTTAGTTTTCATCTTGTTCTGGTTTATTGCCAACCGGAAGATAGCCGTAGGTACAGCCATAGGCCTTTACCTAATCTACAATATGCAGTTATGGAAACCTTCCATTGAAACACTGGCCCTGGTCCTCGCCGCTGCCGCTCTTGCGTTGCTGCTGGGCATTCCGTTGGGAATCCTGACAGCCAGGAGCAATCTTATCCATAAAATAATAATGCCTTTACTGGACTTTATGCAGACTATGCCTGCATTTGTCTACCTGATTCCGGCAGTATTGTTCTTTGGGCTGGGCCAGGTGCCAGGCTTGTTTGCCACAGTGGTGTTTGCCATGCCGCCGACGATACGCCTTACAGGATTGGGTATCAGACAGGTGCCGGTTGAACTGGTGGAGGCCACCGATGCCTTTGGTTCTACTGAATGGCAGAAGCTGATCAAAGTGCAGATACCTCTGGCGCTGCCCACTATTATGGCCGGTGTCAACCAGTGTATTATGCTGTCCCTGTCCATGGTTGTCATAGCTGCCATGATTGGAGCCGGCGGCCTGGGCAACGAGGTGCTGGCGGGCATTTCCAGGCTTGACATTGCCAAGGGATTCGAAGGGGGTCTGGCCATTGTAATTATGGCCATCATTCTTGACCGGGTAACACAAAGTTTTAGTGAAAAGCACAAGGTGAAGGCATAAGCGCGTTTGGTCAGGTAAGCCGCAAACTTGGAAATCAAGAAATGTTTGGATGATGGGTGTAAATTAAGATAAAATTAAAGAGGAGGTAATTAAATGATTAAAAAAGTATCGAAGCTGGTAGTCTTGTTAGCTGTCGCAGCCCTGTTTGCCGGGGTAATAGCCGGCTGCGGGCAGCAGGCGCAGCAACAAGGCCAGGAAGGCAAGGGCTCGGTGGAATTGGGTTATGTGCAGTGGGATTCGGAGATTGCCAGTACCAATGTCGTTAAAAAAGTGCTGGAAGACCAGGGCTATGAAGTGAAAATAACTGCAGTAGATGCTTCTCCCATGTGGCTGGGCGTAAGCGAGGGTAATTTTGATGGTATTGTTGCCGCCTGGCTGCCCGCGACCCACAAGGATTATTATGCCCAGGTAAAAGATAAAGTGGAAGATCTGGGCCCTAATCTGCAAGGCGCCAAGATCGGCCTTGTGGTTCCGGAATACGTTACTATTAACTCAATCGAAGAGCTCAATAGTGTTAAAGATAAATTCCAGGGAAAAATAACAGGCATTGAGCCGGGCGCCGGTATAATGAAAGCCACGGAACAGGCAATTCAGGATTACAACCTGGACCTCGATTTGCAGAGCAGCAGCAGCGCCGGCATGGCGGCAGCACTGAAAAAGGCGGAAGACAACGGGGATTGGATCGTAATAACCGGCTGGACTCCCCATTGGAAGTTTGCCAAGTGGGACCTCAAATACCTGGAGGATCCAAAAGGGGTTTACGGTGCTGAAGAATTCATTCACACTATCGTGCGCAAGGGGTTAAAGGAAGAAAAACCGGAGGTTTACGATATACTGGATAAATTCAATTGGACCGCTTCCGATATGGAGGCAGTTATGCTGGATATAGAAGACGGCATGGAGCCTGCTGAGGCAGCGGCCAAGTGGGTAGAGGCAAACCAGGAAAAAGTTAAAGAGTGGATCGAAAAATAAAGAAGTACAAAGCCAAAAGCCGGGCCCTTGACGGGGACCGGCTTTTTTGGGTGCGCCCGGGCATAGGTGCAGGGTCGGCGGGTTGAAAGATATCCTGTTACCTTAGTCACCTGCGGCCAACGTCACCCTTTCCAATTCTAGAAGATAAGCCTTTAAATCCAGTCCTCCCCCGTAGCCGATCAGCTTTCCATTGGCACCGATTACCCGGTGGCAGGGTATAAAAACTGGAATCGGATTGCGGTTGTTAGCCAGTCCCACAGCTCTTGACGCTTTCTTATTGCCTACACTCTGAGCTATTTCCTGATAACTTCGTGTTTCGCCATAGGGAATGGCCAGCAAGCTCTTCCAAACGCGCAGCATAAATTCAGTACCGGAGGGGGCAAGGGGCAGTGTAAAATTTCTCAGCTTTCCAGCCAGGTAAGCACGAAGTTGCTTGCCGGCTTCTTTTAAAATTTCAGTTTCGGATACGACTGCATCTTCAGGTGTTTTTTCGCCTGGAAAATATAAATCTGTAACAGCGTTTCCCTTTTCAGCTATCCCGATTACCCCGATGACGGTTTGATAGAAAAAAATATTTTTCATAAGTACACTCCTTGCGGGACAGGGGGACAGATTCCTTGTCCCATCTGGCAAGAGTTTATCCCTGCCCCAAAAAATAAGGATTATAAAGGATTATATAGGAATTATTCAAGAAAATAAGAACAGTTCCTCTGTTTGTTGCCTTACTTAACATTTAGTATTTCTATAATATTTCCTTCCGGATCCCTGGCGTAAACCACTGTTAAAAGCCCTACGCCGTCTATTTTCTTTTCCACTAACTCACCCAATTTGCTGCCGCCTTTTTCCAATAATTTTTCGTAAAAAAACCTGACATCCTCGACCAGGAAAGCTATGTGTGCAAGTCCAGGCCTGTTTACAGCGGGCTGTTCACAACCTTCTGGCTGTTTGTTGTAATTGAATATTTCTAAAGTCGGGCCGTCCTTATAACCCGGCAGGCGCAGGTGAATGCCTCTTATGTGGACACCTTTTATACTGGTAATACGCTCGATCCACCCGCCGCTGTGGTCACGTTCCGGGGGTACCGGTTCACAACCAAAAACATCGATATAAAACTGGGCCAGTTTCTTCCAATCCCTGGCGATAATGTTAGTATGGACAAACTTTATTTTCAAAGTCTACCCTCCCCCTAATTAAGTTTAACTGGGCAATTAAACACAGATAACAAAGATCCTTTAAAAACATGTAAATATCCAGAAAAAAACACCCCTTGTTTCGGGATGGTGTCAGGTTAAAAGAAAACTGATTGGGACGAGGACCTGTCCCCTGTCCCACCTCTAATTCAGCTGCACTTAATAGAGGGTTCTATAAATGTAAAGGGGCTGTCCGGATAGCGCACTTTGTCATGGGTGCATGTCTCTTTTTTTGATCATGTGATTTAATGAAATTAACACCGGATACGATCGGGTATAAATAACGGCTGTCCGTACAGGGTTACCCCAAAATCACATATTATCCGCTGTGTTTCAGGGGAGATCATGAATTCTACGAACTTTCTGCCGCCTTCCGCGTTAATATTAGGAAACTTCTGTGGATTAACCTGCATGACATGATATATATTCAACAACATTGGGTCTCCTTCCGATAAAATCTGCAGATTTATGTTTCTTCTCATTGCCAGATAAGTGCCTCGATCCGATAAAGTATAGCCCCTGCCTGCTGAAGCATCTAATAGCGTTTCCGCCATTCCCTTGCCGGTTTTGTGATACCAGGAGCCGGATGGCTTTATTCTTGCTTTTGACCAAATCTCTAGTTCCCGTTGGTTGGTGCCTGATTTATCACCCCTTGAATAAAAGGGTGCTTTACTCCCGGCAATTTTTCTAAAAGCCTCAGTGGCTGATTTGGTTCCGGATATTTTTGCCGGATCCGAAGAAGGTCCTACGATCACAAAGTCATTATGCATGACCCGCTGGTAATTAGTAATGATTTCCCTGTTTAACAATTCCTTTTCAGCTTCAGGGGCGTGAGTTAACAGGACATCTGCCTTACCCTGCTCCCCCAAAGCCAGCGCCTCTCCCGACCCCACAGACCTCACCTCAACCTGGTAGCCGGTCGCTGCGGTGAATCTGGGAAGTAAAAACTCAAGTAAACCCGTATCAACTGCACTTGTTGTGGTGGCCAGTGTAATTTTCTCCCCGGCCGGGATCTCTGCGGCAGAGGGGACACAAATTACGTCACCCGGATAAATAAGATCGGGATTTGTAATATGTGGGTTTGCCGCAACCAAAGTTGCCACATTAATCATGTATCTTTGGGCGATCTTAAACAATGTGTCGCCGGCTACAATAGTATAACGTCCCGTAAACCCGACCGGACAACTTCCCGGTACTCTGGGTCGCCGATTTGTCATAGGATCTACCTCCAGCTTGTCAAATTATCCTCTATATATTTAGATAATTTAACTTATGCCGACAGGCAGCATTTAGTTAAACATGTAAACTTCGCTAATTTAGAATACATGAGAATTCAATTTGAGAGCAGATGAAATGCTAATTATTATAAACCAATAAAATTCGAACCTTTTTGGGCTGGGAGACGTCTTTTTTTTAAGAAGCCTCGGTGAGGAATTGAGGTCTGCTCAGCCAGGCTTTGTGGTTACCTGTCATTTTGTCGAAATAATAAAGTTGGGAGTGGATGTATTGAAATATTGTAAACATATGCTTATTTTAACAACAATACTCCTGTCGTTTGCCCTGGCGGGTTGCGGCGGTAAGATGATTGCTTCAGGTAATAATGAAATTCCGGAAGTCCCCCTGGAAGAATTAACAAATAAATATGAAAAAGGCATATACCAGGAAGTGGAAGAAGATAGTAGAAGGGTAATAAATTTTGCTGACAAAGCCCAATGGGTCCGGCATATGTCCGAAATTATGGACGGGGATTTAGCCCAATCCTACGCTGATGAATTTTTTTACGAAAAGGAAGACGGACTCTATCTCCTTTCCAGGGGCGGCCCGTTCATGCTAATCCTGGATCAACCCTATGAGCTGAAAAAGATTGACGAAACTAAAGTACAGGTTACTCAAATCAGCGAAAACGTAATGACCGGGAAATATGAATTAACTGTTACCTATGAATACAGAGACGGCCGTTGGATTATCCAGAATCAAGAATTCAATATTATTGAAAAAGAAAAGGTGTCCTACACACCGGAGGAAGCGGAAGAAATTATTTCCGATCGAGTTGAAAAAGTCTTGAACTTGATAGCCGGCAGGGATATGAAAGCATTAATTGAATATGTTCACCCGGTCAAAGGTGTAAGATTCAGCCCTTACAGCTATGTGGACCTTGAGAATAGTGTCGTCTTCATGCCCTCTGATTTTGAGGAATTCTTTTCCTCTTCTACTGAATATAACTGGGGGAGCTATGATGGAACCGGTGAGCCTATAACTTTGACCCCTGCTGCTTATTATGACATTTTCATTTATGATCAGGATTTTAGAAATGCTGAGAGGATCAGCTATAATAAACAATTATTTCAGGGCAATATGATTAACAACGCGCCTGATGTTTATCCCGGATCGATCATTGTTGAATACCATTTTACTGGAATTGATCCAAAATACGAGGGAATGGATTGGCGAAGCTTGCGTTTAGTGTTTGAAGAATTTGAGGGCGAATGGTTATTGGTGGGGATCATTCATGATCAATGGACAATCTAAATAGAGCAAGACTCTCGTCAATTTTTGACGGCGTCCATAAGAGGCTTATTAAATACTAAATCTAACAAATTTATTTCAATAAGCCCATTGATAACTCATTAGTAAATCCGTTAATATTGCCTGTTAGGCTTGCTTCATCCTGAAAGAAATAGATGTCCCTATAAGACTGCAAAGATATTTAGGGCGAGGTGTTTCCAATGCAAAAGAAATGGTTAGTTGTTTCCTGTATTGCTCTCCTGGTGGGTATTCTGGCAACGGCAGCTTTAGCCGGTAACCCCGTCAAATTGTTTGTGAACGGCCAGAAAAGTATGATTAAGGATGAAAATGAGCAGGAGGAGGTTGTGAGGCTGGTTGAAGATTTCGGCAGAAAGCTGAAATCAGTCTCGCTGCTGGCTCCCCAGGAGACAGTGAATAAGAGTGTGCAGGAGAACTACGGCGATTTTATAGCTCCTGCGCTTCTGGCAGAATGGCAGAAAGATCTTCAAAAAGTCCCGGGAAGGCTGCTTTCAAGTCCGTGGCCGGAACGTATAGAGATTTTAAGCGTGAACGAGCTAGCAGAGTCCGGGTACCTGGTTAAGGGTGAAATAATTGAAATGACCAGCGTGGAAATGGTAAACGGCGGTGCTGCTGCCAGGCGGCCAATCACACTTGAAGTGGAGAAGTTGAAAAACCGCTGGCTAATCACTGCTGTACAGATGGACTCATACGTGGAAGCCGGCGCAACGGTGTACAAGAACACTGAATATGGCTTTAGTTTTTCCTTGCCGGAGAGCTGGCGGGGTTATTCGGTTATCGCGGACGAATGGGAAGGTTTTACTCCCGGAGGTTCAGTGGCTGTAGAAAAAGGCCCGCTGATTTCTATCAGACATCCGCAATGGACCGCGCAAAACCAGCGACAGGACATACCCATTATGATATTCACGCAAGGCCAGTGGAAAGCAATGCAAAGCAGAAAATTTCATATCGGCGCTGCGCCGGTGGGACCAAGGGAACTGGGTAGTAACAGCAGTTACGTTTTTGCCCTGCCGGCCCGTTACAACTATGCATTTCCGGCGGGTTATGAAGAAGTAGAAGAAATTTTGCAGGGCAACCCTTTCAAACCGCTTGAAAACACAGAAGCTGAAAGCGTGACGGCAGATTCTCAGGTGGTGCAGGTGTATTTCATATCTACAGGGGGTGAACCAGGAGGTTCCCGGTGATGCTGATCCCGTACAAGCCGCACTGGAAGAGATGCTGAAGGGACCCACGGAGGATGAGTACTTGCGCGGCTACCGTTCACACTTTTCGGAGCGGAGTGCGGGCATGCTTCGCGGTATCACGCGCAACAGCAGTGGTGATGTGCTCACCCTGGACTTCGCCGACTTTCGCAACTTGTTTGGGGAAAATAAGGTTCCGTCACCCACCAGTTTCGGACCTGGAGGGGTCATGGCGGATATTACATGGACTGTGTTTAAGCAGTTTCCGGACGTGCAGGCACTGCGATTCGCGTTTAACGGTGATGAGGGGGTTTTCTGGTCCTGGCTGGCGGGAGCCCCTTGCGAGCCGGAGGTCTTCACCCGTAATGACTGGGAACAAATTTGAGCAACCCGCAAAGTGAGTTTAAGATTATTGAGAGCAGGAAGCAAGGATGAAGCCGTTTAAGCTTGCTTCCTTTTTCTATGGCTTCTAAAGGCAGGAGTATTTGTATTTAGGGGAGCAGAACGCAAAGAGGCGTTCTTTTTACATGGTAAGCAGGAAAGTTTGCTTCCTTATATTGCATAATTTGTTAATATGGTCTTAACTTAAAAATCTCTTTACTAATCTGGATATAAAAAATTGTTGCAATATCTTTGTAAAAATGTAATGCTATTAGTGCATGTAATTTGGGTATATCTGTCGAATGCATTTTGCCTGTTACATGCTAGGGTTTTTACCAGATCTATTTTAGGGGTGTAGTTTTCGTGGGTGGATTATTTGGTGTAGTTTCTAAAGAGGATTGTGTAATGGATGTATATTTTGGTACGGATTACCATTCCCATCTGGGAACCAGCAGAGGGGGGATGGCAATCTGGAACGGCAGTTGTTTCAACAGGTCGATTCACAATATCGAAAATACACATTTCAGAGCGAAATTTGAAGCTGAACTTTCAAAAGTACAAGGAAATATGGGCATAGGCTGTATAAGCGATACAGAACCCCAGCCCTTGACAGTGTGTTCACACCTTGGTCAATATGCCATCAGCACAGTGGGGAAAATTAATAATTTGGATAATATAGCCGAAAGAGCCTTCTCTAATTTGAAGAATATTCATTTCCTGGAAACAAATAAGGGTACTATTAATCCTACTGAACTTGTATCTGTAATTATTGATCATGAGAATTCGTTTAAGGATGGCTTGTTGGTAGCGCAGGAGTTGATTGAAGGTTCCTGTTCGATTTTGCTTTTGACTCCGCAGGGTATTTATGCTTCAAGGGACAAGCTGGGCAGGACTCCTTTAATAGTTGGTAAGAAAGAAGGTTCTTATTGCGTTTCCTTGGAATCCTGTACTTTTGCCAACCTCGATTATAGATTCTATTATGAACTGGGCCCCGGAGAAATCATTTTTTTAACACCGGAAGGTATTGAGAAGATTGCGCCACCCAGGAACAAGATGAAAATATGCGCTTTTTTATGGGTCTATTATGGTTACCCGTCCTCAACATATGAAGGGGTAAACGTTGAGGTCATGCGTTATAGAAATGGGGCGGCACTGGCCAAAAACGACAATGTAGAAATCGACATGGTTGCCGGAGTGCCTGACTCGGGTGTCGGACATGCCATCGGTTACTCGAACCAATCTAAAATACCATATGGACGTCCTTTTATAAAATATACACCGACCTGGTCAAGGAGTTTTATGCCGCAGAACCAGGAAATAAGAAATCTTGTTGCAAGAATGAAGCTGATGCCCATTCATGCACTTGTTTCCGGCAAACGCCTGCTTTTTTGCGATGATTCAATTGTCCGCGGTACACAGATTTCAGAAACTGTAGACCTGCTTTATAAATGCAATGCCAGTGAAGTCCATATCCGGGCAGCTTGTCCGCCTATTGTTTACATTTGTAAATACCTGAACTTCTCAAGATCCAGATCGGTAATGGATCTTGCGGCAAGACAGGCGATTATCCAGCTTGAAGGCAAAGAACCGGAGTCTCTTGAAGCGTATTGTGATCCCGCAACGGAGCAGTACAACCGTATGGTTGATTGCATCAGTAAACGGCTCAACCTTTCAACACTAAAATACCAGAATATCCATGACATGATTAAGGCAATCGGTATCGGCGGGGATAAGATCTGTACGTATTGCTGGAACGGCAAAGAATTGTAACAGATCTTGTACCTGGCGGCGGTGAACAGGGAGGCAAAGGGAGAAATTCTTTTTGCTTCCTTTTTTATCTTGTATGGGATAAAATAGCTAAGAAATGAATGTGATGGCGGGACAAGGGGCAGGGCAGGTACCATGTCCCACCCCGGTGCCAGGGACAAGGGGCAATACCTTGTACCTTGTCTCATGCACTTGCTCAGGTCATGGGGGGTTGCAATGACAGGGACAGGGGAGATACCTTATCCTGCCCCTGACTATCAAGGCGTGACATTCTAAGGCGAGTTGGAGAATCTGGAAAGAGTGGGGAGATGTTTTAATGTTCAACAAAAGAATAATGGGGATGCTGGGACTACTGCTTTGTTTTATGCTGGTTGCTTTTGGAGGCTGCAGTGAGAGAGAGAAAATTACTGACTTTTCCCAACTGGAGGGTAAGGTATTTGCAGTTCCTACCGGTACAGTGGCGGATCAACTGGTTTTATCCAGGTTCCCAAATGCCAGGTTCCAGTATTATAACACTGTACTGGATTGCTGCATGGCTGTAAAGACCGGTAAAGCTGATGCCGCAGCTTATGATGAGCCTATTCTTAAGAATATAGCAGCTAAAAACCAGGGTCTTAGGGTTTTGCCCGAGATGATTACTGTAGACAACTATGGATTTGCTGTGCAGCCCGGAAATGAAGAACTGAAGGTTGCAATTGACGAAGTTGTTGCCGAACTGAAGAGTAACGGTGAGTATGCTGAAATGTTAAAACGGTGGATTCCTGAGGAAGGAGTTCCTGCAGCCATGCCGGACATAACTCTTTCCGGTGACAGGGGTGTCCTGAGGTTCGGGACGTCGGCAGTGACGGAGCCCTTTTCCTTTGTAGACGGAAGCCAGGAAATCGTCGGTTTTGATATTGAACTGGCTAAGTATATTGCCCGCCACCTGGATATGCAGCTGGAAATCATCAACCTGGATTTTGGCGGGATGATCCCGGCCTTGATCGCGGGTAAGGTTGACATGATCGGTGCCTGTATTACCATCACGGATGAAAGAGCTAAAAGCGTCCTCTTCTCTGAACCCTACTATACAGGCGGTATAGCAGCCCTGGTCAGGGAGTAGGGGTGATCATACCGGCACTATGAGAAATGGCTGAACTTCGACGGATAGCAGTGGTCCGCCGGGAGTAGAGGTAATACTGGAAGCTGAAGGAGAAAAAAAGAACTTTCCTTTACTCTTAATGAACATCTCTCTGCTTTCTTGCTTGATTTACATAAATGATAACGGGTACCTTTGCCACAGGGTATGGTCAAGGTACCTGTCCCTTTGGCCTGCCTGTCCTCCTGTCTCTGTTTCCACCCCATGCTCCTATGTCCCATCAGTCCCTGTCCAATACTTTCCAGGAAAGGATGGCAAGTTGTGAAACGTGTTTTAGTGTTATTTTTGTTGTTGACAACATTATTTCTATGTCCAGCTTTGTTTGCAGCCTGCGACAGCGATAGCAGAGGGGATTTTGTCTATGAAAATGAGAAGTTTGGTTTCTCTCTAAACTTGCCCGGCGATTTTGCAGAAAAAGTAGAGATCAGGGAAGAGGGCAAATCTATTTGCTTTGTTGCTAAAGAGGTGCAGGCAGCGTATCCGGAACAGATTTTTGGTGTGATTGGCAGAATCGAAATCTATGATAAAGGGGAATTCACCCGGGAAGACTTAAAAGGGCTGGAGGATATGTACGGTTTCAGGTACCTTGGGGAATCCGTTGCTTATTATTTTGGCTGGGCTCATGCTACTGATGTTCAGGTTCCACCGGATGCTTCCGAAAAAACAGAACAGGATTTCAGAGCCCTGGAAAAAGAATTTGACGCGGTTATTGAGAGCTTTTCCCTTAAGAAGCCCGCAGGGGAAGAACCGGCAGGTACAACCACCGGTCAAAACGCACCAGAGAGTGTTGGCGAGTATTCTTTGATCTCGGACAGGGGGCAGCTTACTTTACGAAACTGGTATGACCAGGCGGAGTTGAGCGCTGTCCTTGGCGAACCAGTAGCAGAGACCAATGAGGTGCTGGGAAGGGAAGCTGACACACATTCGGGTTCTCACCTGAAAACGCTGAAATATGAAGGCCTCGTGGTGCAAATGTTCTCACCCCGGGACAACGGGAAAGACTTCTGGCTCATGAGCATGGATTTAACAAGCCCAAAACTGCGAACACCCCGGGGCATTACTGTTGGCTCCCCCCTCACCGGGTTGAAAGAAGCTTATACTGGCCTCGAAATGGTGCCCGACGGGAGATCCGATCCTAATAACTGTGCGTACGGGATCAACAGGGAAAGATATGAGTATCTGACCTTTGAAGTTGAAAAGGGAATTATAAAAGAAATTAAGCTCTATGTGGAGCTGCCCTAGATGGAGAGCAGGAGTAATTATGGACAGGCGGGGGCTGCAGTATGGAAGGCCGCCAGATTCTAAGGACTTTGGACAAGATCAGGCTACAAATAAACGGGCTTACCCACGCCGGTGAAGGAGTGGGACGGCACAACGGGATGGCTGTTTTTGTCCCCGGTACAGCGCCGGGTGACAGGATTCTGGCCGAGATAGTCAATATAAAGAGGAACTACGCCCGCGGCAGGCTGCTGGAGGTGCTCGAGCAGTCCCCTGCCCGGTGTCAGCCTGCCTGCGCCAGTTACGGCACCTGCGGCGGCTGCCAGCTCCAGCATATTGAGTACACAGAGCAGTTGAAGCTGAAAACGGAGCTGGTGAGGGACAGCCTGTCCCGCCTGGCCGGGTTG